>JADLAC010000059.1 GCA_020848435.1 Burkholderiales bacterium | reverse complement strand
GGGCGCATCCATAAGACTCTGCGCGTCACGCCAGCGATGGAAGCCAAGGTCGCGGATCATGTATGGTCGCTGGAAGAAATCGCGAAGCTGGCGGACTGACCGTTACATTTCAAACTGAGACACTACCCGCAATACCCATGCCTCGATTGGAACGCGCTCGATGGGCAAAATTCGATCCGGCCGCGCCACCCGCGCGTCGCCCGCGCCCGACAGCGATCGGCGGCGGCAATGTGGCGCGCAGGTCAAGCGGCGTGTATGCAGACCCATCGCCAAGCCATGACCGAAAAGGGGAACACACCATGATGCATCGGATCGGTCGATCTTGCGCGCAGCGCGCCCTGCAATCGGAGTGCGAGCAGGAGCTCATGGGATTTCAACGGCAGCGCTTGCACCGCGCCACGCGCCGCTTGGCCCGCAATGCGATCGCGTGCGCCGCCGCGCTCATCGTGCTCGCTGTCCCGCACACCGCCGCACCGCAGCCCTACCCGGCACGTCCGCTGCGGCTCGTGCTGGGCTTTCCCCCCGGGGGCACCAGCGACATCCTCGCGCGCGCATTGGGCGAGCAGCTCGCGGCCGGCTTGGGCCAGCCGGTCGTGATCGACAATCGGCCGGGGGCAGCAGGCAATATCGCGGCGGAGCTCGCCGCCAAGGCGCCCGCGGACGGCTACACGCTGCTGCTGTCGAGCGGTTCGAGCACCGTCGCCCCCAGTCTCTACCCGAAGCTCGGCTACGACTTCGTGCGCGACTTCACGCAGGTCACGATGGTTGCCGACGTGCCGTTCATGCTCGCCGTCCATCCCCAGTTGCCGGCGCGCACGCTAGCGGATCTCATCGCCCATGTGCGCGCGCGCCCGCGCGAAGTCAACTACGCGTCCTCGGGCGTCGGCACGCCGTCGCATCTCGCCGGCGAGCTGCTCACCCAGCGCGCGGGCCTCGAACTCACGCACGTGCCCTACAAAGGCACAGTCGCGGCCCTGGTGGACCTCGTATCCGGGCGGGTGCAGTTCTACTTCACCAGCTTCCCGGGCGCCTTGGCACACGTGCGGGCCAATCGCATACGCGCGATCGCGGTCACCAGCGAGCGGCGCTCCGCCACGCTGCCCGAAGCGCCGACCATGAGCGAATCGGGCTTGGCGGGCTATCGCGCCGGCTCCTGGTATGGTCTCGCGATGCCGAGCGGGGTCGCGCCGGCGATCGTCGATCGCATTCACGCCATCGTGCAGAAAAGCCTCGACGCCGGCGAGCTGAAGGCGAAGTTGAGCGAGCAAGGCCTCGACGTCATTCAGGGCATCACACCGCGGCAGGCCGCCGATTTCGTGCGCCAGGACATCGCCCGCTGGGCCGACGTGGTTCGCCGCGCCGGCGTGAAGCTCAACTGATATGGCCCTCCCTGTCAAGCGGGACGAGCGAGGCTGCGTTGCCCGCGCGCCATCGCGTGCCATTGCCGCACACGTCGTCTCGCACCCATGCGCCGGCGAGCGGCGCCTCGCCTGCGCTCACTGGGAGCGACGCGGCTACGCCGTTGCGGTTAGAATGCGCGCTTTTCTGCCGCGGGCGGCGCGGTAGAAAAGCATCGATGGAGCAATGGCCGTGCACATACTGTGTCTGGACCTCGAAGGCGTGCTGATTCCGGAAATCTGGCTCGAGTTCTCCGAGCGCACGGGCATCGCCGAGCTTGCGCGCACCACGCGTGACGAGCCCGACTACGACCGGCTCATGCGCGCTCGGCTCGATATCCTGCGCCGGCACAAGCTCGGTCTAGCCGATATTCAGCAAGTGATCGAGCGCATGGGCCCGCTGCCCGGCGCCCAGGAATTTCTCGGCGCGATGCGTAGCCGCTTCCAGGTCGTGATTCTGTCGGACACCTTCAGCCAATTCGCGCAGCCGCTCATGCGCCAGCTCGGCTGGCCGACACTGTTCTGCCACGAGCTGGATATCGGCCCCGACGGCGAGGTGCGCGACTACCGTCTGCGCATGGCCGATCACAAGCGCGCCGCGGTGCGCGCCTTCAAGGCGCTCAACTTCCGCACCATCGCGGCGGGCGATTCGTACAACGACGTCGCCATGTTGGGCGAGGCGCATGCCGGCATATTCGTGCACCCGCCCGCGCATGTCGCCGCGCAGTTTCCGCACTTCCCCGTTACGCGCAGCTTCGCCGAGCTCGAAGCTACGATCGTGCGCGCGGCCGAGCCTGCGTAGCGCCTGTGTTCCGAGCCGGGCCGCACGGCTCGATCGCAACGATCGAGCGCGCGCGAGCGCTCAAGCGCTTCCCAGCCGGGCCATCCTGGCGGCGAGAATCGCGACCATCGGCGCGACGAAGCCGATGACGATCACCGTGACGAGCAGCACGCCGAGCTCGCTGTAGTCGGCGGACACGCTCACGCGCCCGGCCGCGTCTTTCACTTCGCGCGCCACCACGAAGACGCCGTTCAAGTATTTCGTACCGAGCTGGGATGCCGACAGCGCCAGGTTGGTGAACGAGGCCATGACGGCGAAGTAGGTCGCTTTCAGGGCATCCGGGGCGGATTGCGCGATCCATGTCAGCATCGGGATCATGGCGATCTGTCCCAACGGCGATTCGAGGGCCGTGTTGATGACAACGATGACATGGGCATCGACCAGCCCGCCCGTCACCTGCGCGGTCCACTGGTGTACGCCGTAGTACATGCCGAGCGTCGGCAACGCGAGCACGGTGCCGAAGACGGTGAGCGTGCCGACCACGTAGGCGATGGAGCGCTCGGCCATGAAGCGACGGAAGATGAACATGCCCGCCAGCGTGAGCGAGGTGCCGATGAGCGCGAGCAGTGCGAAGAACTGCTGATCGAAGCCAAGCTCGTCGATCATCCACCAGCTCATGCCTTCGCCGGCGGTCGGGACCGCGCGGAAGATGAAGATCACAAGCGCCGTGCCTACCAGCGTGCGGCGCGCCTGCGGCTCCAGCACCCTGGTGATGCGCCAGATCAGGAACAAGACGATCGCCATCGACCCGGCGAACACCGCTTCGGCCGAGTAGCGGTTGTCCGACAAGCCCATCGCGAGGGAGAACAGCACGAACACGAGGCTGCCGCCGAGGATCCACCAGTTGGGCGTCGCACGCCCCGAGCGTCCTGGCATGGCACGATCGATCTCCACGCGGCTCATACCCAAGGCGGCAAGACGCCGCAGCTCGCGGCGTACGAGCATGCTTTGCAGCACGACTCCGAGCACCGAAACCGCCGGGATGACGAGCGCCATGGCGTAGATGCGCGCATAGATGGCGGCCTTCGCTTCCTGCGCGAGGCGCTCCACGTCGTCGAACATGACGAGGTTGACGACGGCGACCAGCAGGCTGCCGCCGATGATCGCCACCCGTCCCAGCGTCTGCATGGTGGTATTCATGAGCTTGCGCTCGGCTTCCGGCAGCGGGTTGCCGCGCTGGTCGAGCCGCGGCACCGCCTCCACCGTCATCGCGTCCGCGACCACGTCCTGGAGCACGTAACCGACGGGTGAGAGCAGCGCAGCCAGCACGTACCAGGCCGCCACCGGCATGATGGCGCGCATCGCCTCGGTGTACGAGATGAGGCCGACCATGATGGCGAGCCCGGTCGCGATCAGGCAGGCGCCCAGGTACACCAGTGCGGCCTTGTAGCGCCACAGCAGATCGACCAGGTGGCCGAGCGGCATCTTTAGCGCCCACGGTATTCCCGCCCAGAAGGCAAGCGCGGCCAGAAACTCGGCCGACAAGCCGAGGTACTCCTTGACGAAGAAGGTGCCCACGATGCCGGTGAGCCCCGAGACGCCGGCGGCCATGTAGACCATGAGCGGCGGCAGATAGGAAAGCCGCATCTCGCGCCCCAGGCTGAGGATGTTGCGTTCGATCCATCGCAGGATGCGGCCGGGACGATGTGTGCTCATGCGCGAGGATCGGCAATCGGGGACGGCGCCCGAGCGCGGGCGGCCGAGAGTGTATCATCGGCAAGCGTGAATACCTTCGGATCGGCGCGCAGGCGCAGCCTTGGTTTGATCGCGGGTGCGCTCGCCTTGCCGTTCGTGGATGCCATGGCCCAGCCCACATCTGCGATCGACGCTCGCTTTGCCCGCATCGCCGGGGAAAGACTGCCCGTCGTCGGCGTTGGTACCTACCAGAGCTTCGACGTTGGTGCCGCGCCCACCCAGCGCGCGGAGCTGAAGGAAGTCCTACGGGCGCTGGTCAAGCATGGCGGCAGCGTGGTCGACAGCTCGCCCATGTACGGCCGCGCCGAAGGCGTGCTCGGCGACCTCGCGCGGGGGCTGGGACTGCACCGATCGCTTTTCATCGCGACCAAGGTATGGACGCGCGGCGAAGCCGCCGGCAGCGCGCAGATGGAGGATTCGTTGCGGCTGCTGCGCGCCGAACGCATCGATCTCATGCAAGTCCACAACCTGCTCGACTGGAAAACGCATCTCGAGACGTTGCGGCGCTGGCAGGCAGCCGGGCGCTTGCGCCACAGCGGCGTCACGCACTACCACTCCGGCGCGTACGACGAGCTCATGCGCGTGATCCGCGGCGGTGAATTCGCCTTCGCGCAGTTCAACTACTCGATGGCCGAACGCGAAGCCGAGCAGCGCCTGCTACCGCTGTGCGCGGAGATGGGGCTCGGCGTCATCGTCAATCGTCCGTTCGCTCAAGGCGAGCTGTTCCCGCGCGTGCAAGGCAAGCCCCTGCCCGCCTGGGCGAAGGACTTCGATTGTTCGAGCTGGGCGCAGTTTTTCCTGAAATGGATCCTGGGGCACCCCGCGGTCACGTGCGTGATCCCGGGCACGCGGCGCGTCGCGCATCTCGAAGACAATCTCGGCGCGGGGCGCGGGCGGCTGCCCGATGCCGGCCAGCGCGCCCGGATGCTCGAGCATCTGCGCAGCCTGTAGACGTCGTGGCCACTCCGATCGTGTTCGCGCAACGCTGGCTGCTCCTGCTCGTATTGGGCCTCGCGCTCGGCGGATGCAGTGCCGTCAAGATCGCATACAACCAGGCCGACCACGTGCTCGCCTGGATGGCCGACGACTATTTCGACCTGGGCACCGAGCAGAAGGAGGCGTTGCGCATCCGGCTCTCCCGTTTCCATGCCTGGCACCGCGCGACTCAGCTCGACGATTACGCCGCGTTGCTCGACTCGGCCGAGCAGCGACTGCGCTCCGGCCCCGGCGCCGAGGATGCCGATTGGGTGATCGAGGCGGTTCGTGCCCGCTACCGCGCCATCGTTCAACACGCGTATCTCGACGCGGCCCGGCTGCTGTCGACGCTCTCTGACGACCAAGTCGAAGGCGCTCGGCGTCAGTTCGACAAGAACAACCGCAAGTTCGCACGAGACAACGGCGTGGGCGCGCCGGCGCAGGAACAGCGACGGCTGCGAGCACGGCGCCACGTCGAGCGCATCGAGCACTGGAGCGGGCCGCTCAACCCGGCGCAAGCGGCGAAGGTCCGCGAGCTGAGCCACGCCCTGCCGCTCATCGCCGAGCTGCGCTACCAGGACCGGCTGCGGCGCCAGCGCGAATTCCTCGCGCTGCTGCAGAACCGGCGCGATGGCGATGCACTCGCCCCGAAGCTGCGCGACTGGCTGATCGGCTGGGAGCGCAATCGCCCGAGCGCCGAGGCGGAACAGTTTGCCCGTTTCCTGCAAGCGAGCAATCGCATGTACATCGACATCCTGCGCCTGCTCGGCGCCGATCAGCGCCAGCATGTCGCGGCCAAGCTGCAGGACTACCGCCAAGCCTTGCGCGAGCTCGCCACGGAAATCCCCGCACGCCACTTCGCGGCCGAGCCATGACGCGATGCCGGCCGGCGGGTCGTTGCGGCAAGCGCCGGCGGGGGGGCAAAATCGCATCTCCGGTGCAGGAACGGTTGCTTCAGGGAGATGACACCATGCGCCATGTCGGCCGAGCACGCTGGCTCGCCTGCGTCGCGGCGCTATTGTGGGGCGACGGGCTTGCCGCCGACCGCTATCCCAGCCGCCCCATCCGGCTGATCGCGCCGTTCGCCTCGGGGGGCACGCTCGACGTGATGGTGCGCCTCGTGGCGCAGAAGCTCGGCGAGGGCCTGGGCGCCAACGTCGTGATCGACAATCGGCCCGGCGCCAACGGCATCATCGGCACCGAGTTGGTGGCGCGTGCCACCCCCGACGGCTATACGGCGTTGTTCACCACCGGATCGTTCACGTCCAACGTTGCGGTCTATCGCAAGCTGCCTTACGATGCGCAGCGCGATTTCGCCCCGGTGAGCCAGGTCGCGCGCTCCTACGGCCTGATCCTGGTGGTGCACCCGGACGTCCCGGCGCGCTCGGTGAAGGAGCTGATCACGTTGGCCAAGGCGCAGCCGGGCAAGCTCAGCTTCGCCTCCAGCGGTGTCGGCAACCTCACCCACCTCACCGGGGAGTATCTCAAGGTGGTGGCGGGAATCGACCTCGCGCACGTGCCGTACAAAGGCAGCGCTCCGGCGATGAACGACGTTCTCGGCAAGCGCGTGGACATGACGTTCGTGTCCACGGTATTCGTCCAGCCGTTCATCAAGGCGGGACGCGTGCAGCCGATCGCGCTCACCGGCGCCACCCGCACGCCGGTGCTGCCCGACGTTCCGACGTTCAAGGAATCGGGCTACCCCGATTTCGATCTCACGGGCTGGTACGGGCTCTGGTTCACCGGCGGCACGCCGAGGCAGATCGTGCAGCGCACCCATGCCGAGGCAGCGAAGTTCATCACCACGGCAGATGCGAAGAAGCGCCTTGACGAGCTGGGACTGGTCGCCGTCGGCTCGACCCCCGAAGAATTCTCCCGCTTCATCGCCGAGGACATCGCGCTCAACAAATCCATCGTCGCGCGCGTCGGCCTGCCGCAACAATAGCTCGCGCGGTCAGGTCTTGCAGGTTGCACGACGGCGCTCGCCAGAGCGCAGGCAAACTCGATAAACCGTGCAACGTGCAAGACCTGACCCCGATACAGCCACAGGGCAACGGTGAAAATGCAAGACCTGACCTCCGATGGCGTTGCCTCCAATGCCGCCGTCGCCGATTCGCTAGAATAGCCGCATGCAGCCCTTTCCCGGCCGAATCGACTCCAAGCTCCCGCACGTCGGCACCACCATATTCACCGTGATGTCGCGCCTGGCGCAGGAGCACGACGCGATCAACCTTTCCCAAGGCTTTCCCGATTTCGATTGCGCCAAGGAGTTGCGCGATCTGTTCTGCACGGCGATCAACTCGGGGCTAAATCAGTACCCGCCCATGGCCGGCGTGCCGGTGCTGCGCGAGCGCATCGCCGAGAAGATGCAGCGGCTCTACGGCAGCCACTACGACCCGGAGCACGAAATCACGGTCGTGCCTGGCGCAACCTACGGCATATTCACGGCCGTCGCCACGTTTATTCGGCCCGGCGACGAAGTCATCCTGTTCGAGCCCGCCTACGACAGCTACCAGCCCGCGATCGAAACCCTCGGCGGCAAGGCGGTGTTCGTTGCGCTCGAGCTGCCCGACTATCACGTCGACTGGCGCAAAGTGCAGGCGGCGATCACGCCGCGCACGCGCATGCTGATCCTCAACACGCCGCACAATCCGACGGCGACGGTGCTCTGCGCCGAAGACATGCGCATGCTGGAGGCAATCCTGCGCGGCACCGACATCGTCGTGGTGAGCGACGAAGTCTATGAGCACATCGTCTTCGACGGCCACGCCCACCAGGGTGTCGCCCGCTATCCCGGCTTGGCCGAGCGCAGCTTCTTCGTCTCCTCCTTCGGCAAGACGTATAGCGTAACCGGCTGGAAAATGGGTTATGTCTGCGCGCCGCGCGAGCTGATGGCCGAATTCCGCAAGGTGCACCAGTTCAACGCTTTCGTCGCGTGCGCGCCGGTCCAATACGCGTTCGCCGAATACATGCAGAACCCGGCGCCGTACCTGGAGCTGGCGGCCTTCTACCAGGCAAAGCGCGACCTCTTCCGTCAAGGCATCGCCGCCTCGCGCTTTACGCTCATGCCCAGCCGCGGCAGCTTCTTCCAGTGCGTCGGTTACGACGCCGTCAGCGATGAGCGCGACACCGATCTCGCGATCCGCCTCACGCGCGAACACGGCATCGCATCGATCCCGGTCTCGGTGTTCTATAACGTCCCGCGCTACGAAAAGGTATTGCGCTTCTGTTTCGCCAAGAGCGACGCGACGCTCCAGCGCGGCGCGGAGATCCTGTGCCGCATCTGATCGCGCGGCTCACACCATGACGCCGCGGGCCTGGCTCGGCTTCTTGCAGGTACTGGCCGAGCGCGCCGATGCGATTGCCCTCCACTGGTTCGGCCGCGGCGACCTCGCGGTCGACGCCAAGGCCGATCAGACACCCGTGACCGCGGCCGACCTCCAAATCGAGCGCGAGCTGCGCTCGATGGCTCGAGCGGCCCATCGCGGGCTCGGATTGATCGGCGAAGAGTACGGCACGAGCGCCGCATCGGCCACCCGCCTGATCGTCGACCCGATCGACGGCACCGCCAATTTCGCGCGCGGCATCCCGATCTTCGCGACCCTGCTCGCGATCGAGGATCATGGCGAGCTGGTCGCGGGCGTCGTCAGCGCCCCGGCATTGCGCGCCCGCTGGGAAGCAGCGCGCGGCGCCGGCGCAACGCGCAACGGCCGGCCCATTCGCGTCTCGGCCGTCGATCGCATCGAACAAAGCCAGGTGTTTCACGGCGGACTGGCCGGCGTGGAGCGACTGTGCGAATTGCCGGGGATGATGGCGCTGCTCAAGGCGAGCAAGCGCCAGCGCGGCTTCGGCGATTTCTACCAGCACGTCCTGGTGGCCGAAGGCGCGGGCGAAGTCGCGATCGACATCGGGCTCAAGCCCTGGGATATCGCCGCGCTCGTCGTCGTCGTCGAGGAAGCGGGCGGTCGCGCCGGTGCGCTCGATGGCAGCCACGGCATGCACGCCGGTAGCCTCGTCAGCAGCAACGCTGTGCTGCACGAGCAGGCGCTGAGGATACTGACAGGTGAGGAAAGGCGCGAGCCTGGCGTTGCTTCGCCGCCGTTGCCATGAACGCCGCACCGTGGGCCTGGAGCCTGTTGCTCGGTGCCATCCTGATCGCGCTGTTCGCTTATGCCGTGATCCGGGTCAGACGCGCGCGCGACGAGCAGCGCGCGCGCTCCAGCGAGCGCGCCGCCGCCATGATGCTGGCGCTGCATCAGCATGGCGCGCAATCGAAGCCGCTCCCGCGGACCGGAGCGCCCGCGACGGATGCCACGCGCGCGGCGCTCGCAAGCAGCGCCGTTCGCGTCCCGACTCCGGCCGGCCCCGTGCTGCTCGACCGCAGGCCGCGCGTGCTGACCGAGAGCCAACGCCTGCTCTACTTGCTGTTGCGCGCGGCGCTCGCCGACCACGTCATCTTTGCCAACATGCGCCTGGTCGACCTGGCCGCGCTGCCGTCGGAGCAGGCGATCGAGGGCGACGAGCGGCTGCGCCAACTGCTGCGCGAACGGCTCGATTGTGTCGTGTGCAGCCACGACCTGGTGCCGCTTGCCGCGCTCGTGGTCTACGACGCCGGCATTCAGAGCGTGCCCGATGAGCGCATCAAGGTCGACGCGCTGCGCGAGCTGGGCATCCGCTTTCTGCGCTTTCGCGCCGGCGAGCTGCCACGGCCCGCCGAGATGCGCTCGCTGGTGCTCGGTTAGCCTGTGCAGGGCAGCGGGAGCGATCGTTTTCCCGCCAGCGCGCAAGGCTTCGTGGCGGCGGCTCGGAAGCGACCGCGACCGATTCTCAGCCCGACCCACTTCGCGCCGCAATCTGAACGCTTCGTGGCATTGGCTCGCTCGCGCCCGCGACCCTCGCGCCAGCAAGCCCGCCGACTTACAATTGCCGTGTTTGGGCCCGCGCGAGCTATGAACGACCCGCACATCTGGTGTCCCCGGTGCCGCTGGCGGCCACGCGCCGAAGATCGCTGGTCGTGCTTCCCCGGCTGCTGCACGATCTGGAATACGTTCTGGACCGGCGCCGTGTGTCCGGGCTGCTCGCATCACTGGCAAGATACGCAATGTCTCGCCTGCCATGCGATCTCGCCGCACAAGGATTGGTATCACTGGCCGGAGGGCTCGGCGCAACACGCCGGTCGAAGAAGGCGCGCTGCGGAGCGCGAAGGGGCTTGACGCACGTCGGGCGCACGCGCCACGCCAGCAGCGATGCAGGGATACTCGCGGCTGGATCGGCGCGAGCCGCGCGGCGAATGCTCAAAGGAAATCGATGATCGCGGTGATGTTCGAGATCGAACCGGTGCCGGGCGCGATGCCAGCGTACCCGAGTGTCGCCGCGGGCTCGAGGGCCAGCGCCCCGCGAACGAGCCCGCGGCCGCGCCGATGCTGACCGAAGCCGCGATCCGCGAGCAGATCCCGCGCCTGCGCCGTTACGCGCGCGCGCTCAGCGGCGATCGCGAAGCCGCCGACGACCTGGTGCAGGACACGCTCGAACGCGCGCTCTCGCGCAGCGCGCTGCTGCGTCCCGGCGGCGATCCGCGCCCGTGGTTGTTCGCGATCATGCACAACCTATTCGTCAATGACATGCGTTCGGCCGCGGTGCGCAAGCGCGTGGCGCTGGATCCGGAAGCCATGGACGGGGCGACGCGCGACAGCACCCAGGACGGGCTTGCCATGCGCGACATCGATCGGGCGCTGGCGCTGCTGCCGGGCGAGCAGCGCGAAGTCGTGCTGCTGGTGGGGCTCGAGCAGCTCGGTTACGCCGAGACGGCCAAGGTGATCGGTGTTCCGATCGGCACCGTGATGTCGCGGCTCGCGCGAGGGCGAGAGAAATTGCGCGCGCTTCTAAACGATGACGGCGTGGCGACGCCGCTTAAGGTCATCAAGTGAGCGTCGCGCCGGTCAGCGAAGAGCGGCTGCACGCCTATGTCGACGAGCAGCTCGCGGCCGAGGAGCGCAGCGCAGTCGAGCGCCATCTCGCCGAGCATCCCGAGGATGCCGAACGCGTGCTGGCTTATCGGCGCCAACGCGAGTGGATCAAGCAGGCATTCGATCCAGTATTGGCGGAGCCGGTACCCGCGCGTATTCGCGTGCCGCGTGCGGGTATGAGCGGGTCGCCGTGGCGTCGCGTCGCCGCGGTCTGCGCCTGGATCGTCTTCGGCGCGGCACTGGGCTGGCTCATCCGCGATCAACAGCACGCGGTCGTGCCGGCGGCCGCGAGCGACACCGAGCTGGTCCGGCGCGCCCGCATGGCGCACGTGGTCTACACCGCCGAGAGCCGGCGCGCGGTCGAAGTCGCGGCGAGCCAGGAGCAGGACATGATTCGCTGGCTCTCCAAGCGCATGAATGCGGCGGTGCGCGTGCCCGACCTGTCGCAGTTCGGCTTCGAGGCCCTGGGGGGCCGGCTGCTGCCTGGAGCCGACGGTCCCGCCTGCCAGATCATGTATCAGAATGCCGCGGGTAAGCGCCTCACGATCTACCTGGCGCGCGAGCCCGGCGGCGCACGGCCGGTTCGCTTCAGCGATCGCGAAACCGTGCATGTAGTGTTCTGGAGCAACGGCACGCTGGCCTTCGCGGTCAGCGCGGAGTTGAACCGCGACGAGCTGGCGCGAATCGCCGCCGAGGTCGCGATCAGCTCGCCCGCGCCGAGCTGATCGCGCCGGGGGAATTCGTGGAAAAGAAGACCCAATTCAACGTCTGGTACTTCGTGGTCGCGACCATCGCCGTGCTGTACATGGCGGACGCCTGGAAACAGTATCGCCAGGTCGAGCCGATTCCGTATAGCGAGTTCCAGAACCTGCTCAAGTCGGGCAAGGTGAAGGAGATCGCGATCCTGGACAATTTCATCCAGGGCACGCTGCTCACGCCCGGGGCCGATGGCCGCGACAAGTTCATCACCACGCGGGTCGAGACCGATCTCGCGCGCGACCTCGCGCAGTACAACGTCAAGTTCACGGGGGTAGTGCAAAGCACCTGGCTCAAGGACCTGCTCGGCTGGGTGATCCCGGCGCTGGTGTTCTTCGGTATCTGGATGTATGTCATGCGCCGTTTCGCAGAGAAGCAGGGCCTGGGCGGGGGCTTCATGTCGATCGGCAAGAGCAAGGCGAAGATCTACATGGAAACCGATACCAAGGTCACGTTCGACGACGTTGCCGGCGTCGACGAAGCGAAGGAAGAGTTGAAGGAGGTCGTGAGCTTCCTCAAGTCGCCGCAGGAGTACAGCCGCCTCGGCGGGCGTTTGCCGAAAGGCGTGCTGCTCGTGGGTCCGCCCGGCACCGGCAAGACCTTGCTCGCGCGCGCGGTGGCGGGCGAAGCGGGCGTGCCGTTTCTGTCGATCAGCGGCTCGGAATTCGTCGAGATGTTCGTCGGCGTGGGTGCGGCGCGCGTGCGCGACCTGTTCGAACAGGCGCGGCAGAAGGCGCCGGCCATCATATTCATCGACGAGCTGGATGCGCTCGGACGCGCCCGCGGCGCCTTCGGCGGCATGGGTGGTCACGACGAGAAGGAACAGACGCTCAACCAGCTCCTGGTGGAAATGGACGGCTTCGATCCGAGCGCGGGGCTGGTGCTGCTCGCCGCGACCAATCGTCCCGAAATCCTCGACCCGGCGTTGTTGCGCGCCGGCCGCTTCGACCGCCAGGTGCTGGTGGATCGACCCGATCGCGCCGGGCGCGTGCAGATCCTGCACGTCCACCTAAAGAAAGTCAGGCTCGGCGCCGACGTCAACGCCGATGAAATCGCCGCCCTCACGCCCGGCTTTTCCGGCGCCGACTTGGCGAATCTCGTCAACGAAGCCGCGCTGCTCGCGACCCGGCGCAAAGCCGATGCGGTCGAGATGCAGGATTTCAACGCCGGCATCGAGCGCATCATCGCCGGTCTGGAGAAGAAGAACCGCTTGCTCAATCCGCACGAGCGCCGCGTGGTCGCTTACCACGAAATGGGCCACGCCCTGGTAGCGAGCGCGCTCCCCGGGAGCGACCCGGTGCACAAGATTTCGATCATTCCGCGCGGAGTGGGCGCGCTCGGCTACACCATCCAGCGCCCGACCGAAGATCGCTTCCTCATGACGCGCGCCGAGCTCGAAAACAAGATGGCCGTGCTGCTCGGCGGGCGCGCCGCCGAGCGCATCGTGTTCGAACACCTGTCCACCGGCGCGGCCGACGACTTGCAAAAGGTCACCGACATCGCCCGCTCCATGATCATGCGCTACGGCATGGACGAGACGCTCGGGCACGTCGCCTACGAGAACGAGCGGCGTTCGTTTCTGCCCGACATGGGCGGCGGCAGCGAGCGAACCTATTCCGAAGAGACGGCGCGCGAGATCGACCGCGCGGTGCGCGGCCTCATCGACGCGATGTTCCAGCGTGCGGTGGGCCTGCTCAGCGAGCGGCGCGCGCTGCTGGAAGCCGGCGCCGAGCAGTTGCTGGCGAAAGAAACGATCACCGAGAAAGAGCTCAAGGCGCTGTTGCAGATGGCGCCGGCTTGATTCGACGGGACCGCTAGCGTGCGCTAGAGCGGGTAAGATTCTGCAAGCACGCACTTGGGCGTCTGGAATGCACGGTCTGACCGCGCGCGCACGCTCGCGGTCTATCGCTATTCGATCGGCATGGCAACGGCAACGAGTCGCGGCACACCGCCGGCATCGCGCGTGATCGCGAGCCGCCGCGCATGAAACGCACGCAGTCCCGGCCGGTGGCCGATGCTGACGAGCGTGGTCCCCGGCAGCTCTTTCAATAAGCCGTACAACGCGCGCTCGGCGGCCTCGTCGAGCGCGCTGCTCGCCTCGTCCAGGAACAACCAATCGGGCCGGTGCAACAGCGCACGGGCGAATGCGACCCGCTGCTGCTCGCCGCCCGAGAGCGCTTGCGCCCAGTTCTGTACGTCGTCCAGGCGCTGTTGCAAGTGCTCGAGCCCGCACGCGCGCATGACTTCGTGCAATCGTGCCTGGTCGAAGTGCTCCGCCGCCGGATACGAAAGCACGGCGCGCAGCGACCCCAGCGGCAGATAGGGCCGCTGCGGCAGGAACAGCAAGCGCACAGCCTCGGGCAGGCGCACTTCGCCCTGCCCGAACGGCCAGATGCCTGCCAGCGCGCGGAACAAGGTGCTCTTGCCCGAGCCCGAGGGGCCGGTGATCAAGGTCGGCTCGCCGGGCGCGAGGCGCAGGTCGACGTCATCGAGCAACACGCGAGCGTCGGGTAGCCTCAACTGCACGTCTTGGGTCTCGATGTCCGGGCGCGGTTCTTGTACCCGCAGCACGCCCGGCGAGCGCAACGCATCGCGTGCGGTCGCATCCACGGCCATGCGAAATCCGAGCAATCGATCGACCGTCGCCTTCCAGTCGGCCAGACGCGCATACGCATCGATGAACCAGGAGAGCGAGGTCTGTACCTGGCCGAACGCGGATGCCGTTTGCATCAGCCCGCCGAGCTGGATCGCGCCGGAGAAGTAGCGTGGCGCCACGACGACGTAGGGGAAGATGATCGCGAGCTGGCCATAGAACGACTGGAACCAGGTGAGCTTCTTCTGCCGCCGCATGATTTCCCACCAGTTGCCGGCCACGGCCTGGAAGCGCTGCATGAAACCGCGCTTCTCGTCGTTCTCGCCGGCGTAGAGCGCGACCGCTTCCGCATTCTCGCGAAAGCGCACCAGCGAAAAGCGGAAGTCGGCCTCGAAGCGCTGGCGTTGGAAATTGAGCCCGACCAGGGGGCGGCCGATGACGTGCGCGAGCCAGGTTCCCGCCGTGGCATAAATCAGCGCCACCCACACGAGATAGCCGGGGACGATGATCTGCGAGCCGCCGAGCGCAAGCGCCATCTCTCCCGACAATCCCCACAGGATCACGAGAAAGGATCCCAGCGTCACCAGCGCATTCAACAGCCCCAGGCTCAGCGTCAAGGTAGTGGCGACAAAAAGATTGAGGTCCTCCGCGATGCGTTGATCCGGATTGTCGGTGGCGCGATCCGTGAGCTGCATCCGGTAGTAGATGCGCTCCTGCAACCAATCGTCGAGATAGCGCTCGGTGAGCCAGCGGCGCCACTTGATCTGCAGCATCTGCGTGAGATAGAGCTGGTAGACCGCCATGACGATGTAGCCGAACGCAAGCGCGCCGAATACCGCCAGCAGGCGCATGAACTCGGCCTGGTTCTTGTTCTCCAGCGCATTGAAGAACGACGCTTGCCATTGATTGATCTGCACCGTGACCGCCACCGTGCCGAGATCGAGCGCGATCACGGTCACGAGCAGCGAGCGTGCGACCCATTTCTCGCCGGAGCTCCAGTAGGGCTTTGCCAGTTGCCACAGGTCGTGCAGGAAGCTCAAGAGTTTGCGCATGCAACCATATCCTGGAGAATGTCTAGCCGCCTCGGCCTCGCAGCAAGAAACAGCGGATGGTAACAAGCTTCCCGTGCCCGTTTGGGCTCGGGTCTTGCACCTTGCACCCATCAATCCCGACATCCGACGCCCGCAACGTGCAAGACCTGACGCCAGGCTGCACAATACCCGCTTCCGTCCGCGGCCATACGACGACATCATGACGCAAGATCGCCCCTTGGTCCGATATCACATCCGGCCAAGTCACCCCGAGGCACATCTGTTCGGCGTCGATCTCGAGGTGCGCGAGCCCGATCCCGCCGGCCAGATACTCAGTCTGCCGGCATGGATCCCGGGGAGCTATATGGTCCGGGAATTCGCCCGCAACATCGTGCGCATCGATGCGCGTTGCGGGCGCCAGCGGATCGCGCTGGAAAAGATCGACAAGCACACTTGGCGCGCCGCTGCCTGCTCCGGCGCCTTGTCGCTACGCTACGAGGTTTACGCCTGGGATCATTCGGTGCGCGGCGCGCACCTCGATACCGGCCATGGCTTTTTCAACGGCACGAGCGTCTTCCTGCGCGTGCACGGACACGAGGACGCCGCCTGCCTGGTCGAGATCGTGCGGCCCGAGGGGCGCGCGTATCGCCATTGGCGCGTCGCGACCGCCATGGCTTCGGCCGGGGCCGGCGCCGATGGTTTCGGCAGCTATCGCGCGCAAGACTACGACGAGCTTATCGATCACCCGGTCGAAATGGGAACCTTCTCCCTCGTCACCTTCAACGCGCGCGGCGTAGCGCACGACATCGCCATCACCGGCCGCCACGACTGCGACATGAAACGCCTCGCACGCGACCTGAAGCGCATGGTCGAGGCGCACATGAGCCTTTTCGGCGGCCCGCCGCCTGTCGAGCGCTACGTGTTCCTGGTGAGCGCGGTCGGCGAAGGCTACGGCGGTCTCGAGCATCGCGCCTCCACCGCGCTCATGTGCAGCCGCTACGATCTGCCGCGCGCGCGGGTCGCTCGCCAGGACGAGCGCTATTTCACCTTTCTCGGTCTCGCCAGCCACGAGTACTTCCACACCTGGAACGTCAAGCGCATCAAGCCGGCGGCGTTCACGCCCTACGATCTCGCGCGCGAGAACTACACCCGGCTGCTGTGGGCATTCGAAGGCATCACGTCGTACTACGACGACCTGGCGCTCGCGCGCTCCGGGCTCATGTCCCGGCAGCAGTACCTGCGTTGCCTCGCGCGCACCATGACGGCGGTCGAGCGCGGCAGCGGCAGGCGCAAGCAGAGCGTGTCCGAATCGAGCTTCGATGCCTGGATCAAATACTACCGCCAGGACGAAAACGCGCCCAACGCGATCGTCAGCTACTATGCCAAGGGGTCGCTGATCGCGCTCGCACTCGACTTGACGCTGCGCAAGGCCACCCGCGGGCGGCGCTCGCTCGATGACCTCATGCGCGCGCTATGGCGCGACTTCGGCGACGGCCGGCGCGGCGTGGCGGAAACGGAGATCGAAGCGATGGCCGAGCGCATCGCCGGCGTGCCGCTCGCACGCTTCTTCGAGCGCGCGTTGCGCTCCACCGAGGACATGAAGCTGGCGGGCTTGCTGCGCGATTTCGGCGTGCGCACGCACCTGGGCCGTGCGCAATCCACTTCGGATCGCGGCGGCACGCCGGCTGCGCGCAATCCGGCCACGGCTGCGCAGCGCGCGGTGCTCGGCGCGCGCATCGACAGCTCCGGCGCCGAGGTCAAGCTCGGGCAAGTCTTCGACGGCGGGGCGGCGCAAGCCGCCGGTCTTGCCGCCGGCGATGTGCTGGTCGCGATCAACCGCATACGGGTGGCCGCGGCCACGCTCGAAACCATGCTCGCGCGTTACCGGCCGGGCGATGTGGTCGAGGTCAGCGCGTTTCGCCGCGACGAGCTGATCGAACGCGAGCTGCGCCTGCTCGCGCCGCCGCGCGACACCTATGTGCTGGAGCCCGATCCGCACGCCTCCGCGACGCAACGGCGCATGCGCGATGCTTGGCTGGGCGGCGGCAAAGCGACGGCCCGGCCGGCGCACCGGGCGAGAAGCCTCAGCGCATGAGGATGGTGATGCGGAAGTCGCCGCGAACCAGGCTGACGGAGAGCGAGCCTTCGGCGCCGCGCAATGCGCTCATCAATTCGGCGACATTGCGCACGCGCCGAGCGTTGGCGGCGTAGATGACATCGCCCGGGCGCAGCCCCTGGAGCCATGCCGGGCTGTTCTGCGCCACCGAGACGACCAGCGCACCCTCGATGCGGCCGTAGAGCGGCATGCCGCGCTCGATGTTCGCGACCGACGCGCCGGCCAGCTCCGGCACCGACTGGCCGTCGACCGCCGCGGCCTGCTGAGGCGCGGCGACTTGCGCCTTCAGCGCCAGCGTGCGGCCATCGCGCAGGACCCGGAGCTCGACCGACTCCCCCACTGGCACCAGCCCCACTCTCACGCGCAGATCGGCCGAGCCGCGTACCGGCCGGCCGTTGACGCCGGTGACGACATCGCCTCGCCGCAGCCCCGCGCGCTCCGCGGGCGATCCCGGATCGACGCCGGTGACGATCGCCCCATCGGCGAGCGCGAGATTGAGCGAGCGTGCGAGCTCCGGCGTGAGCTCCTGCGTTTGCATCCCCATGCGCCCGCGCCGAACTTCGCCGTAGCGCACGATCTGATCCATGACTGCGCGCGCGATGTTGGCCGGCACGGCGAAGCCGATGCCGACATTGCCGCCCGAGGGACCGACGATCGCGGTATTGATGCCGATGAGCTCGCCGCGCAGGCTCACCAGCGCGCCGCCCGAATTGCCCGGGTTGATCGGGGCATCGGTCTGGATGAAGTCTTCGTAGCCTTCGATATTGAGCCCGGTGCGACCCAGGGCACTGACGATTCCCGAGGTCACCGTCTGCCCGAGCCCGAAGGGATTGCCGATCGCGAGCACGTAGTCGCCTACCCGCAACGCATCCGAATCGCCCAGACGCAACGCGGTGAGGTTCTGCGGCTCGATGCGCAATACCGCGATGTCGGTGCCCGGATCAGCGCCCACGAGCTGCGCCTTCAACTGGCGCCGATCCTTCAAGGTAACGATGATCTCCTGTGCAGCGCGGATCACGTGATGGTTGGTGACGACCAGCCCACTGCGCGCATCGACGATCACGCCCGATCCGGCTGCACGTTCCTGGCGCTGCGGCGCATCGGGAATATCGAAAAAGCGGCGAAAGAAGGGATCGCGCAACAGCGGATTGGTTTCGGCCGCCGAACGCGACACCGTGGAGATATTGACCACCGCCGGCGTCACCTCAGCGATGAGCGGCGCCAGCGTGGGGACGTTGCCGCGGCCTTCGAGCAGCGGGATCGCAGCCTGGATATCCGCGATATGGGCGATGCACAGGGCAAGCATCCAAGCGACGATGGAATGACGAACGATACTCATGGCCGGGCGGCGATCGGAAGGCGTTGGATCCTACCAGAAGCGAAAGCCGCGCCGCGCCGCGGTAGAATCCAGCCCCGTGTCATCCAAGCGACGCTCGACCCCGCCCGCATCCGCATCCCCCGGCATCCACTTCAGCGAAGCCGCGGGCTTACGCCATTTGCATGTCGGCGGAACCGCGATCCAGAGCGCGATGCGCCTGGCCGCACCCGATCAGCTCGCGCTCGCGTACACCCGCGCGATGATGGGCGCGCTCATGTTCAACCCCGACCCGCGTGATGTCGTCATGATCGGACTGGGCGGAGGCTCGCTCGCGAAGTGGGTGTACCGCCACCTTCCGCGCGCGCGCGTCGTCGCGGTCGAAGTCGATTTTCGAGTGGTGGGTGCCGCGCATCGCTGGTTCCACCTGCCCCTCGGACGCAAGCGCCTGCGCATCATCGTGGGCGACGGGGCGAGCTACGTGGGCGCGCATCCGGCAAGCGCGGATGTCGTCTTCCTCGATGCCTTCGTCAATCATCGCCAAGCGCCGAGCATTCGCACCGCGGCGTTCTACCAGTCGGCGAAGCGGGCGCTGAAGCGCGACGGCATGCTCGTCATCAACTTCATGAGCGATGATCCGGGCTTGCGCGCCTACCTGCGCCGGCTCGCGGCGGCCTTCGAGGGTAGGCTTGCGTGCCTGCGCGCCGCGGGTGAAGACAACATCATCGTGCTCGCCTTCGGCGACGATCCCGGCGCCCTCACGCCCGCGAGCCTCGCCGGGAGAGCCATCGCGTTGCAGCGCCGTTACGGCTTGGAATTCCGCGATTTCGCCGCTCGCATGCGCCCCGTGCACCGGGTGCGGATCGGCGGGCGTGCGCTGCTGACCAAGCAGGCGCTCGAGCGGCTGGGCGCGAAATAGCAGCGGCGTATCGCTTCAGGCGCGGGCGCGCTTGCGTGCGTCCCAGCGGGTCGCGAGCGCGATGCCGCCGAGAATCGAACCAAGGGCGACCACAGCCGCGGGCCGCAACGGCTCATCGAGCAACAATGCTCCCACCCCGAGCGCCACCGTGGGACTCAGGTAGTTCACCAGCGACATGAAGCTCGGCCCGGCGCGCGCGATCAAGCGAAAATAGACCAGAGTCGCGATGGCCGTGGGGCCGACACCCAGCCAGAGGCCAGCGGCGATCGCGCCCGGTTCGGGATGCAACGCGAGCGGGTCGTCCAACGCGAATGCAACCGGCAGCATGATGGCCGCGGCCAAGGTCGTGGTGCATGCAGCGGCGACGAGCGCATGCGTCACCGGCATGCGCTTGGTGACGATGGAATTGGCCGCGTAGCACAGGGCACCTGCCAGGCATGCAAGCTGGCCCGGCAACTCGGTACCCGTGCCGCGCCAGTGCTCGAGCGCCTCGGGTCCGAGCAGCAACGCGAGACCGAGAAAACCGAGCGCGAAACCCGCCATCTTCGCCGGCGTAACGTGCTCGCCGGGGATGAAATGGTGCGCCAGCAGCAGCGTCGCCAGGGGCATGCAGCCGACGAGGATGCCGGCGAGCGCGCTATCGACGCTTTGCTGGCCCCAGGTGATGAAGAAGAACGGCAGACAATAACCGGTCAGCGCGAGAATGATGAAGAAGCGCCAGGTCGCTGCATCGCGCGGCAGCGGCAGCGCGAGGGCGCGCATCGCGCCGGCGAGCAGCAGTGCGCAGAGCACGATGCGAAAGGCGACCAGCGTGAGCGGTGTGATGGATCCAAGCGCGACCTCGATGAAGTAATAGGACGAGCCCCACATCGCGACCAGGGTCGCGAGCAGCAGCCAGTCGAGCGAATCCCGGCGCGGGCTCATCTCGAGAAAGTGAACGGGACCAGGGTCGTACCAGGGTCAAAGGAACGGGCTAACTTCAAGCTTTCAGGCAACCCGGCGACCGAAGTAAGTCGACCCTTGCTGCGAGCCCACTGGCCCGAAGTCGACCCGGGTCCGACCCCGGTTTGCTAAGTCGACCCGGGTCCGACCCCCGGTTGGCTTCTTGGTCATATTCAGGTGCCATAACGAACCGGCGATTGCACTGCCTTCAGCGCGGCGAGGGCGCTGTAGCATGCGAGCCACGCGGTCTTCGGATTCTCCGGGCAAGGCACGTTCTCGAGCGTAATGCTGATCTCGCCCGTGACGCCCCTCGCGGTGATGACATGGGTATTGCGCACGATGTGCGGGTCCGCGACTGCGACCAGGCGGGTTCGATCGAAACCGATGCCGGCCATCGATAGCGCCGCCGCGATGTTGACGTTTTGCGGGAAATGCTTGACGCCGGCGCGCGCCGGACCGTCATAGAGCACGTACGCTTCGGTCAAGGCAGCGAGATCGATGCCGAGCGCGCGGACATAGTCGATGCCCTGCCATGCGCGCGGCGGCTTGGCGGTGCGCAGCGTCACTTCGTCGAGCCCCGCCACCGCCGCCGCCTTGATCGCGTCGAGCGCGCCGATGCCCCCCGAGGGTACGTAGAGCAACGCGCCGGAGGCCCGCGCCGCGCGCTCGAGCCGAGCACGCAATAGGTCATCGGCCATGGCGCCGGCCGAGAGAACGATGAGCCCGATGCCCGCTGCAAGCACACGCTCGGCATGTGCCTCCACCCACGCATGCGCGGCCGCCTCCACCACGGCGGCGGGAGCCGCTCCGATCAGCGCCTGCACGTCCGTCATGAACGCCACCCGGTGCTGCTGCGCGAGCGCGCGAGCGCGGCTGCTCGATGCTCGCCCGAGGATGGCGATGACCTCGGCATCGCCGAGCTCGCCGCGGGCAATGTGCTCGCAGAACAATTGCGCGATGCTGCCTCCGCCTACGATGCCGACGCGCATGGCGCTCTCCATGGTTGCCCGGGTATGCTAATTTCGCTATCGTCGCTCACTAACGCGGCTCGAAGCAATGACGCTGCAAAATTGGCGACCACGTTCGCCGGCGATCTGGTGCGATCCGGAAGATGTTGCCCGATGTGAAAGCGCGGTCTGCCCCCGTTTGAGGAGCACGTCGCGAAAACGTGGTCTGTCCCCGTCAAAGGAGAAGCGCATGCATCCCGTAGCAACGACCCTGCTCGCGGCGGCAATCGGCTTGAGCGCGAACGCTGCCAGCGCGCAAACGTATCCGGCGAAACCGGTGCGCATCATCATCCCCTTTCCGCCGGGCGGGCCGACCGACATCTTCGGCCGGATGATCGCCCAGCACTTGTCGGAGGCGCTCAAGCAGCAATTCATCGCCGACAACCGTCCCGGCGCGGGCGGCAACATCGGCGTCGAGCAGGCCGCCAAGGCGCCGCCCGACGGCTACACCCTGACCTGCTTCACCGTCGCGCAGGCGATCGCGCCCGGCATCTACAAGAAGCTCTCGTTCGATCCGCGCAAGGACCTCGCCCACATCAGCCTGGTCGCGCTGGTGCCGAGCGTGCTGATGGTGCACCCGGCGTTGCCGGCGAAGAACGTCAAGGATCTCATCGCCGTCGCCAAGGCGCGTCCCAACGAGCTCACCTACGCGTCCACCGGCAACGGCACCTCGCCCCACATGCTGATGGAGATGTTCAAGTGGATGACCGGCACGCAGATGGTTCACGTGCCTTACAAGGGCGCGGCCCCGGCGCTGCTCGACCAGATTGCCGGCCAGGTCGTGGTCGCCTTCAATAGCGCGGTCGGCGCGCTGCCGCACGCGCGCAGCGGCAAGCTGCGCGCGCTCGCGGTCTCGACGGAAAAGCGTTTCGCCGCCATGCCGGATCTGCCGACGGTCGAAGAAGCAGGCGTGAAAGGCTACGCCGGCAGCTCCTGGCAGGGATTCGCCGCGCCCGCCGGCACGCCGCCCGAGATTCTCAATCGTATCCAGGCCGAGATCGCGATCATGCTGCAGAAGCCCGAGCTGAGGGAGCGTATCGTCAACGTCCTCGGCGGCATCCCAATCGGCAGCACGCCGGCGGAATTCTCGAAGTACGTGGCCGAAGAAGTCGTCAAATGGGAGAAGGTGTCGAAGGCCGCCAACATCACATTGAATTAGTCGCTCAGGCGCGAAGCCAGAAGGTCACCGGCCCGTCGTTCACCAGCGCGACCTGCATGTCGGCGCCGAAACGACCGGTCTCGATGCGCCCGTAGCGCGCACGCATCGCCTGCACCAACGCGTCGAACAGCAGGCGGCCTTGCTCGGGTGCGGCCGCGCCGGAAAAACTCGCTCGCATCCCGCGCGTGGTATCCGCGGCCAGGGTGAATTGCGGCACCAGCAAGACCGCGCCGCCGATGTCGCACACCGATAGATTCATCTTGCCGGCGGCATCGGCGAATACGCGGTAACCGAGCAGCCGTTGCGCGAGGCGCTGCGCCTGGGGCTCGCCGTCGGCGGGCTCCACAGCCGCCAGCACGACGATCCCGCGCTCGATGGCACCGAGCGTCGCCCCCTCGACGGTCACGCGGGCGCGGCTCACGCGCTGCAGCAGGCCGATCATCGGCGGCAAAACCGGGACAGACCACGCTCTGCCGCCGGCCAGACATCGACACCTCCCCGAAGAAGATCGCAGGAAAACGTGGCCTGTCCCCGATTTAGTCGACGCGCGCGCCGGACGCCTTGACCACTTTGCCCCAGCGCTCGACCTCGTTGCGCACGAAAGCGCCGAACTCGGGCACGGTCATTAGATTGGGCTCGGCGCCCTGGCGCGCGAGGCGTTCCTGCATCTCGGGGCGTTCGATGCCGCGACGGATCTCGGCGTTGATCTTGACCAGGATGGCATCGGACACGCGCGCCGGGGCAAACATACCGAACCAGGAATTCGCTTCGTAGCCCTTTACGCCGGCCTCGTCGAGCGTGGGCAACTCGGGAACCGCACGCGAGCGTTTGAGACCAGTCGTCGCCAGCGCGCGCAGCTTCCCCGAGCGCACGTGCGGCAACGAGGACACGGCGTTGGCGAACGCAAGCGGCACTTGACCCGCTATGACATCAGCCTGGGCCGGCGCGCCGCCCTTGTACGGCACGTGCAGCAGCTTGATCGCGCTCATCGTCTCGAGCATTACGCCGGCAAGATGGTTCGAGCTGCCCACGCCGGCGCTGGCATAGGCGACCTTGCCGGGACGGGCACGGGCGTAGGCGATTAGCTCGGTCACGCTGGTGACGGGCACCGCCGGATGCACCACGACGATATTGGGCACGGTGGCGGCGAAAGCGACCGGCGCGAAATCCTTGAGCGTGTCGTACGGAAGCTTGGGATACAGGCTCGCATTGATGACATGACTGGTGAACGCCATCAACAAGGTATATCCGTCGGGTTGCGCCCGCGCGACGGTCTCGGTGCCGATGATGCCGCCGCCGCCCGCACGATTGTCGACCACGATCTGCTGGCCGAAGGTCTCGGACAGGTGCTGTGCCAGCATCCGGGCGAGGATGTCGGTGCCGCCGCCGGGCGGCGCGTTGACGACCAGCCGCACCGGGCGCTGCGGATAGTTGGACCCATCGGCTGCGCTCGGGCGTTGCGCGAACGCCGTGTCGACGGCGAGGAACGACAGCAGAAGAAGGATCGGACGCAGCACCATTGCTCCTCGCAAAGTCAGGGGATGCGATCGCGGCGTGCGTTCCAGTCGCCGATTACGCGGCGCCGTTCGAGCCGGGCTGCACGCGCGATCGCGGCGTGTCGATTGTAGCTCGCGGCGAAAACTGGGAGAATCAAAGCATGGAAAAGATCGTCCCGCCCGACTATGTCGAGGCCATCCAACAGCTCTTCGATGAAACCATCGAGGCCGTCACGCTGGCCAAGCAGTGCAAGGAAGTCGATGACCTGTGGGCGACGCTCGCCGTCGCGCTGCTGAAGCTCGACCTCGCGTCGAACTTCATCGAGCAGCACCAGCCCGGCTTCATCAAGGAAGTGAACGCCGCCAAACAGCGCGTCATCTCGGCCCTGACGCCCAAGCACTGATCGGATCCGCGGCTGGCGCGCGGCGCGCTGCAAGCGCGGCAGCATCGATTTGTGGGCGGGGCACGCAGCGTTCGGAGGAGGCACCGGGATGCAAGAATTCAGGCTCATCCAGGTCGCCGACCTGCACCTCGGCGCCGGCCAGGAGCATCACCTGGACAACTGGCGCAAGGTGCTGGCCTGGGTGGCGCGCGAGCAGCCCGCCCTGGCGGTGGTCAACGGCGATCTGGTCATGAGCGATCCGGATAGCGAAACCGACCACGCGTTCGCGCGCGCCGAGGTGGATCGCATCGGCATTCCATGCCGCTTTCTACCCGGCAATCACGACATCGGCGATAACGTGCTGTTCGGCAAGATGGCCAAGCGCGTCAATGCCGAACGCATGGCGCGGTTCCTGCGCCACTATGGCGAGGACCGCTGGAGCTTCAGCGCCGCCGGCTGGGGATTCGTGGGCTTCAACGCCCAGCTCTTCGGCAGCGGCGGTCTTGCGGCCGAAGCCGAACAATGGGCCTGGATCGAGCATAGCCTCGCCGCGCTCGCCTGCAAACCCGTGGCGCTCTTTACGCACAAGCCGCTCTTCCTCGACCATCCGGGCGAAGCCGACCATGAAGACTTGAGCTTGCGCCAGTCCTGCTTGGACGCTGCGAGCCGTGCACGCCTGCTGGGCCTCGCTCACGCTCACGGCGTGCGGCTGATCAGCAGCGGCCACAAGCACCAGACCCGCACGTTCTCGCTCGAAGGCATCTACCACTTCTGGTGCCCGTCGACGGCCTGCGTCAACGGCGCGCCCAGCGCCCTGCACTGGGGTATGCGCGAGGTGGGCTTCATCGACTACCGCTTCCGCGCCGACGGCAGCTTCGAGCATCGCATCGTCGGTGCCGACTTTCTGTTCCGCCACGAAAACTACATCCGCAAGCTCGTCAACGGCGAATAGCGCCAGGGAGACCCACATGCTTTTCATGGTGATCAGCACGCCCCGCCCCGATCGGCCATCGACCATGCGCGCCGTGCAGCGCGACTGGTGGCAGTGGATGCGGCCGCTGGAGAAATCCGGCGTGGTGAAGGCGATCTACGTCAAGGTCGGCCGCGGCGCCGCGGTCGTGTTCGACGTGAAGTCGAACGAGGAGCTGCACACCCTGGTCACGCAATGGTCGGAGCACATCCCGGCCGAATTCCAGGTGCTGCCGCTCGCTGCCGCGCAATACCAGGAGAAGATCGCGCGGCGGGAAGGCAAGAAGAAACACCAAAAGGACAAGTAACAAGCACACCGCCGAGGCGCGCTACGCGTGCGCCACGGCGAGGCGCGTGATCGCTGCTGCGCTCGACGCCGAGACGCGCGCCGCGCTCGTTGTGCTACGAGTGCGCCACGGTGAGACGCGCGATCGCTTGTTCGATCACCTGGTCGGCGATCTTTTCCAGCTCCGCGCGCGAGATGAATTCCGGGTTGGGACCGATCACGATCGCGATCGATTCGGGCACCCGCTGGGCGCGCATGATGACCTTGGCGAGCTTCTCGAACTGACCGGTCGCGATCACCACCGCCGGCATGCCGCGCTTCACCAGCTCGGTCGTGTCGTGGACACTCCACGACGTGCACGAGCCTCAATTCGCCATGCCGACCACGGCCGCATCGGCCTCGGCCACGACGGTATCGAGCAGGCCGGGCGGCGGTGCGCACGATGTCGGGATGGGATAGGTCTTCATCACCTCGGTGCCGAAGCGCGCGCGCAGCGCCTCCTCCATACGCTCGCCGATGAAGGTGTAGCTCGCCCAGCCGTTGTTCAGGAAGGCGATGCGTTTGCCGCGCAGCTCGCTCACCGCCGGCACGTAGAGCTTGCGCTCCACGTTCGGACTGCTGGGATCGAGATACTGCAGGGTTTGCATGGTCGACTCCTCGCCCGCGAACGGGCCGCCGTCAGGAAATCCTCGCCGTGCTCGGCTCGGTCGTGCCGAAGCTCGGAATATAAGTGATGTGGTAGGCCTCGGGTCCGCCTGCGACCACGATCTTGATGTCGCCGGCACTGCGGCACAGCAAGCACATCTCGTCCGCAGCGTAGTGGCTATAAATGGGTACCGAGAGCTGCGCAACCGTCGGGATGTCGCGGCGCGCAATCCTGGTGCGCTCGAACAGCTCCTGCCGGATGCGGTCCTTGTCCCAGCCCGCGGCGGCGAAGATGCGCGCATGCCCCGGACTGAGCACGATCAGAGGCGCGCCGCACGCGCGCAGATAGCCGTTGTTGCCGTAACAGCGCATGCCGTCGGCCAGCATGTGCACGATGCCGTTCGGATCGTGCATGGCCGCGTAGATGTTTTGCGTGCCCTGGCCGCCGAATGCGGTGACTGCGCTGTCCTCCGGCGCGCAGCCTTGCTCCACGTGCAACGCCGGCCACGGGCTCTGCTCTTCGAGCTCGCCGAAGCAGAAGCTGAACTTGCCGGGCATGCCGTGGATCGCCTTGTCGACATCGCCGGGCGGACAGCCGCCGATATTGAGCAGGATGAGCCGCAACGCCCGCCCGATGGTGGCATTGGCACGAAAGCCCGGGCCCATGCAGCCGCGCCCGCATTCGATACCGATGCGCCCGCGGATCGGGCCGTTGACGACGAGCACGGGGGCGACGGGATTGGTGGTGGTCTGGATGCCGAGCAGGTTGAAGCGCGCCGCGGTGACCGCGCGCACGGCCGCGATCACCAGCGGAAAGTACTCGGGCAGGCAGCCCGCCATGACGGCATTGATGGCGAGCTTTTCCACGGTCGCGGGACCGCCTTCGGGCGGCACGACAGCGATGAGATCGTCGGCCGCCGCTGCAGCCGCCACGAGCATCTCGCGCACGCGCGCTTCGGTCGGCGGTATGACCGGCAAACCATCGGTCAGGCCTCGGCGGTACATATCGTCGAACACCGCGCGGGCATCGGCGGCGACCTCGATGCGGCGTGAAACGAGCTCAGTCATGGTGCGGCAACCCCGAAAACATCGCGCGACATCGCGCCCGCGCCGGGCCGCAAGACTCCCGCCGCACGCCGCTCATCGCTTGCCAACCTCGGCGAGATGCTTCTCGACCTGCTGTGCGAGCAATCCGCCCGACACCACCGTGCCATCGCCGAAGATGAGCGTCGGCGTGACGTCGATCTTGAGCTGAGCGCCGAGCGCCTCGATCTTCTTCAGCGGATCCGCGCACGGCTTGGACTTGGGATCGCTCCGGTCGAGCAGCAACGCGTCCCAGGCTTTCGCCCGGTCGGGCGAACACCACACGCCCCGCGAGCGCTCGGTCGCGCCCTTGTGCAAGCGCTCGATCGGGTACATGAAGGTGTAGATGGTGACGTTGGTCACCTTGGCGAGCTCTTTTTCCTGAGTGATGCAATGCGGGCACATGGGATCGGAAAAGACCGCCAGGCGCCGGCTGCCGTCGCCCTTCACTTTCTTGATCGCCAGCTCGAGCGGCAACGCCTTCCAGTCGATCGCGGTCAGCTTGCGCAGTCGCTGCTGAGTGAGATTCAGACTGGTCTTCACGTCGATCAGGTTGCCCACCAGGATGTAGCTCACCTGCTCGTCGGTATAGAAGAGCTTGTTGTCCATGAGCACTTCGTACAGCCCGGGATAAGGCGTGGCGAAGACGTTCTCCACCAGCGACTGCGGAAAGCGCTCGCGCACGCGCTTGATGACTTCCTTCTCGTCGGCGAGCGCGGGGCCGCCCGCGAGCGCCAGCACCAGCAGCGCCAGGGCAGCGCGGCGCGCGGCAGCGATGAGAACAGGGAAGGCGCTTGCGTCGGGTCGCATCGATCGGGCGCGCCTTGCGCGGCGCGAGTCAACCGTCTCGGTTGGCACGATAGCCGATTTACACCGGCCTGTCATCGCTGCGCGCGGCCGTCCGCTGCGCGCAGGAACGTGCGCCAGGAAACCCGCGGCGCCGGCAGCTCGTGGGAGTAGCCGTCGTCGCCGCCCGGCGCCTGTTGGCAACCAGCGCCGCCACGCTGCCTTGACCGGCCAACGGGCGCCTTGTACGCTCGACCCGATCTTCAGCCAAGGAGGAGCCATGAGCCAGCAGATCGTTCGTCGCGAACCGGGTGCCATTCTGTCGCGCGCAGTCGAGTACAACGGCATGGTGTTTCTCGCCGGCCTGACCGCCGACGACTACTCCCTCGACATCAAGGGACAGACCGAGCAAGTGCTGCGCAAGATCGACAAGTATCTCGCGCTGGCGGGGACGGACAAGACGCGGCTGCTGTCCACCCTCATCTACATCAGCGACATCGACAACAAGGAGGGGATGAACCAGGCGTGGCAGGCATGGATCGACAAGGCCAATACGCCGGCACGAGCGTGCGTGCAGGCCCGGCTCGGCTCGCCCAAGACGCTGGTGGAAATCATGGTGACGGCCGCGAAGTGAGGCTGGCGCACAAGAGGACTCGAATACCTGCGATCGGTGGATCACCGGTACAGGGCGCGCACCCGCCGGGCGAGCGATCCTCGTCCGGCGAGCGCCTCGCGCGCTGTCAGTAAACCAGGATGGAGCCCGGCGCGACGATCTCGATCACTTGCAGCCAGTGCATGTCGACGTCGATCATGACCTCTTCCAGCTCGCCCGGCAGGCAGCCCGCCTGGCGCCAGGCGTCGTCCGAGCCGGGCACCTTGGCGCTCTGGTCGCTGCGGCTTTGCTCCATCAGGTGCGCTACCGCGCTGCCGAGGTGGATCAGGGCCGCTTCCGTGGCGTAGTCGCTCGCCTCGGCGTAGCGGTGGTGGTAGCGCACCGGCGCGGCAAGCGAGGCCGGCAGGTTCCAGCGCTCCAGCAATAGCGCACCCACGTCGGCATGGGTGAACCCGAGCACGGCCGACTCGGCATCCTCCTGGGTTTGACCGTCGCGCACCGCTTCCAGGATGCGGGTGGAGACCTGGGGCAACTGGTGATAGAGCACCAGCTTGCCCACGTCGTGCAACAAGCCGGCGAGGAACACCCGCTCGCGATGGCGGCGCATGCTCGATTCGGCCAATCCTCGCGCGGCCAGGGCGGCGCGCACGCTGTGCTGCCAGAACGTCTCCATGTCCATCAGCTTGCACGAGATGTTCTTGAACGCCTGTGCCGCCGAGGTGGCGAGCACCAGCGAATGCAGCTCGCTGGTGCCGATCATCGCGATCGCCTTGGAGATGGTATCGACGCGCCCACGCAATCCGAAATACGCGCTGTTGACCGCGCGCAGCACGCGGGCGGCCAGACCGGGGTCGAGGCTCACGACTTCGGCAATCTCGTTGCCGCTCGCATCCGGATCGGTCAGTAGCGCATTGAGCCGGATCGCGGCATCGGGCAACGACAGCAGGTCGTCGACGCCGGCGACGACGGATTCGGCGCTGTGGGCCTGGGTCGGCCCGCTCGGGGTGCCGTAGGTTGCGAGGGCGGCGTGCATGGCGACAGTCCTTGTCTGGATACCTGGGTACAGAACGTTTACGGCGGCCGAGCATCGAGCTTGAATCGCCTTCCCCGCACCCGCGGCTCGCGCCGCAGCGGTGCATGCGCACTGGGCGCCACGGCACGCGAGCAGCGCTGCACTGGCAGCGCGCCCGGTTCGGTGCTATGGTCGAAGCTCGCTCCTACGCGCCGATTCCGCATGCCAAGCGAAAGCCTGCACTCCGAGGCAGCGGCCCGCAATGCCGCGCTCGCCCGCATCCGCGACGAGCACCGTGCGCTGGCACGGGTGCTGGAAGCGCTGGAGACGGTCGCGGCGCAGATCGCTGAATCGATCATCGAGCCCGATTTCGCCCTGCTCGCCTCGATGCTGTATTACGTGGATGCGGTCCCCGAGCGCCTGCACCATCCCAAGGAGGACCGCTACCTGTTTGCCGCGCTGCGCAGGCGGCGTCCCGAAGCGGCTGCGCTGGTCGAGCGCCTGGAGCGCGAGCACCAGCGCTCCGGGGTGCTGGTCGGCGAGCTCGAGCGCGCGCTGGTGCACTGGCAGGGCGGCGCTCCCGACGGGCTGGATGCGTTCGTCGTTGCGCTGTCGAGGTTTTGCGAATTGAGCTGGGCACATATGCGCGCGGAAGAGACCGAGCTGCTGCCCCAGGCCGAGCAGTGCCTCACCGATGCCGATTGGCTCGCGATGGCCGAAGCGTTCGCGGCCAACGTCGATCCGTTGTTCGGCGTCCAACGCCAGCACGAGTTCGAGCGCGTGTACCACCGCATCGCCAATCTCGCTCCGCGCAAGCTCAAGCTGGCGCTGCTCAAGCCCGCGTCCGAGCAATCCGGGCACTGAGCGTTGTGGGGTGGCTGTGCGCGGAGCGATCGATCACGTGGCCCGTGGTTGGTCCGAACACTCCGAGCGCTGAAGGTTGGGTGGTCAGGCCGCGCACGCGCGAGCCCCGCATATGCCAAGACTTCTTCTGTCCAGGGCGCGCTCGTCCGGTTTGACGATGTAGCGACGAGGTCGGATCCGGGGACACAGGCGTGGATTGGTACGCGACCGCGAAATCGGTACATGTCGTTTGCGTCGCCTTGAGCATCACGGGCTTCGTCACGCGCTTTGCCCTCGCCGCGCGCGGCGCCACGGTGCTCGACCATCCGCTCGCGCGGGTGCTGCCGCATGTGAACGATACCGTCCTGCTGGGGGCCGCGGCCGGCATGCTCGTCGTCCTGCGCGTAAACCCCTTCAGCGTCGCCTGGCTGAGCGCCAAGATCGCCGGCCTCATTCTCTATATCCTCCTCGGCATGGTGGCGTTGCGACGCGGCAGGACGGCGCGGCAACGTACGGCGGCGTTCGTCACGGCGGTGGCGACCTTCGGCTATATCGTTGCGGTCGCCATCGGCAAGAGCGTACTCGGCCCGTTCGCGTGGCTCGGCGCTTGACCCCGCGCTAGCGGTTGACTTCGCTCAATGCGGGCTCGGGCGCGCGCATCCATAATGGCACGCACCGAGAGCAAACCCGCGCCGGTCAGGAATCGTATACTTTCGACAGCGGCACCAATCCGGCGCCGCGGCCGTACACGCTCACACCAGCATAGCGCGAGGGGGACCTGATCATGTTCAAGCACATCCTGATTCCGACCGACGGTTCGGCTCTGTCCAAGAAGGCAGTCGTCCAGGGCGTCAAGTTCGCGCAGGAGACCGGCGCCAAGGTCACGGGCTTTTTTGCCGCGCCGCCCTACCGGCCCGTGGTCTACGAGGATTTCGTTCCCGCCAACTACATGTCGCCCAAGCAGCACGACGACGCCACCGCCAAGCTCGCGGCAAAGTATCTCAGCACGATCGAGAAGGCGTGCAAGGAGGCGGGCGTGCCGTACCAGGGGCTGCATGTCGCTAGCGAGTTTCCCGCCGATGCAATCATCGAGGCCGCGAAAGCGAAGAAGTGCGATCTCGTCTTCATGGCGTCGCACGGCAGACGCGGGCTCGCCGGCGTGCTGCTGGGCAGCGAAACGGCCAAGGTTCTGACCCACTCCAAGATACCGGTGCTGGTTTATCGCTAGCCGACCCTGGTCCGACCCCTGCGGCGGACGCGCTACGGCTGCATGATCCCCTGGCTCGGCCGCACCCATAGCTTCCCGCCTTTGGATAGCGCGCTCGCCGAACCCAACGGCCTGTTGGCGGCGGGCGGCGACTTGTCGCCCGCGCGCTTGCTCGCCGCGTATCGGCTCGGCATCTTCCCGTGGTTCGGCGAAGGCGATCCCATCCTGTGGTGGAGCCCGGATCCGCGCATGGTGCTCCATCCCGCCGAGATCAAGGTGTCGCGCTCCTTGCGCAAGCGGCTACGGCGCGGGGACTACGAGATTCGCGTCGACACCGCTTTCGAGAGGGTCATGGCGGCATGCGCCGAGCCGCGTCGCGGCCAGGACGGCACATGGATCAATCCGGCCATGCTCGATGCCTATGGCATGCTCCACCGGCGCGGCTTCGCGCACTCGGTCGAGACCTGGCAGGACGGTGCGCTGGTAGGCGGTCTGTACGGCATCGCGCTCGGGCGCGCGTTCTTCGGCGAATCGATGTTCGCGCGCGCGACCGATGCTTCGAAGCTCGCGCTCGCGCACCTCGCGCGCCAGCTCGAGCGCTGGCGGTTCGGCCTGATCGATTGCCAGATGCGAACCGCGCACCTTGCCAGTCTCGGCGCACGGGAGATCTCGCGCGCGCGCTTTTCTCGCCAGCTCGAACAGTTGGTAAACTACCCTCAGCGCGCGGCCCCGTGGACCTTCGATCGTGACCTTGCTGGGTGATTTCCCGCTATCGGTATTGCAGTTCTACGCGACTGCGCCGTATCCGTGCAGCTACCTGCCGGAGCGCATGGCCCGCTCGCAGGTCGCCACCCCGAGTCACTTGATCGACACGCCCGTATACAGCGAGCTGGTACGTGCGGGCTTTCGCCGCAGCGGCGCATTCACCTACCGGCCCTACTGCGATAGCTGCCGGGCCTGCGTGCCGGTGCGCATTCTGACCGAGGAGTTCCGGCCGAATCGGACGCAACGCCGCACGCTGCAACGCCATCAAGGGATGCGCGCGCAAGTGCTGGAGCTGCGCTACAGCGCCGAGCATTATGGCCTGTACTTGCGCTACCAGTCGCGCCGCCATGCCGGCGGCGGCATGGACCAGGACAGCCGCGAGCAGTACCGGCACTTCCTCCTGCAAAGCAACGTACGTTCGCGCCTGGTGGAATTCCGCGACGACGGCGTGCTGCGCATCGTCAGTATCGTCGACGAGCTCCAGGATGGCTTGTCGTCGGTGTATACCTTCTTCGATCCGGATGTGCCCGGGGCAAGCCTCGGCACGTACAACATCCTGTGGCAGATCGAGCAGTGCCGCAAGCTCGATCTGCCCTATCTCTATCTCGGCTACTGGATCGCGCAAAGCCGCAAGATGGCCTACAAGATCAACTTCCAGCCCATGGAAGGCTTGATCGACAACCGCTGGCAGCCGGTGTCGGCGCCCGGCTCAGGGTGCGGGTAGGCCTCGGTCGCGCGGCGTATCGGGCGTGAGCGGCAGCGTCGCGCCCGGCATCGGCTTCTCCTTGGTGGCGCGTTCCTGGTCGCACGCGCCGCCATGGCCGAGCTGACAGGCGCGGGAGAGATTCTGCGCCGCCACCGCGCGCATGAGCTCGGGCGTGAGCGCGTCGCGCAAGCGCATGCCCGTGCGCGCGGCCTGCTCGAAGATCAAGGCGCGGTTGAAATACGCGAGCGCGTAATTCGGATCGAGGGCAAGGGCACGCTCGATATCGGCGAGCGCCATCGGGGCCGCACCGAGCCCGCCGAGCTGCAGCCGGGCAAGCCCGCGATTGAGAAACACCCGAGGTTGGCGCACGCCGCGCTCGATGGCACGATCGAAGGCACGGCCGGCCTCGTCCAGGCGCCCGGCCTGCATCAAGGCGAGCCCCCTATCGGCGTGCGTGATGGCTTGCTCGGGCTCCACCACCAGCAGGCGGTCCAGATCGCGCAGGGCTTGCGCATAGCGCTTGTCGTCGATATAGGTTTGTGCACGGCCACGCAGCGCGCGCGGCTGGTCGGGTTGCAGCACGAGCGCCCGGTCGTAGTCAGCGAGCGCCGCGAGCGTGTGGCCTTCGGACCGATGCAGCGTCGCCCGATTGATGTATAGGCGCGCATCCTCGGCGCGCGCACCGAAGCGCTCGGCGCGGCGGATGGCGTCGTCCCAAACCCCGCCATGTGAAGAGAAGCTCTGTAGAGTCTGTGCCGCGAGCGCCGCCCAGAGAACGACACACGCCAGCGCGGTGATAACTGCCGCGCGCGCCGGTAGTCGCGCGATCGAGCCGGCGAGAGCGAGCACGCTCACCGGCATCCAGGCGTAGCCCAGCGGCAGGGCGAGCGGCGCCGCGAGCCTGGGCCAAAGCAGCGCGGGCGCGTACAGGATGACGGCGCAGCCCAAGGCGAGACCGACGGGGCGATATCCGGGACGGCGCAGCAGCGCGGCTATCGCGGCCAACAGCGCCGCGAGCCCCGCCAATCCCAGCCATCCCGGCCACGCATCGCGCAGTGCAATGGCTGGCTCGGGCATGTCGATCGCCATCCAGGCGGTGACGGGCACCAGCCAATAGCCGAGATAACGCAGCAGCCGGCTGCTCGATGCTGCCAGGGCATCGAAATAGCCGCCGGATGCCGGCGCAGCCGGCGCGCCAGTGTGCAGCCAGGCGGCGATATACGCAGCCGCGAGCGCCGCTGCGATGGCGACACTGCCCCACGCGATGCGCCGCGCACGACTCGGCGTGGGCGTCGATGCGACGATCAGGAATGCCATCGCCGCCGGCAACGCGATGGCGTTCGGCGTGGAGAGCAAAGCGCCGGCGCATGCCGCCGGTCCCACGACCCAGGCGCCGCGCCAATGATCGTCGAGCGCCCGCAAGGTGCTCCACAGCGCCGCCAGCGCGAACAGACCGGCCAGCAGCGATGCGCGCGCCGACAGGTAGGCGACACAATAGACCGCCGCCGGATGCAGCGCGAACAGGGTTGCCGCGACGAAGCCAAGCCAGCCCGCGGCGAGCGGGCTCTCGCCCCGGCTCAGGCGGCGGAAAACGCCGCAGGCCAGCGCCACGGCCAGGCAATGCAGCCCGAGGTTGAGCACGCGGTGCCAAAACCAATCGCTGCCCGCGGCGAGCGACCACCACCCGAACGAGGCATCGGCCAGCCAATCCGTCCCCGGCACGGGCAGCGCGCGCGCGTAGCCCTCGAGCTGGCGCGCGGACAGGTGAGCGAAATCGCCGAATACCAGCGGATAGCGCAACCCGATACCGTACAGGAGCGCAGCCAGTACCAAGCCGATGGCAACGAGGCGCCCAGCCGGCGGTTCGATGCGCGCGCGGCTGGCAAGCAATCCGAGGGAGAAGGACGAGGGGTCTTGCGGGGGCTGCTTGAGGGCTGGTTTGGCCATGGCTGGTGTAGCGCGTCGGAGATCACGGCAGGTCGCACGAAGTACCTTGGCCTTCGCAACGAGCCTACGACATGGATTGTAGCGGCGGCGCTCGCGTTGCCGCCCGGCTAGAATCCGATTCGTAGCCGATTCGTCTCCACTCTTTCTTGCCGCTGCGGCTCGCCGCCGCCGGCACCAATGCATCGCATGTCCATCCCGGATGTCCTGCGGGAAGCGGCGACGCCGCTTGCCATCCTCGCGACCTTGATCGGCATCGTGCTGGCCGCTCTGAGCCTGCGCCGGCGCGCTCTCCCGCTCGCGGCGCGTATCGACGCGCTGCTGCCGCAAAGCCAATGCGGCCAATGCGGCTTCGCCGCTTGCCGGCCCTACGCCGAAGCCATTGCCGCCGGCGCGAGTCAGATCAATCGCTGCCCCCCCGGCGGTGAGCGCGCCATTCGCCGGCTCGCCGCGCTCACGGGCCGGCCGCGACTGCCGTTGGATCGAAGCTGCGGGGTGCACAAGCCCCGGCAAGTCGCGCTCATCGATGAAGCGCGCTGTATCGGCTGCACGCTCTGCATCCAGGCTTGCCCGGTGGACGCCATCGTCGGCGCGCCGAAGCTGATGCACACCGTCATCGCCGGGCAATGCACGGGCTGCGAGCTTTGTCTGCCGCCGTGCCCGGTCGACTGCATCGCGTTGCAGCGCGTGCCGGCGCGACTCGCCGATTGGATCCCTGGCCGAGACCGCGCGCTGGCCGGCGCCGCCCGCGAGCGTTTCGAGCGACGCACGCGACGCTTACAGCGCAGCGCTGCCAAGCGTGGCGCGCCACCGAGCCGCAGTGACGCTGCCGAGCACACGGCAGGAAGCCCCGATGCGGCGCTCGAGCGCAAGCGCGCCATCGTGCAAGCGGCGATCGCCCGGGCGCGAACGGCGCTGGCCGCATCGGCGCGCCATCCGCTGCGCGAGCGTGACATTTGACCGCGACGACACGCGCCATCTTGTCATCATTGCATGCTCGAGCCGCGGCCGTCGCCGCAGTGCTTGCATGCACCTGCCTCTCGCCGAGGAAACCATGGGCGTCGAATCGTGGGAATGCACGATGAACTGGCATATACTGTCGGCCGATCGCATAGAGCCTTCCGCCATGATGCGTTTGCGCCGCGCCCTGCTTGCCCTAGTAACGCTGCTCGCCGCCACGGGCGCGATCGGTCAAGGCTTCAAGTTCTCCAATGACGCAGACAAGCAAAGCGCCGAGCGGGCGCAGCGCGATGCGCAGGTGCAGGCTCTGCTGGCCACACCGTGCATGGAGAAGATCAAGAACCAGAAGATCATGGTGGTGATCGGCGAGAATCGCAACGGCGCGGTGCTCGCCAAGCAGGCGGCGTACGATCCGCATTTCGAAGCCATCAACAAACGCCTGCGCGCTCTCGGCTTGCGCACCTTCACCCCCGAGGAGATTCGCCGGCAAGTCGCGCAAGCGGAAATCGACGCCTTCTTCCGCAACGACCCGGATGCAGCGATCAGCGCTTCGCGCCGCTTAGCGGCGCAGTACATTCTGCGCGGCCTGATCGACACCCAGATCTCGCGCAACGCGATCATCAACGTCAACCAGGTCATGGTGCGGCTCGACTTCACCTTGACCGGCGCCAACGGCCGCATGATTTCGCAGGCAAGCGCGAGCAACGAGAGCTATGCCGGACGCGACGTGCTCGGCATGGCGCTCACGCTTCTGAACGAGCGCGCCGACGAAGTTGTGGCGCAGCTCTACAGCGATTATTGCCAGCGTGCCGGTACGAAGTGACCGAACGCCATCCTCGCCGGACCTGACAAGGTCAGCGCCGGCGCACCGGAGTCAACAGCGCCGCAGCGGCGTGCACGTCATAAGGAGCCAAGCGATGAACATTTCGTGGATGTCGACGCAACGATCGACGCTCGCGGCGACCGCGGCCGTATTGCTTAGCGCCGCTCACAGTGGCCTCGCGCAACCGGTATTCGGCAATCCTTCGCCCACCGCGGGCAGCGAGACTTCGCAGAAAGCCAACGCCGCGGCCGACCAGGCCATCTACAAGCCGGTCGAGTACGTCAACAAGGGCAAGCGCGGGCCGGCGCTGGTGGTGATTCCCGGCGACATCAAGAGCGCGCACGCCAACTTCGCGCAGAAGTTCGGCCCGAACAACATCGCCGATTACGCCGAGCTCGAGCTGTCGCAAGCGAACTTCTCGGTGCTCGAACGGGCGAACCTGGGCAACCTGCTGCAGGAGATCTCCCTTGCCTACAACCTGGGCGATGCCAACAAGGCGCGCCAGACCATGCAGGTGGGCCAGCTCAAGACCACCAAGTGGATCGTCAAATTCGACATCCTCAAGGCCGAGCAGATCGCGGAAAACCGGCAGGGCTTCGACGGCCGCGCGATCGGCGGCATCATCGGCGTGTTCGGCGGCCTCGGCAGTGCCGTTGCCGGCCGCGCGACCAGCTCGGTGCAAACCAACGAATCGACCGGCGTATGGATCATCGGCATGCGCTACAAGATCATGGATGCCACGACCACCGAGCAAGTCGCCCAGGGCTACCAGGAGCTGAAGATGGAAGTCGGCGCGCAATCGACCAGCGTGCTGGGGGTCTCGCAAGGCGCGAAGGGTGGGGTGGGCCTCGATACCATGGTACAGCGGCTGGTGCAGACCGCGGTCTACGAGATCGACTCCAAGTACAAAGAATAGTGCTCCGGCCCATGCTGCAAAGCGCGCCGCGGCACGCGCACGCCGCCATGCGACGCAGCGACGGCGGTTGGTCGGGCGGCGCGGGCAGTGGCCCGGCTGTCGCTGCGGGAGGTCAGGCATGGCGCAATTGAGCAAGCTCGGCAAGTACCAGCTCCGGCGCGAGTTGGGCAAGGGCGCGATGGGGATCGTCTACGAAGGCTTCGATCCGATGATCGAGCGCACCGTGGCGATCAAGACCATACGTCCGGAACAGCTCAACAAGGACCAAGCCGCCGAGATCCTCGCCCGCTTCCGCCGCGAAGCCCAGGCGGCGGGGCGCTTGAGCCATCCGCATATCGTCTCGATCTACGAGTACGGCGAAGATGCCGCCGCCGCTGAGGGCGGCGACCCGATCGCCTTCATCGCGATGGAATTCATCCGCGGCCGCGAGCTGCGCGATTACTTCGAAGCGAACGAGCGTTTTCCGCTGAAGGAGATCGAGCGCATCATGGCCGAAATCCTCGATGCATTACAGCACGCGCACGAACGCGGCGTGGTGCATCGGGACATGAAGCCGGCCAATGTCATCCTGCTCGACAACGGCGCCGTGAAGGTGGCGGATTTCGGCATTGCCCGGCTCGAGACGTCCGAGCTCACCCAGGCCGGCGCGGTCCTCGGCACGCCGGCCTACATGTCCCCCGAGCAGTTCCTCGGCCAGACGGTGGACAACCGCAGCGACATCTTCTCGTGCGGGGTCATGCTGTACCAGTTCCTCACCGGCGAAAAGCCGTTCACCGGCAACGTCACCACCATCATGTTCAAGGTGCTGACCGAAGAGCCGCTGGCGCCCTCGATGCTCAACACGACGCTGCCGCCTGCCTGGGACAGTGTCGTGCGCAAGGCGATGGCGAAGAAAGTGGACGAGCGCTATCGGTCCGCCGCGGAATTCTCCGCCGCGATCCGTGGGGTGGTCGCCGCCCGCAGCGGCGACGCAACGCTGGTGCAGCAGCCCGGCACAATCGCTGCCGCCGCCGACGCGACGCTGGTGACGCACGCGCCTCGACCGGGCAGCGCGGACGACACCGTGAAGCAGCCTAGCGTGGCCATCCTGCCGAGCGCCGCGCCAGCGCCGCAGTCCTCGCCCATGCCGCCCCTGCCCCTGCCTGCGGCCAGGAAGCCGCTTGGCGCCGGCGCGCTGGCCGGCATGGCGGCCGCCGGCATCGTCGTGGTCGGGGCGCTCGCGTATTTCCTGAGCGCCGGCGATCGTCCGGCGCCGCAACAGCAGCCGGTCGCGCTTCCGGCTGCGGTGCCCGCGTCGGCCGCGGATCCGCAGGCAAGCGCGGTGCCGGTCGTCGCCAGAGCGCCCGTAGCCGACGTCCCGGCCGAGCCCGGCACGATGGTCATCAGTGCGCTGGGCCTGGTCGATCCGAACAATCCGCGCTTCAACGGCGATCAAGCCGCCGCGCAGGCCGAGGCGCGCGCCGATGCCAAGCGGCAGTTGATCGACAAGGCGCTCGGCCTGTACGTGCAGGCCTCATCGCTCGACAAGAACTATCCCCTGATCGAGCAGAAGCTGCTCGCCGACCCGGGCGTGTACATCAAGACGGTGATCTCCGAGGGCGCGCCGCAGATCGGCAAGGACGGCCTGATGTCAGCGGAGGCGCGCGCGGCGGTCAAGGTGCGCGCGCTGCAGAAGTCGCTCAACCAGATGAGCAAGGAAGAACGGGTCGAGTTCATCCGCAACAGCGGCGATCCGAAGATTTCGGTGGTCATGACGATTCGCAACGCCGATACCGCCGATGCCCTGCCGCCCGCACGCTCGCTGCTCGCGGAGAACGTGATCAAGGAGCGTATCCGTTCGTTCGGGTTCCGCGTCTGGGCGCCCGAAGGCGACGCCGCCGCCAAGAGCCCCGACACCAAGGCGGCGGACTTCCAGATTCTGGGCGAGGCGAAAGTGAAGCTGCTGTCGATGCGCCTGCCCGCGTCCGGTGTCACGGTGTCGAAGACCGCGCTCACCTCCTGGACGATCAAGGCGGTCGAGCGCGCGACCGGCGAAGAGATCTATCTCAACACGACGCTTCCCAGGGCCCAGAGCTGGGCATCGGAAGACCAGGCGCTGGTCGACATCGGCCGCCTGGTGGGCGAAGAGTTTTCCAAGAGCTTCTTCCTCCAGCACTTCAGCGTCGGCGAGCAGAAAGTGAGCCTTGCGGTCACCGGGCTGCCCGCGGGAGCCGCAGGCCCCCACACGGCACGCCAGCTCTTGCGCGAGCTGCGCGGCATCCGGCAAGTCCTCGACGCGCAGCTCATCGCCGACAGCGGCCGTTACCAGCTACGCCTCGCCGAAGGCGCCAGCCCCTCGGACATCATCCAGGACGCGGTGCTCAAGCCGCTCAACGCCAAGCTCGGCCAGACCTGCTTCACGCTGGCCGGCGCGAGCGCCGCCGAAGTGAACGTCGCCCTGACGCAAAGCTGCGCCGACGACGCGGTGCGCGCGCGCATGGAAAGCGAGCCGCCCGCCGGCGTGCTTGCCGCCCCGCAGGCCCGCGCCAAGGCGTTGCTCAAGCAGGCCAAGCCGACCTCGATCTAGTCGGCGGGGGTCAGGCCTCGCACGTTTCAGTGGCGCTGCGCATTGGTCGAGGTCAGGTCTTGCACGTTTCAGTGATGCGTGAAACGTGCAAGACCTGACCCCCGCACTTCAAGTCAAGCGGAAGTCGACGGTCTCGTCGGCGGATTCGGCGATGCTATGGCCGAAGACGATGCGGCCCGCACCGCGCAGCATCACTTCCTCGCGTCGCAACGCGATCTCGGCCTCGCCGGTGAAGCTCACGTAGGTGCCGTTCGTGCTTTGATCCACCAGAAAATACTTGTCGCGGCGCCGCTCGATGCGGGCATGGACGCGCGATGCCTTGCGATCGGCCAGGACGATGTGACAGCTTACGTCGCGTCCGAGCACGGCACGCGCGTTGGCGCCATCGAGCAGCAGCCGCTGCGGGCCGTGCGTGAGCTCCAGGGTCGATGCCGCCGGCGCCGCCGTCATCGACGCGGTCGCCATCGTGAGATCGTCGGTGCCTTGCCAGAGCACTTCGCACACTACCACGTCGTCGCCCTTGCCGCGCACCGAAAGGGCGGCGATGTGGCGCGTCGTTGCGCGCAATAACGCCGACATCTGCGCCACGGCGGCCTGGGTCGTGATCACCTGCTTCGCCTTGGCGAAGCCAGCCATGCGCGCCGCCGTGTTGACCGTATCGCCGAACACGTCGCCGTCGGCCTCCAGCACCGGGCCGGCGTGAAAGCCGATGCGAATGGCGCGCTGCACGTTCGATACCACGGGCAGAGCGCTCACCGCTTGCTGCATTTCGCACGCGGCCAGCGTCACGCGATCGGCATCGGGGAACACGCACATCAGCTCATCGCCAATCGTTTTCACGACGCGCCCGCCGTGACGGGCCGTGATCGTGCGCAGCGCGTGCAGGCATTCGTCGACCAGGCTCTTGGCATGGCTGTCGCCGAGGGTCTCGTACAGCGTCGTACTGCCCGCGATGTCGGCGAATAGAACAGCGGCGTGTGCCTGCGGCCTCGGGCCAGCGCCTGCGGCAGGATCGGTCGGTGCGGACATGGCCTCGTCTTTGCTCTCGGCTGCGCTGCCGATGATAGCAAATCGCTGCGACGGGCTGCGCGAGCCGGCGCCGCTGTCGCCTCGCGGCGGCACTCGCGCCGCCTCGGCGAGCCTGGTCGAATACGAATTGGTCGCGCGCAATCATCCAAACGTATTCGCGACCGCGGGCACCCATCGGCTTGCAGTAATCGCCGGCTTGCTGCGGGCGTTGGCTTTCCTTTAAGCTGCCCGGCGTGAATCCGCAAAAGCGCCGCGCGATCTTCGAACGCTTGCGCGCAGCCAATCCCGAACCGCGTTCGGAGCTCGAGTTCTCGACCCCGTTCGAGCTCCTGGTCGCGGTCATCCTATCGGCGCAAGCCACCGACAAGGGCGTGAACCTGGCGACCAGGAAACTCTTCCCGGTGGCCAACACGCCGCGCGCGCTGCTCGCATTGGGACAGGATGGGCTCGAAGCCTATGTGCGCAGCATCGGACTCTACCGCAACAAGACCAGGAACATCCTGGAAACGTGCCGGCTGTTGATCGAGCGCCACGCGGCAGATGTGCCGCGATCGCGCGAGGCCTTGGAAGCCCTGCCGGGCGTAGGAAGAAAAACCGCCAACGTCGTGCTCAACACCGCCTTCGGCGAGCCGACCATCGCCGTCGACACGCATATCTTCCGGGTCGCCAACCGCACGGGCATCGCGCCCGGCGCCGACGTGGGCGAGGTCGAACGCCGCCTGGAGAAATTCACGCCCGACGAGTTCAAGCGCCATGCCCATCATTGGCTCATCCTGCATGGCCGCCATGTCTGCATCGCGCGCAAGCCGAAGTGTCCGCAGTGCCAGATCGTGGATCTCTGCGAGTTCCGCGCCAAGACTCCGGGCGAAGCGCCAATGCGAACGGCCGCCCGCAGGCGGCCGTTCGCGACACCCGATCCGGCGTGATCAGTCCTTGTGCCGGAGCCCCCGCTGGGAGGAGAAATACGCGGCCAGATTTTCGATTTCGCTTCGCGTCAGCGGATTGGCGAAGCCGCTCATGATCGGGTCCTTGCGCGCCCCGGTCTTGTAGTCCCGGATCGCCTTCGCGAGGTAATCCGCATGCTGGCCCGCGATGCGCGGGAAATCCGCGGTGGCGCTGTTTCCATCCGCGCCGTGGCAGGCTGCGCAGATTTCTGCGGCTTTCTTCTTGCCCGCTTCCACGTCCGCCGCCTGGACGCCGAAACCGGCTGCCAACAGCACCACTGCCATGCCGATGCGCTTCATGCTCGCCTCGCTCTATTTCGTGGCCGCGGTGACCGCGGCAGCCGAGCCGTAGTACGCGGCTAGATCGGCCATGTCTTTTTCGCTCAAGCTCGCCGCGATCGCGCGCATGGTGGGGCTGTTGCGCGTGCCGCTCTTGTAAGCCTGCAAAGCCTTGACGATGTAAGCCGGATGCTGGCCGCCGAGCCGCGGCACGCGATACACCTCGGGAAAGGCCATGCGGTAGCCGTCGATGCCGTGACAGCCCTGGCACATTGCGATCTTGTTCTGAGCGGCTTGTGCGTCCCCGCCTTCGGCTGCGCTTGCGTCGAGCGCATGAGCCGAAGCGAGCAGGGCGAAAAACAGCGTGCGCTTGCGCATCATCGGGAACCTTGTCGTATCTGCCGGTCGATGGAACGCGCCGGATTATACAGTAACTATTCGCATTCGCCGCGTTGTCGTAATGGCCCACCTCAACCATAATGCAAGCGCCAGCCCGTCGCCGCCCACTTCGGTACCGAATCTCTCGCGATCGACCCGTGCCGCTGCTCGCCAACCTGCGCATCGCGCGCCTGCTGCCGTTCCTCGCCTGGGCACCGCTGGTCAATCGGCGCAGCCTACGCTCCGACGCGATAGCGGGGCTGGTCGGCGCCGTCATCGTGCTGCCGCAGGGGATCGCCTTCGCGACGCTGGCCGGCATGCCACCGGCGTATGGCTTGTATGCGGCGATGGTGCCGGCGGTCATCGCCGCGCTGTTCGGCTCCTCGTTCCATCTCGTGTCCGGGCCGACCAATGCCTTGTCGATTCTCTTGTTCGCGCAGCTCGCGCCGCTCGCCGAACCCGGCTCCGCGCAGTACGTCCAGCTCGCGCTCACCGTCACCTTCCTGACCGGCGCCATGCAGCTCGCGCTCGGCCTGGCCGGGCTCGGCATGCTGGTCAACTTCATCTCGCACAGCGTCGTCATCGGCTTCACTGCCGCTGCCGGCCTGCTCATCATCGCCAGCCAGCTGCCAAGCTTCCTCGGCGTCACGATCGAGCGCGGCGGATCGTTCTTCGCGACGACGCAAAGGTTGTTCGGCGAATTGGCCGGGGGCAACCTCGACTGGATGGTGACCGCCGTGGGCGTGTTCACCATCGCGGTGGCGATCGCATCGCGTCGTTTCTATCCCAGGATTCCCTACATGATCGTGGCCGTGCTTGCCGGCAGCTTGTTCGGCGCGGCGTTGAGCCGCTTGGCGGGCGATCGCCTGGGCGCGCTGCCGACGCTGGGCGCCTTGCCCGGCGCGCTGCCGCCGCTGTCGGTGCCGAATCTTTCGTTCGAGTCGATCCGCCAGTCGCTGCCGATCGCCCTCGGCATGACCATACTCGGGCTGACCGAGGCGCTGTCGATCGCGCGCGCCATCGCCGTGCGCTCCGGTCAGCGCATCGATGCCAACCAGGAGTTCATCGGCCAGGGCCTATCCAATCTCGCGGGCGCGTTTTTCTCCGCCTATCCTTCGAGCGGCTCGTTCAATCGCAGCGGCGCGAACCACGAAGCCGGCGCCGTGACCCCGATCGCTACCGTGATCGCCTCGAGCCTGCTCATCGTGATCGTCCTGGTGGTCGCACCGCTCGCCGCGCATCTGCCGATCGCGGTCATGGCCGCGATCCTTTTCCTGGTGGGCTATGGCCTAATCGACACGCAGCACATCCGCCAGGTCGCCCGCACCAGCCGGCGCGAAGGCGCGGTCATGCTCACGACATTGCTCACGGGGCTGCTGGTCGACCTCGAGTTCGCAATCGTCACCGGCATGCTGTTCTCGCTCGTGATGTACCTGCAGCGCACCTCCCGGCCGCTCGTCCTGGACGTGAAACCCGATCCCGCGCCGGACAGCTATCACTACACGGCGGACAGCGGCTTGCCCGACTGCCCGCAGATAAAGATGCTGCGCGTGAACGGGTCGCTGTATTTCGCCGCCCTCGACCATGTCGCCCGGACCATGCAGCAGGTCGATCCGCGGCAGAAACACCTGGTGATCGTCGCGAGCGGCATCAACTTCATCGACGTGGCCGGCGCCGAAATGCTGCTCGCCGAGTCGCGGCGGCGGCGCGCCCTGGGCGGCGGCCTGTACTTCTATCGGCTCAAGGACGAGGTGCGCCGATTGCTGGAGCGTGGCGGCTATCTCACCGCGCTCGGCCCGGAGAACGTATTCCCGGTGAAACACCGAGTCATCGCGGCCCTCTATCCGCGCTTCGACAACGAGATCTGCCGCCGCTGCAAGCACCGGATATTCGCCGAGTGCCAGGACTACCTGCCCAACGGCGAACGGCGTGCGCCCGACCCCGGGCCGGGGTGAGCGCGCGCCGCCCTCGACGCGCTCGCGCATCGGGCCGCCGCAAGCCTCGGTTGCCGGCAAATCGGACTGCGTCTGCGGAACGGTTTACACTACGCGCGCATATCGAGGAGCCGGGATGGCAACTCACGATGACCCGCCCACCCCATCGGCGCCGCTCGAACCGCCATCCACGGGGGTCTTGAACGCGCTGCCGCCGGGTCATCGCCTGCAAGAGTATGCATTGGAGAGCGTGCTCGGCTACGGCGGATTCGGCATCACGTACCTGGCGACCGACCGCAACCTGGACTGCAAGGTCGCGATCAAGGAGTATCTGCCCGCCGACCAGGCGGTGCGCTCGGACGCGCATTCACTCCAGCCGAAATCCGGCGACGCGCGCGAAGCCTATCATTGGGGCTTGACTCGCTTCCTCGACGAAGCGCGTGCGCTTGCGACTTTTCGGCACCCGAACATCGTGCGCGTGTTGCGATTCTTCGAGGCGAACAACAGCGCCTACATGGTGATGGAGCTGATCGGCGGCCTGCCGCTCGGCGAATGGGTCAAGCGCAACCGTCCCGTCGGCGAAGCCAAGCTGCTCGCCGTGATACGTCCCATCCTCGATGGCTTGGCCGTCATTCATGCCGCGGGCTTCGTGCATCGGGACATCAAGCCCGGCAACATCCACATGCGCTCCGATAGCGACCCGGTGTTGCTCGATTTCGGCGCGGCCAGGCGAGTCGTGACGCAATCGGGGCACGAGTTGACAGCGATCGTGACGCCGGGCTACGCCGCCTTCGAACAGTACCATTCGCAAGGCCATCAAGGTCCCTGGACCGATATCTACTCGGTGGCCGCCGTGATGTACGGCATCGTCACCGGACAGCGCCCGATCGAAGCACCGGCGCGGGTCCGGCACGACGGCCTGCCGAAAGCGCTCGATGCGGGCGATCGCGGTTTGTATTCGGCGGCGTTGCTGCGAGCGATCGACTGGGCGTTGAGCCCGGAAGAAGAGAAACGGCCCCATAACGTGCAGGCATTTCTCCAGGGCTTGCCCGATGCGACGGGTTCGCCGCCGGGCCCTGCCCCGCTTACCCCCTTCGCGCGCGAGGGTCCGGACACGGCCTGCGCGACGCCGAGCGTGCTCGCCGATGCCGCTGTCGTAACGGCGCTGGAGGCGGCGCTCGCCGCCCATCTCGGGCCGATGGCCGCCGTGCTGGTGCGCCGGGCTGCCAAGGCTCAGCCCTCGGTGAATGCATTGCGTAGCGCGTTGGCGCAGGAGATCGACAACGAGCATTCTCGCGCCCTGTTTCTCGACCGGACAGAGCCGCTGCTGCGGCGCGACCCGATCAGTGCGCCGCCGGGTCCTTTGCCCGGCGCGACGCGCGAGAGTCAGCCCGCCTCGGCGCCGCCGGCGAGCGTACCCGCGCTATTCGAACCGGCATTCCTGAGCGCCGTGGAAACCGAGCTGGCGCATCATCTGGGGCCGCTCGCGGGCGTGCTGGTGCGAAGAACCTCCGCCAAAGCGCGCGACCGCGCCGAGCTATTCCTGTTGCTGTCGGATCACATCGCGGACGCCAATCAACGGCGCGCGTTCATCAAGAAGAGCGTGGCGGCATTCAAGGGCAAGGCTTGAGGGGGGCGCGGATGGGACTGCGGCTGAAATTCAACCTGGTGCTGCTCAGCGTGTTCGCGCTGGGCATCGCCGTGAGCGGCGTCATTTCGTGGAACCTGTTGCATGGGAACGCGCGCGACGAAGTGGTACGAAACGCCGAGTTGCTGATGGAGACGGCGCTCGCGGTGCGCGGCTACACGGTGGCCCAGGTGAAGCCTCATCTGGACGAGCAGCTCGCCCAGATCTTCCTGCCGCAGACCGTGCCCGCGTATGCCGCCACCGAGACGCTGAACGAGGTGCGAAAGAAATATCCTGATTACAGCTACAAGGAAGCGACCTTGAATCCCACCAACCCCCGCGATCGCGCGGTCGAGTGGGAAGCCGACGTGATCAATGCCTTCCGCAACCGTGCCGGTCTGAAAGAGCTCACGGGTGAACGCGCCACGCCCACCGGGCGCGCGCTATACGTCGCGCGTCCCATCCAGATCGGCAACCCGGCGTGCCTCGCTTGTCACAGCACGCCGGATGCGGCGCCGGCGTCGATGCTCAAACTGTACGGATCGAACAACGGCTTCGGCTGGCAGCACAACGAGATCATCGGCGCCCAGGTCGTGTCGGTGCCGATGACGCTGCCGATCGAGAATGCCCAGCGAGCCTTCGTCGCGTTCATGATCTCGCTCGCGGCGGTGTTCGTCGCGGTCTTCGTCGCGCTCAACATGATGCTGTCCTGGATCATCATCCAGCCCATCGCGGGCATGTCGGCGGCAGCCGACAAGGTGAGCGTGGGCGACTTCACCATCCCGGAGTTCTCCGAGCAGGGAAGGGACGAAGTATCGGTCCTGGCCGCTTCGTTCAACCGCATGCGCCGCAGCTTGCAGCAAGCGATGAAGCTGATCGAGAGCTGATCGGCGCGTGCGCGGCTCGAGGCCGGCCTGGTTGCCGGCCGATACGCGGGTCAAGACGCGCACGCCGATGGCCGAGCCGCTGCTACAATCCGGCGCATCGCTGTCAGCGGATGAAGCACCGTGGGACATCGCCTCAGCAAGATCTACACCCGAACCGGCGATCGCGGCGAGACCGGCCTGGGCGACGGATCGCGCACGCCCAAGGACGCTGCCCGGATCGAAGCCCTCGGCGCGGTCGACGAGCTGAACAGCCAGCTCGGCCTGCTCCTGGCCGAAGCCCTGCCCGAGGATGTGCGGGCCTGCCTGACGGCGATTCAGAACGATCTGTTCGACCTGGGCGGCGAGCTTTCCATTCCTGGCCATAGCCTGCTCGCCGCGACGCAGGTGAAGGCGCTGGAGCAGCGGCTCGATCACTACAATGCCGCGCTGGCACCGCTCAAGGAGTTCATCCTGCCCGGCGGAACGCGCGCCGCGGCGCTCGCCCACGTCGCACGCTCGGTCTGCCGCCGTGCCGAGCGTTGTCTTGTCGCCTTGCGGCATGGCGGACCGGTGCCGGAGCTGCCGTTGTGCTATCTCAACCGCCTGTCCGACCTGTTGTTCGTGCTCGCCAGGGTGCTCAATCAGGCCGCCGGCAGCCCCGATGTGTTATGGCAGCGCGACACGCCGAAGCCGCGCCCGCGAAGTCGCGCGAGGTGATCCGGCACGACGTGAGCCGAGGCGCAACCCGCGCCTACTCGACGCTCGTGCTCGACGACGCAGCCGGGTCGCATAGCCGGCTAAAGTAAGTCGCGCCCGCGCCGTAGCTTGTCACCGAAGCCGGCGCATGACGCGCGGCTATTTCGGCCCGCGCCATGCCTGCTGCAGCTCCCGCACACGCCTATTCCCCGGCACCTCCGGCCGCGCTCGGGCGCTATCGGGTCGAGCGCGAGCTCGGCCGCGGCGCACAAGGCTGCGTCTACCTGGCGCACGACAGCCAATTGCAGCGCCCCGTCGCCATCAAGACACTGGCGCCGGGCCAGGATGCCGCGCGCCGTGCCAGCCTGCTCGCCGAAGCACGCACCACCGCGCAGCTCACGCACCCGAACATAGTCACGCTGTACGACGCGTTCGAGGATCATGGCTTGCTCTGCCTGGTGCTCGAATATGTCGAAGGGCAGACGCTGGAGCACCTGCTACGCGCGCAGGGGCGCTTGGACCCGGCCCGGGCGGCTGCGGTCATCGTCCAGGTTCTCGATGCGCTCGCCTACGCCCACGAACGCGCCGTGGTGCACCGGGACATCAAGCCGGCGAACATCCTGATCGACGCCGCCGGCAACGCGCGCCTCATGGACTTCGGCATCGCCGTTACCGCGGGCGACGCCGACGCGGTAGCGCCGGCCGGGACCGCCCGCTACATGGCGCCCGAGAGCTTCGACAGCGGCACCATCGCCCGCAGCACCGACGTCTTCTCAGCCGGGATGACGCTGTACGAGCTGCTCACCGGCCGCGCCGCCGCGCAGGGCCGCAACGTATTCGAAGTGCTGCACAAGATCGCCAACGAGCCGTTCCCGCCGCCGTCGAGCGCCAACGGCGATGTCGGCGAGGCGCTCGACCAGATCGTCATGCGCGCGATCGCGAAGGAGCCCGCGGCGCGTTATGCCGATGCCAACGAGATGCGCCGCGCGCTGCAGCACTACCTGCATCCGGATGCAACCGAGGCGGCAACCGGCGAAGGCGGCGGAGCGATCGATTTCCTCTTGAACCGCATGCGGCACAAGAGCAGCTTCCCGGCGCTCTCCGGCACGATCAGCGCGATCAACCGCGTGACTTCGGGCCGCGAACAGAGCGTGCAAGCGTTGAGCGACGTGCTGCTCAAGGACTTCGCGCTGACCAACAAGCTCCTGCGGCTGGTGAATTCCAGCGGCTACGGCCAGTTCGGCGGCACCGTGAGCACCATATCGCGCGCCGTGTTGATCCTGGGCTTCGACGCCGTGCGCGATCTGGCGATCACCCTGGTGCTGTTCGAGCATCTGCAGAACAAGGGACAGGCGGCGAAGCTGCGCGACGACGTCATCCATTCGCTGCTGCTCGGCATCATGGCACGGCGCCTCGCGCGCGGAACGGCCATGCGCGACACCGAGGAGAGCTTCATCTGCGGCGTGTTCCACAAGCTGGGGCGCCTGCTCGCATCGTTCTATCTGTATGATGAAAGCGTCGAGATCGCCCGCCGCATGCAGCAGGCGAACGTGACCGAGGCGGAGGCTTCCAAGGCTGTGCTCGGCGTGACCTACGACGAGATCGGCATCGCGGTGGCACGAAGCTGGAATCTGCCGCCCACGATCGTCGCCAGCATGCAGCCCGCCCCGGACGAGCGCGCGAACAAACCGACCGCCCCCGCCGAGCGCTTGCACTTGACCGCCTGCATGGCCGACGCGCTGGCGCAAGCCGCCTGCGCCGGTTCGCCGGCCGAACGCGACCGGCAGCTCGCTCGCATCGCCGGGCACTATCGCAACGCCGTCGATCTCGACGAACGCCAGCTCGGCAGCATCGCGGCCGAGGCCGTGAACGAGCTGCTCGACGACGCCGCCTCGCTCCTGGGCGATAGCACCAAGAGCAAGCTCTGCCAGGGCCTGCGGCAGACCGCCGGCGAGACCCCGCCGCCGCAGGCCGCGGCCGACACCCTCGACAGGGCGATCGAACACGCGAACCGCATCGCTTCGCATCCCGGCGAGAGCGGCCGCGACGCCGAGCCGGCGCAGATCCTCGCCGCCGGAATACAGGACATCACCAACAGCCTGGTCGAGAACTTCAACCTGAGCGACCTGCTGCGCATCATCCTGGAGACGATGTACCGGGCCATGGGCTTCGCGCGGGTGGTCCTGTTCATGCGCGATTCGCGCCTGCCGTCCATGACGGCGCGCTTCGGCTACGGGGCCGAGATGGATCGACTCGTCTCGCGCCTATGCGTCCCCGTCGGGCGCAGCGAGGACGTGTTTTCAGTCGTGCTCGCGAAGAATGTCGACCTGCTGATCAGCGACATCGATGCCGCCAATATCCGCTCGCGCATTCCCGAATGGTTGCGCAAGCACGGGCTCGGCCATACCTTCGTGCTGCTGCCCCTGGTGATCGAAACGAAGGCGCTCGGCCTGTTCTACGGCGACAAGGCGAACGCCGGCGAGCTGACGATCGATGCGCGCGAAATGAACCTGCTGAAGACGCTGCGCAACCAGGCCGTGCTCGCGCTGCGCCAGCGGCGCTGAGGAGCGCCGCCTAGAAGCTGGACGGATGCTCCATGTATTGCAGCAGCCGCGCGCTCGTGTGGCGCAGGCGCTGCGAGAGCATGGTCACCAGCTTGATCAGGATCTTGGCGCCCAGGCTCGGCTTCTCGAGGATGATGTTGGCCATGCCATCGCGGGTCAGTACCGCGAACACCGTGGTATCGGTCGCGATGCAGGTGGCAAAGCGGGGCTCGCCGTCGATCATCGACATTTCTCCGAGCGTCATGCCCGGTCCGACGCTGGTCATGAGCTGGCGCTCGGCCTGGGCGTTGTTCTTGAAGATATCGACCGCCCCGGAAATGACCAGCAGCATGAAGTCGCCCTCGTCACCCTCGCGGATGATCGCCTGCCCGGCTTGGGCGCGGTAGACGCGCATGTACTCGGCGAGCACGTCGATGTCCTGGCGTTCGAACTCGGCAAAAAACGGCGAGTGCCCGACCAGGTTGTAGATCGCGTCCGCGTAGCCGCCGCCGCTGCCGAGATCCTCGATATGCGACAGCAGGCCTGCGCTCATCGCAGGCAACCGGTCATCGGCATGCGCCTCCATCGCGATGGACCGGCCGGGGCCGGGCTATTCCTCCTCGTCGCTCACCAGGCGGCGCGCGCGCACGCCCGCTGCGAGCGCGTCGAGCAGCGGCACCGTTTCCTCCCAGCCGATGCAGCCGTCGGTGATGCTCTGGCCGTAGCCCGGCTCCTTGCCGGGGATGAGATCCTGGCGCCCGGCCTTGAGATGGCTCTCGATCATGGCGCCGAAGATGCGCTTGTCGCCCGCCGCGATCTGGGCCGCAACGTCATGCCCGACCTCGATTTGCCGCTGATACTGCTTGCGGCTGTTGGCGTGGCTGAAGTCGATCATGACGCGCTGCGCCAGGCCGGCCGCGGCGAGCTCCTTGCAGGCGGCATCGACGCTGGCGGCATCGTAGTTGGGCTTGCCGGCGCCGCCGCGTAGGATGACGTGGGTATCTTCGTTGCCCACCGTGGAGACGATCGCGGAATGGCCGCCCTTGGTGACCGACAGGAAATGGTGCGGATGCTGCGACGTGCGCACCGCGTCGACCGCGATCCTCATGTTGCCGTCGGTGCCGTTCTTGAATCCTACCGGGCAGGACAAGCCCGAAGCGAGCTCCCGGTGCACCTGGCTTTCTGTGGTGCGCGCGCCGATCGCGCCCCAGCTCACGAGGTCCGCAATGTATTGCGGCGTGATCATGTCGAGGTACTCCACGCCCGCCGGCACGCCCATCTCGTTCAGCTCGAGCAGAAACTCGCGCGCGATGCGCAAGCCGTCGTTGATCTTGAAGCTGCCGTCGAGGAACGGATCGTTGATGAGCCCCTTCCAGCCGACGGTGGTGCGGGGCTTCTCGAAATAGACCCGCATCACGATCAGCAAGTCGGCCTGCAAGCGCTCCTTTTCACGCTTGAGGTGCTCGGCATAGTCGCGCGCCGCACGCACGTCGTGGATGGAGCACGGACCGATAATGAGCAGCAGCCGATCGTCGGCGCCGTGCAGAATGCGGTGGATATCGTGGCGCGCTTGGAAGGTCGTGCGCGCGGTGCGCTCCGAAGCCGGAAACTCGCGCAGCACATGCGACGGCGGCAAGAGCTCCTTGATCTCCTGTATGCGGGTATCGTCGATCGAGTGAATGGGGGAGCGCTGCATTGCGTACATCTCTGCGGAATTGGGCGAGCGGGTAAGTATAGACCCGTTTGCGCGGCCGGCGCAGGACACGGCGCCGGCGCAAGACCGCGCCCCAATCGAAACCGGGGACAGCCACATTTTCCCGCGAGTCGAATCGTTGCTCTCGGCCCGACAGAAAAAAGAAAAACGTGGTCTGTTCCCGCTTTCGCCCCTAGCCGGTGCCGCCGACGGTGAGCCCGTCGATGCGCAGCGTCGGCTGGCCGACCCCGACCGGGACGCTCTGGCCTTCCTTGCCGCACGTGCCCACGCCCGTGTCGAGGGCCATGTCGTCGCCGATCATGCTGACGCGGGTCAGCACATCGGGGCCGTTGCCGATCAGGGTCGCGCCTTTAACCGACTGGCCGATCTTGCCGTCCTCGATCATGTAGGCCTCGGCGGCCGAAAACACGAACTTGCCGCTCGTGATGTCGACCTGTCCGCCGCCGAAATTGACCGCGTACAGACCGTTCTTCACCGATGCGATGATCTCCTTCGGATCGTGGCGGCCGTTGAGCATGTAGGTGTTGGTCATGCGCGGCATCGGAATATGCGCATACGATTCTCGCCGCCCGTTGCCCGTTACCGCCACTTTCATCAGCCGCGCGTTCAAGCTGTCCTGCAGATAGCCGCGCAGCACGCCGTCCTCGATCAGCACGTTGCGCTGGGTCGGATTGCCTTCGTCATCGACGTTGAGCGAGCCGCGCCGCTTTTCCAAGGTGCCGTCGTCGACCACGGTGACCCCCGGCGCAGCCACCCGCTCGCCGATGCGCCCGGAGAACGCCGAGCTGCCCTTGCGGTTGAAATCGCCCTCCAGGCCGTGGCCGACCGCTTCGTGCAGCAGCACCCCGGGCCATCCCGGACCCAGCACGACGGTCATGCTGCCTGCCGGCGCCGGCCGCGCCTCCAGATTCGTGAGCGCCTGCTGCACCGCCTTGCGCGCGTATTCGTGCACCACCTGCGCCGTGAAATAGCCGTAGTCGTAGCGCCCGCCGCCGCCGGACGAGCCCTGCTCGCGCCGGCCGTCCTGCTCCGCGATCACCTGGATGGAGAGGCGCACCAGCGGGCGCACGTCGGCGACGATCAAGCCGTCGTTACGCGATACCAGCACGACCTCGTACTCGCCGCCGAGATGCGCCATGACCTGGCTCACGCGCGGATCGAGCGACCGGGCATAGCGCTCCAACTGCTCCAGCAACTGGACCTTCTGCCCGTCCTCCAGGCTCGGCAGCGGATCGCGCGGCTCGTACAGGCTGCGCCCCTGCCCGCGGGTGGGCACGCGCACCGCGCCTGCGCCGCCGTGGCGGGCGATGGCTCGCGTCGTCAGCGCGGCCGAGCGCAATGCGTCGAGACTGATGTCGTCGGAGTACGCGAATGCCGTCTTCTCGCCGCTCACCGCGCGCACGCCCACGCCTTGGTCGATCGAGAAACTGCCCGACTTGACGATCCCCTCCTCCAGGCTCCAGCCCTCGGAGCGGGTGTACTGGAAGTAGAGGTCGGCATAATCGACCGAGTGGGTCATGATGTCGCCGAACACGCTTTGCAGCTTGCCGACATCGAGCGCGTACGGCGCCAACAAGCAGCGATCGGCAGTAGTGAACAGGTTCTCCGCGAGCCGCAAGGCAGGTTCGCTCTGAATGGACATGGTGATCCTTGGTCGTTTTGCGAGGCTTAGGTGTAGATCGGCCCCGGCGCCGAGAGTTCGGCCGAGCCTGCCGCGCGGGCTCAGCCCGCGGGCCGGAAAGCGGCCAGTGTACGATGCTCCAGCGCGGGCAAACTGGCGCGCACCGCCGCGATCCGCGCCGGGTCGATGTCGGCGACGGCGACGCCGGGTCCCACGGGCAGGCGGTCCAGGATTTCGCCCCAGGGATCGACGATCATGCTCTCGCCGTGGGTCTCGCGCCCACTGGGGTGTCTGCCGCCTTGGGCGGGGGCGATGACATAAGCCTGGTTCTCGACCGCCCGTGCCCGGATCAGCGTCTCCCAATGGGCTCTGCCGGTGGTGGCGGTGAAGGCCGAAGGGACGAAAATGGCATCGACCGGCCCCATGGCACGATAGAGCTCGGGAAAGCGCAGGTCGTAGCAGACCGAAAGCCCGAGCCGCCCGAAGGGTGAAGTGAGCGTGACGACATCGCTGCCCGGCTCGATGCTGTTGGCTTCCACGTAACGCTCCACCCCGTTGTCGAAGCCGAACAGGTGGATCTTGTCGTAGCGCCCCGCGAGCTGTCCCGAATCGTCGTACACCAGGCAGGTGTTGAGCACCTTGTCCGGTGCGCTCGCTGCCAGCGGCATCGAGCCGCCGACGATCCACAGCTCCAGCTCGCGCGCCGTTGCGGCCAGGAAGCGTTGTATCGGGCCACTCCCGAAGGGCTCGCGCACCGCGACCTTGTCCATCTCGCGCAGCCCCATGATGGCGAAGAACTCCGGCAATGCCGCCAGGCGCGCGCCGCAGCCCGCCGCCTGTTCGAGCAAGCCGCGGGCCGCGGCCAGGTTCGCGTCCACGTCGGGCCCGGATACCATCTGGATCGCGGCCATGCGGGTGGGCGCGGAGAACGCAAGTTTTTCGTGGCGAGCAGCCATGACATCATCTTCCTAGGGAACGATTTCCAGCGCGAGCGGCTGGCGCGGCGGCAGGCTCGGGCGCAGCTCGACGCGCGCGGGCGAGAGCGCATGCGCCGCGAGCCAAGCCTTGATCTCTTCGGCCTGGAGCAGCGACTCCGGATTGGGCGCGTGCTGAATGGCGAGCTTCGCCTCGGGCTGCGCGATCAGCGCGGCCAGGGCCTGTCGGATCGCGGGCTGGGCCATTACGTTGCGCCCGCTGCGGGGCCGATCCCAAAGCTCCAGCGGGATTTGCAGGCGTCCCGCCTCGGCCGCGAACCCGGCTGCGGCGCACGCCATCGCACCCAGGCCGAGCAAGCGCTTGGGCCATGGGCGCGGGCGCATCAGCCCGGCTCCGCGCGCTCGAGCGCGATCTTGTTCACTGCCGGGTCGCTCCATGTGCCGGTCACCGCGTAGTCATACGCGATGAGCTGTCCCAGCGGGTCGTTCAGCAGGCGCTGAGCGAGAAATACGCCCAATCCCGCGACTGGTCCGCCCAGCAACGCCGTCGCGGCAGCGACGCTATCGCCGATGATGGGCGTGACCCGCACGCGCAGCTTTTGCGTCTCCCGCACCAGGTCGACCTCGCCGCTCATCACGATCTTGGCCGACGGACCGCTGATGCGAAAACCATCGGTGGTGCCGATGCCGCGCTGCACCCGCAGCGTGCCGCCGATGGTATCGAACGAAAAGCCTTCGCTGAACACGTCCTTGAAGTCGAGCGCGACCCGCCGTGGTAACGCCTGGAGATTGAGTATGCCCAGCAGCTTGCCGATCCCCGGTTCGAGCTTGGCGAACTGGCCGCGCCGCGCCTCGACCGTGATGTTGCCGGCGAGGCTCGGATAGTCGAGGTCTTGCGGTGCGCCGGTCCACGTGAGCGTGCCGCCGAGGGTCGCCGTACCGCCCTTGACTCCCTCCGCATAGCCCATGCGAGCCAGGAACTTGCCGATATCCCCAACCTCCAGCCGGAAGTTCATCTGCGTATGGGGAATGCGCGCCTGCCATTGCCACGTGCCGTCGGCGCTCAGTTGTCCGTCGGCATTGCGGATGTGCAGGCGCTCGATGAGCCAATTGCGGCCATCGGGGACGGCGAGCAGTTCGAGCCGGCCCAGCGCACGCGCTTTATGGTGAAAATCCTCGACCACGAGGTCGAGCGCCGGGTACTCGGCCGGTTGTTGCTGCGCCGAGGCGGGCGCGTCCAGGCGCTCCAGCGGCGCCGGCAACGCAAGCCGCTGCAGGCGCGCGACGATCTGGCCCTTGCCCTCGGGACGCCAGCCGATTTCGCCCGCGAGCTCGCGGGCGCTGATGCGGGCGCGCCAGTTGCCGGTCTGCTCGCGCGCGCTCAGCGCGACCTCGGTGAAGCGCCGCCCCAAGGCATCCAGGCTGCCGAGCTTCAGATCGAGCGCCGCCAGCGGCAACGCGTTCGGACCCGCGAGGCCGCTCTTACCGAGAAGGCCGCGCCACGAATCCAGGTCCAAGCTCGCCAGCTCACCGCGCAGCCAAAGCCCGGGCGCTTCGGCCGCCGGCGGCTCCGTGCCCAGGCCGATCGCCGCGCGCTCGACCACGAATTGTGCCCCGTCGCGGCGGCGAACGATGCGTGCGCCGGCCAGGTTGCCGAGCCCGACCTCGATCTGGTCCTGCTGCTCGCCCACGATGCGCCGCTCGAAGCGCAGCGGCAAGGTATCGCCGGCGGCCTTCGCCAGCGGCGCCGGCAACGTCGAGGTGATGCCCTGCAATCCCGACTCGACTCTGAAGTCGGCCTGTTTCGCGCGCACCCGGATCGAGCTGCGCCAGTCGCTGGTGCCGCTCACCGCTTGCAGCAGCGGATGGTCGAAACGCTTCTTGAGCTGATCGACGTTGGCACGCCCGCTCGCCGTCACCGCGACCCCCTGCTCCTGCGTGCTGACGTTGATCAGCGCCGGACCGCCGAAGACCTGCGCCGCGATGCCTTGGCCGCGCACGCTCGCCTCGGTGAATTCCAGGCGTCCATTCACCTGCTCGAGCGGCGGGAGATCGGCGTCGACCCGCAGCCGGTTGTTGAGAAACTGAAAGCTTCCCGCCACCCGCGACTCACCCAGCGCACGCAGCGGGATGTGCAACTTCAGGCCGAGGCGCCCGCTGCCCTGCGCTTCCATGCCGTCGGTGAAACGCTCGATCATGGCGCCGACGGGGCTCTCGGCGATGAAGCGCAGGAATTCGCTGGTCGGTGCGTCGGCCTCCCCGCTCACCTCGAGCAATTCCTTGGGCTGCACCAGGTCGGGGATGACGGCGAGCACGCGTGAGAGCTGGGCACCGAGTATGGTCGCGGAGGACGAGCGCACTTCCATGCGGCCGCCGATAAAGTTGAGGTCGGCGGCGATGTTCTCGATCCGTGGCCAGCCGCTCGCGTAGCGCAATACGCCGTCGCGCGCCTTCGCGGTCACCTGGAAAAGGCCCTTGCCAGCGCGGTCGAACGGAAAATCGGCGAGATTGCCCTTGAGCCTGAGCTTGACGTCGTTGGAGTGCCCGGCAACCAGGGCGCTTTGCAGCCAATCGCGGGTCGCCCGTCCGACCACCACGGGCAGGTAACGGGCGACGGCGCGGGCGTCGGCGCGGGTCAAGGCGCCGGTGAGATCGGCCACGCCGCGCTCACCGGGGACGACATGGTACGAGCCGTGCAGCGTTCCCGCCAGGTCGGTGTTGCTGAACTTCACCTCGCCCAGGCGCACGTCGTACTCAGCGCCGCTCGCCGTCCACTGGATCTGGCCGGACGCCTGGTCGAAAGCGAGCGGCTCCGCGAAAGCCCTGGGCAACGCGATCTGCATGCCGCGGTTGGCGAGCGTCATGGTGCCGCGCTTCTCGGTCGCCGCGACCGTGCCCGAAATCCCGCTCAGCCCAGGCAGCGCGCCGACCGCATCGACCGCGAGCCCATCGAAGCGTGCCTTCAGCTCGTACTGCGCGGGCGGCCAATCCCCGCTCCACTTCGCTTCCAAGCCATGCACGCTGCCGCGCGGCGCATAGCGTTCCAGTGCCGTACGGAACTCGGCGTCGAGTGGCAGATGCGCGGCGAGCTGCGCCAGGGCATCCAGATCGAGGACGCTCGCCTTCAGCTCCCCGCGGAGCGTCTTGTCCTTCCCCCCTTGGGAGCGCCGCAGGGTGAAGTCGGCCGGCCGGAAACTGTGGCCGGCAACGGCTCTCGCCCTCAGATCGCGGGCGAACACCTCGAAGCCCGCGCTCCAGCCCTGCCAGCCGAGGCGTCCCGAGACATCGGCCAGATCGAGCACCTCGAGCTCGGGCGCGAGCCGCGTGCTGACATCCGCGAGGCGCACGTCCGCGATGAACCCGGTGACGCGCTGCTGCCCGACATCGACCCAGGCGCGCACCGCACCGCGTCCCTGCGCGATGTCGATGGGCAGATCGACCCAGTGCTTCCAGGCCGGGAGATCGACGTAATCGAGCTGGGCGTAGAGCTGCCCCTGCCAGCGCGCGATCTCGGCCACGCTGGCGCCGGTCAGGTCGCCGCGCACATCGAGCAACCCGGCGAGCTCGGCAGGGGCACGGGCACGCAGCCCGAAGCGGTGACGATAGTAGTCGTTGTGCAGGCGGAAGGTGACCTGCTCGAGGCGAAGCTCGGGCGCGGCGCGCATCTCGTCGATCCACGAGATGCTGGCGTCCGCGATCACGACCTCGCGCTGGCGAAAGAGCCAATCGGCAAACCCGCCTTCGCGCTCGCCGTCGTCGAGCACGATTCCGGCGACCGACAGCTTCCCGTCGGGCGCGCGCCGGACCGCGAGCTGAGGTTTATGGATGTAGAGCGAGTGAAAGCGCGGTTCGAGCAGCAGCAGCGACAGCCAGGACAAGGCGTTGTCGATGCGACTCAGTTCCAAGGCGGGCCGCCCGGCGCGATCGTACACGACCACCTCGCCCAGGCTGAAATGCGGCCGCCAACCGGCCCAGTCCGCGCTCACGCTCCCGATCGCGATGCGCTGCCCAGTGGCACGCGTGAGCACGCGCTCCAGCTCGCCGCGATAGGACTCGATATTGGGCAGCAGGTAGTAGCGCAGCCCGAGGATCAGCCCGCCGATCAGGACGATGGCACCCAGGCTGCTGTACAGCGAGACGCGCCACGACCAGAGCGGAATCAGCTTGAAAAGCAGCCGGCCGATGCGCCGTAACACGTTGGTTTCCGTCGTAACTCGCTAGAATGGGTGGGCTTGCCGAACACCTTGCATTGTACTCCTCAATGACGATGAAGCCCCTCGAACCCGGACTCGCCGCGGATGCCGAGGCTCCCCTCGAGCGCGCGCTGCGGGCGAGCCGCTACGCTCGCCGGCTGCTCGCCGCGCAGCCCGCGCTGGCAACAACGCTGAACGCGGGTGCGCCGTTTACCGCGGCGGAAATGCGCTCGCTGATCGCGGCCGCCGAACCGGCGGACGAGGCCATGCTCGCCAGGACGCTGCGCGAGCTGCGAAAGCGTGTGCTGCTGCGCCTGATCGTGCGGGACTTGGCCGGCTGGGCGGATCTTGCCGAGGTCACGGCCACCATGACCACGCTGGCGGATATCGCCATCGAGGAAGCCTGTAGTCGGCTCGATGCGTGGCTGCGCCGCCAATACGGCACGCCGGTGGGCGGCGAGCCCGAACAAGCGCTGCGGCTGATGGTGGTCGGTATGGGCAAGCTCGGCGGGCACGAGCTCAACGTGTCCTCGGACATCGACCTGGTGTTTCTCTACGCCGAGGACGGCGACACGACCGGCCCCAAAGTCATCAGCAACGCCGAGTATTTCACTCGCCTCGCCCGCAAGCTCAGCGCCGCGCTGGGCGAGATCACCGCCGACGGGTTCGTGTTCCGCGTCGATGTGCGCCTGCGCCCGTATGGCGACTCGGGACCGCTGGTGTGCAGTCTCGCCATGCTCGAGACCTATCTCGTCACCCAGGGCCGGGAATGGGAGCGTTACGCCTGGATCAAGGCGCGCGTGGTGAGCGGTGACCACGCCCCCGAGCTGGGCGCACTGGTGCGCCCGTTCGTGTTCCGGCGCCATCTCGACTATGGCGCGGCCGCGTCCATGCGCAACCTGCATGCGCAGATCCGGCAGGAAGTCGCCCGCCGCGACATGGCCGACAACATCAAGCTAGGCCCCGGCGGCATCCGCGAAATCGAGTTCATCGCCCAGGTGTTCCAGCTCATCCGGGGCGGTCGCGAAGCGGCCTTGCGCATCCAGCCGACGCTGGCAGTGCTCGCGGTGCTCGCCGAGCGCCGCCTGCTGCCCGCAAGCGCCGTGGCCGAGCTATCGGTGGCTTACGGATTCCTGCGCAAGCTGGAGCACCGGCTGCAATACCTCGACGACCAGCAGACCCAGGCGCTGCCGCGCGGCGAGGACGATCGCCTGAGCGTAGCCCGCAGCATGGGCTTCGACACCTGGGACGCGTTGCGCTTCGAGCTCGATCACTACCGCGGCGTGGTCTCCGCGCATTTCGAGCAGATATTCGCCGGCGCCTCCGATGCTCAGGGCGAAGCCGCGGCCAACGCCGCCGGCTCGCCGTCGGCGAGCATCGAAGCCGAGAGCGAGTTCCTGGCGCAGCGGCTACGAGGGCTCGGTTTCGACCGCGCCGAAGCGCTTGCCGCGCGCGTGATCGAGTTGAAGACCGGGAGCCGCTACCGCCAGATGCCTGCATCCGGGCAGGCGCGCATCGATGCCGTGTTGCCGCGCGTGCTCGAGGCGGCGGCAGTGCACGACGTTCGCGACGCCGCCGCCGAGAGCCTGCTGAACCTGATCGAGAGCATCGGCCGGCGCGAGTCCTATCTCGCCTTGCTGATCGAATATCCGCAATGCCTTGCCGCGGTCGCCAAGCTCGCCGCCAGCAGTCGCTGGGCCGCGGATTATCTCGGCCAGCATCCGATACTGCTCGACGAGCTGCTCGACAACCGCGCCTTGCATACGCCCCTGGATGCAGCCGCCATGAAGAGCGCGCTGGATGCGCAGCTCGCGGAGCACGCGGGCGACACCGAGCAGCAGATGGATGCGCTCAGGCACTACAAGCACGCGCAGACGTTTCGCCTGCTCGCCCAGGACCTGGCCGGCGAGCTGCCGCTGGAGACCTTGAGCGACCACTTGAGCGATCTGGCGTGCGTGTGCCTGGATGCGGTCATGCGCCTGGCATGGGAGCATCTGCGCATCCGCCATCGGCCCGACCCGCGCTTCGCCATCGTCGGTTACGGCAAGCTCGGCGGCAAGGAGCTGGGCTACGCCTCGGACCTGGATCTCATCTTCCTGTACGAGGACAGCGCGCCTGAAGCCGCCGAGGTGTACGCCCGTTATGCTCTTCGCATCAATACCTGGCTCACCACGGTGACCCCGGCGGGGGTGCTCTACGATACCGATCTGCGGCTGCGCCCCGACGGTGCGAGCGGGCTCATGGTGAGCCCCTTGCAGGCCTTCGTCGACTATCAGCACAACAAGGCCTGGGTGTGGGAGCACCAGGCATTGACGCGCGCGCGTCATGTCGCGGGCGACGCCAGCATCGGCCAGCGCTTCGAGGCACTGCGCACCGAGATCCTACGCAAGGCGCGCGACCATGCGCCGCTCAAGCGCGAGATCGCGGCCATGCGCGCGAAGATGCTCGACGCCCATCCGAACACGAGCGGATTGTTCGATCTCAAGCACGACCGCGGCGGCATCATCGACGTGGAATTCATCGTGCAATACCTGGTGCTCGCCCATTCCCAAGTGCACGCGGCGCTCACCGCCAACGCCGGCAACCTGGCCTTGCTGATGCGCTCGGGCGAGCTCGGGCTCATTGCGGCCGCAGCCGCCAAGGCGGTGCACGGCGCCTATCGCGGCTATCGCCAGCTCCAGCATGCGCTGCGGCTGCGGGGCGAACGCTACGCGCGCATCGAGGCCGATCGCGTCGCGCCGCAGATCGAAGCCGTGCGCGCGCTGTGGGCTCGGGTGTTCGAAGCATAGCGACGCAGGGGCGCGCGACTCGCATTGCGGCGTGGAGCTGTTGACGTTCTCGTGTGCCCGGGCTCGAAGCATGGCGGCGCACGGGCGAACGCGACATTCCCGTCCCCGGCTGACGAATCGGGCTGGCCCGGGCTAGAATTCGCTTTTCTCGATTCAGGGAGTTGCAACATGTCGATGGCCGACCGCGACGGCTGGATATGGCAGGATGGGAAATTGAGGCCGTGGCGCGAAGCGACCACCCACGTGCTCACGCATACACTGCATTACGGCATGGGCGTGTTCGAAGGGGTGCGCGCCTACAAGACCGAGCGCGGGACCGCCGTCTTCCGCCTGCGCGAACACACCGACCGGCTGTTCCGCTCCGCCCACATCAACGGCATGAAGCTGCCGTACGACAAGCAGACGATCTTCGAGGCCCAGCGCGAAGTGGTGCGCGCGAACCAGCTCGAAGAATGCTACCTGCGCCCGATCGCGTTCTACGGCTCCGAAGCTATGGGCATCAATACCGCGCGCTGCTCGGTGCACGTCGCCATCGCAGCCTGGCCCTGGGGCGCGTACCTCGGACCGGTCGCGCTGGAGAACGGCATCCGCGTGAAGACCTCGTCGTTCACCCGCCACCATGTCAACGTCACGATGTGCCGCGCCAAATCTGTCGGGACATACATGAACTCGATTCTCGCCAACCAGGAAGCGCACCAGGACGGTTATGACGAAGCGCTGCTGCTCGACGTCGACGGCTTCGTTGCCGAAGGCTCGGGCGAGAACATCTTCATCGTGCGCAACGGCAAGCTGTACGAGCCCGAGCTCACCTCCGCGCTGGAAGGCATCACGCGCGACGCCGTCATCACACTCGCGCGCGAGATCGGCTTGGAGGTGATCGCCAAGCGCATCACCCGCGACGAAGTGTACTGTGCCGACGAAGCGTTCTTCACCGGCACCGCCGCCGAAGTGACGCCCATCCGCGAGCTCGACAGCCGCACCATCGGCGCCGGCAAGCGCGGCCCGATCACCGAGCAGCTGCAGAAGCTGTTCTTCGACTGCGTCAGCGGGCGCGCGGAAAATCACCGCGACTGGAATACGCCGGTCGCTGCCTGACGAGCGAGCCATGAGCGAAGACACGATACTCGAACCCTCGCGCCATATCGAGGTGAGCGCGAAGGATCTGCCGCTGCACTGTCCGACGCCCGAGATGATGCTTTGGAGCGCGCACCCGCGGGTGTTCCTCGACGTCGAGCGCAGCGGCGAAGCGCTGTGTCCTTACTGCGGCACGCGCTTCACCCTGAAGGGCGGCGCGGCTCGCGGCGCACACTGAGCGCGCGCATGGCATCGAGCACGAGCCCGCGGCGGCCGTGACCAGCGTCCTCGTTGTCGGCCCGTCGTGGGTCGGCGATAGCGTGCTCGCGCAGCCGTTGTTCATGCTTCTCACGCAGGCGCCGGACACGGCGGTCGACGTCCTGGCGCCGCCCTGGACCACGCCCTTGCTGCAGCGTATGCCGCAAGTGCGAACGGTGATCGAAAATCCCTTCCGCCACGGCGAGCTCAAGGTGTTCGGCCGCCGCCGCCTGGGCTTCGCGCTGCGCGCACGCAGCTACGATCGCGCCATCGTCCTGCCCAACTCGCTCAAGTCGGCGTTGCCGCCGTTTTTCGCTGCCATTCCGGTACGCAGCGGCTATCGCGGCGAGATGCGCGGCGGGGTGCTGAACGACGTGCGCAAGCTCGACGCGACGCGGCTGCCGACACTGGCGGAACGCTACGCCGCGCTCGCTCATCCCGGCGGCAGCGCGCTCGCCCGGCCCTTGCCGCGGCCTCGCCTGCGGGTGGATCTCGCCAACCGCGCGCGCTTGATCGAGAGCCACGGTCTAGGCGGCACGGCGCCCGTGGTCGCTTTCTGTCCCGGTGCCGAATATGGGCCGGCCAAGCGCTGGCCGCCCGAGCACTTCGCCGCCCTGGCCGATCGCTTGACGGATGCCGGCGCGCGCGTCTGGCTGATCGGGTCGGACAACGATCGCCCGATCGCCGCCGCCATCGCGAGCCAAACCCGGCGCCCCGCAACGGTGGACCTGTGCGGGCGCACGAACCTCGCGGACGCGATCGACCTGTTGTCGGCCGCATCCCTGGTGGTGAGCAACGATTCGGGCCTCATGCACGTCGCGGCTGCACTGGAGCGGCCTTTGATCGCGCTGTACGGCTCGAGCAGCCCCGCCTTCACGCCGCCCGCGTCGCCGCAGGCCAGCATCCTGAGCCTCACGCTGGCGTGCAGTCCGTGCTTCGAGCGGCAGTGTCCGCTCGGGCACTTGCGTTGCCTGCGCGACCTCGACCCCGATCGGGTCTGGGACGAGATCGTGCGCCGGCCGGATTGCGCTTCGCTGCTCCCGGCGCGCGCCGATCGCTTGTTACAATGAGCTGCCATGGCCGCGGCATCGTTCACCAATCCGCAGGAGGCCGAGCAGGCCTTCTATGAAGCCTTCCAGCGCGCCGACCTGGATGCGTTGATGGCCGTATGGGCCGAAGACGAGGAAGTGTACTGCGTGCACCCCGGTGGTCCCCGGCTCACGGGACTCGACAGCATACGCGAGTCGTTCCGGCGCCTGTTCCGCGGCGGCAGCAGCATGCGCTTCCAGCTTCGCGGCGCACAGCAGATGCGCGGTGGGCTACTCGCCGTGCACAGCGTCTACGAATACATCACGCTGGTCGGCGAGCGCCGCCCGGCCAGCGCCGTGATCGCGACCAACGTCTATGTCAACGTCGGCGGCGGCTGGCGCATGCTGGCGCACCACGGCTCGGCGGTCGCGGGCAGCGAGGCGCAGCCGCCCGCCGAGGCTGCCTCGCCCGGCATGTTGCACTGACCTGCTGCGCGTCACCACGAAAGCGCGTTCCATGGCCGATTTCGCCCTGCCGCCACGATCCGGGAAGCCACGCACGCGCGGGCTCACGTCGATGATCGACTTCGGCCCAGACACCTTCGGCTGGACCGGCGGCGAGCACGGCATCCGCGCTTTGCTCGAGTGCGCGGCCGATTACATCGATTTCGCGAAGATCTACGCGATGAACGCCCTGCTGCTGCCGCCCGAAACCGTCAAGCGCGCCGCGCGGGCGTATCGCGACGCGGACATCGCGCCCTTCGCCGGCGGCATCCTGTTCGAGTACGCCTGGCAAAAGGGGCAGGTGCCGGAGATGATGCGCCACATCCACGATCTCGGTCTCACGGGCATCGAGCTATCGGAGAACTACATCACCCTTAGCAGCGACCAGCGCCGGCGCGAAATCGAGCGCTTGCAACGAGGCGGGTTGAAAGTCGTGTACGAATTCGGCCGCAAGAATCCGCTCGAGCCGATGAGCTTCGACTACGTCGCCGGCCTGGTGGACGAAGTGGCGTGCTTGGGGCTCGACCATGTCACGGTCGAGCAGTGCGAGATCGACCTGCTGGCGAAGAGCTCGGCAGACGCGCTCGCGCGGCTGCCGCGCCAGCCCTGGTTCGAGCGCATCCTCATCGAAGTCGATCCCTATCGCTTTCCGCAGCAACACGCGCAGATGATTCGCGACTTCGGTCCCGAGGTGAATCTCGCGAATGTCACGCCGGGCCAGGTACTGCGGCTGGAGGGTTTCCGCCGCGGCATCGGGCGGGCCATGGACTATTCGCTGCTCGCGCGCTGACGCTGCGCTGGCGCGGGCGCTATTTCGTAGCCGCCGGTTGGGCTTGCGCGCTCTTGGGGCCGGTCAGCTCGCGGAAGCGAATCTTTTGCGCATCGTACTTGGCATTGATCAGATCCGTCTGCTCCCGGCTCTGGCTCATCAGCGCGTCGAGCTTGCGCCGATCGTCGGCCGCGGACGACTTGGCGAGGCCGGCACTCGACAACGAGAGCGTGTCCTGGTTGCGCCGCAGCTCGCGGTTGCGCGCGAGCTCGATTTCGCCCTCGTTGGCATAGGTCGCCAGGAGCGCGGTATCCTGACGCTGGCGATCGAGCTGGGCCTTGGCGATCGCCTTTTGCTTTTCCGCGTCCTGCTCGCTGGGCGCCGCCGGAGCGAGCGCCGCGGTCTTGGCCGGCGCGACGACCGGCTTGCCGAACCGATCGCTTGCCCGGTGGGCAAACTTCGGCGGCACGCTGTCGCCGTAGTGCGTGCTCCCGTTCTCGTCGGTCCACTTGTACATCGCAGCCTGCGCCGGCAGTGCGAAGCTCGCGCAAGCGGCACAGGCCAGCAGGAAACGAAACGCGTGCATCATGCAATCTCCAGCCTCGGCCAGACACCGAGGGTTTGGTGTTGTAGTCTAGGATTCCGGCTGACCGGTGCTTGCGTTTACGGTCGAGCCGGGAAAAAGCTTAGCGCCGTCCCCGCGATCGTACGCGTGCAGGCTGGATGATGTCACCAGGCTACGTGCCGCCGGCATGGCTCGTGAACCCGCACGCGCAGACGATTTACGCGTCCTGCTTCGCGCCCGCCCCGCGCATCGGCTTTCGGCGCGAGCGATGGGCGACGCCCGACGGCGATTTCATCGATCTCGATTGGATCGTGCCCGCGCCCGGCACGGCACACTCGGCAGGCGACCCGCCGGCGCCGCTGCTGGTGCTGTTCCACGGCCTGGAAGGCAGCTCGAAGAGCCATTACGCGCGCGCCCTGATGCACGCGGCCCAAGCGCGCGCCTGGCGCGGGGTGGTCGTGCATTTTCGTGGTTGCAGCGGTGAGCCCAATCGCTTGCCGCGGGCGTACCACTCCGGAGATTCGGCGGAAATCGATTGGCTGCTGCGCCGCCTGCACGCGCGGGAAGCGGGGCCGCTCAGCGCGGTAGCCGTATCGCTGGGCGGCAACGTGCTGCTGAAGTGGTTGGGCGAAGCCTCAGGCGATGCGCGCGGCATCGTGGCCGCGGCTTGCGCGGTTTCCGCTCCGATGGATCTCGTCGCCGCCGGTGAAGCGCTGGCGCTGGGCTTCAATCGCGTCTATACCTGGAATTTCCTGCGCACGCTCAAGCGCAAGAGCGCGGCCAAGCTCGCGCGCCATCCCGGCTTGTTCGATGGCGATGCGGCGCGGCGGGCGCGCACGCTGCGCGCCTTCGACGACCATGTCACCGCCCCGTTGCACGGCTTTGTCGATGCCCAGGACTATTGGACGCGCGCCAGCAGCAAGCCCTGGTTGAAATCCATCGCGGTGCCCACGCTGGTGTTGAACGCGCGCGACGACCCGTTCATGCCCGCGCACGCGCTGCCGGCGGCGCACGAAGCTTCGGCGGCGCTGACCTTGGAGTTCCCCGCGCACGGCGGTCACGCCGGCTTCGTCACCGGTCGTTTTCCCGGCGCACTGACCTGGTTGCCTGAGCGGGTGCTGGGCTTCATCGGCGGCCAGCTCGAGCGCGATTCGCGAACGGGCGGCGTGGCATAATGGTTTCACCCCCGTTCAGCCGGCAGCGACCATGGCACATCCTCCCGCAGAGATCTTCAAGGCTTACGACATCCGCGGCATCGTCGAGCGGACGCTCACCGCCGAGGGCGTGGAACAGATCGGTCGCGCCATCGGCTCGGAAGCGCGCGCGCGATCGCTGTCCGCGATCGTGGTCGGGCGCGACGGCCGGCTGTCCGGCCCGAAGTTGAGCCAGGCCTTGGCGCGTGGCATCCAGGCGAGCGGCGTCAGTGTGATCGATATCGGCCGGGTGCCGACGCCGGTGGTGTACTTCGCCGCGCACCAGCTCGGTACGCAGTCGGGCGTGGCGGTCACGGGCAGCCACAATCCGCCCGACTACAACGGGCTAAAAATGGTCCTCGGCGGCGAAACGCTTGCCGGCGAGGCCATTCAAGCGCTGCGTCACCGCATCGAACAGGCCGATCTCAGCTCCGGGCAAGGCAGCTACAGCGAGCGCGACATCGCCGCCGAGTACGTCTCGCGCATCGTCTCGGACGTGAAGCTCGCGCGCGGCCTCAAGATCGCGGTGGACTGCGGCAACGGCGTCGCGGGCGCGCTCGCACCGGCGCTGTACCGCAAGCTCGGCTGCGACGTAATCGAGCTGTTCTGCGAGGTCGACGGCAGCTTCCCGAATCATCATCCCGATCCTTCGGTGCCGAAAAACCTCGAAGATCTCATCCGCGCCTTGCGGACCTCGGAGGCCGAGCTCGGCCTCGCCTTCGACGGCGACGGCGACCGGCTCGGCGTAGTCACGAAGAGCGGCAAGATCATCTATCCCGATCGGCAGCTCATGCTGTTCGCGCAAGACGTGCTCGCGCGCAATCCGGGCGGGCTCGTGATCTACGACGTGAAATCCACGCGCAACCTCGCGCCTTGGATCGAGCGCCACGGCGGCAAGCCCATGCTGTGGAAGACCGGGCACTCCTTCGTCAAGTCGAAAATGCGCGAGACAGGCGCGCTGCTCGCCGGCGAGATGAGCGGCCACGTCTTCTTCAAGGAACGCTGGTACGGTTTCGACGACGGCCTGTACGCGGGCGCGCGCCTGCTCGAAATCCTGAGCCGAGAATCCGATCCGAGCGCGATCCTGGAAGCGCTGCCGGATGCGCTCAGCACGCCCGAGCTGCAGATCAAGCTCAAGGAGGGCGAGAATTACGCGCTGATCGAGCAGCTACAGAAAAGCGCGCGCTTCACCGGCGCGCGCGAAGTCATACGCATCGATGGCTTGCGGGTCGAGTATGCCGATGGCTTCGGCCTGGCGCGTTCGTCCAACACGACGCCCGTCATCGTGCTGCGCTTCGAAGCCGACGACGCAGCCGCGCTCGCGCGCATTCAAGACGATTTTCGGCGCGTGATCCTCGGCGTCAAGCCCGACGCCGCGCTGCCCTTCTGAGCGCCGCTGCGCGCGCTCTCGCGGGCGCATCGAAGCCGCGGCGCTACGCGTATCACAGCCGGCGCAAGTGGCCGGTGACCTCGTCGCGATCGTGATAGAGATGCTTGATGCGAAGCGCGTGCCGGCCTTCGACGCCCGCCAGCGCGGTTTCGATCACGCGCTGGCAGCGCACCACTTCCTGCCAGCGATCCTTGTTGGGCAGCTTGAGGTTGAAGATCGTCTCGCGGCACCAACCGCGCGCGATCCATTGCGCCACCAGCGCCGCGATCCGCGCCGGCGCGGCCACCACGTCGCACACCATCCAATCCACCGGCCGATCCGGGCGGAAGCGAAACGCATCTTCGCGGCGATGCTCGACGAGCTGGGTGTCCAGGACCGCTTGCGCGATGGGGCCGTTGTCGACCGCGACGACGCGAATTCCGCGCGCGGCCAATACCTGGCTCCAGCCGCCCGGCGCGGCGCCCAGATCGATGGCGACCCGGCCGGCGCGTAATCGACCGAGCAGCTCGCGCTCGTCGATGAAAGTCGCGAGCGCCTCCGTCAACTTGAGCCCGGAGCGGCTCGGCGCGCCCGCGGGAAATCGCAGCCGCGGAATCCCCATGGGCCACGGCGCGCTGTTGCGCGGATCGGAGGCGCCCAGGACGAGCCGATCGCGATCGAGGAAACACACGTGCAGGCGCATCCCGAGCCGGTCCTCGCCGAGCACGCGCGCCTCGCGCAGCGCCGCCTGCAAGGGCTCGGCCAGCGGGCGTATCCCCGCCAGCAGTTGCCGCGCGCCATCCGCGTCGGGCGCTTCCAGCCACGCGAGCGCGAAGCGCCTGCCGAGCCGCTTCGCTGCGGCAACGATCGTCTCGATCCATTGCGCGCGCGCCGGCAATTCGAGCGTGCGACAGTGGCTCAGCATCTGCCGCGCGAACACGAGACCTGCATGATCCGGCACCCAGTCAGCGCGCCGCGCGCGTGGCTCATCTCGCGCCTGCGCCGTCACCCAGAGCACATGCGCTTGCCCGGGCCGATACTCGGCACGCCCGCCGGCACGCTCGGCCGCCGCAAGCGCCGTCAGCTCCGCCGCGCAATCGGCTTCGTACCCCGCCCGGCAATGAAATAGCAGCATGCCGCGAGTGTCATCGCTACCAGCCGAGCACGTACGCGGGCCGGCGCGGATCGGCACCGCCATGCAGGATGCCGCGCGCCTGGTCGGCCACGATGGCGCAGGGCGCGCCGGCAAGCCAGGTCCATTCGTCCCACCAGTCGACCCGATGACCGCGTGCAGCCAGCGCCTCCCCGGTCTGCGCGGCGATGCGCTTCTCCATCATGAGCAAGCCGGGGAAGTAGGGGTGAGGCTCGAACGAGCCGGGGAAACTGTAGGTGGAAAAGCGCGGCGCCTCGATCGCCGATTGCACGTCCATGCCGAACACGTTCACGTTCAGGAACACCTGAATCATGGACTGGCATTGCACATCGCCGCCCGGCGTACCGAACGGCATCAACGCGCGCCCGTCCTTCAAGGCGAGCGCGGGATTCGGCGTCAGCCGCGGGCGCTTGCCCGGTGCGACCGAACACGGGTGGCTAGGATCCGCCCACGATTGCGTGCCGCGCCCGGAAGCGACGAAGCCCGCGCCCGGCACCACGGGCGCATTGTTCGAGCCATCGCTCGGCGTGCAGGAAAACGCGTTGCCATGGCGATCGATCACGCACAGGTACGAGGTGTCGCCGGGACGGACGTTGCCGGCTTGAGGCGCGGGCACCTTCGCCCGCGGCAAGCCTTCAGAACCGGCCGGATTGCCGGGCGGTGGCATCTCCGGCCAAGCGCGATCCGGGCGGATCTGCGTGCGGCGCTCGTCGGCATACGCTTCGGACAGCAAGCCCTCGAGCGGGACTGAGACGAAACGCGGATCGCCGAAGTAATGATGCCGATCGGCGAAGGCCAGCTTGAAGGCCTCGGTGAGCGTGTGGATGTATTCGACCGAGTTGTGTCCCATCGCCCGCAGATCGAAGCCTTTGAGCAGATTGAGCGCGATGGGCACGGTCGGACCTTGGCACCAGGGGCCGCAGGCATGAACCTCGATGCCGTGAAAGTCGGCCTTCACCGTCGGCTCGAAGCGCACGCGGAACTCGGCCAGGTCTTCCATGCGCATGAGACCGCCGGTCTGCTCGTGAAAGGCGACGATCTTGCGCGCGATATCGCCCTTGTAGAAGGCATCGCGAGCGGCTTGGATGCCCGCGGCACGGCCCTTGCGCGCATTGGCCTTTTCCTCGTCGGCCAGGTATTGCAGCGTGCGCGCGAGATCCGACTGGACGAACAACGCGCCGACAACCGGCGGCTTGCCGCCGGGCAGGAACACCGCCGCGCTCGACGGCCAACGGCGGTACGAGTCGATCTCGTCGGCGATGAATTCCGCCATCAACGGATACATCGGGAAGCCGTCGCGGGCAAAGCGTATGGCCGCGGCAGCAACCTCGCCGAAGCTCATCGTGCCGTAATGCTCGAGCGCGCTCAGCCAGGCGTCCGGCGCCGCGGGCACCACGGTGCGCAGCACGCCGGGCGGAATCTTGCCGCCGTGCTTGCTGGCGAAGAAATCCGGCGTGATGGCCTTCGGCCACACCCCCAGGCCGTCGATGGATACGAGCTTCTTGTCCTCGGCACGGAAGATGATCGTCGGCGCGACACCGCCGAAGCTCACCTTTTCGGTCTGCAATACGCCGATGCAGATGCCGGCGCAGACGCCGGCATCGACCGCGTTGCCGCCGGCTTCCAGGATCTGGAAGCCGGCATGCGCGGCAAGATAATGGCCGGCGGCGATGACGTGACGCGTGCCGGAAATCGTCGGTCGGTTCGATGCCATGCCCAGTGCTCCTCTTCAAGATCGCGCCAAGCGCGCGGACCTGCCGGGGCGCTTCGCGCTGCAGCGTCAGGCGGTGAGTCTGACGGATCGAGCGCCGCGCTTCACCTCCGCTCGCAATGACTCGGGCGCGCGGGAATGATAGCTCGGTTTCGAAGACCGCGTGCCCGCAGACGCGACGAGAGCATCATCGCCGTCGCCCGCGTCCGCATTGCCCGGCTGCGAGCGCACTGCGCTGGCCGCGGTCGAGTCGACGATAGTCGAGCCGGCGCCAGGGTCGAATCGCGAACGAGGTCGCCCACCGAGCCGGGTGAAGCCGATTGACAGCGCCGGGTCAACTTGTTCTGATCGAACGTCAGCCATCGTCACGGGAGGCGGCTAGCATGTCGGCAAGGAAGAGATTGCGCGAGCTGCTCACGGAGCCTCGCGCCCGCATCGCACCCGCGGTGTTCAATCCGCTGAGCGCGAAGCTCGCGCAGGACGCGGGTTTCGAAATGCTCTACCTGGGCGGGGGCACGCTCGGTTATCTCAAGTGCTGCCTGGAAGCCAATCTGAACATCACCGAGCTGTGCCAGGCCGGCATCGAGATCCGTTCGGTCACCGAGCTGCCGTTGATTCTCGACGCCGCGGCGGGCTTCGGCGATCCGATGCACATTCATCATACGATGAGCATGGCCGAAGCGGCCGGGTTCGCCGCCATAGAAATCGAGGATCAGATCCTCCCCAAGCGCGCGCATCACCATGTCGGACTCGAGCACATGGTGCCCTGCGAGCTGATGGCCGCCAAGGTGCAAGAAGCCGTGCGCACGCGCCGCGACCCGGATTTCCTCGTCATCGCGCGCACCAACGCGGTACGCCAGAGCGGCATGGAGGACGCCATTGCACGCGCGCGTGCCTACCGCGATGCCGGCGCCGATATGCTCTACGTCGGGGTGCGCAATCGGGCGGAGGCCGAGCGAATCGCACGCGAGCTGCCGCCGCCCTTCATGTGCGCCTTGCCCGGCCATGGCGCGAGCGTCCACGGCATGAGCCTCGACGAGATCGCCAGCTGCGGCTTTCGCGTGTTGGCAAGCTCGATCTGCGCCTGGGCATTCCACCGCGCGATGAAGCAGAGCTATCGGTGTCTCGCGCGCGGCGAGCCCGATCCACTGCTCGCCGGCTCTACGCACAAGGCGGAGCAAAACGAGCTGCACGCGACCATCGGTATGGACGCGCTACTCGCGATCGAGCGTGCGACGGTGGAGAAGTAGGTGCCCGGCATGCGCCGCCAGCACGCGTAGCGCCAGGATCGAGATTCGTCGCTCATGTCAGTCAGAGCCATCGCCAGCGTCCTCGCCGGCGTGCTGGTCGCGATAGCCGCGATCGGCGTCTATCTGGCGACCCGCATCGAGCCGCGCGCTTACGTTCAGCTCGTCGCCGATCGCGTCCACGCGGCCACCGGGCGTAGCCTGCGCATCGACGGGCCGATCGGCTATTCGCTCTCGTTCGTGCCCACGATCACGGCCGAAAACGTGGTCTTCCAGAATGCGCCGTGGGGCAGCAGGCCGGACATGCTGCGAGCGAAGCGGATCGGCCTTCGGATCGCGTTGCTGCCGCTGTTCAGCGGCAACGTGGACATCCGCGCTCTGGAGCTGGTCGAACCGGACGTGCTGGTCGAGGTCGACGCCAAGGGCAGGGGCAACTGGCAGTTGGAAGCCGGCCGGGCGGACCCGCCCACTGCACCGCAAGCGTTGCCACTGCTGCGAAGCGCACGCGTCTCCGGCGGCGTGCTCGCCTATCGCGATGCGCGCAAGCAACACGAGCATCGTGTCGACATCGAGACGCTCTCGCTCACCACGTCGGACGCCGCCGCCAATCTCGATGCCAAGGTCGCTATCAACGGCCTCGCGCTTGCGCTCGCGGGCAAGCTCGTGCGCGACCCGAACGCGAGCAGCGATGCCGTCGCAAACGTTGACATGGCGATCGCCGGCGAAGGACTGCGGCTCGCGTTTCGCGGACCCATGCCGATCAATGCGGCGGCGAGCGATGGCCTCGACCTCGCCTTCACGGCGGAAGTCAGCGATTGGACCGGCGCCGCCAAGCTGGCACGAATCGATCCGCCCCGGCTGCCCGCGCTGCAAGCGCAGGGCCGGCTCCGGCGGCAGGCGGACACGCTGGCGATCGAGCCGCTCGAAGCACGTCTCGGCAGGAGCAGCGTCGGCGGCAGTCTCATGATCGGCCTTGCCGGCGAGACCCCTAACATCGATGCCAAGCTGCACGCTCGCGCGCTCGATCTGGCCGAATTGCTCGGCCCGGGCAAACCCTCGCCCAAGCGCGATGCACGGATGTTCTCGTCCGAGCCCTTCGCCGTAGCGCCGCTGGCGTTTATCGACGGCACGGCGAATATACGTATCGACCGCATCGCCATGCGCGACGGCAAAGCGCTCGACGGCCTAGACATGCTCGCCCGCTTGAAAGGCGGCAAGCTCTTGGCCGATCCGCTGCGCGTGCGTATCGAAGGCAAGGAGCTGCGTGCCCGCATCGGCGCCGATGCATCGTCCGGCAACGCGCTGGTGCTGAGCGCGGTGGTCGAAGGCAAGGGCATCGCCCTGGGCGCGTTGGGCGCGTTGTTCAACATCTCCGGAACGCCCGAAGGCAGCCCCACCGACATCGACGTGCGCATCAGCGGCCGCGGCAATTCGATGCGCGCGCTGATGGCCGGCGCGAACGGCGAAGTGCGCCTGGTCATCGGTCCCGGCCGGCTGCGCAACCGGGTGATCGATTTCGGCGCGGATATCAGCGAGCTGCTCGATGCGATCAACCCCGGCCGCGCCGCCGAGCCTTATACGGATCTCAAGTGCGCGGTGATTCGACTGCCCATCAACCAGGGTATCATTCGCATCGACAACAGCGTCGCTGCCGAAACCGCCAGAGTCAATCTCGTCGTCGCAGGCGTCATCGATCTGCGCAACGAAACCCTGGATCTCGGCTTTCGACCGCAGGCCGCCACGGGACTGGGCATCGGAATCGGCGGCTTGGCCAACCTGGCGCGCGTGCGCGGCACGCTGACCAAGCCACGCGTCGAGCTGGACTTCAGCGGCGCGGCCAAGGCGGCTGCGGGTGCCGCGCTGGCGGCGGCCAAGGGGGACTTATCCTCAGTTGCTGGCGGGCTCTTGTTCGACAGCGTGCCCGATCGACCCTGCCAGAGCGCTTTGAGCGGGCGTACGCGCACGCCGCCAGAACCGCGCGCAGCCCCGGTGATCGACGAGGTGCTGGGCAATGTCAAGAAGCTCTTCGGCCGCTAGCTAGCGCAGGATCCTCTTGGCGAGGGTCTGCGCCAGCGGGCGCGATGCCCGGCGTCTCTTGCACCGTTATTCTTGAGCCCTAAGCTCGGCCGATCGCGAGCGTTCGACGCTCACCCTAGCGCTGGAAACAGCGCCCTCAATCCGCTCGCCATGCTTTCGACCGCGAACGCCGCGAGCAGCAGGCCGAGCAGCCGATTGACGATGTTGAGCCCGGTGGTGCCCAAGCGCTTGCCCACGGGCGCGGCCAGGCGCAGGGTGATCCAGAGCAAAGCGCAGGCGAGAACCACGCACAGAATCACGATCAGCCGGTGCAGCAGGCCGTCGCCGTGCGCTGCCACGATCACCGTGCTGATGGCGCCCGGCCCGGCAAGCAGCGGTATCGCGAGCGGCACCACGCCGCGGCCGTCGCTTTGCTCGAGCTCATCGGCTTCCTGAGCCGTTTGGCGCACGTCGCCCGTGCGCGCATTGAGCATCGCGAGCGCCATCAGCAGCAGCACCAGGCCCCCGCCGACGCGAAACGACGCCAAGCTGCCGCCGATCAACTGCAGTAGCGCCTCGCCCGCGACGGCGGCACCGGCCAGCACCGCGAGTACCGTCATGGTGACGACGTTCACGGTGCGCGCGCGCTCGGCGTCGGAGCGGTTCGCGGTGAGCGAGAGAAACAGCGGCACGGCGATGAACGGATCCAGAATCGCGAACAGCCCGACCAGGAAGCGCGAGTAGTCCTGCCAGCTCGAAACTTCCCCGAGGGTCACGATGCGCTTACGCCTGCGGGGAGCGCGGCCAGAGCACGATCTGGGTGCAGCGAAACAGGGCCAGCCGGCGGCCATCGGCTTCGGCGCGAACCTCGGCGTCCCAGACCTGGGTGCTGCGGCCCAAGTGCGCTGCGCTCGCATCGCAAACGATTGCGCCGTCGCGAGCCGTGCCCAAGAAATTGCTCTTGAGCTCCACGGTGGTGAAGCTGCTCGCGCCTTGCGGCAGGTGCGCGAGCGTGCCGTAACCGCACGCCGTGTCCGCGAGCGCGACCACGACCGCGGCGTGCAGATAGCCATTGGGGGCGAGGTGCTCCGGGCGCAGCACCAAGCGCATCGCGACCCGTCCCGCTTGCACGCTCACCATGTGCATGCCGACGAAACCCGGAAAGCGGCCCGCGCTGCGGCGGTCCAGCTCCGCGAGGTCGACTTCGGGACGCAAGGTGCTCATGGGGCTCTGCCTCGGAGAATGGCGGATGCTGCGCTCGGATACAGCCAATCGGCGCCGCTTGCGATCGTGACCGGGAATGTTGCGCGAAGCCGGCGCGCGCGGTCAACGTTTTTTGCCGCCGGTGTCGCCGCCACGTTCGCATTCCGATCCATGAAGGAAACGATTCCGGCCTGATGGCGGGCAGCTTTCCGCCGTCATGGCTTTCGTGTCCCCGCTTCGCTGCACCCGAATCGTGCTGCGGCCGCGGTCATCGCCGCCGTGAGCGCATACGTGGCCGCGCCTCACGCGCATCGGCACGCATCGCGGCGGCAGGGCCGAAGGTACAATGCCTCGCCGAAACATCTCGAGCGCATGCCATGGCCACAGCCGCCCAGGTTCTCGCCCGCTATGCCGCGATCCTTCGTTACGAGACGCTGCCCGCGGAGGTGCGGCGCCGTGCGCTCGATTGCATCATCGATACGGTCGGCGTCATCATCGCCGGCAGCCGCTTGCCGTGGAGCGCGATGGCGGCGCGCTACGCGCTGCGTACCAGCGCAAGCGGCGTGAGCACGGTATTGTGCGCGCAGGCCGGCCGTATTCAGCCGCCGCTCGCGGCCTTGGCAAACGGCGTGGCCGCGCATGCGTTCGAGATGGACAGCTTGCGCTACCCCGGGGGCGCGGGCGTGCATCCGGGGGCTGCCTTGCTGCCTGCCGCGCTTGCCGTTGGGGAAGATCGCGGCAGCAGCGGCAAGGCAGTGATCGAAGCCTTCGTGGCCGCCTGCGAAGTCATGTTTCGCATCGGCGATGCATCCAGGCATACGCCGGAGAAGATCGGCTTCCACGCACCGGGCTTGACGGGCACCTATGGCGCCGCCGTCGCCGCCGGCCGTCTGCTGGGCCTTGATGAAACGCGCCTCACGCATGCGCTCGGCATTGCGGGGTCGCTGTCGTCAGGGCTGCTCGCATTCAGCAAGTCGCAGGGCGGCGGCATGATCAAGCGCCTGCACCTCGGGCGCGCGGCCGAAGGCGGCGTGCTGGCCGCGAGTCTGGCGGCGGAGGGCTACGAAGCCCCCGAGAGCGTGCTCGAAGGCCGCTTCGGCTTTCTCGAAGCATTCTGCCGCGACGCCGATCCGAGCCGCCTCACGGCCGGGCTCGGCAGCCGCTACGAGACGCTGAACATCTGCCTCAAGCGCTTCCCCATCCACGTGACCGCGCACGCACCGGTGCAGGCATTGCAGGAATTGCGCACCGAGCATGTGTTCGAGGCCGCTCGGATCCGCTCGATCCGGATCTTCGCGCCAGAAAAGGTGCTGTCGCAGCATGCGATCTACGAGCCGAAAGACCTCATGCAAGCGCAGTACAGCTTGCCGTTCTGCGTCGCGTTGTCGCTCGTGCGCGATCCCCTGGATCCGCGCTCCTTCGATGACTCCGCCCTCGGCGACGAAGAGATTCGCGGCTTATGCCGGCGCATCATGCTCGAACCGGGCAGCGGCGAGTACGCTTCGGGCTGGTTCAGCCGGCTGCGCATCGAGCTCGACGACGCGCGGGTGTTCGAGCGCGAAGCACGCTCGTTCCGGGGCATGCCGGACGATCCCCCGTCCATGGCTGAGCTGGAAGAGAAGTTTCTGCGTGCCGCGCGCCCGAGACTGGACGACGCCGCGGCCACGCGCTTGTTCGAACGCCTGGGCGCGCTCGAACGATGCGCCGACGTGACGCTGCTCGACCTGCCGCGCTGAGACGCACGACCGGATCGTCATCTCACGCTCGAGCCCGACACGGATGGTGTTCTGGCAAGCTCCGCGAGTACGCGGCGCGATGCCTTGCGCCGACTTTGTCTCAGACCGTGCTGCCGACCGGACCGTGCGAAAGCGCGATCCCCGGCGCGCCCGCTACTGTTCGTCTACGAGGGCGGCCATGCGCTGGGCAGGCCGTGGGCTCAGCCGACCCGTATGGTTCCGGCGCCGTTGTCCACCATGACGGGCGATTCGAGAAAGACGATGTCGGGATCGGCGCCGTACTTTGCCTTCACGGTCGCCTGCCACTCGGGCGAATACACGGCCTGCGCCTGGGCGCGCGATTCCCAGACGTACACGCCGCCGGCGCGACGCCCGTCCTCGGACACGAAATAGTTCTTGCGCAGGAGCCCCGGCAACTTGAGGTAGCGCGGTGCGGTCGACTGAAAGGTAGCGCTGATCTCCGCCAGCGCGACAGGCCGCGGCAGGTTGAATGTGACGATGGCCAGGATCATTTCGGTCCTCCTCCGGTTTCAGCGATTGCCTTCCTCGACGCCTTCGCTCACAGCCGTTCTTCGACCCAGGAGCGCACCGAGCCGAGCGCCGCGGGCAGCTTCTCGGGCTGCGTGCCGCCGCCTTGCGCCATGTCCGCTCGGCCCCCGCCTTTACCGCCCAACTGCTGGGCGACATGCCCGACGACCTCGCCGGCCTTGACCTTGGCGGTGAGATCCGGCGTCACCCCCGCGATCAGCGTCACCTTCTCGCCCTCGGCCGCGCCGAGCACGATGATGGCCGACTTGAGCTTGGCCTTGAGCTTGTCGACGGTATCGCGCAGCCCCTTGGCGTCGGCATTGTCGAGGGTCGCGGCGAGCACGCGCGCGCCCTTTACCTCGATCGCCTGATCGGCCAGCTCGGCGCCCTGGCTCGCGGTCATACGCGCTTTCAGCCGCGCGAGCTCCTTTTCCAGCGCGCGGGTGCTCTCCATGATCTGCTGGATCTTGGCGTTGACTTCCTGCGGGCTGGTCTTGAGCGCCGCCGCCGCCTCGGCGACGCGCTGCTCCTGCTGGCGTACCCAGGCGAGCGCGCCATCGGCGGTGACCGCCTCGATGCGGCGGATGCCCGAGGCGATGCCGGTTTCGGCGACGACCTTGAAGAAGCCGATATCGCCGGTGCGGCGCACGTGCGTGCCGCCGCACAGCTCGGTGGAGAACTCGCCCATGCCGATCACGCGCACCTCGTCGCCGTACTTCTCGCCGAACAGCGCCATCGCGCCCGCTTTCACCGCATCGTCGTATTTCATCACCCGCGCCGAGACATCGGCGTTGCGGCGAATCTCCTGGTTGACCAGGTCCTCGACCTGCGCGATCTGCGCGGGCGTGAGCGCCTCGTGATGGGCGAAATCGAAACGCGTGCGCTCGGCATCGACCAGCGAGCCCTTCTGCTGCACGTGGCCGCCCAACACCTTGCGCAATGCCGCGTGCATGAGGTGCGTGGCCGAATGATTCCATGCCGCGCGCGCGCGCGCCTGCGGATCGACCGCGGCCATGACCTTGTCGCCGATCTTGAATCGCCCGGCCTTGACCCGGCCCTTGTGACCGAAGACATCGGCCTGGATCTTCTGGGTGTCCTCGACCTCGAAGGTGCCGTTGACCCCTGCCAGCTCGCCGCGATCCCCGACTTGCCCGCCGGACTCGGCATAGAAGGGGGTGCGATCGAGCACGATGATGCTCGCATCGCCCGCGACGACATCTTCGGCCTGCGCGCCCTCGTGATACAGCGCCACGACCGTCGCCTCGAGCGTGAGCGTGTCGTAGCCGTGGAATTCGGTCGTCTGGCCGCGATAGCTCACGGCGCTGGACATGCTGAAGCGCGACGCCGCCCGCGCGCGCTCGCGCTGGCGCTCCATCGCGGCCTCGAATCCGGCATAGTCGACGCGCACGCCGCGTTCGCGCGCGATGTCGGCGGTGAGATCCACCGGGAAGCCGAAGGTATCGTAGAGCTGGAAGACCATCTCGCCGTCAAGCATCTTGTCTTCGCGGGTGAGCGCGCCTTCGAGCACTTTCATGCCGTTGTCGAGCGTTTCGGCGAAACGCTGTTCCTCCTGCAGCAATACCTGGCTCACGCGCTGCTTCGCCTGGACCAGCTCGGGATAGGCCGATCCCATCGCCTGGGCGAGATCCTCCACCAGGCGATGGAAGAACGGATCGGTCTGGCCGAGCTTGTAGCCGTGGCGAATCGCGCGCCGGATGATGCGGCGAAGCACGTAGCCGCGGCCTTCGTTGCCCGGAATGACGCCGTCGGTCACCAGGAAGCTGCAGGCGCGAATGTGGTCGGCGATGACCTTGAGCGAATTGCTCGCGAGATCCTTGCTGTGGGTCTCGCGGGCGGCCGCCCGTATGAGGTTCTGGAACAGGTCGATCTCGTAATTGGAGTGCACGCCCTGCAAGACGGCCGCGATGCGCTCGAGGCCCATGCCGGTGTCGACCGAGGGTTTGGGCAGCGGATGCAGCACTCCAGCCTCATCGCGGTTGTACTGCATGAAGACGAGGTTCCAGATTTCGATGTAGCGATCGCCGTCGGCATCCGCGGAGCCGGGCGGCCCGCCGGCGATGCCTGGGCCGTGATCGTAGAAGATCTCGGTGCACGGTCCGCAGGGACCCGTATCGGCCATCTGCCAGAAATTGTCCGAGCCCCCGCCCGGCTTGTCGCCGATGCGAATGCAACGCTCCCCCGGCACGCCGATCATGCGCGTCCACAGGTCGAACGCCTCGTCGTCGTCCTTGTAGACCGTGGTCCACATGCGCTGCGGATCGAGGCGGTAGACCTCGGTCAGCAGCTCCCAGGCAAAGCGGATCGCGTCGCGCTTGAAGTAGTCGCCGAAGCTGAAGTTGCCCAGCATCTCGAAGAACGTGTGATGGCGCGCGGTGTAACCGACGTTCTCCAGGTCGTTGTGTTTGCCACCGGCGCGCACGCAACGCTGCGAGGTGGTAGCACGCGAATAGGGGCGTTTGTCCTGGCCGAGAAAGACGTCCTTGAACTGCACCATGCCCGAGTTGGTGAAGAGCAAGGTCGGATCGTTGCCCGGCACCAGCGGGCTCGATTTGACGATGGCGTGTCCCTTGCCCTCGAAGTAATGCAGGAATTTAGAGCGTATCTCGCTTGATTTCATGGCTGCCGCGGCGCGCTCGCGCGCGAAGGAAAACTTTGATTTTCCCCGGAATATCGGGCAGGCGCAATGCGCCCCGCGCGCGCTTACTCCAGCTTGATGCCCGCCGAGCGCACGACCTTCGCCCAGCGCGCGACATCGTCCCGGACCATGGCCGCGAATTCCGCACCGCGCGCTCCCGCCACTTCCGCGCCCAAGCTCATCAGCCGATCGCGCACCTCGGGGCTTTGCAGGGCGGCCGCGAACTCGTTGGCGAGCCGTTCGACTACCGGCGCCGGCACACCGGCCGGAACCGAAACGCCGAGCCACGACGACACCTCCAGGCCCGCGATCCCCTGCTCGGCGAAAGTGGGCGCCTCCGGCATGGCCCGAGAGCGCTTGCCGGCGGCGACGCCGATCGCCTTCAACCGTCCGGTCGACGTATAGGGTTGCGCGGAGGCGGTGGAGGTAAACATGGTCTGGATCTGCCGCCCGAGCAGGTCGTTGATGGCGGGCGCCGCGCCCTTGTAGGGAACGTGGGTCAAGTCGGCGCCAGTGATGAGCTTGAACAGCTCGAGCGTCATGTGGGTGTAGGTACCGTTGCCCGTCGAGGCCGTGTTCAGCTTGCCGCGATTGGCGAGCGAATAGGCTACGAGCTCCTTGGCATTCGCGACCGGCAGCGCGGGATGCGCAATCAGCGCCATCGGCGTATCGCTGAGGTGGATTACGTGGGTAAAGCTCTTCACCGGGTCGTAGCCCGGCTTGGCCCTGAGCGCGGGCGCGATGCTCATTTGCGCGCCGCTCGAAAGGAACAAGGTGTAGCCGTCGGCCGGCGCGCGGGCCGCTTCCTGGGCGGCGATCATGCCGCCCGAGCCGGGGCGATTGTCGACCACGACGTTCTCCCCGAGCGCGTGCGCCACCGGGGCAGCGAGCAAGCGGGCAGCAACGTCCTGCGAGCCGCCGGGCGTGAACGGCACGAGCAGGCGGATCGGCTTGGAGGGATAGGCGCGTTGTGCCGTGACCGGCTGCGCCTGCGCCAGCGCGGCTCCCAGCAGCATCGAGACGAAGAGTCGCGCGCACCGCCCTAACAGCTTTCGACCCATGGTCCTAGTCCTCGAATTGCGCGTCTTCATCGACCCGCGCGCGGACGACCCGAAGCGCCAGCGCCCGGCCGAAGCCGCGATTGAGCAGAAAGCGTAGCTGCCGCTCGCGCTCGGCGCGATCGGCCGCCGGCGCGCCGAAGCGCCTTTGCCACAAGGCCGTCGCCACCGCCAGGTCGCCGCCATCGAGATCGCCGCCGGCCGTGGCGATGGTATCGGCATCGAGCCCGCGGCGCGCAAGCTCATGACGAATCCGCGCCGCGCTGGCGCGATGGCGCCGGCTGGCGATCACCTGCTCCGCCAACCGGGCTTCGGACAGCAAGCCTTGTGCTTGCAGCTCGTCGAGCACCGCCGCCAGCGCTTGCGCATCGGTCGCATGCGGCGCGAGCCGCCGCTCGAGCTCGGCACGCGAGCGCTCGCGTCGCGCAAGCAACCTCACCGCCCGGCCTTTCAATGTGACCGACATATGCAGCACGCGCCTTTCGGTCGCCGGCACCGCCGCGGCGCTGCCGCGCAGTCGATGAGGCTATCGACCGTTCGCCGCTGAGCTCACGCTCACGCCTGAGCCGGCGCGCTACGAGCGCACGGCCGCGCGCCCGCCCGCGATCACGAGGAGCCAAGCGCGGCAGAACCCGCCGGCGCCCGCGGCCGGATCGATCCTGCGCGCGCTGAGCGCCGCATCACGCCTCCGCGGCGAGCGCCGCACCGGCCCCGGGCACACCGACGGCTTCGCGAATCCGCGCCTCGATATCTTGCGCGATTTCCTCGTGCTCCTTGAGATACTCGCGCGCGTTGTCTTTCCCCTGCCCGATGCGATCGCCCTTGTAGGAATACCAGGCGCCGGACTTCTCGACGATGCGGTGGTTGACCCCCAGCTCGATGATCTCACCTTCGCGCGAAATGCCCTCGCCGTACAGGATGTCGAACTCCGCCTGCTTGAAGGGCGGCGCGACCTTGTTCTTGACCACCTTGGCGCGTGTCTCCGAGCCGATCACCTCGTCGCCCTTCTTGATGGAGCCGATGCGGCGGATGTCGATGCGCACGGAGGCGTAGAACTTGAGCGCGTTGCCCCCGGTGGTCGTTTCGGGATTGCCGAACATGACGCCGATCTTCATCCGAATCTGGTTGATGAAAATCACCAGCGTGTTGGAGCGCTTGATGTTCGCCGTCAGCTTGCGCAGCGCCTGCGACATCAGCCGCGCCTGCAGGCCCATCTGCGGCTCGCCCATCTCGCCCTCGATCTCGGCCTTCGGAACCAGCGCCGCCACCGAGTCGATCACCACCACGTCCACCGAGCCCGAACGCACCAGCATGTCGGCGATTTCGAGCGCCTGTTCGCCGTTGTCCGGCTGCGATATCAGCAGCTCGGAGATGTCCACGCCGAGCTTTTGCGCATACTGAGGATCGAGCGCGTGCTCGGCGTCGATGAAGGCCGCGGTGCCGCCCAGCTTCTGCATCTGCGCGATTACCGACAGCGTCAGCGTCGTCTTGCCCGACGATTCCGGCCCATAGATCTCGACCACGCGTCCTCGCGGCAGGCCGCCGATGCCCAGCGCGATGTCCAGGCCGAGCGAGCCGGTCGATACCACCTGGATATCCTGCGCCATGCTCGATTCGCCCAGGCGCATGATCGAGCCCTTGCCGAACTGCTTTTCGATCTGGGTGAGCGCCGCCGACAGCGCCTTGAGCTTGTTGTCTTCCATGTCGATCTCCGGGAACGTGGCCGCATTATCCCACACGCACCGCCGAGCGCACTCGCGCCGAAGCGCTAGTCGGACTATGCATGACGGCGTATCACCGCCTCTCGGCCAGCATCGCCAGGACGCCGCGCAGGGCATGCGTGACGCAACGCTTTCTCACCGTGTCGCGGTCGCCGCGAAAGCGGCGCGTCTCGGTGCGCACAGCGCCGCGCTTGACGCCCCAGGCGAAACACACGGTGCCGACCGGCTTGTCCGGCGTGCCGCCGCTCGGGCCGGCAACACCCGATACAGCCACCGAAACCTGCGCGTGGCTGCGCGCGAGCGCGCCCTGGGCCATTTCGCGCACCACTTGCTCGGATACCGCGCCGTGCCGGGCGAGGGACGAAGGCTTCACACCCAGCATTTCCCGCTTGGAGATATAGGTGTAAGTGATGAAGCCGCGCTCGAACCAGCCGGAGCTTCCCGGCACCATGGTGATGGCCTCGCCGATCCATCCGCCGGTGCACGACTCGGCGCTCGCGATCATCCTTTCCTTGCGCTTCAACGCCCGCCCCACCCGCGCGGCCAGCCGATACAGTTGCTGATCCATGCTTGTCCTCAATCGATGAACGCCTTGGCGATCGCCAGGCACAAGATCGTATAACCCGCCGCGAGCACATCGTCGAACATGACACCGAAGCCGCCATGCAGGGTGCGATCGAAATGACGAATCGGTTGCGGCTTGAAGATATCGAACAACCGAAACAGCAGGAATGCCACCCCCTGCCAGAGCCGATCGGCCGGGGCGAAGAAGAGCACGAGCATGAAGGCCACGGTTTCGTCCCAGACGATGCCGCCATGGTCGCGCACGCCCAGATCGTGCATCGTACGCCCGCTCGCCCAGATCCCGAGCAGGAAGCACGCGGCCAGCAACGCGAGATGCGCATACGCGGGAACGCTGTGCGAGATCCAGAAGTGCAGCGGAAACGCCGCCAGCGTGCCGAAGGTGCCGGGCGCGAAGCGAATCAGCCCGATGCCGCCGGAAAACGCGACGATATGCGCCGGGCGCGAATACACGAAGCGCCACGACGGCATGGTATGAGCCTTAACCGAAATGGTCGTATCCTCGCTTGTCGCGAGCATCGAGCGGACCGTCAGGCCCCAAGAGACGCACGCCACGGCCACGGCGCATGCGGCCGACCCGCGTCAAGCGCAGCCCCAACCGAGCGCTCAAAGCGGCGATATCCGCGCGCCGTGCCACTGCCGCCGTGAAACAGAGCTCGTAGTCATCGCCCCCCGCGATCAACGCCGGCTCGGCGGCCGCGCCAAGCCGCGCCAGTACCCGCGAGCGGGGAAGTTGCTGCATCCAGACTTCGGCGGCGAGCGCCGAGCGTTCGCAAATATGGCCGAGGTCCGCGGCGAGACCATCGGAAATGTCGATGGCGGCATGCGCGATTGTTCGCAGGGCGGTCCCGAGCGCGATGCGCGGCGTCGGCCGGTCGAGGACGCGCGTGCAACGCCGCGCCTCGGCCGGCTTCAACCGCACGTTGCCTTGCCGGTGGGCGAGCCCGATCGCGGCGTTGCCGAGCTCGCCCGAGACCCATACGTCGTCGCCCGAGCGCGCGCGATCTCGCCGCAGCGCCCGCCCGCGCGGCACGTCGCCGATGATGGTCACGCATACATTGAGCGGGCCGCGCGTGGTGTCGCCGCCGATCAGGTCCACCTGGTGTGCCCGGGCGAGTCCCAGGAAGCCCGCGCTGAAGCCGCGCAGCCAGCGCGCATCGGCCCGCGGCAGTGCGATCGAAAGCAGCGCCCAGCGCGGCCGCGCGCCCATCGCCGCCATGTCCGACAGGTTGACCGCGAGCGCCTTGTGGCCGAGCGCGCGCGGCTCCGCGTCCGAGCCGAAGTGCGTGCCGGAGACCAGCATGTCGGTCGATACGGCCAGCTCCGCGCCGGCGGCGGCGCGAAGCAGCGCGGCGTCGTCCCCCACGCCCAGCACGGCACGCTTGGCCGGCCGCGCGAAATAGCGGGCGATCAACTCGAATTCGGAGGGCATCGGCTATTGTACTGGGCGCATTCGGCCGGGGCGCAGTCGCTCAGCGCCGCTCGGCCGATCTGGCGGCAGCGTCGACTTCGACCGTGCGCAACTCGGCAGCGAGCCGATCGAGCACTCCGTTGACATACTTGTGGCCGTCGGTGCCGCCATAAGCTTTCGCCAGCTCCACCGCCTCGTTGATGACGACGCGGTACGGCGTCTCGATCCGATACATGAGCTCGTAGGCGGCGAGCAGAAGCACGGCATGCTCGACCGGCGAGAGCGCCTCGACCGGCCGGTCGAGGAAGGGTGCCAAGCGCGCCCGCAGCTCGCAGGCGTGAGTGATGCTGCCGTTGAGCAAAGTATCGAGCAAGGGACGATCGGCCTTGTCGAAGCCGCTCACCTCGGCCAGTCGGCTCTCGATCGCGCGCACGTCGTTATGCGCGATCAGCCATTCGTACAAGCCTTGCACGGCGAATTCGCGGGCGAGGCGCCGGCCGCTCTTCATGCTCTGACACCCGAGGGACGATGGACGCGATGCGCAAACAGCGCGAGGCGAGCGGCGCATTCTACCGGAAACGCGCGTCGCGGCCATGCGCGTGCAAGGCGAGGATGTCCCATACGGCGCGACACAGCGGCGTCGGCACGTTGTGCTCGCGCCCGAGCGTGACCACCGCGCCGGCGAGCCACTCGACTTCCAACGCACGGCCGGCTTCGAGGTCGTGATGCAGCGAGGACGTCATGTCCTGCGGCACCGTGGCGGCGAACTCGAGCCGCTGCTCGGCGTAATCCGCGGGCAGGGCCACGCCGAGCGCACGTCCCACCACCACCGTCTCGCGCATCACGTCGAGCAGGAACGCGCGCGTGCGCGGGTGAGCGAGTATCGGTCCCAGGCGCACGCGCATGGTGGCCGTCGCCGACGACAAGCCGACCAGGAACACGAACTTCTCCCATAGCGTGCGCTGGATGTCGGCGCTGATCTCGGCGGCCAGTCCCGCACGCAGCAGCCATCCGTGCAACGAGCGCACGCGCTCCGAAGCACGCCCATCGTACTCGCCGATGACCACGCGTTGCATCGTGCCCGTCTGCTCGATGACGCCGGGACCCGCGATGCGCGTGGCGACATACGTCACGCCGCCGATGACGGCGTGCGCGCCGAATTCGCGCCGCAAGAGATCGTCCTTGGTGACGCCATTCTGCAGCGACAAGACCACTGTGTCCGGTCCGACCAGCGGCCCGATCGCTTGCGCCGCGGCGGCCGTGTCGCCCAGCTTTACGGCAATCAACACCAGGTCGACCGGGCCGAGCGCGGCCGGATCGGCGCTCGCCCGCACGCTCGGCACGTGGATGTCGCCTTGGACGGCATTGCGGATGCACAGCCCCGAGCGCAGCATCGCCGCAAGGTGCTCGCCGCGCGCGACGAACCGGACATCGCACCCCGCATGCGCCAGACGAGCGCCGACGAAACCGCCGACGCCGCCGCTTCCCATGATTGCGATCTTCATGCGCCCTCCGCGAAACGGGCATTGTCGCGCAGCGCGCTCGCGCTTGGGCGAGCGCTTGAAGCGGGCACGGCCTTGGCATGGGATCGACGCCAGCCGGATTCCCGACTTACACTCCGTATTTGCTGCCGATCTGACTATCGGGCGGCCCAAGCAATTCCGCGCCGCCGCTAGCACTCCCTCGGACACAACTGGAGCCAGCATGAATCCCAAGCTCACGATCGAGATCGTATCGGACGTTGTTTGACCCTGGTGCTTCATCGGCAAGCGTCGGCTGGAATCGGCTCTCGGCCTGTACCGGCAACGCCACCCCGATGAGGACGAGCCGGCCGTGCGCTGGCTACCCTTCCAGCTCAATCCCGATCTGCCGGCCGCAGGCATATCGCGGCAAGACTACATTGAGCGCAAGTTCGGTCCGGGCGGTGCGCGCAACTATGCGCGCGTGGCCGCGGTCGGCAAGCAGGCCGGCATCGATTTCGCGTTCGATGCCATCACGGTGCAGCCCAATACCCTGAACGCACACCGCTTGATGCACTACGGCGCGCGGCACGAGCACGAAGACGAAGTCGCGGAGAGCCTGTTCCGAGGCTATTTCATCGAAGGCGCCGTGCTCACCGACCTCGCCGTGCTGACCGAGCTGGGCGTGCGCGCCGGGCTGGAACGCACCGCGCTTGCGGCCTACCTCGCTTCGGACGAAGACCGCGACGCGGTCCTCAGCGCCGATATCGAGGCGCGCCAGGCAGGCGTGGGGGGCGTTCCCTTCTTCATATTCAATCGCAAGATCGCGATCTCCGGTGCGCACGAGCCCGAGACACTGCTCGAAGCCATGCTGGAAGCGCGGCGGGAATGACATGCGCGTGGGCGCGCGCACGGCCGATCTGACGCCGTGCCGGACGGCTGCCCCGCCATCCGCCTGATTCGCCGGTCAAGACCCCGGTGAACGCCGGTGCGTCCAAGGCCGTGTCGTGCGGCTGCCTCGCAGCCCGCCTGATTCGCTCGGCGCATCTCGACCGTCGCGCCGGCATCGTCGCTCGACCGGAGCGTCACCGACCGACGGAATCTCGTCGCACTTGGACCGGATTGGGCGGCCCGCGCCCCGATATGAAGTCCCTTGGCTCGAAATTTCAGAAACTTAACGCGCACGCCCCGCTTGCCCGGATGTGGTGCGCTTGTTGCCTCGTGTACTCGCGACTCGGCTTTCAAACAGGCAAACGATGCTCATCGACCTCCAGCAGTACCGTGCTCGCAAACGGGAAGAAGCGCTGCGCATATCGGTGCGGCGCGTTGCGGCGGCAGGCGGTCGACCAGAGCGGTATCACGAGCTGACCGGCACGTGGCTGCGGGGAGCGGGCGCGGGGATCTGCACGGCGGCATCGATCGACCTGCCGAGCGCCCTGGAGCTGCGCACGGTCTATGCCGAGGCATCGCTGATCTGAGCGCGGCGGCCCGTTGCTGCGAGCGCTTCAACCGCTGCCGGGGTTTACGCCTAAGCATCGCTCCGATGTAGGTGCGACGTCCCTCTGTGGTGACTTCAACCGCTGCCGGGGTTTACGCCGAGGCATCGCTGGTGGGAGGGCCACACGTGACGAAGCCACTGCGGCCCGCGCGCCGGCTAAGCCACAGTCCTTGGCGGGCCGGCACACCGCAGGCGCCGCAATATCGAACCCGATGCAAAATCAATTCGCTGCGGCTCGCGTGGCGGCGCCTCGGAGGCTTCGCGCAGGATTTATTCCGTGCCGCACAAACCGCGAAGCTTTGATGTAACGCAATTGATGTTTTACCTTCCATCTTCTACTATAAGTGCGCCTGTCTTTCGAGAGGAGGCACCATGCTGATCGAAGAAGACTTGGAAGCCACACGCGCAAAGCTCGCGGAACTGCACTCGGTGCACCGCAGCCTCGACAAGATGATCATCACGCTCGCCGATAGCCCTGTCCAGGACGAACTGGAATTGCGGCGCCTCAAGAAACAAAAGCTGCTGCTCAAAGACCAGATATTCCTGCTCGAGAAACGCCTGGTCCCGGATGTCCCCGCCTAGACCCTGAGGTTCCTATACGAACGGCCGCGCGTGCGTTCCGCCAGCGGCCGCTCGCAGCGCCTCGCCGCCTGACGTTGCGCCGTCACGAAGACGTCGCGGCCGTCCTACGCCGGGCGCCGTGGCTTGCCGCTGAGCGCAAGCGCCACGGCGAGCAGCCCGAGCAGGACGAACCAGACGAGCGCCCAGCCGGCGATTGTCAGGCCAAGAAATGTCCATCCCTTGTCCGCGCATTCCCCGGAGCCGCGCAATACGATATCGATGGCCTTGCTCAAGGGGAAGCGCGACAGGATGAAGTCGAGCCCGGGCCCGCACTCAGGCACGAGGTGCTTGGGCAGACTCTGCAGCCAGACATGGCGAGTCGCCACGGCGGCGCCGGCCGCGGCGAGCAGCACCAGGACGACGCCATACCCGATGCGTCCGCGCTGTGCGGGGTTGTGTAGCGCAGCCACGGCGAAGACCACGCCGAGCGCGAAGAAGGCGACGCGCTGAAGCATGCACAGCGGACACGGATCTTCGCCCCGCACATACTGGAGATAGAGCGCAAAGGCGATCAGCCCGGCGCAAACCAGGAAGCCCGCGAGGTAGCCTAGGCGTGACGAAGGATGAAAAGTCATGGCCGCCGGTTGGTCGTTGATCGCGCGTTGCGCCGGGATACGGCGACGGAGCGTTGCTGGGCACGGCCGCGATCACTGTTAAACTGCGCCCATGCTGCGGGGAACGCGCGCCCTATCGATCGACGAGTCGCTGCTCCAGGAGCAATTCGTACGCGCGCCCGGTCCGGGCGGGCAGAACGTTAACAAAGTCGCCACGGCAGTGCAACTTCGCTACGACGTGGCGCGCGCCGATATGCCCGCTGACATGAAGCGCCGCCTGGCGGTCGCGGCCGGCAGCATGCTCACTCGCGACGGCCAGTTGGTGATCCACGCTGCTCGTTTTCGCAGCCAGGCGCGGAATCGGATCGATGCTCGCGAGCGGCTGCTGGCGCTTCTGCGCAAAGCGGCCGCCCGCCCTCGACCTCGGATCGCTACCGCGCCAAGTGCGGCCGTGCGCGAGCGCAGGCTCCAGGACAAGCAGCGTCGAGGCATGTTGAAGCGCTCGCGGCGCGAACTCGAGTAAGGCTCAGGCGGAATTAACGACCGCGGCCACGAGCGCGGCGACGCCGCCGAGCAGCGCCGCGGCGAGCCACAGGCTTACCCCCCGTGCCGGCGCAATCGCGCCATCGGCCGGCAGGCGCTTGCGGCCCGTGATCATGGCGCCGATGAGGTTCTCGCGCTTGACCAGCCAGTAGAACAGCACGGCGGCGATATGCAGGCACACGAACGCCATCAGCACGTAGAAGTTCCAACGATGGATCGTGCTCAGCAACTCGCTCGCCTCGGCCGAGACCCGGCCCGTGAGCGGTCCCTCGACGCTGATCTCGTCATTGGTGAACAAGCCCGTCAGCGCCTGCACCAACAGGCACAGCAGCAGCGCGATGACGCTCCAGCCTCCCGCGGGATTGTGCCCCCGAAAGCGCTGCGCATCGAGCCGTAGGAGTCCGCCGACGTAGCGCGCCACCGCCACCGGGCCGTAGACGAAGTCGCTGAAACGCGCGTGCGCGCTGCCGGCGAAGCCCCACACGATGCGAAAAATCACCAGCGTGAGAACGGCGTAGCCGCACCAGAGGTGATAGGTCATCGCCTCGCCCGCGATCTCGCTCGTGACCCAGGACGCGGCGATCAGCACGACCAGCGCCCAGTGCACGATCCGCACCGGTAGGTCCCAGATGGCGACCGAGACCGTCTCGATCGCTGTTTGGCCTGCATGCGGTTCGATCACGCTCGTGCTCCAAGAGCGGGCGCCGGCGCCGGCGTATCGCCCGCGGTCCGCGCCAATTCCGCCAAGGTTACATAATCGGTCTTGCCGCTGCCGAGCACCGGCAGCACGTCGACATGGACGATGCTGCGGGCCACGGCGAGCTCCTGCGCTCCCAACGCGCGCGCTGCCTGGTGCAGCGCCATGCGATCCAGCGCGGGGTCGGTCGTGAACAACACCGTGGTCTCGCCGCGCTCCGGCGAAAGCGCGACGGTAGCCGCGTGCTGGTGCTGCGGCGAGCATTCCCGGGCAAGGCGCTCCACCATCTCCAAGGCCACCATTTCGCCGGCGACCTTGGCGAAGCGCTGCAAGCGTCCGAGCACGCTAACGAAGCCGTCGGCATCGATGCGCACCACATCGCCCATGCAATGCCAGTCCGCCCCGAGCTCCGAGCCCGCGGGCCGCAGCACGCCCGGCTCATCGAGCGTGAAGTAGCCCGACATCACATTGGGGCTGCGCACGTGCAATAGGCCGCCTTCGGCAATCCCGGCGACCGGCACGAGGCGGTGCTCGACCAGGGGCAGGAAACGCCCGACGCTACCTGGCCGAAATCCATGCGGCGTGGCGAGCGAGACCGCGGGACCGCACTCGGTCGATCCATAGCCTTCCAGGACGCGCAGGCCGAAGCGCTGCTGATACAGGCGCTGCACCTCGGGAGTCAATTTCTCGCCGCCCGAGATGACATAGCGCAGCGAGTGGAAATCCAGCGCGCGCGCGTGGCGTGCATAGTTGCCGAGGAACGTGCTGGTGCCGAATAGATACGTGCAGCGGCGCGAATAGGCGATTTCGGGAATGATGCGATAGTGCAAGGGATTGGTGTAGAGGAACAGCCGCGTGCCGTAGAACAGCGGCATCAGCGTGCAGGCAATCAAGCCGTAGGTATGGTACATCGGCAACGCGTTGAGAAACTTGTCCGAGCGGCCGAAATCGATAGCCGCCGCGAGCTGCGCCATGTTCGCCAGCACGGCGTCGTGCGACAGGCCCACGCCCTTGGGCCTGCCTTCGGATCCCGACGTGAACAACACCAGCGCGAGCGCGCCCGGATCGGCCGCCTTGGCCGCACGTCGCGGACGCCACTGCGCCCAGGCGCCAAGCCAGAGCTTGTCACGCGCCGTGAACTTCTCGCGCAGATCCTCCAGGTAGTAGACGCGACAGTGCCCCAGCGCGCGCAACAAGCGCTCCAACCGGGCCGCCTCCACGAAGGCACGCGATGTGATCACGGTCCGGATGGCGGCCGCATCGGCCGAGCTGCGCACGGCGTCGGGCCCGGCGCTGTAATTGAGCATTGCCGGCACGCGCCGCACGGCGCTCATACCGAGCACCGTACCGATAGCGGCCACCGTGTTCGGCAGTAGCACGCCGACTGTTTCACCCTCGCGGCTGGCGCGTTCGAGCAAGCGTCCGAGCGCGAGCGAAATTCTCAGCACGCTCCCGTAGGTCTCCTCGACCTGGCGTATATCCTCGACGATCCGGCGCGAGCGGCCCTGCTGATGGAGCGCGTCCACGAACGCGCCGAAGAGCGTGCGTCTGGGCCTCGCCGCGACCGCGTGGTCTTGCATGAGTTGAGTCAATCGCTCGGTCGCCTGACGGCGGCGCTCGCGCGCCGGCATGCCCGCTGGCAGCTCGATGCGCGTGGGTGCGCCGGCGAAGATCATGACGCCGTCGTGCGGCGTGCCGCCGGCGCCGCCGGTGCCGTAGCGAATGTGCAGCGGCACGATCTCGACGCCGGTACGCACCGCGACGATCGCCGGCGCCTCGTAGATCTTGCCCGTGCTGCCGGCCGGGACCGGCCGGTTGTGCGGAAAAACGACGACGCTGCGGCCACGTGCAAGCAGGCGTGCGATCCGGCGCACGCTCAGGGCTTCGCTCAGATCTGCCGTCTCCACGGCCCGGCCGCGCAGGCCGAGCCTCGTCAAGCCGGCACGCATGGACGCTTTCGATGCCATGACGACGACATCACGCGGCAGTACCGAAGCGAGCAGGACCGGGTCGAGCACGCCGGGATGATTGGCGACGATCAGCTTCGGTCCGGAGGAGAAGAGTCCCGCCTGCTCTGCGCCGAGGCGGATATCGAGCACGGCGCGCAGCGCGCGCCTCAGTACCGGACCCAGCATCGCAGCAATTTCCCAGGGTTCATATTGCCGCTCGCGTTCGACCCCGGCGTGGCGAGGTTGCGACGCGTCCGCATCTTGTCACGCACATTTTGTAGGAAAAACTCCTACAGCGCGCGTAAGACGGATTCCTACGGCGCTGTCGGCAATTCGCCGACACAACGCCCGTTTTCTGCAATTTGGAGACACCGAACAGGCTAACTGATGAGCGAATGGGTTTCAATCTTTGAAAACCTAACAATTTGTGAGATTTGTGTTTTAGAAATCCTTCCTCTACATTTCCGACGACATCGTCGGAAATCCACCGACAGAGTCCAAAATCATCAGTTAATCGCCCGGGGGAGACGCCAAATGGACATGCACCTGCCGATGCAACTGCTGGACGCTCGGGAAGCGACGCTGGCACAACACATGACGGCGGCGTTGGCGTACAGCTTCTCCGCGCAACTCGGTGCCCACTACGATACCTCCCAGAACGCGATGTGGTCCCGCTGGCTGCCCTCGCCTCGCCCATGCTTCAACCCGGGCCTGCTGCGCGACATCCGCACCTACTATGACATGCTCCAGCAGACCAACGGTAGTGTCAGTGACGGGATCGACACGCATCCGATCGAATACGTGGTGCTGGCCTCCGGCATACCCGGGGTGTTCAACCTCGGCGGCGATCTCGACCTGTTTCGCACCCTGATCGACAAGCGCGACCGCGCCGGCTTGTCGGTCTACGGACGCGCCTGCGTCGACGTGCTCTATCGCAACTACATCGCGCACGGCCTGCCGGCGACCACCATATCGCTGGTCCAGGGAGAATGCCTCGGCGGCGGGTTCGAGGCGGCGCTGTCGAGCGACGTCATCATCGCCGAGAGAGGATCGCGTTTCGGATTTCCCGAGATCCTGTTCAATCTATTCCCCGGAATGGGGGCATATTCCTTCCTCTATCGCCGAGTTGGAGAGAAGCGCGGCGAGGAAATACTCAGCAGTGGCCGCATCTACAGCGCGGACGAAATGCAGGAGCTGGGCGTGATCGACCGCGTGGTGGACGATGGGCAAGGCGAAGCCGCGGTGGCCGCGTTCATCAAGCAGCGCTCGCGCTCGCGCAATGGTCTGTACGGCATCGCGGCGGCACGGCGGCGGGTGCAACGCATCGAATACGCCGAGCTAGTGGATATCGTGGAAATTTGGGTAGACTGTGCGCTCCGGCTCAATGTCCGCGATCTCAAGCTCATGCAACGGCTGGTATCGCGGCAAAGCGGACTGTCCGAGTCGCAGCACGTGCACTGAGGTGTATTCGAGGGGAGGCACTTGAGCAATACCCGCCGGGGATCGGCGGACGTCCGTCCGCCGTACGAATACAGCATCCACGAGACGGCCGAGCGGCTCGGATTGCCGGTGCACACCTTGCGGCGCTGGCACGAGCAGGGCATCCTGGTCGCTCGCCGCACCGAAGGCGGTCACCGCCGCTACGCGCGCGAGCTGATCGATACGCTCGCGAGCGCCGGCATCGCGGGGCTGCCGGGCTCGGCATCCGAAGAGCTGGCTGCGGTCAAGCGCACCCTCGAAGACAAGCGACGCGTCATCCAGCTCCTGCTCGAGAGCGAAAAGCGCTATCGCGACCTGGTCGAAACGTCGCACGATCTCATCTGGGCCACCGATGCGCAGGGACGCTTCACCTACGTCAACGCCGCTTCGAACGAAGTCTTCGGACTCGAGCCGGCGGAGATCATCGGCCGTTGTTTCTTCGACTTCGAAGTGCGCCCCGCGCACATCGCCAATCGGCGCTTCCTGGCAAAGTTGATGCGCCAGGGCGAAGTGCGCAACTACCTCACCCACCTTCGGACCATTCACGGCAACGACCGCTGGATCGGCATCAACGCGCGCCTGACGGCGTCCGATGCCGGCAGCATCACCGGCATACGCGGCACCGCCCGCGACGTGACCGAGGCGCACATCGCCATGATGGAGATGGAGCGCATGGCGGCGCGCGATCACTTGACCGGTCTGCCAAACCGTAACGCCCTGCAGATGAGCCTGGAGCAGGCGCTGCAGGACAACGAGCACGGCGCGGTCATATTCCTCGACCTAGATCATTTCCGCTACGTCAACGAGAGCTTCGGCTACCCGGCCGGCGACCAGCTCCTGATCGGCATCGCCGCCGTCCTGCGCGAGGCCGCCGAGCCTTCCGGCGCGAGGATCTACCGCCTGAGCGGCGACGAGTTCGCGGTGGTCGTAAGAGATGCCCTGAGAGCACAAGCCGCCGAGCTCGCCGAGAGGATGCTCGAAGGCATACGCCAGTACCGCTGCATTCTTCGCGCCGGTCACCGCATGTGGGGCGTGAGCGCCTCGGCCGGGGTCGCGCTCTATCCCTTCCACGGCAACGACGTGGCGGGACTCATCGCCAACGTCGACGCCGCGAAGTTTCAGGCGAAGGAATCAGGGCGCAATCGCCTGGTGCTGTTCGGCGTCGATCTCGACGACCGCCGCAGCACCCAGCGCCGGGTTCACTGGTCGCGCAAGCTGCGCGATGCGATTGACGCGGACCGCATCGTCCTGCACTGCCAGCCGGTGGTGCGCCTCGCCGATCGCAAGACCATGCACTACGAAGTGCTGGCGCGGCTGCGCGACGACGACGACAGCCTCATCCAACCGGCGCAGTTTATCGAGCTGGCCGAATCGCTCGGCTTGATCCGGGAGATCGACCTGCGGGTGGTAGAAAAGGTGCTGCGCTACATCGCCGCCCACCCCTCGCCGCGGGAATCGCTGCGCTACTTCGTCAACCTGTCGCGGGTATCGATTTCCGATCCGACCTGGGTCGCCCGCTTCCAGCAGCTCCTGTCGGCGGCGTCCGTGCGTCCCGGACAGCTCGTGTTCGAGATCACCGAGACCGCCGCAATGTCCGAAGTCGACGTCACCTTGAAGTTCATCGAGCGCCTGAAGGCCATGGGCCATCGTTTCGCGCTGGACGATTTCGGCGCGGGCTTCAGCTCGTTCTTCTATCTGAAGCGCTTCGAAGTCGACTACATCAAGATCGACGGCGGCTTCATCCGCGATCTATGCGACGGCGATTCCAACGTTCTGTTCGTACGCGCGCTCAACGACGTTGCCCGCGGGCTCTCCAAGCAGGTCATCGCGGAAGGCGTCGAAACACCCCAGGCGCTCGACATCCTGTTGCAGATGGGGGCGCAATACGGACAAGGCTTCTTGTTCCGATCGCCTTATCCGATGGAAGGCGATCCGGACGCCGCTTCGCGCTACCACCCCGCGGTTGCCTGAGTGTTCTGAGCCCGAGGCTCGCCATATCAGCGACGAACTCCTACTTGCGCCGGCTTACCACTGGCCGGCGGCGATCTTCTCGGCGAGCAGCAAGCCGATGATGGTCTTCGACTCTACGATTCGGCCGCTGCGCACCCAAGCGATGGCATCCTCCAGCGGCAGCGTGAACACATCGAGGAATTCGCCTTCATCGAGCGCATGGCCGACATACTCGAGCTCGCGCGCGAGATACAGCTCGATGCGTTCGTCCGCGTAACCCACGACCGGGTAGGTCGTCAGCAGGTGGCGCCAGTCGCCGGCGCGATAGCCCGTCTCTTCGAGCAGCTCGCGCTTTGCCGTCGCGAGCGCATCCTCGCCCGCATCGATCTTCCCGGCTGGCAGCTCGTAGACGTGATCGCGCAGCGCGTAGCGGTATTGCCGTTCCATGATCACGTGCCCGCGATCGGGCATGGCGAGCATGACCGCCGCGCCGGGATGGACGATGTATTCGCGCCTCGCCTCGGCGCCGTCGGGCAAGCGGACCGTATCCTCTTGCACTTGCAGCAGGCGGCCGCGGTAGACCGTCTTCGATTCGAGCGTGTGCTCGGTGAAATCGCGCTCGCTCACGGCCGTACGCTCAGAGCGAGTACTGGATGGAGGCGATGCACAGCGCCATCAGCGGCTGCGGGAGTATGCCCAGCACCAGGATCGACAAGCCGTTGGCGCTCAACAGCAGGCGCATATCGGGCTGCGGCAGGATCGGCGTCATGTCCTGCGGCGCATCGAAGTACATGAGCTTGACGATGCGCAGGTAGTAGAACGCGCCGATGAGCGACAGCACCACGGCAACCACGGCGAGCCAGGCATAGCCGGCGGCAAATACCGCTTGCAGCACCGACAGCTTGGCATAGAAGCCGATCGTCGGCGGCAGGCCCGCCATCGAGAACATGGTGAGCAACATGACGAAGGCATACCAGGGGCTGCGCTGGTTGAGGCCCTTGAAATCGTCCAGCATGTCGGCCTCGAAGCCTTCGCGCGACAGCAGCAACACCATGCCGAAGGCCGCCAGGCTCATGAGCACGTAGGCGACCACGTAGAACATCGCCGAGCCGTAGCCGTTGAGATCGCCGGCCAGCACGCCGATGAGCACGAAGCCCATGTGCGAGATGGTCGAATAGGCGAGCATGCGCTTGATATTGGTCTGCACGATGGCCGTGAGATTGCCGATGGCGAGCGAGAGCACCGACAGGAGCACGAGCATCTGCTGCCAATCCGAGACCATCGCCTCCAGTGCGCTCACCAGCAGGCGCATCAGCAACGCGAACGCCGCCATCTTCGGCGCCGAGCCGATGAAAATCGTGATGGCGGTGGGCGCGCCGTGGTAGACGTCCGGCACCCACATGTGGAACGGCACCACGCCGAGCTTGAAGCCCACACCCGCCACGATGAAGGCGACCCCCAAGCCCAGCACCCAGACCTTCGGGTTGTCCGCGGCGGCGATCGCCGATGCGATCTGTCCGAGCTGCATCGTCCCGGTCGCGCCGTAGATCATGGACATGCCGTAGAGCAGCAGGCCCGAGGCGAGCGCGCCGAGAACGAAGTACTTCATCGCCGCCTCGACCGCCGGGCGCGAATCGCGCTGGAGCGCGACCATCGAATACAGGGACAGCGACAGCAGCTCGAGCCCCAGGTAGAGCAACAGCAGATGGCTCGCCGAGATCATCACCATCATGCCGAGGGCGGCGAACAGCGCCAGAACGAACAACTCGCCGCGGTACATGCCGCGTGCGCCCACGTAGCCGCGGCCGTAGATGAGAATGCCGGCCACCGCGATGCAGACGAAGACCTTCAGCACGTCCGCCATCGGATCGCGCACGAACATGTCGCTGAAGGTATAGACGGTGGCGCCGCTGCCGCTGCCGATGAGGTAGGCGCAGCCGGCGAGCGTCGCCAAGGTCAGGGAATAGCTGACCCAGCGCGATTCGTCCTTGAGGAACAGATCGACCATCAGGATCACGCACGCCGCCGTCAGCAGGAAGATCTCGGGCGCGGCGGGCGCCAGATCCGGAACCGGGAAACCTATCGACTGCATGGCTGGTCGCTCTTCAGGGAAGCTTGCTCTTGGCCGCCTGCGCGAGAAGATCGTTCACGCTGACATGCAGCACTTCAGTGAACGGTGCGGGATAGATCCCCATCGCGAGCACGCACAGGGCGAGCACGGTCATGAACAGCACCTCGCGCGCGGACAGGTCCACCAGCGCCGCGACGTGCGCATTCGCGACAGCACCGAAGACTACGCGCTTGTACATCCATAGCGTATACGCGGCGCCCAGGATGAGCGTGGTGCCGGCGAGGGCTGCATACCAGAAGCTCACCTTGGCCGCCCCCATGATCACCAGGAACTCGCCGACGAAGCCGCTCGTTCCCGGCAAGCCGGCGTTGGCCATGGCGAAGAGCATGAAGAAGCTGGCGAATACCGGCATGCGATTGACCACCCCGCCGTAATCGGCGATCTGGCGCGAATGCACCCGGTCGTAGAGCACTCCGACGCAGAGAAACAGTGCACCCGAGACGAAGCCGTGGGAGATCATCTGGATCACCGCCCCTTCGGCCGCCACGGCGTTGAAAAGAAAAATACCGAGCGTGACGAAGCCCATGTGCGAGATCGAGGAATAGGCGATCAGCTTCTTCATGTCCGCCTGCACCAGCGCCACCAGGCCGATGTAGACGACGGCGATCAAGGACAGCACGATGATGAACAGCGCCAGCTCGCGGCTCGCATCGGGCACGATCGGCAAGGACAGGCGCAGGAAGCCGTACCCGCCCAGTTTGAGCATGATCGCCGCCAGCACGACCGAGCCCCCGGTCGGCGCCTCGACGTGCGCATCGGGCAGCCAGGTGTGCACCGGCACCATCGGCACCTTCACCGAGAAGGCGAAGAACAGGGCGAAGAACACCAGCACCTGGGCGTAGAACGGAATGGGCAGTGCATACCAGTCCTGGAAGGCGAAACTGTTGCCCGCCGCGAGATAGAGATAGATCAGCGCGACCAGCGCGAGCAGCGATCCGAGCAGCGTGTAGAGAAAGAACTTGATCGCGGCGTACACCCGGTTGGGCCCGCCCCAGACGCCGATGACGATGAACATCGGGATCAACGTCGCCTCGAAGAACACGTAGAAGAGCAGCCCGTCGAGCGCGCAGAACACGCCGTTCATCAATCCCGAAAGGATGAGGAACGCCGCCATGTACTGCGCGACGCGGGTGTCTATCACCTTCCATCCCGCGATCACCACCAGCACCGTCGTCAGGCAGTTGAGCAGGATGAGCAACAGCGATATGCCGTCGATGCCGAGGTGATAGAAGACGTTGAAGGTTTCGATCCAGGGCGCACGCTCGACGAATTGAAAGCCGTGCGCCGTCGCGTCGAACCCGGTCCACAACGGCAGAGCGACCAGGAATCCCGCGATCGAGCCGACCAGCGCCAGCAGCCGGGCGAGACCGGCATTGCGATCGGAGCCGGTGAACAGAATGACGATACCGGCCACAATCGGCAGCCAGATCACCGTGCTCAAGAGCGGAAGCGCGTTCATGCCTGCGATGTCCTCATCCCTGCATGAACAGCAGCGTCACCAGCAGCAGCACGCCAATGATCATGGTGAAAGCATAGTGGTAGATGAAGCCGGATTGGAAGTAACGCACGATCCCGGCGAACCAGGCAACCAGGCGCGCGGAGCCGTTCACCATCACACCGTCGATCAGGCCGGCGTCGCCGAAGCGCCACAGGCCCTGCCCCAGGCCCCGGCTGCCGCGGGCGAAAAACCAGTCGTTGAACTCGTCGAAGCCGTACTTGCGCTCGAGGATGCGGTAGATGAGCGCGAAGCGCGAGGCAATGACCGCGGGCAGGTCGGTGCGCTTGATGTAGAGATACCAGGCGACCACGATGCCCGTGAGCGAAAGCCAGAAGGGCGCGGTGAACAGCGCATGCTGCATCATGCCGAGCACGCCGTGGAACTCTTTCGCCATGACGGCGAGCCCATTGTGCTCGGGCGCGATGACGATGGAGGCGCCGAAATACGGACCGAACAGCACCGGCCCGATCAGCCAGCCCGCGCAGATCGCCGGGATCGCCAAGGCGATGAGCGGCAGCGTCACGACCGCCGGCGATTCGTGCGGTATGGCGCCGTGAGCGTGGTCGCTGCCATGCCCATGATCGCCTTCATTACCTTGGTCGCTGCCATGCACGTGATCGCTCTCGTGTGCCGCATGCTTGCCATGGCTCGCATGCGCGCTGTCGTGCCCGCCGCTCGTGGGGGCATCGGCAAAGCGCGCCTTGCCGTGAAAGGTCATGAACATCATCCGGAACGTGTAAAGCGCGGTGACGAACACGCAGGCGCTCACGCAGAAGTAGGCGAATCCGGCCCCCGGCACCGTCGCCAGCCGCGTCGCTTCGATGATGGCGTCCTTGGAGAAGAAGCCCGACAGCCCGGGGATGCCGGCGCTTGCGAGCGCCGCGATCATCATCGTGGCGTAGGTGATGGGCATGTACTTGCGCAACCCGCCCATGTAGCGCATGTCCTGCTGGTGGTGCAGCGCGATGATCACCGAGCCGGCGCCGAGGAACAGCACGGCCTTGAAGAAGGCATGGGTCGCGAGGTGAAAGATCGCCGCCGAGTAGGCCGAGGCGCCCAGCGCGACGGTCATATAACCGAGCTGCGACAGGGTCGAGTAGGCGACCACGCGCTTGATGTCGTTCTGAACGATCGCGATGAACGCCATGAACAGCGCCGTGATCGCGCCGATGACGATCACGAACGACAGCGCCGTTTCTGATAGCTCGAACAGCGGCGACATGCGCGCCACCATGAAAATGCCCGCCGTCACCATCGTGGCCGCGTGGATCAGCGCTGAGATCGGCGTCGGGCCTTCCATGGAGTCGGGCAGCCAGACGTGCAAGGGAAACTGCGCGCTCTTACCCATGGCGCCGACGAACAGCAGAATGCAGATGACCGTGGCGAGACTCCACGCGTGGCCGGTGAAGAGCTCGATCGTCATGCCGGAAAGCTGCTTCGCTTCGCCGAAGACGCGCGCATAGTCGAGGCTGCCGGCGTAGGCCAGGATGAGCGCGATGCCGAGCAGGAATCCGAGGTCGCCGACGCGGTTGACCAGGAACGCCTTGAGGTTGGCGTAGATGGCGCTGGGGCGCGTGTACCAGAATCCGATCAGCAGGTACGACACCAGCCCCACCGCTTCCCAGCCGAAGAACAACTGGACGAAGTTGTTCGACATCACCAGCATCAGCATCGAGAAGGTGAACAGCGAGATGTAGCTGAAGAAGCGCTGGTAGCCGGGATCATCGGCCATGTAGCCTATGGTGTACACGTGCACGGCGAGCGAAACGAAGGTCACGACCAGCATCATCGTGGCCGAGAGCCGGTCGATCAGGAAGCCGATGTCGAAACGCACGTCGCCGGAGGCGAGCCAGGTATAGACGGCGCCGTTGAACGTGTGGCCGTCGAGGACGTCGCGAAACACCGCGGCCGCCGCCCCGAACGAGACCAGCATGAGCGCGATCGTGACCGAGTGCGCGCCGCGCCGGCCGATGAGCGGCCCCAGTATTCCCGCCAGGATGGCTCCGAGCAGCGGGGCCAGCGGAACGATCAGGTAGAGTGTCTGCATTTGCGTTGTCGGCGCTCGAGCGAACCGCTGCGCTGCGCCTAACCTTTCAGGCTGTCCAGGTCGTCCACGTCGATCGTGTTCAAGCCGCGGAACAGGACCACGAGGATCGCGAGTCCGATGGCCGACTCGGCCGCGGCCACCGTCAGGATGAAGAACACGAACACCTGCCCGGCGATGTCGTCCAGGAAATGCGAGAAGGCGACGAAGTTCATGTTGACCGCGAGCAGCATCAGCTCGATCGCCATCAGCAGGATGATGACGTTGCGCCGATTGAGAAAGATGCCGACCACGCTGACGGCGAACAGGACGGCGCCGAGCACGAGGTAATGCGACAGGGTGATCACCGGGCATCTCCGGGGGATTGACCCGCGGCCTGCGCATCCGCTGGCGGCGCCGGCGGCGGCTCGGCGCGGCGCACCGGCGCCATCGATACCAGGCGTACGCGGTCCTGGCGGCGCACGGCCACCTGCTGCGCGGGATCCTGGTACTTGGTGGTCTTGCGCCGGCGCAGCGTCAGCGCGATCGCGGCGACGATGGCAACCAGCAGGATCACGGCGGCGATCTCGAACGGATAGACGTAATCGGTATAGAGCAGCCGGCCGAGCTCCTTGGTGTTGCTGTAGTCGGCGCCCATCGGCGGCGGCGCCGGCATGTCGCGAAGCTGCGAGTTGCGCGCCCACAGCACCAGCCCCATCTCCAGCACCATGAGCAGCGCCACCGTCAGCCCGAGCGGCAGATACGTGAATAAGCCTTCGCGCAGCCGTTGCAGGTTGATGTCGAGCATCATCACCACGAACAGGAACAGCACCATCACGGCGCCCACGTATACCAGCACCAGCGTAATCGCCAGGAACTCCGCCTCCAGCAGCAGCCACAGCCCCGCGCACGACACGAAGGCGAGCACCAGGAACAGCGCGCTATGGACCGGGTTGCGCGCGGTGATCACCCGTATCGCCGCGAACAGCATCAGCGCCGCGAGGACATAGAACACCAGCAATTGAAAGCTCATCGACTCCCCTCGGCTCCAGCAAGCGGCACGGCGACCTCCCTGAAGGTCGTGCCGGGCGAGCAATCCGACGGCCGCGCCCGGCGCCCGTTCATCGGTAATTCGCGTCCGCGGCGCGGTCGCGTGCTATTTGTTGCTCGTAGGCGTCTCCGATCGCGAGCAGCATCGGCTTGGTGTAGATGAGATCGCCGCGCTTCTCGCCGTGATATTCGAGGATACGCGTCTCGACGATCGAATCGACCGGGCACGATTCCTCGCACAGACCGCAGAAGATGCACTTGGTGAGATCGATGTCGTAGCGGGTGGTGCGGCGCGTGCCGTCGGCGCGCTGCTCCGACTCGATGGTGATCGCGAGCGCCGGGCACACCGCCTCGCACAACTTGCAGGCGATACAGCGCTCTTCGCCGTTGGGATAGCGGCGCAGGGCGTGCAGGCCGCGGAAGCGAGGGCTTTGCGGCGTCTTCTCTTCCGGATACTCGATCGTGATCTTGCGCGCGAACAGGTGCCGGCCCGTGAGCATCATGCCGCGCAACAGCTCGAACAGCAGGAAGGTTCGGAAGAAGTCCCGGATTCGCCGGATCATGATCGGCTCCCTACCATTGCCACCAGGGCGTCATCATCCACACCGCGAGCACGAAGATCCACACCAGCGTGACCGGTATGAAGACCTTCCAGCCGAGGCGCATGATCTGGTCGTACCGATAACGAGGAAACGTGGCCCGCAGCCAGAGGAAGACGAACAGGACGAGGAACACCTTGGCGGCGAGCCAATGGAACCCCGGTGCCACCAGCCATTGCGCGAACGCGACGTCGTTCAGGGCCGCGAACGCGAACGGCGACAACCATCCGCCCAGGAACATCACCGAGCACAGCGCCGACACCAGGATCATGTTGGCATACTCGGCGAGGAAGAAGATCGCAAAAGTCATCCCCGAGTATTCGACGTGAAAGCCGGCGACGATCTCCGACTCGCCCTCGGCCACGTCGAACGGCGAGCGGTTGGTCTCCGCCACGCCCGCGATCAGGTACACCAGGAACAGTGGAAAAAGCGGGACGAAGAACCAGTTGAGAAAACCCAGTGGACCGACCTGGCGCACCACGATCTGACCCAGATTCAGGCTCTGCGCCGCCATCAACACCCCGACCAGCGCGAAGCCCATCGCGATTTCGTACGACACGATTTGCGCGGCCGAGCGCAAGCTGCCGAGGAAGGCATACTTCGAATTCGAGGCCCAGCCGGCGATGATGACGCCGTAGACTCCCATCGACGTGATCGCCAGGACATAGAGCAACCCGGCATCGATGTCGGCGAGCACGGTCTCGGGCGCGAACGGAATGACGGCCCAGGCCGCGAGCGCCGGGGCGATCGCCAGCACCGGCGCCAAAACGAACAGAAAGCGGTTCGCACCGGAAGGAATGATGATTTCCTTGAGCAGCAGCTTGAACGCATCGGCGATCGGTTGCGCGAGGCCGCCGAGCCACGCCAAACCGAAGAAGGTGACCCGGTTCGGGCCTTTGCGCACCTGCATCCAGCCGATGATCTTGCGCTCGAGCAAGGTCAGGTAGGCGACACAGCCGAGCAGCGGAACGACGATGGCGACGATCTTCGCGAGCGTCCACACGGCCGGCCAGGTCGGCCCGAAGAGCTGTTCGAAATAGGTGAGATCCATGGGCTAGCCGGCCTTTCGCGCCTCGACCGCCGCCGCGCTCGCCTCGATGGGACCGAACAGCGGCCCGAGCGAGGCGGTCGCGGGATGGCCGGCGCCGATGCGCACGCAATCGGCCGGCAGCCGGTCGTCGAGGACCAGCGGCACGCTCGCTTCGCCGCTGCCCTGGCGCAGGCGCACCGGCGTACCGGCGCGCAAGCCCAGGCGATTCAAAGTCGCCGCGTTCATGCTCGCAACCGGAGACTCGCCCTCGCGCGTCGCCGCCAGCGCGGGCGCGCGCCGAACGATCGCGTCGGCGTGATAGCTATGGATCTCGCCGATGCGCTCGAGCGCCGGTGCCTCGGCGCCGAAGTCGTCAATCGATGCGTTTGCCAAGCGATTGTCCAGGCGCTCGGCGAGCGCGCTCGGGTCCCCGAGCGCATCCGAACGCACCTGCTCGCTCGACAGGTAGTCGAACCCTGCAAGACCCATATTCGTGCCAAGCACGCGCAATACCTTCCATCCCGGACGCGTTTCGCCCAGCGGATTCACCACGCCGCGAAAGCTTTGAACGCGGCCTTCGGTATTGACGAACGTGCCCGAGGTCTCGGTAAACGGCGCGATTGGCAACAAGACGTGGGCATACTCGGTCGCCGCGTGCTGGTAGGCGCTCATCGCGACCACGAATTGCGCGGCCTTCATCGCAGCCATAGCAGCCGCGCCGTCGTGGCAGTCGAGCTCGGGCTCGGCGTGGAGCAGCACGTAGGCTTGGCGAGGCGTCGCCAGCATCGCGCGGGCATCGAGGCCCGTGACCGCCCCAACGTAGGGAACGGCACCCGCGAGCACCGCGCCGACGCTATTGGCCGCTTCGCCGAGAAAGCCGAAGCGCGCCCCGAGTGCCGTGGCGATCGCTTGCACGAGCGCGTGCAGCAACCCGGCGCGCGGATGGTGCTGCGCCTGGTTGCCGAGATACAACCCCACGCTTTCGCCGGAAGCGAGGCTCTCGGCGATGCGCTGCGCGGCTTCGGATACCTCCAGCGCCGCGCAGGGCGCCGGCACCGGCAGGCCTTTCGCCTCGCACACCGCCTTCAGGATTTCGGCTAGCGCTCGCGGCAACCGGCTCGGCGCGACGATGAGCCGATGGGCCACCCGCATGAGCAGATCGTCGTCGACCGGATTGACGACGTTGACTTGCAGCGCCTTCTTGGCCGCTTGGCGCAGCCGGTGCGCGATCAGCGGGTGATCCTTGCGCAGGGTCGAACCGACCACGAGCACGCGGTCCAACGTGGCCAGATCCGCGATGCCATGGCCGAGCCATGGCGCACCCGCCATCGCACCGTCGCGGCTGAAGTCGCTCTGGCGCAGCCGATGGTCGACGTTGCCGCTGCCCAGGGCGCGCATGAGCTTCTGCAGCAGGTAGAGCTCTTCCAGCGTGGCATGCGCCGTAGCGAGCGCGCCGATCGCGGCCGCGCCGTGGGCATCGCGCACGCGTCTGAGCCCAGCGACCGCGGCATCCAGGGCGGTCTGCCAATCCACCTCGCGCCAAGTGCCGTCGCTTCGAATCATGGGCCGCGCCAGGCGCTGGGCCGAGTTCAAGCCCTCGTAGGAAAAGCGGTCCTTGTCCGAGAGCCAGCACTCGTTGATGGCTTCGTTCTCCCGCGGCAATACGCGCATGACGCGGTTCTGCTTCACCTGCACGGTCAGGTTGGAGCCGAGGCCGCAGTGTGGACTGATGCTCGGCCTGCGCATCAATTCCCAGGTGCGCGCCGAGTAGCGAAAGGGCTTGGACGTGAGCGCGCCGACCGGGCACAGGTCGATCACGTTGCCCGAGAGCTCGGAATCCACGGTGCGGCCGACGAAGGTGATGATCTCCGAATGCTCGCCGCGGCCGATCATGCCGAGCTCCATGATGCCGGCGATCTCCTGGCCGAAGCGCACGCAGCGCGTGCAGTGGATACAGCGCGTCATGTCGGTGGCGATGAGCGGACCCAGGTCCTTGTTGGGCACGACGCGCTTGGCCTGGTCGTATTGCGAGGCGCTGGCGCCGTAGCCCACGGCCAGATCCTGCAGCTGGCACTCGCCGCCCTGGTCGCAGATGGGACAATCGAGCGGATGGTTGATGAGCAGGAACTCCATCACGCCCTTCTGCGCATCGACCGCCGTGTCCGAGTGCGTCCACACCTTCATGCCGTTGGTCACCGGCGTGGCGCAAGCCGGCAACGGTTTCGGCGCCTTCTCGACCTGCACCAGACACATGCGGCAGTTGGCCGCGATCGAGAGCTTGCGGTGATAGCAGAAATGCGGAATGTAGATGCCCTCGCCATTGGCAGCATCCATGATGGTGCTGCCTTCCGCGACTTCCAGCTTCTTGCCGTTAAGCTCGATCTCTAGCATCGTGAGGCTTTCACGCTCTCAAACGTAGTCTGGCACCGTACACTTGCCGTGCTCGATGTGATGCTCGAACTCGGCGCGGAAATGCTTGATGAACGCGCGCACCGGCATCGCGGCCGCGTCGCCGAGCGCACAGATCGTGCGTCCCTGGATGTTGTCCGCGAGCCGGTTCAGGGTGTCGAGGTCCTCGGCCTTGCCGTGGCCGCGCTCGATGCGATCCACCAGCCGGTACAGCCAGCCCGTGCCTTCGCGGCAGGGCGTGCATTGACCGCATGATTCCTCGAAGTAGAAATACGACAGGCGCAGCAGGCTGCGCACCATGCAACGCGTTTCGTTCATGACGATGACCGCGCCCGAGCCGAGCATCGATCCGGCCTTGGCGATCGAGTCGTAGTCCATGTCGGTGCGCAGCATGATGTCCGCCGGCAGTACCGGCATGGACGAGCCGCCGGGAATGCACGCTTTCAGCACGATGCCCTCGCGCATCCCACCCGCCATGTCGAGCAGCTTGGCGAAGGGCGTGCCGAGCTTCACCTCGTAATTGCCCGGGCGCGCCACGTCGCCCGATACCGAGAAGATCTTGGTGCCGCCGTTGTTCGGCCGGCCGAGCTCGAGGAAGGCGTCGGCGCCGTTCATGATGATCCAAGGCACCGCCGCGAAGGTCTCGGTATTGTTGATCGTCGTGGGCTTGCCGTAGAGCCCGAAGCTCGCGGGGAACGGCGGCTTGAAGCGCGGCTGGCCTTTCTTGCCTTCCAGCGACTCGAGCAGCCCGGTCTCCTCGCCGCAGATGTAGGCGCCGTAGCCGTGGTGCGCGTGGAGCTGGAAGGAAAAATCGCTGCCCAGGATGTTCTTGCCCAGAAATCCGGCCGCGCGCGCTTCCTGCAATGCCTCTTCGAAACGCTCGTACACCTGCCAAATTTCGCCGTGGATGTAGTTGTAGCCGACCTCGATACCCATGGCATAGGCGGCGATCGCCATGCCTTCGATCACGATATGCGGGTTGTAGCGCAGGATGTCGCGATCCTTGAAGGTGCCGGGCTCGCCTTCGTCGGAATTGCAGACCAGGTACTTGGGTCCGGTGAACTGCCGCGGCATGAAGCTCCACTTGAGGCCGGTCGGAAAGCCCGCCCCGCCGCGGCCGCGCAATGCGGACTTCTTCACCTCCGCGATCACCTGCTCGGGCGCGATCTTGTCGCGCAGAATCTTCTTCAGCGCCTCGTAGCCGCCGCGCGCGGCGTAATCCTGCATGCGCCAATTGAGACCGTCGAGCCCCTTGAGGATGATCGCATCGGGCCCGTAGATGTCGCCGGCGAAGGGGGGCAACGGGGCGTTCATCGCGATTTCCTCACGCGCTCGATCAAGGCATCGATCTCGTCCGGCGTCATCCACGACAGCATGGTCTTGTTGTTCATGAGCATGACCGGAGCATCGCCGCATGCGCCCAGGCACTCGCCTTCCTTGAGTGTGAATTCGCCGTCGGGGGTCGTCTCGCCGAAGCCGATGCCCAGGCGCTGCTTGAGGTGCTCGGCGGCGGCGTTCGCCCCCTGCAGCGCGCACGGCAGGTTGGTGCACAGGGTGAGCTTGCAGCGACCGGCGGGCTTCAGGTTGTACATGCTGTAGAAGCTCGCGACCTCGTAGACCGCGATCGGCGGCATGTCGAGATAGTGCGCGACGAAATCCATGGTTTCGGTCGAGAGCCAGCCTTTCTCGTCCTGCGCGACGGCGAGCGCGGCCATGACCGCGGACTGCTTCTCGCCGGCGGGATACTTCGCGACTTCGCGATCGATGCGCGCCAGCGCCTCGGGCGAAAGATGCATGGGCGCGTTCATCGATCCACCTCGCCGAACACGATATCCATGCTGCCGATGATCGCCACCGCGTCGGCGAGCATGTGGCCGCGGCTCACCTCGTCCATGGCGGAGAGGTGAGCGAAGCCGGGGGCGCGTATCTTCATCCGGAAGGGCTTGTTCGCTCCATCGGAGACGAGATAGATGCCGAATTCCCCCTTCGGATGCTCCACCGCCGCGTAGGTCTCGCCGGCGGGCACGTGCATGCCCTCGGTGAAGAGCTTGAAGTGATGGATCAGCTCTTCCATGTTGCTCTTCATCGACACGCGCGTGGGCGGAGCCACCTTGTAATTGTCGACCATGACCGGCCCGAGGTTCGCCCGCAGCCAATCGATACACTGCCGGATGATGCGATTCGATTGGCGCATCTCTTCGATGCGCACCAGGTAGCGGTCATAGCAGTCGCCGTTGATGCCGACGGGAATGTCGAAGTCCATGCGCTCATAGACTTCGTAGGGCTGGGTCTTGCGCAAGTCCCAGGCGATGCCGGATCCACGCAACATCGGGCCGCTGAACCCGAGCGCCTTGGCGCGCTCCGGAGTCACGACGCCGATGTTGACCGTGCGCTGCTTCCAGATGCGATTGTCAGTGAGCAGCGTTTCGTACTCGTCCACGTAGCGCGGGAAGCGATCGCAGAAGTCCGAGAGGAAATCGAGCAGCGACCCCTGGCGATTGCGATTCAACTGCTTCACCTCGCCGGCATCGCGCGCCTTCGACTCGGCGTACTGCGGCATGCGATCGGGCAGATCGCGGTACACCCCGCCCGGGCGGTAGTAGGCCGCATGCAGGCGCGCGCCCGACACCGCCTCGTAGCAATCCATCAGGTCCTCGCGCTCGCGGAAGCAGTACAGGAACACCGTCATGGCGCCGATGTCGAGGGCGTGCGCTCCCAGCCACAGCAGGTGATTCAATATGCGCGTGACCTCGTCGAACATCACGCGGATGTACTGCGCGCGCAGCGGAGGCTCGATGCCGAGCAAGCGCTCGATCGCCATAACATAGGCGTGCTCGTTGCTCATCATCGAGACGTAATCGAGCCGGTCCATGTAGGGCAGCGCCTGCAGGTAGGTCTTGCTCTCGGCCAGCTTTTCGGTCGCCCTGTGCAGCAGCCCGATGTGCGGATCGGCACGCTCGATCACCTCGCCGTCGAGCTCGAGCACCAGCCGCAACACCCCGTGCGCCGCCGGGTGCTGGGGGCCAAAGTTCATCGTGTAGTTGCGGATCTCAGCCACGAGGCTCTCCGAGTGGCAACGCAACGCAACGATCAACTTCTGTGAGGGCTAACTTGCGCGCCGCGCGAGTTACGCTAAAGCTCATCGTGTGAGCGCGAATCTCAGCCACGAGACTCTCCGTTCCCGGTATCCCCGTAAGTCTCCTCGCGCACGATGCGCGGGACGTTGTTGCGCGGCTCGATGGTGACCGGCTGGTAGACGACGCGGCGCTGTTCCGGGTCGTAGCGCATCTCGACGTTGCCGCTGAGCGGAAAATCCTTGCGGAACGGATGGCCGATGAAACCGTAGTCGGTGAGGATGCGCCGCAAGTCCGGATGACCCTCGAACACGATGCCGAACAGGTCGAAGGCCTCGCGCTCGTACCAGTTGGCCGACGGCCAGATGCCGATCATGGAATCGACCTGCGGCAGATCGTCGTCGTCGCAATGCACTCGAACCCGCAAGCGCTGGTTGAGCGCCACCGACAGGAGGTGATAGACGACCGCGTAGCGCGGTCCTTCGTAGCCCGTGCCATAGCTGAAGTAATCGAGCCCGCACACGTCGATCAACTGGTCGAAGCGCAAGCCCTCGGTGTCGCGCAAGGTGCGCATGAACGCGCTGAGCTCGGCGGGCTTTACCGTCACGGTCACCTCGTCGCCGAATACCACGGGTTCGGCGAGCGCTTCGCCGAAGGCGGCGCGCAGCGCGGAAACGGCAACGCTCATGGTCGACATTCAGTATCCGTCCTGCGGCGGGAGGCGGCTTCGCCGTGCGAGCCTGCCGTATGCCGCGCTTCGTCTTGGCCGTCAGCGCGCGATGGTGTTCGTGCGTTTGATCTTGTTCTGAAGTTGAATGATTCCATACAGCAAGGCCTCGGCGGTGGGCGGGCACCCCGGCACGTAGATATCGACCGGGACGATGCGGTCGCAGCCCCGCACTACCGAGTAGGAATAGTGATAATAGCCGCCGCCATTGGCGCACGATCCCATCGAGATGACCCAGCGCGGCTCGGCCATCTGGTCGTAGACCTTGCGCAACGCAGGCGCCATCTTGTTGCAAAGCGTCCCGGCGACGATCATCACGTCGGATTGCCGCGGGCTCGGGCGAAAGATGATGCCGAAGCGGTCGAGATCGTAGCGCGCGGCGCCGGCATGCATCATCTCGACCGCGCAGCAGGCGAGACCGAAAGTCATCGGCCACATCGACCCGGTGCGGGTCCAGTTGATCAAGTTGTCCGCCGTCGTCGTGACGAAGCCTTTTTCGTGTAGCTCCTGCATGGTCAACTCCGCCGCCGCGCGAAACAGCGGCATATCCGGCTGCGCGTGCACACCGCACGCCTGCTCGCGGCGGCTACTCCCATTCGAGCGCGCCCTTCATCCACTCGTAGACGAAGCCGACCACGAGAATGAGGAGAAATACACCCATTGAGATCACCCCGAACCAGCCGAGTTCGCTCAGCACGATGGCCCAAGGAAAGAGGAAGGCGATCTCCAGATCGAACAGGATGAACAGGATGGCGACGAGGTAATAGCGCACGTCGAATTTCATGCGGGCATCCTCGAACGCCTCGAAGCCGCATTCGTACGGCGACAGCTTGTCCGGGTCCGGGCGGTTCGCGCCGAGCGCGGTGCTCGCTGCCCACCCGAGCATCATGGGTACCGCGCCGACCGCGAGGCCGACGAGAATGAACATCAGGATGGGAAAATAGTTCTGCAGCATCGTTGGACCAGACCCCGGCGCGCGCCCGTTTCACCGGGGCGGCTTCCTGCTGATTCGACTCCCTGTCACGACTCGATGCGCGAGTCTCGCTGTTGGTGCCGACGGTGAGACTCGAACTCACACGGCTTTCGCCACCGCCCCCTCAAGACGGCGTGTCTACCAATTCCACCACGTCGGCAACTCCCGGCATCCCGGCGGCGGCGCGCGTGAGCGACGCGCGGCAAACCGCGTATCGATTACTTCGGCACATCGCCCGCCTTCGAGCCACCCGGCGCCGGCGCACCCGGCGCCGGCGCACCCGGCACAGGCGCACTCGGCACCGGCACGCTCGAGCTGGGCGCTGTGCCCGCCGGCTGGGGCGCGGACTGCTCGGTGCCGCTCTTGGTACGCTCGATCACACCCTTGGTCTCGCCGCGATGACTGCCCAGATACGTGAGGCCCAGGCTGGTGAGGAAGAACAGCGTCGCCAGAATGGCGGTGGTGCGCGACAGAAAATTGGCCGAGCCGCTCGCGCCGAACAAGCTGCCGGCGGACCCGCTGCCGAATGCGGCCCCCATGTCCGCGCCTTTGCCGTGCTGCAGCAGGACCAGCCCGATGACGCCGGCGCCGATCAGCACATGAATCACCAGCAACAGTAGTTCCATCGTCCTCGTCTTCGCGTCATGCTATCGGTGCCTATGAGGCCGCGCGCCAGATCGCCAGAAACTCCTTGGGATCGAGCGATGCTCCACCGACCAGAGCGCCATCGATATCGGGCATGGCGAAAAGCTCCTTGGCATTGCTTGCTTTCACGCTGCCGCCATAGAGAATGCGCACACTGTCGGCCATTCCCGGATCGCGCTGCACGACCAGGCGCCGTAGCGTCGTGTGTACCGCCTGCGCTTGCTCCGGTGTCGCCGTCTTGCCCGTGCCGATCGCCCACACCGGCTCGTAGGCGATCACCGCCTGGGCGAATACGCCGACGCCGAGACCGTCGATCACCGCCCCCAGTTGCTCGCTCACGATCGCATCCGTAACGCCGCGCTCTCGCTCGGCAAGCGTTTCGCCGACACACACGATGGGCACCAGGCCTGCGCTCTGGGCCGCGCGCAGCTTGCGCGCAACCAGAGGGCTGTCCTCGGCATGCATGGCGCGACGCTCGGAATGCCCCACCAGCACGTAGCGGCAGCCGAGATCGCGCAACATGGCGGCGGAGACCTCTCCCGTATACGCGCCCTTGGCGTGCTCGCTCACATCCTGCGCGCCCCAGGCAACCGCGCTGCCTTGCAGCAAGCGCTGGGCTTGCGCGAGATACGGGAAGGGCACGCAGACCGCGCACTCGCTCGGCGCGGCAGAGCCAAGCCCGCCTCTGAGGGCGCCAAGCAGGGCCTCGTTCTCGGTCAAGCTGCCATGCATCTTCCAGTTGCCGGCAACGAGCTTGCTACGCATCTCGGTCTTCAGCGGTCAAAACTGTCGAATAGTACCGCTGTCGGCGGGGGCGGGTCAATTTGACGCGACGCAACGCGAGCCATGCGGCGCGTCCCTATCGGCTGCTACGCGGCGGTGCCGGCGCGCGATCGTCTATCACCAGGAGTGAACGCTCGGCGAGCGCGGACAAGACGAGCTTTGCCGCGATATGTCGCACTGACCGCTTCATGCCGGGCGCTGCAAGCCGGGTCGACCCGCGCCGCAGGGCAGGCAGCCCACCGCTACTCAGGTATCTTCGGCGAATCGATCGTGACCACTTTGCCGTTGCCCAGCACCGCGACCTCGTTGCCGGCACGCCGGTGCATCTCGAGCGCTTCCTTCACCGCTTTGGTGAGCGCCCGGTTCATCACGGCGCTGTTCGAGATAGCCTCGGTCAGCGTGCGCCTGCGCATGGTCCGTCTAGCCACGGCGTGCTCCAAGTCTTACGAATTCGAGGGTCGGCGTTCACGAACTCCTGAACTCCCAGAGCGCCTCTCAACAACCGTGCGGCGACGGTCGACTTGCCAGCGCCATTTGGTCCCGCAAGAAGAATCACGTGGGGCATGCGAGCTGACGCCTGGCCGGCGCCCGAGCGCCGAACGCTGGGCTACGACGCCGCGGCGCGCCGCAAGGTATCGGCGATGCCTTCGGCCAACGTCTTGACCAGCTCGTGGCGCTCGCCTTCGACCATCACCCGTACCACGGGCTCGGTGCCGGAGTTTCGCAGCAGCACGCGGCCGCTGTTGCCCAGCTCGGCTTCGGCGGCCGCGACCGCCTGCATCACGCTCGCCGCGGCGCGGAAGTCGAACGTGCGCTCGGTGCGCACGTTGATCAGCACCTGCGGATAGAGCACCAGGCCCGCCGCCGCTTCGGCGAGCGTCTGGCGGTTGCGCGTAAGCGCGTGCAGCACCTGCAGCGCCGAGACGATGCCGTCCCCGGTCGTGTGCTTGTCCAGGCAGACGATATGGCCCGAGCCCTCGCCGCCGAGCTGCCAGCCGTGGGCGACCAGTTGTTCGAGCACGTAGCGATCGCCGACCGCCGCGCGCGCGAACTCGATGCCGGTCTGCTTGAGCACGTTCTCCAAGGCGAGGTTGGTCATGAGCGTGCCGACCACCCCGCCTTTCAGCGTGCCCGAGCCGTGCCGATGGCGCGCGATGACGTACAGCAGCTCGTCGCCATCGTAGATGCGCCCCGCGGCATCGACCATCATTAAGCGGTCGCCGTCGCCGTCGAGCGCGATACCCAGGTCGGCCCGGTGCTGGCGCACCGCCGCGCGCAGCGCCGCCGGATACGTGGCTCCGCATTGCGCGTTGATGTTCAACCCATCGGGCTCGTTGCCGATGCTGACGACTTCGGCGCCCAGCTCGTGCAGGACGTGCGGGGCGATGTGATACGTCGCCCCGTGCGCGCAGTCGACCACGATGCGCAGCCCGCGCAGGTCCAGCTCGGTCGGGAACGTGCTCTTGCAGAATTCGATGTAGCGACCGTCGGAATCCATCACCCGGCGCGCCTTGCCCAGTTGCGCCGACGGGCGCGGCGTCAGCGGACCCTCCAGCTCGGCCTCGATGGCCTCTTCGGTCTCGTCAGGCAGCTTGTTGCCGTCGGATGAGAAGAACTTGATGCCGTTGTCTTCGAACGGATTGTGCGAAGCGCTGATGACGATCCCGGCCTGTAGCCGCAGGGCGCGCGTCAGATACGCTACTGCCGGGGTCGGCATCGGCCCCGTCAGCAGGCTGTCTACACCCGCGGCCGACAAGCCCGCCTGCAGCGCGGCTTCCAGCATGTAGCCGGAAATGCGCGTGTCCTTGCCGATCAGCACGGCCGGGCGCTCGCCCTGGGACAGGTGCCACTCGGCGCTGGCCACGACCTTGCCCGCGGCGTAGCCCAGGCGCATGACGAAATCCGGCATGATCGGCATGGCCCCGACCCGTCCGCGAATGCCGTCGGTACCGAAGTATTTTCGTGCCATCGTGAGCGAAGGAAACAGGTTGGTGTGAACTACGGCCCGAAGCGGCGCAAACTCAAGCGGCCGGGGGTTGCGTCACGCTCTCCACGGCGTGGAAGACCGCCAAGGCATCGCGCGTGGCCCGTACATCGTGCACCCGAACGATTCTAGCCCCGCGCACCACGGCCAGCAAAGCTGCGGCTACGCTGCCGTTCACGCGATCGCCGACATCGCGGCCCGTCATGCGCCCGATCATGGCCTTGCGCGACAACCCGACCAGCACCGGCCATCCCGGCGCGGCCAGGTCGCCGACATGGCGCAGCAGCTCGAGGTTGTGCTCGTAGGTCTTGCCGAAACCGAAACCGGGATCGATCACGATCCGGTCGCGGGCGATCCCGTGGCGGCAGGCCGCAGCCGCGCGGCCTTCGAGGAACCCGCGGACCTCGGCGACGACATCGTCGTAGCGCGGTGACAGCTGCATCGTGCGCGGCTCGCCCTGCATGTGCATGAAGCACAGCGCCACGGCGCTGGCGGCGACCGCTTCGAGCGCGCCCACGGCACGGAACGCGTTGACGTCGTTCACCATGTCGCAACGGTCGAGCAGCGTGCGCATCACATCGGGCTTCGATGTGTCGACCGATATGGGCACGCCCAGGTCGGGCAGCGCCGCCAGCACCGGATCGAGGCGCGCCAGCTCCTGCGCCGCGCCGACCGGCTGGGCACCCGGGCGGGTCGATTCCCCGCCCAGATCGATGATGTCGGCGCCTTCGGCGGCGAGCCGGCGCGCGTGCTCGATCGCCGCCGCCGGGTCGAGATGGGCGCCGCCGTCGGAGAACGAGTCAGGGGTGATGTTGACCACGCCCATGATCAACGGGCGCGTCAGGGGCAGGAGAAAACGGCCGCAGCGAAGCGCGGGCGCCCCGGATGCGGCGTTCTTCATTCAGGCGCTGCGCCGAGCTGCGAGCGCTACGCACCTTGCACGGTGGTATTGCCCGCTGCTGCCGGCGAGGGCGTGTCGTCCTGCGACGGCGGTGGCGGCGTGCTGGGCTTCGGCGGCCGCGGCGCTCGTCCGGCCATGATGTCGTCGATCTGATCGGAATCGATGGTTTCCCACTCGAGCAGCGCTTTGGCCATCACCTCGACCTTGTCGCGGTTTTCCTCGATCAGCCGGCGCGCAAGGCCGTACTGCTGATCGACGATGCGCCTGATCTCCGTATCGACCTTCTGCATGGTCGCTTCAGAGACGTTCTTGTGGGTCGTGATGCTGCGTCCGAGGAAGACCTCGCCCTCGTTTTCGCCGTACACCATCGGACCCATCGAATCGCTCATGCCCCACTGCGTCACCATCCGGCGCGCCAGGTCGGTGGCGCGCTCGAAATCGTTGCTGGCGCCGGTGGTCATCTGCGCCATGAATACTTCCTCGGCGATGCGCCCGCCGAAGAGCACGGCGACGTTCTGCAGCAGGTGCTCCCGATCGAGGCTGTAGCGGTCCTCGATCGGTAATTGCATGGTAACGCCGAGCGCGCGGCCGCGCGGAATGATGGTCACCTTGTGCACCGGGTCGGTCTTGGGCAGGAGCTTGGCAACGACGGCATGACCGGATTCGTGATAGGCGGTGTTGCGCCGCTCGTGCTCGGGCATGACGATCGACTTGCGCTCGGCCCCCATCAGGATCTTGTCCTTGGCGCGTTCGAAATCGAGCATATCGACCAGGCGCTTGTTTGCCCGGGCGGCGAACAGCGCGGCTTCGTTCACGAGATTGGCGAGATCGGCGCCCGAAAACCCCGGCGTGCCGCGCGCGATAATGTCGGCCTTAACGTCCGGCCCCACCGGGACCTTGCGCATGTGCACGACCAGGATCTGCTCGCGCCCGCGGATATCGGGCAAGGGCACCACCACCTGGCGATCGAAACGCCCCGGGCGCAGCAGTGCGGGATCGAGCACGTCCGGCCGGTTGGTGGCGGCGATCACGATCACCCCGGCACTGCCTTCGAAGCCGTCCATCTCGACCAGCAACTGGTTCAGCGTCTGTTCGCGCTCGTCGTTGCCCCCGCCCAGGCCAGCGCCGCGCTGGCGGCCAACGGCATCGATTTCATCGATGAACACGATGCACGGTGCGTGCTTCTTGGCCTGCTCGAACATGTCGCGCACGCGCGCTGCGCCCACGCCGACGAACATCTCGACGAAATCCGAGCCCGAAATGCTGAAGAACGGCACCTTGGCCTCGCCGGCGATAGCCTTGGCGAGCAAGGTCTTGCCCGTGCCGGGACTGCCCACCATCAACACTCCGCGCGGGATGCGCCCGCCCAACTTCTGGAACTTGCCCGGATCGCGCAGGAACTCCACCAGCTCGGCGACTTCCTCCTTGGCTTCTTCGCAGCCCGCGACGTCGGCGAAGGTCACCGTGTTGTTGCTCTCGTCGAGCATGCGAGCCCGGCTCTTGCCGAACGAGAATGCGCCACCGCGCCCGCCGCCTTGCATCTGGCGCATGAAGAATATCCACACCCCGATCAACAACAGCATCGGGAACCACGACACGAAGATGTTCATGAGCAGCGACGGCTCTTCTTCGGGCTTCGCTTCGACGATCACGCCGGCCTTGAGCAGGTCGCTCACGAGCCAGGGGTCAGAGGGAGAATAGGTGGTGAAGCGCTCGCCGCTGCGCTTGATGCCTTTGAGCACCCGGCCTTCGATGGTCACTTTCGCGATCTGGCCCTGTTTCACCTCCTCGATGAACTGGGAGTACTCCATGGCCTTCTGCGCGGCCTGGCGAGTGCTGAACTGGTTGAACACCGTCATCAACACCAGGGCGATGACGAGCCAGATTGCGACGTTCTTGACGAGATTGTTCAAAATGCAGTCCTAGACAGATCCGCGGCGATCACGATCGATTCTAACCGCAACCCACCGGGGACGACACCGCCGACGGGACCCGGTCCGCGGCCAAGCCGCGGCACAACACGTACACCTCGCCCGACCGGCTGCGGGACGCGGCCGGCTTGCGCATGGCGACCTCGCGAAATGCTCCCCTCAAGGCCCGGATAACGGCATCCAGCCCGGAACCATGAAAAAGTTTGACCAGCATGCATCCTTCCGGTTTCAGCATATCGCCGGCGAAGGCAAGCGCCACCGACACCAAGGCTTGCGAGCGCGCCTCGTCAGCAGCGGCCACGCCGGTTAGATTGGGGGCCATGTCGCTCAAGACAAGGTCGGCCGACCCGCCCAAGGCTGCGCGCACCGCCCGCCGGAGCTCGAGATCGCCGGCATCGCCACGGATGAATACGACCCCGGGCAACGCCTCCATGGCCGCTGCATCCACGGCGACCACGCGCCCGGCGCTGCCGACGCGTTCCTTGGCCACTTGCGACCAGCCCCCGGGTGCCGCGCCCAGGTCGACCACCGCCAGGCCCGGGCGCAGCAGCCGATCGCGCCGGTCGATCTCGATCAGCTTGAACGCGGCGCGCGAACGATAGCCGCTGTGTAGCGCCTGCTTGACGTAGGGGTCACGCAGGTGGCGGCGCATCCATGCAGTGCTCGCCTTCTTGCGGCTCACTATAATCGACCCATGACCGAGCTGGAATCGCCCGTCCCCACAGCGCTCCCCACGAAAGACGACGTGCGCGCGCTGCGCGCGCGCGCCCACGCGTTGAAGCCGGTGGTCTGGATCGGACAAGGCGGCGCGAGCGAGGCGGCGTTACGGGAAATAGACCGGGCGTTGGCCGCCCACGAATTGATCAAGATCCACGCCGCGGTCGACGCACGCAGCGCCCGCGAATCCCTGCTGGCCGCGATCTGCGCCCGGCTCGGCGCGCACCCGGTACAAGTCATCGGCAAGATGCTGGTCGCCTTCCGCGCCCGCCCGGCCGAGATAGACACACCGCCCGCGCGAGCACGCGCGGCATCGGGCCGTTCGTCCGGCGCGCGAGCACGGCCGGCATCCGGCGGTTCGTCCGCGGCGCGCGCGCGAGGCGGCAAGATCGCCCCGGCGTGGCGCCAGCCGCAAGCGTCATCGAAGCAGCGAGCGCGCCGCCGCCGTTCCCCCGTCAAGCCCTGACGCGCTGGGGCGCGGGCCGCGCGCGCCGCCAGCGGTGCATGCAAACGCGGTTCAGAGCCGCTGGCTATCCGGGCGCTCAGATGTACTTGACGTCCAGGATTTCGTATTCGCGCGGTCCGCCCGGCGTGTTCACCTCCACCACGTCACCGGCGAACTTGCCGATCAGCGCGCGCGCGATCGGCGAGCTGATCGAAATCTTGCCCTGCTTGAGATCGGCCTCGTCCTCGCCCACGATCTGGTACGAAATCACCTGGCGCGCATCCATGTCTTCGAGCTCGACCGTGGCGCCGAAGACGCAGCGCCCGTCGGCGTCGAGCAGCGCCGGATCGATGATCTGCGCGTGGGCGAGCTTGGCTTCGACCTCGGCGATCCGCGCCTCGATGAAGCCCTGCCGCTCCTTGGCCGCATCGTACTCGGCGTTCTCCGACAGATCGCCGTGCGAGCGTGCCTCGGCGATCGCATTGATGACCGCCGGACGCGCGACCGACTTCAATTGCTGCAGCTCGCTGCGCAGCTTCTCGGCACCGGTGACCGTGAGCGGTGTCCGTCTCATGTGACGACGTCCTCTTGTCCCATGGCGCTCGTCGCCAGGCCGGCGTGCAGGCGCTGCAACCGGTACGGCCGGAACTCGTGCGCGCCGAGCAGGCCGGCACAGGCCGCGCGTGCACCGGCCACCGTCGTGTAATACGTAAGCCGAGCTTCCAGCGCCGCATGCCGGATGGCATACGAATCACGCACGGCGGAGCGGCGATCTTCGACCGTATTGATGATGAGGGAAAAGTCGCCGTTCTTGATCATGTCAACCACGTTCGGCCGGCCTTCGGCCACCTTGTTCACGGGCGTCACCTCGATCGCGGCTTCGGCGAGCGCCTGCGCGGTGCCGCGGGTCGCGTAGAGCTGAAAGCCGAGCCGCGCGAGCGAGCGGGCGATATCGACCACCGGCGCCTTGTCGGCGTTGCGCACGCTGATGAAGACCTTGCCCGAGGCCGGCAGCTTCTGACCCGCGGCCGCTTGCGACTTGAGAAAAGCCTCCGAGAAAGTGCGGCCGATGCCCATCACTTCGCCGGTGGACTTCATTTCGGGCCCGAGGATGGTGTCGGCGCCCGGAAACTTGATGAACGGAAAGACCGCTTCCTTGACCGAGTAATACGGCGGCACGATGCGCTCGGGGACGCGCTGCGCGTCGAGCGAGGTCCCGGCCATGCAGCGCGCCGCGACTTTCGCGAGCGCAATGCCGGTCGCCTTGGACACGAACGGCACCGTGCGCGAGGCGCGCGGGTTGACCTCCAGCACGTAGATCGTCCCGGCCTGGATCGCGAACTGGACGTTCATGAGCCCGACCACGTCGAGCGCGCGCGCCATGGCGATGGTCTGGCGTTCGATCTCCGCCTGCGTTTGGGCACTGAGGCTGAAGGGCGGCAGCGAGCAGGCCGAATCGCCGGAATGCACCCCGGCCTGCTCGACGTGCTCCATGATGCCGCCGATCACGACCCGCTTGCCGTCGGACACGGCGTCGACGTCGACCTCGAGCGCATCGTTCAAGAAGCGATCGAGCAGCACCGGGGAATCGTTCGAGACCTTCACCGCCTCGCGCATGTAGCGCTCGAGGTCCGAGGGCTGGTGCACGATTTCCATCGCGCGCCCGCCGAGCACGTAGCTCGGGCGCACGACCAGCGGGTAGCCGATTTCCTGCGCGAGGCGCATCGCCTCCTGCGGATCGCGTGCCGTGCGGTTGGGCGGTTGGCGCAGGCCCAGCGAGTGGATCATGCGCTGAAAACGCTCCCGGTCCTCGGCGCAGTCGATCATGTCGGGGCTGGTGCCGATGATCGGCACCGCGCAGCGTTCCAGGTCGCGCGCGAGCTTCAGCGGCGTCTGCCCGCCGAATTGCACGATCACGCCTTCGGGCTTCTCCACCGCGACGATCTCGAGCACGTCCTCGAGCGTGAGCGGCTCGAAGTAGAGCCGGTCCGAGGTGTCGAAATCGGTCGAGACGGTCTCGGGGTTGCAGTTCACCATGATGGTCTCGAACCCGTCCTCGCGCAGCGCGAACGCGGCATGCACGCAGCAGTAATCGAATTCGATCCCTTGACCGATGCGGTTGGGCCCCCCGCCCAGCACCATGATCTTGCGCCGGCTGCTCGGCGCCGCTTCGCACTCGTCCTCGTAGGTCGAATACATGTAGGCGGTGTGGGTCGCGAACTCGGCGGCGCAAGTATCCACGCGTTTGAACACGGGGCGCACCCCCTGTGCATAGCGCAGCGAGCGCACGCGCTCCTCGCTCACGCCGAGCAGGCGCGCGATGCGGCGATCGGAAAAGCCGCGGCGCTTGAGCTCGAACAACTCATCGCGCTCGAGCGACTCCGGCGATCGGCCGCGCAACGCATTCTCGCGCCGCACCAAGTCTTCGATCTGCACCAGGAACCACGGATCGATGTGCGACGCGGCGTAGACTTCGTCCACGCTCATGCCGATGCGAAAGGCATCGGCGGCATACCATAGGCGCTCGGGCCCCGCGTCGGCCAATTCGCGCGCGATCAGCTCACGCTCGGCGCTCAGCTCGTCCAAGCCGTCGGATCCCGTCTCGAGCCCGCGCAAGGCTTTCTGCAGCGATTCCTGGAAGGTGCGCCCGATTGCCATCACTTCGCCAACCGACTTCATCTGCGTGGTGAGACGGGGATTCGCCTGCGGGAATTTCTCGAAAGCGAAGCGCGGCACCTTGGTCACGACGTAATCGATGGTGGGCTCGAACGAAGCCGGGGTCGCTCCGCCCGTGATCTCGTTGCGCAGCTCGTCGAGGGTATACCCCACCGCGAGCTTGGCCGCGACCTTGGCGATCGGAAACCCGGTCGCCTTCGACGCCAGCGCGGAGGAGCGCGATACGCGCGGATTCATCTCGATGATGACCATGCGCCCGTCGGCCGGGTTGATGCCGAACTGGACGTTCGAGCCGCCGGTGTCGACGCCGATCTCGCGCAGGCACGCGATCGAGGCGTCGCGCATGATCTGGTATTCCTTGTCGGTCAGCGTCTGCGCCGGCGCCACTGTGATCGAGTCGCCGGTATGTATGCCCATCGGATCCAGGTTCTCGATCGAGCACACGATGATGCAGTTGTCGCCGCGATCGCGCACCACCTCCATCTCGAACTCTTTCCAGCCAATGACCGATTCTTCGATCAGCACCTCGTGGGTGGGGGAAGCATCGAAGCCGCGCTGGCAGATGTCGACGAACTCCTGGCGGTTGTAGGCGATGCCCCCGCCCGTGCCGCCGAGGGTGAACGAGGGCCGTATGATCGTGGGATAGCCCACCAGTGCTTGCACCTGCAGTGCTTCTTCCATGCTGTGGGCAAGCGCCGAGCGCGGGCTCGCCAAGCCGATGCGGCTCATCGCGGTCTTGAATTTCTCCCGATCCTCGGCCTTGTCGATCGCCTCGCGCGAGGCGCCGATCATCTCGACCCGGTAGCGCTCCAGCACGCCTTGGCGGGCGAGATCGAGGGCGCAGTTGAGCGCGGTCTGACCGCCCATGGTGGGCAGGAGCGCGTCCGGGCGCTCGATCTCGATGATGCGTTCGAGCACCTGCCATTGGATCGGCTCGATGTAGGTCGCATCGGCCATCTCCGGGTCGGTCATGATGGTGGCTGGATTGGAGTTCACCAGGATCACCCGGTAACCCTCTTCGCGCAGCGCCTTGCACGCCTGCGCGCCCGAGTAGTCGAACTCGCACGCCTGGCCGATCACGATCGGCCCGGCGCCGATGATCAGGACCGAGCGGATGTCAGTGCGCCGCGGCATGACTCCCCGGCTGCGTGCGCTGCTTCATCATGGCGACGAAGCGATCGAACAGATAATCGACGTCGTGCGGGCCGGGGCTCGCTTCGGGATGGCCCTGGAAGCAGAACGCCGGCCGATCGCTAAAGGCGAAGCCCTGCAAGCTACCGTCGAACAGCGACACGTGCGTCACCCGTGTATTGGCCGGAAGCGAATCGGCTGGAACCTCGAAGCCATGGTTCTGGCTGGTGATCAGCACGCGCTTGCTCTGCACGTCCAGCACCGGATGATTGGCGCCGTGGTGGCCGAACTTCATCTTACGCGTGCGCCCGCCGGCGGCGAGCCCCATCAATTGGTGACCCAGGCAGATACCGAACATGGGTATACCGCTGCCGAGCAACTCGCGAATGGCCTCGATCGCGTACCCGCACGGCTCCGGATCACCGGGGCCGCTCGACAGGAAAACGCCGTCGGGAGCGAGCGCGAGGACGTCGCGCGCGCCGGTCTGGGCGGGCAGCAGCGTGATGGAACAGCCCCGCGCGGCGAGCTTGCGCAGGATGTTGCGCTTGACCCCGTAGTCGAAGGCGACCACGTGGCGCTGCGGCTCGACCTGCTGGCCGTAGCCCGAGTCGAGCTGCCATTCGGTCTGGTCCCAGGAGCCGGCCGAGGCGCACGTCACCACCTTGGCGAGATCCATGCCCGCGAGGCCGGGAAATGCGCGCGCCTGGGCAAGCGCTTGCGCTTCATCGATGCGACCCGCCATGAGACAGCCGTTCTGCGCGCCCTTGTCACGCAGAATCCGCGTGAGCTTGCGGGTATCGACACCCGCGATCCCGACCACGCCCTGTTGCTTGAGGTAGTCGGAAAGCGTCATTCGATTGCGCCAATTGCTCGGTGCGAGCGCGAGCTCGCGGATGACCAGGCCGGCCACGCACACGCGACCCGATTCCACGTCCTCCGGATTGATCCCGGTGTTGCCGATGTGCGGATAGGTCAGCGTCACGATCTGCCGGCAATACGACGGATCGGTGAGAATCTCTTGATACCCGGTGATCGCGGTATTGAAGACCACCTCGCCCGTGGAAGCGCCCTCGGCGCCGATGGAAGTTCCACGCAAGACGGTCCCGTCGGCGAGAGCGAGAATGGCATTCGAGGCGGACAAAGGGCGACTCCGGAGCCGGCAGACGTGCAAAGCGGGATGCGCCTCGTGGCCTCATCCCGCTCGCAAGGCGAGGGATTATATCCGACAGCCCGCGGCCGCGGCAATTTCGCGGCCGACTTCACAGCGCCGCAATCAATCGAGCCCGAGCACCGCCTGCATGTCGTAGAGCCCGCTCGGGCGCGCCCGCAACCAGCGTACCGCGCGCAGGGCGCCCTGGGCGTAGGTCGCGCGGCTGGATGCCTTCACGCTCACTTCGACCCGCTCGCCGGTGCCGGCAAAGAGCACCGTGTGGTCGCCTACGATGTCGCCGCCCCGAATTGCGGAAAAGCCGATCGCCGCCGGATCGCGCTCGCCGGTCACCCCCTCGCGGCCGTAGACCGCGCATCGCTCCAGATCGCGGCCCAGACGCGCGGCGACGATCTCTCCCATCCGCAGGGCGGTACCCGACGGGGCATCGACCTTGTGGCGATGATGGGCTTCGATGATTTCGACATCGTAACCCTCGTTCAACACCTCGGCGGCAGTGGCGATCAGCTTGAAGACGAGGTTGGTCCCAACGCTCATGTTGGGCGCCAGCACGATTGCGACGTCGCGGGCCGCCTCGGCGATCGCCTGGCGCTGATCCGCGGAAAAGCCGGTGGTGCCGATCACCATCTTCACCCCCGCGGCCCGGCAGGCTCGAAGATGCGTCAAGGCGCCTTCCGGGCGCGTGAAATCGACCAGCACGTCAGCGCCGGCGACGACCGCGTACGGGTCGTCGCTCACCGTCACGCCACACGCCGCCCCGATCAACTCGCCGGCATCGCGCCCGATCGCAGGATGACCGGAGCGCTCTAGCGCGCCGTGCAAGCGCAGATCGGCTGCCGCCGAAACCGCTTCGAGCAAGGCGCGTCCCATGCGTCCGGTCGCCCCCGCGACGACGAGTTTGATCTGCGCCATGGCTGCTGTCCCGAGTCCGTCTTTCGTCGTTGAATGGAGCGGCGCCGCGACGGCGCTTTTGTCCTGAGCCTGAGGTTCGTCGCTGCTAGGGCCAACGCTGCAAGACGCTAAAGGCCGATCTTGTCCAGCATGCGACCGAAGAAGCCCTTATCCTCCGAGGGCTTCTCCGCGCTCTTGCCGGAATCGGCGCCCGCGTCGCCGGCGAGCTGCTTGGCGCCGGGGGTGGCGCCCTCGGCCGCAGGTACCACGTCGCCCTCGATGCGCTTCAAGGTGTCGCCCTCGAACAATAGGATCAGGCGGCGGTGCTCGTGCACCCTGCCCCCCTTGCTGAGGTAGTACACGTAATCCCACCGGTCCTGGTGGAAGGCATCGACGATGGGCGGGGTGCCCAGAACGTAGCGCACCTGCTGGCGCGTCATCCCGGGCTTCAACTTCGCGACCATGTCCTGAGTGACGACGTTGCCTTGCTGTATATCAATTCTGTACGGCACCAAACCGGGCAGCATCGGGACCTGCTGGCAAGCAGCCAGCGCAACCAATGCGGCCAGGCCGATCACTCTGGGAAGCGTCGAATGAACAGCGATCATGAAACCCGCCCCGTATCCAAGGACGCGCAAACTCAATATGATAGCCGTAACGTGGGCGAAGCCGGCAAGGAAGCCATGACCTCCAGCGACGAGCTCAAGAGCAGCGGCCTAAAGGCAACCCTGCCGCGGTTGCGTATCCTGAAGCTGTTCGAGAGCGCGAGCCTGCGCCACATGAGCGCAGACGATATCTATCGTCTGCTCATGCAAGAGGGGGTCGACATCGGGCTGGCGACGGTCTACCGCGTGCTCACCCAGTTCGAGCAGGCCGGCTTGCTCAAGCGCCATCACTTCGAAGGCGGCAAGGCGGTATTCGAGCTGAGCCAGGGCGGACACCATGACCACCTGGTCTGCATGCAATGCGGGAAGGTCGAGGAGTTCTACGATTCCGAGATCGAGCAGCGCCAGGAGCGCATCGCCCGCGATCGCGGCTTCGCGCTGCACGAGCATTCGCTCTATCTGTATGCGGACTGCACCAAGCAGGATTGCCCGAACAAGGCCGCGCCGCGCGCCTGAGCCGGCGTTCTCGCCTGACCTGGCTAGACCTCGGACAGCGGGCGCTTCGACTCGCGCAACATCTCCGCGGCGTGCTCGAGCGTCGCCGCGGTGATCTTCAGCCCGGCGAGCATGCGCGCGAGCTCCTGCACGCGCTGTCGCTCGTCGAGCGCCTCGACTTCGCTCGTTACGGCACTCGCCTGCTCGCGCTTGCTCACCCGGTAATGATGGTCGGCGCAAGCCGCGACCTGGGCGAGATGGGTCACGCACATCACCTGGTGGCGGGCGCTCAGCCGATGCAGCATCTGGCCGACGATCTCGGCGACCCGCCCGCCTATGCCGGCATCGACTTCGTCGAAAATGAGCGTCGGCACGCGCGCGACTTGCGACAGCACGCTCTGCACGGCCAGGCTCAGGCGCGATAGCTCCCCGCCCGAGGCGACTTTGCTCAACGGCGCAGGCTCCGCGCCGGCGTGGGTCGCGACGTCGAACTCGATTCTTTCCATGCCGTGCGCGCTGGGCTCGGCCAGGACTTCGAGCCGCACTACGAACTTGGCTCCCGCCAGGGCCAAACCCCGGATGACGCTGCTCACCTGGCGGCCGAGCTTGACCGCGGCGCTCGTCCGCGCCTGGGTGAGCGCGCCGGCCGCCTGATCGTAGCCGCGCTTCGCCTGTGCCACTTCGCGCCCGAGCCGCTCCAGATCGAGATCGAGCTCGAGCTGGGCCAGGCGCATTTGCGCCTCGTCCAGTGCCGCTTGCAGGGTGTCGGGCTGAAGGTGGAACTTGCGGCAGGCGGTGTGCACGGCTTCGAGCCGCTGCTCGACCACGCGCAAGCGCTGGGGATCGACCTCGAGCCGCAGCCGATAGCGCTCGAGTGCATGGACGGCTTCCTGCAGCTCGATCTGTGCCGTATCCAGGAGGTCGGTGACCGACTTCAGGCTCGCATCGTATTCGCTGGCACGAGCAAGGCGCGAACGCACGCCATTAAGTAGCCGCAGGATGGCGTGCTCGTCCTCGGCCATAGCGTCGATCGACGCGGACGCGGCTTCGATGAGGCCGGCGGCGTGCGCGAGGCGCGCGTGCTCGCCGTTGAGCTCGCTCCATTCGCCGGCGCGCAAGTCGAGGCGCGACAACTCCTCCACCTGCCACGCGAGGCTCTCGCGCTCGCGCCCCAAGCGCGCTTCGTCGCGGCGCGCCGCGTCGTACCGGCCTTGGAGCTCGGCCCAATGACGATGCGCCGCGGCCACGTTCGCAACCAGATCGCTGCTACCCCCATAGGCATCCAACAGCTCGCGCTGGCTTGCCGCACGCAGCAACGATTGGTGCGCGTGCTGGCCGTGGATATCGAGCAGCATTTCGGCCAGCTCGCGCAATTGTGCGAGCGTGCTCGGATGGCCATTGATGAACGCGCGCGAACGCCCGCCGGCGTCGAGCACGCGCCGCACCAGGCAGCAGCCCGGATCGCCTTCGAGACCGGCACGCGCGAGCCAGTCGCTGGGCTCGCTCGCCGACGCGTCGAGCTCGAACTCCGCGGCGATCTCCGCCTGCTTGGCGCCCGCGCGCACCATGGCCGCGTCGCCGCGCTCGCCGAGCAGCATCGAGAGCGCATCGACCAGAATCGATTTGCCGGCGCCCGTCTCCCCGGTGAGCACGGTGAAGCCGCGCTCGAATTCGAGCTGCGCCCGTTCGACGATGACGAAGTCGCGTATGTTCAGGCGCCGCAACATGAGTCAGCGCCTGCGCGTCGTGCCCGCGCGCCGCGTGGTTCGGACCTCGGCCGCGGCCAAACGCCTGTGCGTCAGTACGTTTCGCTCCAATGCAGCTTCTCCCGCAGCATGTGGTAGTAGCTGTAGCCGGGCGGATGCAGCAAGCGCGTGCAATGATCGAAGCGCCGCACCACCAGCCGGTCCTCCTCGCGCAAGGCGAAATGCGAGTGGTTGTCGAAATGCGCCAGGGCGTCCGGCGCGGTACGCATGGTGATTTCTATCGTGGCGGTGCTGGCGACGGCAATAGGACGATTGGATAGCGTGTGCGGGCACACCGGGACCAGCGCCATGACGCTCACCGAGGGATGCAGGATCGGCCCCCCCGAGGACAGCGCATACGCCGTGGAGCCCGTGGGCGAGGCGACGATGATGCCATCGGAGCGCAACGTGTACACGAACTGGCCGTCGATATGCACGTCGAATTCGATCATGCCGCCCTTGACGCCCTTGCTTACCACGACGTCGTTGAACGCCAGCACCTCGAAGCGGCGCTCGCCTTCGCTGTAGACCTGCGCCGCGAGCAGCATGCGCTCCTCGACGCTGTAATCGCCATCGAGGATAAGGCCGATGGTCTCGCACATCGCATCGAGCGGGATGTCGGTGAGAAAGCCGAGCCGGCCCAGGTTGACGCCGACCAGCGCGGTATCGAACGGAGCGAAGGTGCGCGCTATATTGAGCATGGTGCCGTCGCCGCCGATCACCACGGCGAGATCGGCCTGCTTGCCGACGTCTTCGAGCGGCAAGACGCTATAGGCGGTCTGGCCGACATGACCCGCCGTGAGACGATCGAGCAGCACGCGCACCCCGCGCGCCTCGAGGTAGGCGGCCAATCGCAGCAGCGGCTCGACGATATCAGGGCTGTTGTACTTGCCGATGAGTCCGAGGGTGCGAAACGGGGTGCTCATGCGGCTGGATTGTAAAGGCAGCGGCGCCGCGCTGTCGCCCTGTCTCTCGCTTTGCCGTGGCGAGCAGCGCCCACGCGCGGCGCGCGCCTTGCATTGCACGCAGGCATCGCGTCATAGGCCGGCTTGCCGATCGGGCGCGAGACGGTAGAATCGTCCCATGCTCAACGAGCGCGCACAGTCTCTGCTCAAGACCTTGATCGAGCGCTATATCGCCGAGGGCCAACCGGTCGGGTCGCGGGCGCTGTCGCGCTTTTCGGGGCTCGACTTGAGCCCGGCCAGCATCCGCAACATCATGGCGGACCTGGAGGAGATGGGGTTCATCACCAGCCCGCACACCTCCGCCGGGCGCGTGCCCACCGCGCGCGGCTATCGCCTGTTCGTCGACACGCTGCTCACCGTGCGCCCGCTGGCCGAGATCGAGATCAACCAGCTCGAGGGGCAGCTGCAAGCGGGCACCGTCGATCGCATGGTGAGCGCGGCATCGCACTTGCTCTCCGATCTCACCAACTTCGCGGGCGTAGTGCTGGCGCCCAAGCGGCGCAGCGTCGTATTCCGCCACCTCGAATTCGTGGGCTTGAGCGAGAAGCGCGTGCTGCTGATCATCGTCACTCCCGAAGGCGATGTGCAGAACCGGATGCTGTTCACCGATCGCGCCTACACGGCAGCCGAATTGACGGAGGCGACCAACTTCGTCAACCTGAACTACGCCGGCCTGCAATTCGATGAGATCCGGCTGCGCATCCGCGAGGAGTTGAAGCAGCTCCATGCCGACATGTCGGTGCTTATGACCGCCGCCCTGGAAGCGGGGAGCCAGGCAGTGTCCGAGCCACTGGACAATGTCGTCATCTCGGGGGAAGGTCACTTGCTCGATGTGCAGGATCTGTCCTCCAACATGGCCCGGCTGCGGCAGCTCTTCGGCCTGTTCGAGAAGAAGACCGAGCTCTTGAGGCTGCTCGACCTTTCCAGCCGCGCGAACGGCGTGCAGATATTCATCGGCAACGAGTCGGGCCTGGTGCCGCTCGACGAATGCAGCGTCGTCACCGCGCCCTACGAGGTGGAGGGCCAGGTCGTGGGCACGGTCGGCGTGATCGGTCCGACGCGCATGGCCTACGAGCGTGTCATCCCGATCGTCGATATCACCGCCAAGCTGCTGTCGAGCGCCTTGTCGCATCGCGTGCGCGGTGATGACTGACCGAGGCTCGGCGGGGCGCTAGCCGCAGCGGCCTTCCGCGAGTTCGCAAGACGATGCCGCGCTATCTGCCCGAGCCGCCGCATACCCACGGCAGCGCCTGCGCGCCGGGCGTCTTGCTGGTCAACCTCGGCACGCCGCAGGCAGCCACAGCCGCGGCCGTGCGGGCCTATCTACGCGAGTTCCTGTCCGATCCACGCGTCGTGGAGCTACCTCGCGGCCTGTGGCTGCCGCTGTTGCACGGCGTGATCCTGCGCACGCGCCCGCGCGCCTCGGCCAAGCGCTATGCCGCGATCTGGTCCGCCGAGGGCTCGCCGCTGCTCGTTCACACCGCACGCCAAGCAACCATGCTACGCGGCTATCTCGGCCAACGAACGCGCGAGCGGATCGAAGTGGACTTCGCCATGCGCTACGGCCAGCCCTCCATCGCGCAGGCGATCGCCGGCTTGAAAGCGCGCGGTTGCGATCGCATCGTGGTGCTGCCGCTGTATCCGCAGTATTCGGCCAGCGCGACCGCGTCGGTGTTCGACGCCGTCGGGCAGGCAGCGCGCCGCATGCGCAATGTGCCGGGCATGCGTCTGGTCAAGCACTTTCACGACGACCCGGGGTATATCAACGCGCTGGCGCGAAACATCAGCGAGTACTGGATGAATACGGGGCGCCCGGATCAGCTCGTGATGAGCTTTCACGGCGTACCGCGCTTCACGCTGGACGCGGGCGATCCGTATCACTGCGAGTGTCAGGCCACCGCGCGTCTGCTCGCTACAGCCCTGGGCTTGCCGCCACAGCGCTACCGGGTGAGCTTCCAATCCCGCTTCGGCCGCGCCCAATGGTTGCAGCCCTACACCGCTCAGGTTCTCGCCGAGCTCGGCCGCGCCCGGACCGCGCGGGTGGACGTGGTCTGCCCGGGCTTCGTTTCCGACTGCCTGGAAACCTTGGAGGAAATCGCGCTGGAAGGCAAGACGACCTTCCTGCAGGCCGGCGGCCAAGCTTTTCACTATATCCCGTGTCTCAACGAACGCGACGACTGGCTGCACGCGCTGACCGAGATTGCCTGGACCAACCTGCACGGCTGGATGCCGTCGGCCGATGCCCAGGCCCTCGCGGCGGCACGCGCCCGCGCGCTCGAGCTCGGGGCCCCGCGCTGAGCCGGCGATCATCGGCATCGATGCGGCCCGCGCTGATCAGGGTGCTGTCGATCCGCAGGCCGTGAACCCAGCCGCCGCGAATCGCTGGGGCGAGCGCGCTGGCGCGGCTTGAAAAACCTCCGCCCAGGCCCCATGTGCCCCCTGTCCCAAGGAGGCGAGATACATGCAGGACTTTCCATTGAATCAAGAATCTGCACAGACGGCAGGCGACAGTAGCGAGACCCCGGGCAGCGCCGCGGCCGTAGCCAACGAGGTTCAGCCCGAGAGCATGCCGGGCTTGCAGGAGCTGCTGCGCAAGGCGGAGTTGCAGGCCCAGGAGCATCACGACGCCTGGTTGCGGGCCAAGGCCGAGACGGAGAACGTCCGCCGGCGCGCCCAGGCGGATGTCGCCAATGCGCACAAGTTCGGCGTCGAAAGCTTCGCCAATGCGCTGCTGCCGGTGAAGGATAGCCTGGAAGCGGCGCTGGCCGCGGAGAACAACACGGTCGAGAGCATCCGCAGCGGCGTCGAGATCACCCTCAAGCAGTTGGCGGCGGCGTTCGACAAGTTCAGCCTGACCGAAATCAACCCCGTGGGCGAGAAGTTCGACCCGCACCGGCACGAAGCCATGACCATGATCGAGAGCGAGCAGGCGCCCAACACCGTGGTGCAGGTGCTGCAGAAAGGCTACGCCCTGCACGAGCGCGTGGTGCGCCCGGCGCTGGTGTGCGTGGCGCGCGGCAAGCAAGGCTAAGGCCGCGTTCGAGCTTGAAAATGACGTTCAAACCCCAAACTTCACGTTCATTCGAGCGCGCGTGCCGAGAGCGAGAATAGCGCACCGCGAGACACGCCCCCGGCAGGCCGGAAAGCAATCGCTGAGATAGGAAACGGACATGGCAAAGACGATAGGCATCGATCTGGGAACCACGAATTCGTGCGTTGCCATCATGGAAAACGGCCAGCCGAAGGTCATCGAGAATTCGGAAGGCGCCCGCACGACCCCCTCGATCGTGGCGTATGCGGAAGACGGCGAGGTCCTGGTCGGGGCGCCCGCCAAGCGGCAAGCCGTGACCAACCCCAAGAACACCTTGTTCGCGGTCAAGCGGCTCATCGGCCGCCGCTTCAAGGATGCGGAAGTGCAGAAGGCGATCAAGCACTCGCCCTTCGCGATCGTGGAAGCATCGAACGGCGACGCCTGGGTGGAAGCGCGCGGCAAGAAGATGGCGCCGCCGGAGGTGTCTGCACAGGTCCTCATGAAGATGAAGAAGACCGCCGAGGACTATCTCGGCGAGCCGGTGACCGAAGCAGTCATCACCGTACCGGCATACTTCAACGATTCGCAGCGCCAAGCGACCAAGGACGCGGGCCGCATCGCGGGCCTCGAGGTCAAGCGCATCATCAACGAGCCGACCGCGGCCGCGTTGGCGTTCGGCATGGACAAGAAGAAGGGCGATCGCAAGATCGCGGTCTACGACCTGGGTGGCGGCACCTTCGACATCTCGATCATCGAGATCGCCGAGGTCGAAGGCGAGCACCAGTTCGAAGTGCTCTCCACCAATGGCGACACCTTCCTCGGCGGCGAGGATTTCGACCAGCGCCTGATCGAGTATCTGTGCGATGAGTTCAAGAAGGACAGCGGCATCGACCTGCGCAAGGACATCCTCGCCCTGCAGCGGCTGAAGGACGCGGCGGAAAAAGCCAAGATCGAGCTGTCGTCCTCGCAACAGACCGAAGTCAACCTGCCGTACGTCACGGCGGATGCGAGCGGGCCCAAGCACCTGGCGGTGAAGATCACGCGCGCCAAGTTCGAAAGCCTGGTGGAGGAGCTGATCGAGCGCACCATCGAGCCGTGCCGCACGGCGATCAAGGACGCAGGCATCAAGCTCACCGACATCGAGGACGTGATCCTGGTCGGCGGCCAGACGCGCATGCCGAAAGTGCAAGACAAGGTGAAGGATTTCTTCGGCCGCGAGCCGCGCAAGGACGTCAATCCGGACGAAGCCGTGGCCGTGGGCGCGGCGATCCAGGCGGGCGTGCTGCAAGGCGACGTGAAGGACGTGCTGCTGCTCGACGTGACGCCGCTGTCGCTCGGTATCGAGACCCTCGGCGGGGTGATGACCAAGCTCATCCAGAAGAACACCACCATTCCCACCAAGGCAAACCAGGTGTTCTCGACCGCCGACGACAACCAGACCGCGGTCACGATTCACGTGCTGCAAGGCGAGCGCGAAATGTCGGCTCACAACAAGAGCCTGGGCCAGTTCAACCTGACCGACATCCCGCCGGCGCCGCGGGGCATGCCGCAGATCGAGGTCACCTTCGACATCGACGCCAACGGCATTCTGCACGTCTCCGCCAAGGACAAGGCGACGGGCAAGGAGAACAAGATCAAGATCCAGGCGAGCTCCGGCTTGTCCGAGGAAGAGATCAAGCGCATGGTGAAGGATGCCGAAGCGCATGCCGAGGAAGACCGCAAGGCGCGCGAGCTGATCGATGCCCGCAATCAATGCGACAGCATGATCCACTCGGTGAAGAAGTCGCTCGCGGAGTACGGCGAGAAAGTCGCGGCCGAAGAGAAAGCGCGCATCGAGGCGGCGCTGAAGGAAGCCGAGGAGACGTTGAAGTCCGACGACAAGGCGGCGATCGAAGCGAAGACCCAGGCCCTCGCGCAAGCCGCGCACAAGCTGGCCGAGCAGATGTACAAGGAGCAGCAGCAGGCGCAGGCGCAAGCCGGCGGCGCCAGCGGGGGCGGCCAAGGGCCCGCGGGCGGCGGTGCGAAGCCCGACGACAGCAACGTGGTCGACGCCGAGTTCGAGGAAGTGAAGGACAAGAAGTAACTCCTCGCCGGCAAGGGGAGAGGCAACGCAGCAGCAAGGCACAAGCAGGGTACGGTGACCCAGGTCGCCGTACCCTTTGTCGCTTTGGCGGCGCGTCTTGATATGACTACGTGCGCCCCGCGCGGCACGTTACGGTCCGACTGATTGCTTCACGAGACGATGGCTAAGAGAGACTATTACGAAATACTCGGCCTCAACCGCGATGCCTCCGACGAGGAGGTGAAGAAGGCGTATCGCCGCCTGGCGATGAAGCACCACCCGGATCGCAACCCCGACAATCCCAAGGCCGAAGAGCACTTCAAGGAAGCGAAGGAAGCCTACGAGATCCTGAGCGACGGCCAGAAGCGCGCCGCCTACGACCAGTACGGGCACGCCGGGGTCGATCCGACCGTCGGCGCCGGGGCCGGCGGCTTCAGCGGCTTCGCCGATGCCTTCGGCGACATCTTTGGTGACATCTTCGGCGGCGGCGGGCGCAGCCGCTCCAACGTCTACCGCGGCGCAGACCTGCGCTACAACCTGGAGATCGCGCTCGAAGAGGCCGCGCGCGGCACCGAGACCAAGATCCGCATTCCGGCATTGGAGGAGTGCGAGACCTGTCATGGCACCGGGGCGAAACCGGGCACGCAGCCGGTGAGCTGTCCGACCTGCGGCGGCCACGGCCAGGTGCGCATGCAGCAGGGGTTCTTTTCGATCCAGCAGACCTGCCCCAAGTGTCACGGCAGCGGCAAGGTCGTGCCGACGCCGTGCGCGACCTGCCACGGCGCAGGGCGCATGAAGAAGCACAAGACCCTGGCCGTGAAAATCCCCGCCGGCGTCGACGAGGGCGACCGCATCCGGCTCTCCGGCGAGGGCGAAGCGGGCGTCAACGGCGGCCCGCCCGGCGACTTGTACGTCGTGATACACATCCGCCAGCACGCGGTGTTCACGCGCGACCACAACGACTTGCATTGCGAGATGCCGATCAGCATCACCACAGCATCGCTGGGCGGCGAAATCGAGATACCCACGCTCGACGGCTCGGCCAAGATCAAGATCCCGACCGAGACGCAAACGGGAAGGATCTTCCGGTTGCGCGGCAAGGGCATCAAGGGCGTACGCTCGGCCCAACACGGCGACTTGCTATGTCACGTCGTGGTCGAAACGCCGGTGAACCTGACCGCACGGCAGAAGGAGCTGTTGCAGGAGCTCGAAGAGATCAGCGCCTCGCACGAAGGACGTCACAACCCGCGGGCGAAATCCTGGATGGACAAGGTGAAAGAGTTCTTCGGCACTTGAGGGCCGAGAAGCTCGGCGCAGACCGATGTCAGGCACGCGAATCGGCTTACCCAGCGTGATGCTCGCAGGCGCAATCGCCTGCGCCGCGGCGGCGAGCGCGCAGCACTATCCGGCTCGGCCCGTGCGCGTAGTCATTCCCTTTGCCGCAGGCGGACCGACCGACATCCTGGCGCGCCTGCTCGCCCAGCGCTTGTCCGAATCGACCGGGCAGCAATTCCTGGTCGACAACCGGGCGGGCGGCGGCGGTACGATCGGTGCGCAAGTCGCGGCACGCGCCACGGCGGATGGATACACGCTCTTCCTCGGCGGCATCACCTCGCTCGCGATGGCGCCGCACTTCCACAGGAACCTCGCCTACGACCCGTTCAAGGACTTCGCCCCGATCAGCACGCTCACCCAGCAGCCGATCATGCTGACAGTTCACCCGGCGTTGCCTGTGCGCACGGTGACAGAGTTCATCGCGCTCGCGCGCGCGAAGCCCGGCGCGATCGACTACGCCTCGTCGGGCATCGGCGGCTCGGGCCACCTGGCCGGGGAATTGTTCAAGTCGGTCACTCAAGTACGCATGGTTCACGTGCCCTACAAGAGCGCCGCGCCGGCGCTTACCGATCTGACGGCGGGCCAGGTGCATGTCATGTTCGGGACTATGCTGGCGTCCGCGCCGCTGGTGAAGAATGGCAAGCTGCGGGGTATCGCGGTGACTGGACAGCAGCGATCGGCTGCGCTGCCACTGGTTCCGACCTTCGCTGAAAGCGGGCTGCCGCAGTACGATGCAAGCTCCTGGAATTGCATGGTGGCCCCGGCGGGGACGCCCGCGGAGATCGTCGCCCGCTTGAACGCCGAGTTGGTGCGGACCGTGCGCGACCCCGGCGTTCTCGATCGCCTCAGGAGCGATGGTTCGATAGGCACGGGCAGTACGCCCTCCGAGCTTGCCGAGCACATCAAGGCGGAATCGGCGAAATGGGGCAAAGTCATCCGCGATGCGGGCATCAGGATCAACTGACGCGCGCGCGAGGGTGGCCCTCGCGCGCGCGCTGTTCTCCCCCGCGAGCGTCGCGCTGATCGGGGCTTCGGTCGATCCGGCGAAGCTCGCATCGCGTCCCGAACGCCTGCTGCGGCGTCACGGTTTCGCGGGCAGCATCGTTCCGGTCGCCCGCGGCGGAATCGGCGGCGAGCGAGTGCACACCGAGGCAAACGATTTCCCGGCGCAGATCGACCACGCATTCGTCATGGTGCCCGCGCCGGCGGTGGCCTCCGCGATCGCGGCCTGCGGCGCGGCGGGGGTGCGCGTCGCCACCATTCTCAGCAGCGGTTTCGCCGAGCATAGTGCCGCGGGCAAGCGGCGCGAGGACGCGCTGGTCGCTGCCGCCCGCGCAGCCGGCATCCGCCTCGTCGGACCGAACAGCCTCGGGGTGGTGAACGTTCCCGGGCGCGTCACGCTCTCGGCCAACGCGGTGCTCGAGCACGAGTCGCTCGTCCCCGGCGGATTGAGCGTCGTCTCGCAAAGCGGCTCGATGGTCGGCGCGATCATCAGCCGCGCCCAGCAGCGCGGGCTCGGCTTCTCCAAGCTCGTCGCCGTGGGCAACGAGTGCGATATCCGCGTGGGCGAGCTGGTGCACCTGCTGGTGGACGACCCCGACACGACGGCGATCCTGCTCTTCGTCGAGGCGTTGCGCGACGCCCCTGTCCTGGGACAAGCCGCGCGACGCGCATTCGCGGCCGGTAAACCGGTAATCGCGTTGAAGCTAGGGCGCTCGGCGCTCGGGCGCGACATTGCCGCCACGCATACGGGCGCGATCGCCGGTGCCGATGCTGCCGCCGATGCCTTCTTCCGCGCGCACGGCATATTGCGGGTCGAAGTGTTCGAGGCGCTGTTCGAAACGGCACAGCTCGTGCTGGGTCATCGCCCTCCCAAGGGGCGGCGGGTCGGCGCCGTGACCGTGAGCGGGGGGGCAGCGGCCATGGTCGCCGATCGATTGGGGATGGCCGGTATCGACCTCGTCGCAGCGCCGCACGCGATCGTCGCCGGGCTCGCCGCCAAGCGCATTCGCATCGCCAGCACACCTGTGGTCGATCTACCGATGGGACGCGCCGATGGCGGCGCGTATGCGGCGGTCCTGGAGCGATTGCTCGCCTCGGATCACTGCGACCTGGTGCTCGCCGTGCAAGGATCCAACGCGGCTTACGATCCCGACTCGGTGCGCGAGCGCGTGCTGGCGGCCAATCGCGGAGACAAGCCGCTCGCAGTCTTCCTCGGCCCCCGCGCCGATCGGGCCTTGCGCATCCTGCAGGACAACGCGGTGGCCGGCTTTCGCACCCCGGAGGCCTGCGCCGATGCGATCCGCGCCTATTGCGACTGGCATACGCCCGCGCCGGATGTGACGCAGGACCCGGCCTGGCAGCACACGATCCGACGCGCGCTTCGATCCGTGGGCAGCGGCCTGCTGGACTCGGTTGCCGCCGCCAAGCTGATCGCCGCCCTCGGCATCGCGTGCGCGCCTGCGCGCGTCATTCGCCGCCCCGACGAGCCGGTCGACCTTCCCTACCCGCTGGCGGCGAAGGTTCTCTCGCCCGATATTGCGCACAAGACCGAGGTGGGCGGCGTCGCCCTCGACATTCCTGACGCCGCGACCCTGCGCCTGCGAATCGACACCATGCTCGCGAGCGTGCGTGCCCACAGGCCGCAGGCGCGTGTCGACGGCATATTGATCCAGTCCATGCATGCCGGATCGGGCGAGGTGATCGTGGGCTTGCGCCGCGACGCCGACGTGGGCCCGGTGGTGATGATCGGTCCGGGCGGGATCGGTGCCGAGCTGGCCGGCGGTCACGCCGTTCGCCTGGCGCCGGTCAGCATCGAGACAGCCTACGAGATGATCGCTGCCGTGCCGAGCCTCGCGCTGCTGCGCGGTTACCGCAATCGTCCCGCGGGCGATATTGCCGCCTTGGCGCAAGCGCTGCATCGGCTGTCGCTGCTCGCTTTGGCCGACGCCCCGATGGTGCTGGCAGCAGAGATCAACCCGCTGATCGTTCACGCCGATGGCGTCGTGGCCGTCGACGCGCTGGTTAAGCTCGCAACGCCGTAGCAAATGACAGGAGACCCGAGATGGATGTGCAGCTGAGGGGCAAACGGGCAGTGATCACGGGCGCGGGCGCCGGCATCGGGCGGGTGATCGCCGATGCTTTCATCGCCAACGGCGCGAAGGTGCATGTTTGCGACGTTTCGGATACGGCATTGGCCGAGTTCCGCCAAGCGCACCCGGAGGCCGGCGCGAGCGTCTGCGACGTGGCCGATGCGACCCAGGTGGATCTGCTCTTCGACGCTGCGCAGCGCCTGCTCGGCGGGCTCGACATCCTGGTCAACAATGCCGGCATCACCGGCCCGCGCTTCACGCGCGTGGAAGACATGGCGCCGCAGGACTGGGAGCGCACGCTGGCGGTGAACATCAATGGCCAGTTCTACTGCGCCCGCCGCGCCATTCCGCTGTTGAAGAAGGCAGGCGGCGGCGTGATCCTCAACATGTCGTCCACCGCGGGGCGGCTGGGCTATCCCTTGCGCACGCCGTACGCGGCATCGAAGTGGGCGGTGATCGGCTTCACCCAGAGCCTTGCCATGGAGCTCGGGGCGCACAACATCCGGGTGAATGCATTGCTGCCCGGATTCGTCGATGGCCCGCGCAGCCGGGCGCTGCGCGCTTCCCAGGCCGCCGAGCGGGGGGTGAGCATGGATCTCATCGAGCAGGAGATGTTCCAGAAGGTGTCGCTGCGCCGGCGCGTCAGTCCGAACGACGTCGCCGCGATGGCGGTGTTCGCCGCTTCCGATTGGGGCGCCAACATTTCCGGGCAATCGCTCGGCGTCTGCGGCAATACCGAGCGCCTGGTGTAGAAAAAAACCCCGCTTTCGCGGGGCAAGGGGGACCATTGAACGCGCCGGCGTCAGCGCCGCCGCCGCACCATTCGCAAACCTGCCAAGCCCAGAGCGAGCACAGCCAGCGTGCCGGGCTCGGGCACGCGCCCAGGCAGGTCGTCCTTGATCTCGAGCACATCGTTGCCGCAACTCGGCGCCCAGTAGATATCGAGCGCGCTCGCGTGGCCGAAGATGCCTCGATCGAAGGCGAGCTCGATGACGGCGTGCTGGCTGCCCGGTCCGGCATCGCGCGTATAGACGTAATCGGCGGTGCCGACCGGCGTGCCCCCGCTCGCGGCGAGCTGCACGGCCGTGGCAGGAGGCAAAGGATCGAGCAGCCAGTCGGGGTCGCGCCAGATGGATCCCACCGCGCGACCGTTATAGGCATGCGATAGCGTAAAGCCGTTGCTCGCCAGGGTGTAGGTCGAACCGGCCGGCGCGCCGGCGTCGGTCAGTGCGTTGGCGTTGGCCGCCCCACCCGGCCCGCCACCCACCTCGATGCCATAGATGGCCAGCACGGGCCCGCTCTTGCCGCTCCTGGCGACGATCCGGATATCGCCGGGACTGAAGCGCATGAGGCCGTTGTCGGGCCGCTGGCCCGTCACGAGGGCGAGATAGAGCACGTCGTCGAGCAGCGCGACGCCCATGAACTCGGCGTCATAGTTCTGGCCGCCGTAGTTCGGGTCGAGAAAGTAGGCGTCGCCCGCCAGGTCGGGCTGATCTTCGTGGGTGACGTAGAGGGTCTTGTCGAGCACCGTCCCGGTCACGGCTGCGCCGGTGAAGTTGCTCGTGTTGTTGTCGCCGACACTGACGCCCCAGTCGGCCAAGTTGCCGTCCACCACGATCGGACCCGCAAACGCTGGGCCGCAAAGCGCGAGCGCCATCACGCCGCCCGCAAGAATGCCACGCATGTCGTTCTCCGCCGGCGCGTTCGAGCGCGCCGTTCGCCTTCCCGCCAAGCCCGGGTCTCTCCCGTATCCCAGGCGAGAGGAACAAGTAAGGTCAGCTGCTGCGGCGCAAACAAACTTCTATGAAGCTACCGAGCTCGTTGGCGAATTCGATGTAACCGTCGTCCACCGCGTTCAACGCGATCCGCTCCCACGGCTCGTGCTGGTCGATCGCCCGCGCGGTTGCACTCTCTTCGGGCAGCATGCGCCGGAACTGCCCGATCACCTGCTCCAAACTCGCCATATGACCCACCTTTATGTTCCTCCAATCGCCTTGCTGCACGCTGCTGTCGCAAGTCGCGTGCCGCAGCGGATTTCGCCAAACTGCGCGTATTACGGCTGGCCGAGACGTGAACTGAATCACAAGCACGGAATCGGCGCGGAAAATGATGGACGAGAACTGTGTCGGGAAAGGGTCAGCGCCGTGACGAAGCAGCGACAGAAGCGGCAATCGTGAGGGCGCAGAAAACGCGGGAGCTCGTGCGCTGCGCCCGTCCACAATCGGATCGCCGCGCGAGGCGCTCAGCCGACACTCCGAGCCGATGAAGCGAGATGCCGGTCCATGACCGGATCGCGCCGCGATGGCACTGCGCGTACGGCCGGACGTCAAGCCCGCACGCCGGGGAACGCGCATTACAGCCCTCGGACACTGTCGGCGAGATGACGCTGCTCAACAACGCCAGGCCCCGGACCTCGGGCAACGCGCATTGCACCCCTTGAGCCTTCCCGCTAGCATAGCCGCAAGCAAAGTGCGAAGCGCCCCCGCACAACCAGGCTTCCGGCCGGCCCTGTCCTCGCAGCCGAGAGATGGCTCGAGACCGCGCCGCACGTTGAAGCTTCCAGGAGGTTCGATGACTACCCCGCTCGTCCTCACAGTCAACGGCCAGGCGGTCTCTGTCGAGGTCCACCCGCGCACCCTGCTGGTCGAATTGCTGCGCGACACGCTGCGCCTCACCGGCACCCACATCGGCTGCGACACGGGCCAGTGCGGCGCCTGCACCGTCCAGCTCGACGGGCGTGCCGTCAAGAGCTGTACCGTGCTCGCGCTCCAGGCGCAGGCGAGCGAGGTCACCACCATCGAAGGAATCGCAACAGCGGGCGGCGAGCTCCATCCCATGCAGGCGGCATTCAAGGAATATCACGCCTTGCAGTGCGGCTTCTGTACGCCGGGCATGGTCATTAGCGCGCTCGACTTGCTGAAGCACAACGCCAATCCATCCGAAGCCGACGTACGCCAGGGCCTGGACGGCAACCTGTGCCGCTGCACGGGCTACCACAACATCGTCAAGGCGGTGCTGGCCGCCGCCGCTGCCATGAGGCCCTGACACCATGAGCGCCAGCGTTCTCGGTCAATCGGTCCGGCGCAAGGAAGACTATCGCTTCCTGACCGGCGCTGGCACCTACACCGACGACGTGAGCGTGCCGGGACAGCTCTACGCCTATTTCCTGCGCTCCCCGCACGCGCATGCCCGCATTCGTTCCATCGATACCCAAGCGGCGCGCGCAGCGCCCGGGGTCGCCGCCGTGTTCGTCGGCGCCGATCTTGCCGGCCAAGTGAACGGCCTGCCCTGCGGCTGGCTCATCACCGGCCTCGACGGCCAGCCGATGAAAGAGCCGCCCCATCCGCCGCTGGCGCAAGGCAAGGTGCGCTACGTGGGCGATGCGCTCGCCATGGTCGTCGCAGCGTCCCTGGATCAAGCCAAGGACGCCGCCGAGTCGATCGCGGTCGATTACGAAGTGCTGCCGGCGGTGGTCGATCCCGCGCAGGCGTGCGCACCAGGCGCTCCGCTCGTGCACGATGAGGTCCCCGCCAATACGTGTTACGTCTGGGGGCTCGGCGACAAGGCGGCGGTGGACGCCGCCTTCGCCCAGGCCGGGCACGTCACGACGCTGGCGTTCGTCAACAATCGATTGATCCCCAACGCCATCGAGCCGCGCGCGGCGCTGGCGCAGTACAGCCGCGGCGACGACAGCTACACCCTGCACGTCACGTCGCAGAATCCGCATGTCGAACGGCTGCTCATGACGGCATTTGTCCTCAACCTGCCCGAGCACAAGGTGCGGGTGATCGCGCCTGATGTTGGCGGCGGTTTCGGCTCCAAGATCTTTCTCTACCCCGAAGAGACGGTGCTCACCTGGGCCGCGCGCCAGGTGAATCGGCCGATCAAGTGGACCGCGGAGCGCAGCGAATCGTTTCTCGCCGACGCCCACGGCCGCGACCACGTCACCCGCGCGGAGCTCGCGCTGACCAAGGACGGCAAGTTCCTCGCCCTGCGGGTTCACACGACCGCGGCGATGGGCGCCTACCTCTCCACTTTCGCTTCGTGCATCCCGACCATTCTCTATGCGACGCTGCTGGCCGGCCAGTACAGCACCCCGCGGATCTACTGCGAGGTGACAGCCGTATTCACCCACACGGCACCGGTGGATGCGTACCGGGGCGCAGGCCGTCCCGAAGCGACCTACGTGGTGGAGCGGCTGGTGGAGACGGCGGCGCGCGAGCTGAAGATCGATCCGGCCGAGATCCGCCGGCGCAATTTCATCACCCAGTTCCCCTACCAGACGCCGGTAGCCTTGTGCTACGACACCGGCAACTATCCGGCAACGCTGAACGAAGCCCTGCGGCTCGCCGATGTCGCCGGGTTCGAATCCCGGCGCAAGGAAGCTGAAAGCCGCGGCAAGCTGCGCGGCATCGGCTATTCGGCCTACATCGAGGCCTGCGGCCTGGCGCCTTCCAACGTCGCCGGCTCGCTCGGCGCGCGCGCGGGCTTGTTCGAGGCCGCGGAAGTGCGCGTTCATCCGACCGGGAAAGTCACTGTATTCACCGGCTCGCACAGTCACGGCCAGGGTCACGAGACGACTTTCGCGCAGGTGGTCGCCGAGCGGCTGGGATCGAGCGTCGAGGATGTCGACGTGGTCCACGGCGATACCGGACGCATCGTCTTCGGCATGGGCACGTACGGCTCGCGCTCGCTGGCGGTCGGCGGCACCGCCATCGTCCGCGCCGTGGACAAGGTGATCGCCAAGGGCAAGAAGATCGCGGCCCACCTGCTCGAAGCGGCCGAGGGCGACATCGAGTTCGCCGGCGGCAAGTTCACCGTGGCCGGCACCGACCGCGAGCTGCCCTTCGCCCAGGTCGCCCTGAGCGCGTACGTCCCGCACAACTATCCGCTCGACAAGCTCGAGCCAGGCCTCGACGAAACCGCGTTCTACGATCCGACGAACTTCACTTTTCCCGCCGGCTGCCATATCTGCGAGGTCGAGATCGATCGCGCCACGGGCGAAACCCGCATCGTGAATTTCACTGCCGTGGACGATTTCGGCAAGGTCGTCAATCCGATGATCGTGGAGGGCCAAGTACACGGCGGACTCGCGCAAGGCATCGGCCAGGCGCTGCTGGAAGCGTGCGTGTACGACCGCGAGACGGGCCAGCTCGTCACCGGCAGCCTCATGGACTACGCCCTGCCGCGCAGCGACGACCTGCCGAGCTTCCGCGTCGCCACCCAGGAGACGCCCTGCACCCACAACCCCCTGGGCGTGAAGGGTTGCGGCGAGGCAGGGGCGATCGGCGCGCCGGCCGCCGTGATGAACGCGATCACGGACGCGCTGTGGCCCTTGGGCATACGTGACCTGCCGATGCCGGCGACGCCCCAGACCGTGTGGCGCGCGCTGCAATCCGCGCCCAAGCCGCGCGGCACGCGGGCCTGAAGCGAGGAGCCGTCATGTACGCCTTCGACTATGTTCGACCGCAAACGCTCAAGGAGGCGGCAGCGGCGCTGCGCAAATCCGACCAGGCGCGGTTTCTCGCCGGTGGCCAGAGCCTCGTGCAGGCCTTGCGGCTGCGGCTTGCGCGGCCGCCGCTGCTGATCGATTTACGCGCTATCGACGAGCTGAACGGCATTCGGGTCGCGAACAACGTCGTTTCGATTGGCGCCATGACCCGGCATGCGGACGTGGCAGCCGCCAAGGAGGTGCAGCGTGCCATTCCCGCGCTGGCGCGGGTCGCGGCCGGTATCGGCGATCGCCAGGTCCGCAACCAGGGCACGCTCGGCGGCTCGCTGGCCAATGCCGATCCCGCGGCCGACTATCCCGCCGCGGTGCTCGGCCTGGGCGCGACCATCGTCACCAGCAAGCGCGAGATCCCCGCGGACAAGTTTTTTCTCGGGCTGTTCGAGACGGCGCTCAAGCCGGGCGAGATCATCGTGCGCGTCGACTTCCCGCAGCCGCTGCGCGCGGGCTATGCCAAGTTCCGCCATCCGGCCTCGCGCTTCGCCCTGGTGGGCGTGTTCGTGTGCGATACCACGAGTGGCGTTCGGGTCGCGGTGACCGGCGCGGGTCCGTGCGCATTCCGGGTAAAGCGCATGGAGAAAGTGCTGGCGAAGGCTTTCACGCCGCAAGCGATCGAAAAGATCGTGCTGCCGGCCGAGGGGCTGAACAGCGACATTCATGCTGCCGCCGACTACCGCGCGCACCTGGTGACGGTGATGGCGCAGCGAGCCGTGACGGCGGCCGCGAAGCTCTGACAGCGGCTTCGGCCGGCGCGCCGGCGAGCGGCACTCGCCACGGCGGCTCGCTTTGCGTCGCGTTGAATCGAACCGCCATGTTGCCTGATTGCGTCGATGCCACCGCCACGCTGCTCGCGCGTGCGGACTATGTCGCCGATCGCGCGCTTGCGACCGTCGTCTTCCTCGGCTTGCGCATGGGGCGGCCGTTATTCCTCGAAGGTGAAGCAGGTGTGGGCAAGACGGAGCTCGCCAAAGTCCTGGCGCAAGCGCTCGACCGCCGGCTGGTGCGATTGCAGTGCTACGAAGGGCTCGACCTCGCCGCCGCGGTCTACGAATGGGATTACTCGCGCCAGATGATGGAAATCCGCATGGCCGAGGCCGCCGGCGTGACCTCCCGCGAGGCGCTCGCCGCGGACATATTCAGTGCCCGCTTCCTGCTCCGGCGCCCGCTGCTGCAAGCGATCGATTTCAGCGGCCCCGATGCCCCCGTGCTGTTGATCGACGAGCTCGATCGCGCCGACGAGCCCTTCGAGGCCTTCCTGCTCGAGCTCCTGTCCGATTTCCAGGTCAGCGTGCCCGAGCTCGGCGTCTTCAAGGCACCCTCGCCGCCCATCGTCATCATCACTTCGAACCGCACGCGCGAGATTCACGATGCGGTCAAGCGCCGCTGCCTCTACCATTGGATCGACTATCCGGACGCGCAGCGCGAGCTGGAGATCCTGCGCCGCAAGGCGCCGGCGGCAGCAGCCGCCTTGGCGCGGCAGGTGGTCGCTTTCGTCCAGGCGCTGCGCGGCCGCGAGCTGTTCAAGAACCCCGGCGTCGCCGAGACCATCGATTGGTGCAATGCCGTCGTGGCCTTGGATCGTATGCAGCTCGACCCGCGGATCGTCGACGATACGCTGGGAGCGCTGTTGAAATACCAGGATGATGTCGCCCGCATACGCGGTGCCGAAGCCGAGCGCTTGCTGGCGCAGGTCATGGCGAATGCGGGTGGCGCATGACGGCGCTGGCCCCGCCGAGCCGCCTGGCGGCGAACGTCATGGAGTTCGCGCGGGTCTTGCGCCGGTCCGGATTGCCCGTGGGTCCCGGCAAGACGCTCGCCGCAGTCGAGGCAGCCGCCTGGGTGGGGCCGCAGCGCCGGGACGACTTCCGCGCGGCCCTGGCCGCGACGCTGCTCGATCGGGCCGAGCAGCGTCCCTTATTCGACCAGGCCTTTCGTTACTTCTGGCGCGATCCCAAGCTCATGGAGCGGGCCATGCAGCGGCTGCTGCCGCGGACACCGGGACCACTGGCGCGACCCGATGACGAAGCACCCGCCGCCAATCGGCTGGCGCAAGCCCTCGCAGCGCCGCGCGAGCACGCCGCCGCGCCCGAACCCGCCGGCCCGATCGAGCTCGATGCGGCGCTCAGCTTTTCGGCGGCCGAGGTGCTGCAAGCGAAGGATTTCGAGACCATGTCGCTCGATGAGCTGGCGCAAGCCAAGCGCATGCTGCGGATGCTGCATCTGCCGCTGCCGCGCGTGCCGGCCCGGCGCTACGCTCGCCACCGCGCAGGGCGCCAGTTGGACGTGCGCACGACACTGCGTCAGAGCATCAAGTTCGGCGGCGAGTGGCTGATCCAGTACAAGCGCGTACGCCGCACGCGCCCCAGCGTCCTGGTCGTGCTGTGCGACATCTCGGGCTCGATGGCGCGCTATTCGCGCATGCTGCTGCACTTCGTGCACGCCGTAGCCGCGGAGCGCGGCCGCGTCCACGCCTTCACCTTCGCCACCCGGCTGACCAACATCACCCGCGCCCTGCGTCACCGCGACGTGGACCAGGCGCTGGACGAAGTGAGCCGCGTCGTGCGCGATTGGTCGGGCGGCACGCGTATCGGCGCATGCCTGGACGAATTCAATCGTCACTGGGCACGGCGGCTGCTCGGGCAAGGCGCGGTCGTGCTCGTCGTCAGCGATGGTCTCGATTGCGGCGCGGGGCCGCAGCTCGACGAAGCCATGGCGCGCCTGCGGGCTTCGTGCCGGCGCATCGTCTGGCTCAATCCGCTGCTGCGATTCGCCGGCTTCGAGCCGAAGGCTGCCGGGATACGCGCGATGCTGCCCTACGTCGACATCTTCCTGCCGGCGCACAACATCACGAGCTTGATCGAGCTGGCGCACGCGCTCGCAGCCGAGCCGGCACCGCGGTTGCATCGAGCGCACTACCCTATTCGCAAACGGAGGCTGCACGATGGAGATGACAGGCGAGCAACACATTCCGGTCCGACAGGAAACGACGTGGCAGGCGCTCAACGACCTCGAAATACTGAAAGCCTGCATCCCGGGCTGTGAATCGATCGCGCCCAACGGCGACAATCAATTCGACGTCGTGCTGACGGCCAAGGTCGGACCGGTGAGCGCGCGCTTCAAGGGCAAGCTCACCTTGGCCGATCTCGACCCGCCGCATTCCTACAACCTCAGCTTCGAAGGCCAGGGCGGTGTCGCGGGCTTCGCCAAGGGGGCAGCGTCGGTCAAGTTGAGCCCCGAAGGCGACACGACCCGGCTCGCTTACGCCGTGAAAGCCAACGTGGGCGGAAAGCTCGCCCAGATCGGCTCCAGGCTGATCGACGGTACGGCCCGCAAGCTCGCCGACCAGTTCTTCAGCGCATTCAACAAGCACTTGAGCGCCGCCGCGCCGGCCAAGGAGGCCGGACCGGCGTCCTAGCGCCACGCGACGGCGCGACTTATGCGGCTATACTGGCGGCCACAACAACACCGCGCGGGAGACCAGGCATGCTGAGGATCTGGGGACGCAGGAACTCGATCAACGTGCAGAAGGTGTTGTGGTGCTGCGGCGAGCTCAACCTGCAGTACGAGCGCATCGACGCCGGCATGGAGTTCGGCATCAACAACACCCCGGAATACCTGGGCAAGAATCCGAACGGCCGCGTGCCCATGATCGAGGAGGGCGAGTGGGTGTTGTGGGAGTCGCACGCGATCGTGCGCTATCTCTCCGGGGTGCACGGCCTGGGCACGCTGTGGCCCGCTACGCCGCGCGCCTTCGCCGACATCGACAGGTGGATGGACTGGTATCACACCAGCTTCGAGGCTGACCTGCGAGTCGTGTTCTGGCAATTGATCCGCACCCAGGCCGAGCAGCGCGACATGGCTGCCGTCGATGCCGCGCGGCTGCGCTTCATCAAGTCCTTGAGCCTGCTCGACGGCCAGCTCACCGGCAAGAAATTCATCGGCGGAACGACCTTCACCATGGGCGACATTCCACTCGGCGTCGCCGCGTACCGCTGGTTCGCGCTCAACCTCGAGCGCCCGGCGATGCGCAACGTCGAAGCCTGGTATCGCCGACTCACCGAGCGTCCCGCGTATCAGCAACACGTCATGCTGCCGCTGACCTGAAGCGGAGCACACCCGCAGCGCAGCCGCATTCGCGCTCAAGGCTCGAACAGCCGCTGGATCTTGTCCTCCAGGCTCGCATGCATCGCGCCGGCGCTCGTGCGGCGAGCCTCGGCATCGATGGCCGGATAGGTGCCCAGCAAGCGCCGGTATTTCACTCCTGCCGCCCAGACCGCGTTTGCCAGCGCCGATGCCTCGGCGCCGGGATGGCGTGCGAGCTCATCGGCATCGAGCCGCGCCAGCGGCTTGAAGTCGGCGCCGGACAAGGCCAGGACCGTGCCATCGAGCGGGTCGACGAAGTAATCGTCGAACAGATAGATCAGGGCGCGCGTGCCGCCCTGCGCCGTACGTGCCTGGACGGCGACGCCGTACGGCGCATGCGGCCGCAGGCGAAGGAGCAGCGAGTGCATCACCATGTCGCCGAGGCGATCGAGCGCGGCGAGGCGCTCGCGATCGATCGCGTGACCCGCGGCAGGGATCGCCGGACCGAATTGCCACAAGGCACCGCCCCAATGCACGACCGCGTCCGCTTCGCTCAAGTCGACGCACAGCGGGTTGAGCACCAGCGCGCCCGCCACGGAAAAACCGTAGCACTCGATCACCCACCGATCCATCTCGTACTCGTCCGCCTCGAAGGACGCCGCGAGTAGCGGAATGCCGGCGGCAAGGACGTGCGCGAGGCTGCCGTCAGTGAGCCAGCCGCGGTGCTTCTGAAAGCCGGGATGGAATAACACGGCGAGGTCATAGCCGCCGGGCGTGATCGCGCTCGAGCAATCCGCCAGGGTGCCGATGCGAAGCTCGGCTGCGCGCGCCGGCGCCTGCGCGCGCAGGGGCGACTCGAAGCGGGTCTGCAGGCGATCGCCGATCAGCGTGACTTCGACCCGGCCGGGGCTGCCGAGCAATGCGGGCAGCCATTGGTACCAGCGCCCGGCGTCGACGGCGTCGAGCTTCTCCGCGCCGATCACCACGAGCCGCAAGCAATCCCGCTCGGCCAACACCGGCTGCGACGAGGCGATCCAGCGGGCGATGGCCACCGGCGCGGCCAGCACGCCTTGCACCGTCGGCCCGGGTGCGGCTTGCAGCGCGCCGGCGCAGTGCTCGCGAGCGAGTGTCGCGACGAGCGCGTCCCAATTCGCGCTCATCACCGGGGCCCGATCCAGCGTCGCCACGGCGCTACCAGATGAGCCCGACCGTGGCGCCCGTCGCCAAGGTGGCGAGCGTTCCCGAGAGCAGCGACTTCATGCCGAGCGCGACGATTTCGGCGCGCCGCTCGGGCACCATCGCGCCCATGCCGCCGATCATGATGCCGAGACTGCCGAAGTTGGCGAAGCCGCACAAGGCATAGGTCATGATGATGCGCGAGCGCTCGGACAAGGCGTCCGCAGGCAGCCTGCCCAACTCGATATAGGCGAGAAACTCGTTGAGCACGGTCTTGATGCCCATGAGACGACCGGCCGTAACAGCCTCGTCCCAGGGGATGCCGGCGAGCCAGGTGAAGGGCGCCATCACCGCACCCAAGGCACGTTGTAAGGTCACGGCATCGCCTGCCACGTGCGGCAGCGTGCCCAGTGCCAGGTTGATCAGCGTGACCAGCGCCACCAGTACGATCAGCAGCGCGACGATCTGGATCAGGATTTCGATCCCCGCGAGCGTACCGCGCGTTATCGCGTCCATGCTGCTGTCGGCGCGTTCGAGCGCGATGCGCCCGCCCGCGGTTTGGTCGCCGTGCGGGGGTACCATGAGCGCCGCCACCACGATCGCGGCCGGCGCGCTCACCAGCGATGCTGCCAGGATATGCCCGAGCGCCTCGGGCACGGCATTGCCCAGCACGGCGGCATAGAGCACCATCACCGTCCCGGCGATGCTCGCCATGCCGCAGGTCATGACCATGAAGAGCTCGCCGCGGCTCAACTGGCGCAGGTACGGCCGAATGAATAGCGGCGCCTCGACCATGCCGACGAACACGTTGGCCGCGGTCGACACGCCGACTGCGCCGCCGATGCCCATCGCCCGCTGCAATAGGCGCGCGAACGCGCCCACGAGCAGCGGCAGGATGCGCCAATGGAACAGCAGCGCCGACAAGGCGCTGATCACGAGCACCAGGGGCAAGGCGCGAAACGCGAGGACGAAGCTCGCGCCGGGTGCCGTCTCCGCGAACGGCAACGCGCCGCCGCCCAGGTAGCCGAACACGAACGACGTTCCCGCCTGGGTCGCGCGGTCGAGCGCGAACATCGTCTCGTTGAGGGCGAGGAAGGCCTGCTTGGCGGCGGGTAGCTTCAGCAGCAGGAGCGCCAGCGCGATTTGCAGCGCCAGCCCCGCGAGCACCGTGCGCCATGGCACCTCGCGCCGGCGCTCGCTCGCGAGCCAGGCGAGCCCGAGCAAGGCGATGAGACCCAGTGCGCTCTGCGCCGCCGGCATGGCTCAGAACGCGGCCAGGTGTAACAGGACAATGTGGGGAATGGTATGCGTGCCCATTTCAGGCACCGCTTCAGCCGCGGCGCCAGAGGGTGCCCCGCGGGCCGTCTTCCAGCACGATGCCCGCGTCGAGCAGCTCCTGGCGAATGCGATCGGCGGCGGCGAAATCACGCGCCTTGCGGGCGGCGACGCGCTGGGCGATGCGCGCTTCGATATCCGCCGGCGCCAATCCGGCGGCGGCCGGCGCCGCTTGCAGGTACGCGGTCGGATCGCGCTCAAGGAGGCCCAGGACGGCGCCGAGCGCGCGCAACAGGCCGGCATGCTGCGCCGAATGCACCTTATTGGCCTCGTTGGCGAGCTCGAACAATACGGCAATTGCTTCGGCGGTATTGAAATCGTCGTCCATCGCCGCCTGGAAGCGGGCCGCATACGGGTCCGACCAATCGATCGAGACCGCGACCGCGGGCGTGGTCTTGAGCGCGGTATACAGGCGAGTGAGGGCCGCGCGCGCGTCGTCGAGGTGCTGGTCGGAATAATTGAGCGGGCTGCGGTAGTGCGCGCGCAGAATGAAAAAGCGCACGACCTCGGGATCGTACTTGGCGAGCACCTCGCGCACGGTGAAGAAGTTGCCGAGCGATTTCGACATCTTCTCGTCGTCGACGCGAACGAAGCCGTTGTGCATCCAGTAATTGACGAACGTGTGGCCGTGCGCGCCTTCGGACTGTGCGATCTCGTTTTCGTGGTGCGGGAACTGCAAGTCCTGGCCGCCGCCGTGAATATCGAAGTGCGCTCCGAGGTGATGCTCGCTCATCACCGAGCACTCGATGTGCCAGCCCGGTCGGCCCTTGCCCCAGGGGGAGTCCCACGCCGGCTCGCCGGGCTTGGCGGCTTTCCACAGCACGAAGTCGAGCGGATCGCGCTTGTCGCCGGCGATCTCGACGCGCTCGCCGGCGCGCAGGTCCTCCAGCGATTTCCCCGACAGCTTGCCGTAGCCGGGGAAGTCGCGCACCGAGAAATACACGTCGCCGCCGGCAATGGCATAGGCAATGCCGCGATCCATCAGCCGCGAGATCATGGCGAGCATGCCCTCGACGTGCTCGGTGGCGCGCGGCTCGTGGTCTGGCTTGATCACACCGAGCGCGGCGGCATCCTCATCCATGGCCTGGATGAAGCGCTCGGTGAGCGCGTCGATGGGCTCGTTGTTGTCGAGCGCGCGCTTGATGATCTTGTCGTCGATGTCGGTGATGTTGCGCACATACTCGACCGCGAAGCCCGATCGGCGCAGCCAGCGCACGACCGTATCGAACACCACCATCACGCGCGCATGGCCGAGATGACAATAGTCGTATACCGTCATCCCGCACACGTACATGCGGACCTGGCGCGGCACCAGCGGCACGAAATCCTGCTTCGAGCGCGTGAGCGTGTTGTAGATGCGCAGCATGCGGCCAACTTCCTCCCGCTGAAACGACGACGCACACCATCTCCCACGGCGCTCCCTCGCGGAAATGGTGTGCGCGCCAATTGCCATTTGGTAGAATCCGCCGGGTTCATGTTGCAACCCCCTGTCGCGGATCGAAAAAAGTATAGCACGATGCGTAAGCTCTCCCGCTCAGGCTGGCTCGCCGCGGTGCTGCTCGCCGCGGTGCTGCTCGCCGCCGCGGTCGCGGTGCGGGCGGATGGCGTGGACGACGCGCGTGCGCTCTTGAACAAGGGCCAGAGCGCCGCGGCGCTGAGCCGGATCGACGCGTTCCTGAAAGACAACCCGAAGGATGCGCGCGGGCGTTTTCTGCGCGGCGTCATCCTCGTCGAGCAACACAAGTCGGACGAGGCGATCGCCGCATTCAGGGCCTTGAACGAAGAGCGGCCGGAATTGCCGGAGCCATACAACAACCTCGCGGTCCTGTACGCGGCCAAGGGGCGCTATGAAGATGCGCGCCGGGTGCTGGAGACGGCCATCCTTGCCCATCCCGGCTATGCGCTCGCGCACGAAAACTTGGGCGACATCTATGCGCGCATGGCCGCGCAGTCCTACGAGCGCGCAGGCAAGCTCGATCCCAAGGCAGCCGGCGTTCGAACCAAGCGCGAGCAGATCGAGCGCGTGCTCAAATAGGATCGGCAAGCGTTGCCGCGAATCGATGCGGCGCTGCGTGCAGGCAAGCCGCGCCGCCATGGAATGCATGTCCGTCTGAACCTGATCGCCCGCGGAGGCTTCTAATCGTGATGATCGTGCCCGTCTTCGAGCTTGCTGCCTCGTTTCGCCGTGCGGCCAGGCGCGCCGTTTGCGCCGCCGTCGCCCTCGCCGCTTGCCTGCCTGCCTGGGCGGCGAATCCCGTGGTCGAAATAGCGACCAGCGCCGGCACCCTGCGGGCCGAGCTGTACGCCGACAAGGCGCCGAAGACGGTGGAGAATTTTCTCCAGTACGCGAAGGAGCGATTCTTCGACGGCACGATCTTCCACCGCGTCATTCCTGGCTTCATGGTGCAAGGCGGCGGCTTCACGCCCGACATGGAGCAGAAGAAGACCCGCGATCCGATCGCCAACGAAGCGCAGAACGGCCTCAAGAACACCGCCGGTACGCTCGCCATGGCGCGCACGCCCAATCCGCATTCGGCCACGGCGCAGTTCTTCATCAACGTCGCCGACAACGACTTCCTCAATTTCACCGGTCCGACCCAGCAAGGGTTCGGGTATTGCGTGTTTGGCAAGATCACGCAGGGCATGGACGTGGTGAACAAGATCGTGGCGGTGCCGACCGGCAACCGCGGGCCGCATCAGAACGTGCCGCTCAAGCCGATCGTCATTCAGAGCGTGCGCATCGTATCTTCCAATTGACTGCCAGGAGTCGTTTTCATGGTGAAGCTGCATACCAACTACGGCGAGCTTTCGATCGAGCTCGATGCCGACAAGGCGCCGCTCACGGTCGCCAACTTTCTGCAATACGTCGAGGATAAGCATTTCGACAATACGCTGTTCCATCGCGTCATCGACGATTTCATGATCCAGGGCGGCGGTTTCGAGCCCGGCATGAAACAGAAGCCGACCCGCGCGCCGGTGAAGAACGAAGCCGACAACGGCTTGAAGAACGAGCCCTACACTCTCGCCATGGCGCGCACGTCCAATCCGCACTCGGCCACGGCGCAGTTCTTCATCAACGTGGCCAACAACGACTTCCTCGACTACACGGCGGCGACGCCGCAGGGCTGGGGCTATTGCGTGTTCGGCCGCGTCGTCGCGGGCCAGGAGGTGGTCGATCGGATCAAGAAAGTGCGCACCGGAGCGCGCGCCGGCCATCAGGACGTGCCGCAGGACGACGTCGTGATCGAGCGGGCCGAAGTGGTCGCACCCTGAGGACATCCTGGTTCGGGGCGCCGGAAATGACCTACGGCATGCTCATGCAGTCGATCGCGCACGCGCTGAAGGCGGCCTGGTTCGGAGGGCCAGAAATCACGGCAAATTCCCGCGCGCTTCGCCGTTCGTGAGCTCGGCCGGCGCCCGCTCGCGATGATCGCGCCTGTCCCCACCCTCGAGCTGGCGGCGCAGCGAACGAGCTGGTTCGTCTCCGACCTGCATCTTTCGCCCGAGCGCCCGGCCATGCGCCGGGTATTCGGCCAGTTCCTGCGCCAAGCGCCCGCCGCGGACGCGCTCTTCATACTCGGTGATCTGTTCGACTACTGGATCGGCGATGACGATCTCGCCGATCCCTTTCACGCCGCGGTTGCTGCCGATCTGGCGGCCCTGGCCGAGCGCGGTTGCGCGCTGCACCTCATGCAAGGCAACCGCGATTTCCTGCTGGGCGAGCACTTTGCCCGTGCCGCGAAGCTCGAGCTGCTGCCCGATGCCGCCGTCATCGCCGGGCCGGGGCGGCGCACTTTGCTCCTGCACGGCGATACCTTGTGCCTCGACGATCCGGACTACCAAGCCTTTCGCAGCAAGGTTCACGCCCCGGATTTTCAGCGCGCGTTCCTGGCCAAGTCCCTGGACGAGCGGCGTGCGATCGCGCTCGATCTACGCGCCGACAGCCAGTCGAGCCAGAAAGCGAAGCCGGATGAAATCATGGATGTCGCACCGCGCGCCGTCGCCGACGCATTTCGCCGCTACGACTGCACGCGCATGATCCACGGCCATACCCATCGCCCGGCCCGGCATGAGCATGTCGTCGACGGCCGGCGGCGAGAACGCTGGGTGCTCGGCGATTGGTATGGCGCGGCATCGTTCCTGCGCTGCGACGAGCGCGGCGAGTGCGAAGCGATCCGGCTCGCCTGCGCCTGATCTGCAGCACGATCCGCGGGCGGCGCTCAGGGGCTCTCCGCGAGCAGCCGGCGCACGCTGGCTTCGGCGTCGGCACCGGACCAGTCGATCTCGCCAAGAGCGCGATAGCGCACTCGCCCGTCACGCCCCACCAGGTAGCTCGCGGGAAGCAGCGGTGGCTTCCATGTCTGCCGCGCCTGGCCGAAGGCATCGAGCAGCGCGGGGAAATCCAAGGGCTGTTGCGCGAGGAACTGCTCGACGCGCGCGGCACGCTCGCCATAGTTGACCGCGAGCACGACCAGGCCGGCGCCGGAACGCCGTCGCAGCGCCTGCATCGATGGCAGCTCCTCGCGGCACGGCTCGCACCACGTCGCCCAGAAATTCACCAGCACGACCTTGCCGCGGTAATCCGCGAGCCGGTGCAGCCTGCCTTGCGTGTCCTTGAGCTCGAGCGCCGGTGCGGCGTGCGGCGCGAGAGCGACCAGCTTCTTCGCCGGTTGCGCCGCCAGGCCGGCGGCACAAGCGGCGAAAAGCGCGATCGCGAGCACGCAGCCGGCGCGCGCCCTCGACCGCGCCGCGCGTGCAGGGCCGCGGAGATTGCGCCACATTCGCTCGGCGCTCGCCATGGCCTATCGACATCCGGCGCCCTGGCCGAGCATCAAGCCTGCTTGATCTCGCGCGCGCTCATCACGTACTTGAAGTTGTCCGGATCGAGGCTGTCGAGGCGCTCGTTCTCGGTCTCGGCATTGGGATACATGAAGAAACCGATCTTGGGTCCCTTGGCGCCCGGCAATGCGACGTCGTGCGCCAGGTTGAACGCGAGCCAGTTGCCTTCCCAGCTTCCGAACAAGCCCTGCTTCACCGCAGCGACCAGCGGATGCGCGGCGCTCTTGATCCAGTCCGAGGTCTCCTCGCGCATCACCTTGGCGACATCGGCCGGATCCATCGCGCTCCAGCCCTGGTCGGCCAGGTAGACCTCGGCGCGGCAGTGCTGCGCGCGGCTGATGTTGGCGCTGTTGGCGCTGAGCGCCTTGTAGCCGAAGGCGGAGGGCGCCAGGCGCACGCCGTACACGTCGCGCGCGGGGATGCCCACGGCACGCGCCAAGCCCACGAACAGCGCGTTCAGGTCAGCGCACTTGCCATAGAGGTTGCCGCTTTCGAGCATCGCCTTGATGTCGCCCACGCCGCAGCCGCGGGTCTTGGGCTCGCGATGGGTGTTGTTGACGACCCAGTCGAACAGGGCCTGCGCCTTGTCGCGATCGCCGCGTTTGCCCTTGATCGCGTCTTCCGCGGTGCGACGCACGATGCCGTCGATCGGCATCAAATCGGTAGGCTGGAGCCAGAGCTTGAGCGCCGCCGGATTCTCCTTCGCCGCCGCGCGCTTTCCCCAGTCGACCGCGCGATCCTGAATCTGCACCCGGCTGACGAGCTCGACGCTGGGTTTCGCGACGCCGGCCGGAAACTCGATCGCCAGGATCTTGGCGCCGTACTTCCCGTCCTCGACCAGGCGTGCCTGCCCGCCAGGGGCGCTCCACTTGTTGTCGAGAGATCTCTGGTAGTCGGAGTTGATTGCCGGAACCGGCAGCCATACCTTGGTGACGCCCGCGGGCTTGAGGATTTCGACCTGGGTGGTGACTTCGTACGCGCGCCATTGGCCCGGCCGGGGCGCAAAGCGCTTCTGCTGCGGCCAAGCCAAGTCCGGCAGGGCGCCGAAGGCCGTAGCGACGGGAAGCGTGGTTCCGAGCTTGATGAAATCGCGCCTTTTCATGTGGAGTCCTTGAACGGTTACAGGAGTCGAGGGCTCGCCACGTACACGACGCGACTGCGGGGCTAGGACACGGAAGGCGGCCGCGGTGGCCGGCTCACGAAGACGGGGCGCGAACGCGCGGGGCGGACGCCGAGTACCGACGTGGCTATAGCGCAGGCCATGATCGCTTCTGGGTCAGGATGAGGCTTGGAGCATAGCGCGCGCAAGCGCTTTGCTCAACTTCGCCGGCGTGCAGCGGCGCTCGATTCACGAGCCCCCCGTCATGGGCACGAAGCGAACCGGCAGCACCACGCGCGTTACGATGCCGCCATCGGCGCGCTTCTCGACCAGCGTGAACTCCTGGGTGCTATGCTGCGGGCCGACCGGTATCACCATGCGCGCGCCCGGCTTGAGCTGCGCCACCAGGGCGCTCGGCACGTGCGACGCCGCCGCGGTCACCACGATGCCGTCATACGGCGCGCGCGCCGGCCAACCGGCGTGGCCGTCGCCAACGTGCACCGAGACGTTGTGGTAGCCGAGCGTACGCAGCCGTTGCGCCGCCTCGCGCGCCAAGGGCTCGATGATCTCCACCGTGTCCACGGCGTGCACCAGCTCGGCCAGGACGGCTGCCTGGTAGCCCGAGCCGGTACCGATCTCCAGCACGCGGTGATGCTTGCGCGGCTCGATCAGGTCGGTGGTGAGCGCGACGATGAAGGGCTGGGAAATCGTCTGTCCGCTGCCGATGGGTAAGGGGTGATTGCGATAGGCGGAGTCGGCGCGCTCGCGCGGCACGAACAGGTGGCGCGGCACCGCGCGCATCGCGTCCATCACGCCATCCGCGAACCGCGGCCGCCCCGTCTCCTGGCCGGTCTGGCGCGCCATGTCGGCGATCTCGGCCACCATGCGCGCGCGCTCGGTGCCGAACTCGCCGCCGGCGCCTGCCCCCGCCGGTGCGTCCCGAAGCGACATGGCGCCGGCCGCGAGCGATTTCAGAAGCGCACGCCTGCGCGCTTTCACCGCCCGCCTTGCATGCCGCGCGCGAGATCGCTCTGGATGTCTTCGACCGCTTCCAGGCCGACGCCGATACGCAGCAAGCCTTCGCCGATGCCCGCCGCTGCCCGAGCCTCGGGGCTGATGCGCCCATGGGTGGTGGACGCCGGGTGCGTGATGGTGCTCTTGGCGTCGCCCAGGTTGGCAGTGATGGAGAGCATTCGGGTCGCATCGACGATGCGCCACGCCGACTCGCGGCCGCCTGTCACGCTGAAGGATACGATCCCGCCGCCGTTGCGCTGCTGGCGCATCGCCAGCGCATGCTGCGGATGCGAGGCCAGGCCGGGGTAATAGACCCGTTCGATGCCTGGCTGCTTCTCCAGCCAGCGCGCCAGCGCCAAGGCATTCGCCGCGTGCGCGTCGAGACGGATGCGCAGCGTCTCCAGCCCCTTCAAGATGACCCAGGCGTTGAAGGCGCTCAAGGTCGGCCCGGCGGTGCGCAAGAACGGATAGACCGATCCCTGGATGAAGTCGCGGCTGCCGAGCACCGCGCCGCCCAGCACGCGGCCCTGGCCATCGAGATACTTGGTGGCCGAGTGGATCACGATGTCGGCGCCGAACGCGAGCGGGCGTTGCAGCGCCGGCGTACAAAAACAGTTGTCGACGGCAAGCAGCGCGCCCTTGCGATGCGCCAGCTCGGCGAGCGCCGCGATATCGGAAATCTCGGTGAGTGGATTCGACGGGGTCTCGAGGAAGTAGAGCTTGGTCCGCGGCGTCGAGGCACGCTGCCAGGCGTCGATGTCGGTCGGCGAGACGAAGGTCGTCTCGACGCCGAAGCGCTTGAGGATGCCGCCGAAGAGCTGCACCGTGGAGCCGAATATGCTGTGGGACGCGACCACGTGGTCGCCGCTGGAGAGAAGGCTCATGGCGCAGGCGAGGATCGCCGCCATGCCCGATGCGGTGGCGATGCAGGCATCCGCGTCTTCGAGGGCGGCTAGGCGCTCCTGCAGCGCCGACACCGTCGGGTTGGTGAAGCGCGAATAGATGAAGCCGGCTTCCTTCTCGGCGAATCGAGCCGCGGCCTGCGCGGCGTTGTCGAACACGAAGCTCGAGGTCAGGTACATCGCCTCGCTGTGCTCGTTGAATTGGCTGCGATGGATGCCGCTGCGCAGCGCCAGCGTTTCGAACCGGTAGTCGTCGCTCATGATGGTATCCCGCGGGAATGCAAAAGCCCGCTCCAGCTAGGCCAAAGCGGGCTTTCCATCCCTCGCTTTAGCGGCATTTGTAATGCGCCCGCAAGCTGAAGCATCAAATCGGCGCAAGCACGAGACTACCGTGCCCCGGCAATGGCTGTCAATCGCTCATGACGAGATTCAGATCGAGCTGGGTGGTCGCGGGCTCCTCGCCCGGCGCGGACCCGCGCTGGCGCTGCGCTTCGACATCGGCGAGATAGTCGTCGGTCACGTCACCGGTGACGTAGCGCCCGGAAAAGCACGAGGTCTCGAAGCTCGTCACCCGCGGATTCACGCGCCGCACGTCGTCGACCAGCGCTTCGATGTCCTGGTAGATGAGCTGGTCGGCGCAGATCTCGTGCGCGATCTCGTCGGCGGTGCGATTGGTGGCGATCAGCTCTTCGCGGGTCGGCATGTCGATGCCGTAGACATTGGGATAGCGCACCGGCGGCGCGGCCGAAGCGAAGAATACCCGCCGCGCACCAGACTCGCGTGCCATCTGCACGATCTCCCGGCTGGTCGTCCCGCGCACGATGGAATCGTCCACCAGCAGCACGTTCTTGCCCTTGAACTCCTGGCCGATGGCATTGAGCTTCTGCCGCACCGATTTGCGCCGCACCGCCTGGCCGGGCATGATGAAGGTGCGCCCGATGTAGCGGTTCTTGATGAACCCCTCGCGATACCCCAGGCCGAGCCGATTGGCCATTTGCATTGCGGCGGGCCGGCTCGAATCCGGAATCGGAATGACGACGTCGATGTCGAGATGGCGGTACTCGCGCTCGACTTTCTCGGCCAGGCTCTCGCCCATGTTGAGCCGAGTCTGATACACGGAGATGCCGTCGATCTGCGAATCCGGCCGCGCCAGGTACACATACTCGAAGATGCACGGATTGAGCGAGGGATTCGGCGCGCACTGCTGATGGTAGAAGTTGCCGTCCGCATCGATCAGGATGGCCTCGCCCGGCTCGACGTCGCGCACCAGCTCGAAGCCGAGCGTGTCGAGGGCGACGCTTTCCGAGGCCACCAGGTATTCCGTGCCCTTGTCGGTCTCGGCCTTGCCGTAGACGATCGGGCGGATGCCATAAGGATCGCGAAAGGCCAGCAGGCCGAAACCGGCGATCATCGCCACCACCGCGTACGCGCCGCGGCAGCGCCGGTGTACTCCGGCCACTGCCTGGAACACTGCGGCCGGATCGAGCTGGCGACCGTTGACCGCCCCTTGCAGCTCGTGCGCGAACACGTTCAACAGCACCTCGGAATCCGAGTTGGTGTTGACGTGGCGCAAGTCCTCGCGGAACAGCTCGCTCTTGAGCTGCTCGGTGTTGGTGAGATTGCCGTTGTGACCGAGCACGATGCCGAACGGCGAGTTGACGTACAACGGCTGCGCCTCCGCCGCCGCCCAGGCCGATCCGGCCGTCGGATAGCGGGCGTGCGCGATGCCCATGTGGCCCAGCAGCGCGCGCATATTACGGGTGCGGAACACGTCGCGCACGAAGCCCGGACCCTTGTGCATGTGGAACGATGCGCCTTCGCACGTGACGATGCCCGCGGCATCCTGCCCGCGATGCTGGAGCACCAGCAGCGCATCGTAGAGGAGCTGGTTGACGGGCCCTTTGGCGACGACCCCGACGATTCCGCACATCTCAAGATTCCCACAGGCATGGCCCGCACCGGCTTTGCCCGGCCGGCGAGGGCCCGTTCACTCGTAGCTGATCCGCTTCGACAGCTCCTCGGGAAGAAAGGACTTGACCGACAACGCGGCCGCTTCCAGCGGGGGGCTGAGCATGGCGTCACGCCAAACGGGCGAACGCGGTGCCGCCGTGAGCCCGCACAGCAACACCAGGGTAAGCACGATGAGCATACCACGCAGCACGCCGAACATGGCGCCGAGGCCCCGATCCAGCGGCCCCAAGCCGGCGGCACGCACCAGGCGCGAGAGGCCGATCGCGATGAGCGCGCTCAGCGCCAGAACGAGCACGAACACGATGGCGAATGCGGCCAGCAGGCGCAAAGATCCCGACTCCAACGAGGCGGGCAGATACACGGCCATCAGAGGCGCATAGGCTTGCGCGGCCAGAAACGCGAGCACCCAGGAGGCAAGCGCCAGCACTTCGCGCACCGCGCCGCGCCAGACGCTCACGATGATGGACAGCCCGAGGATGGCGAGAACCGCGTAGTCGAATGCGGTCATGCGTCAGCGACGGGTCAGAGTGCCTGGCCGCGGGCGCTGCAGGCACGACGCAACATACGAAATCCTCGTGGCCTTGTTGCGTTCATGGCAACGCTTGGCCTCGGCGCAATAGCGCAGCGCGCCGTCGGCCGCCGCGACCAATCCGACGCTAGCGGGGCACGACATTGCCATCGACACCGAGCGACTTGATGCGCGCGCGCTCCTTGTCGGCGGCGTCGCGGTTCGGAAACGGTCCGATGCGCACGCGGGTCACCTCGCCCGCTGCGGTCTTGACCTTCTCGGTGTACGCGCGCAGTCCCTTGGCCGTGAGCTCCTGCTGAAGCTCGGCTGCCTTGTCCGCATCGGCGAGCGCGGTGATCTGCACGACGTAGGGCTTGCTGTCGCCGGCTTCGGCTTTATCGGGCGTCTTCTTTTTCGCTTCGGCCGGCGCGCGCTCCTTCACGGGCGGCTTCGGCAGCGCGCTCTTGGCCGCCGGCGGCGCCTTGTCCGGCTCGTCCTTGGTGTTGTCGGTCGCGGCGGGCGCGCCCGGCTTGGTCTCGGCGCTACCGGCGGGTCCCGCATCGGCCGAGGCCGACGGCGCCTTGCCTGGCGCCACGTTGGGATTGAACGGGCCCGCCGACTCCGGCGCCGGGATCTGGATCGACACCTCCTGATCGCCTTGCCGTGGCTCGCTCTCGAGCACCCAGGGCAGCACGACCGCAATCAGGGTAACCAGGGCCATGGCCCCGATCAGCCGCCGCCGCGCGCGCCGGCGCAGTTGCGCTTGCTCTTCGGTGGGTGCCTTCGCCATTCTCGCGCTCAGCCACCGCGGCAATCGGAAAGGGATGTCTTCAGGGTCGTTCTCACGGCGCCGGCTTCGCTCGAGCCTCGCGCGCGATCAGCACTTCGGAGACGGTGTGAAACGATCCGAAGACGAGGATTCTATCATCCGCATCCGCAACCTGGCAGGCCGCGTCATGGGCCGCTAGCGGCGATTCGAAGCTCGCCACGGGCTTGCCCGGATCGTGCGCGGCGATGAGCGTCGCCAGCGTGGCGGCACTGGTGCCGCGGCTGCCGGCAAGGGCACCCACGTACCATGCGCTCACCTGTCCCTTGAGCGTATCGACGACGCCGCCGATGTCCTTGTCGGCGAGCATGGCGAACACCGCCAGGGTGCGCTTAAAGCGCCCGTGCGCGCGCAGATTCGCCGCGAGGGCGCGCGCCGCGTGCGGGTTGTGAGCGACATCGAGCACGATCGCCGGGCGCCCCGGCAGCACTTGGAACCGGCCCGGCAGGCTCGCCGTGACGAGTCCTGTGCGAATCGCTTGCATGTCGGTCGGCAGGCGCGGCTTCAGCTCGTCCAGCGCGGCGATGGCTGCAGCAGCGTTGGCCAGTTGGTGCGCGCCGCGCAGCGCAGGATGCGGCAAGCCGCCGCGATTGCCGGCTGGTCCCCAATAACGCCACTGGTGCAGCGCTTGCTCGTAGCCGAAGTCCCGCCCCGCCACCAGCAGGCGCGCGCCGATCGACTGCGCATGCTCGAGCACGCTCGACGGCGGATCGGTTGCCGCGTAGATCGCGGGCCTGCCGGAACGGAAAATGCCGGCCTTCTCGCGGCCGATGGCGTCGCGCGTGGGGCCGAGGTAATCCATGTGATCGAGGTCGACGCTCGCGACGATCGCGCAATCGGGGTCGAAGACGTTCACCGCATCGAGCCGCCCGCCGAGCCCGACTTCAAGGATGGCGACCTCGACCGCGGCCGCGGCAAATAACGCCGCCGCGGCGAGCGTCGCGAATTCGAAATAGCTGAGCGAAATCGACCCGCGCGCGACCTCGATCCGCTCGAACGCCTCGATCAGCGGTGCATCGGCCGCTTGCGCGGCGTCGATCCGAACGCGCTCATTGAAGCGCAGCAGGTGCGGCGAGGTATAGAGCCCGGTGCGGTAGCCCGCGTGACGCAGCATCGCTTCCAGCAGCGCGCACACTGAGCCCTTGCCGTTGGTGCCGCCCACGGTGATCACGGGCATGCGCAATTCGACCCCGAGCGCCGCGCGCACCTGCTCCACCCGCGCCAAGCCCATGTCGATCGGCCGCGGATGCAGCCGCTCGAGATACGCGAGCCACTCGGGCAGAGACTTCACCGCTAGAGCGTCGGCGCCGGACGGTTGGTGAGCAGCGCGAGCAGGCGCGCGAGAGTGGCGCGCAACTCGCGCCTGTCGACGATCATGTCGATCGCGCCGTGGGCGAGCAGGAACTCGGCGCGCTGAAAGCCTTCGGGCAAGGTTTCGCGCACCGTCTGCTCGATCACGCGCGGGCCGGCGAAGCCGATCAACGCGCGCGGCTCGGCAATCACGACATCGCCGATCATGGCGAAGCTCGCGGATACCCCGCCCATGGTCGGATCGGTCAGCACCGAAATGAACGGCAATTGCTTGTCGGCGAGTCGGGTGAGCGCGGCACAGGTCTTCGCCATCTGCATGAGCGAAAACAAGCCTTCCTGCATGCGCGCGCCCCCGCTCGCCGCCACGCACACGAACGGGATGGCGTGCTCCATGCAGACATCGAGGCCGCGCACCATGCGCTCGCCCACGACCGATCCCATCGACCCGCCGAGAAAACGGAACTCGAACGCGGCCACGACCACCGGCACGGCCAGGATGCTTCCCTGCATCACCACCACGGCATCGGACTCGTCGGTCTCGCGCTGCGCCTCCTGCAGCCGATCCGGATAGCGGCGGCTGTCCTTGAACTTGAGCGTATCGATCGGCAGCACGTCGGCGCCGATCTCGTCGCGGCCCTCGGCATCGAGCAGCACGTCGATGCGGGCGCGCGCACCGATGCGCGCGTGGTGCGCGCACTTCGGGCACACCGAGAGATTCTTCTCCAGCTCGGTGCGATAGAGGACAGCCTCGCACGCCTCGCACTTCGACCACAGACCCTCGGGGACCGCCTTGCGCGGGGAGGCGTCGTCGCGCTTGATCCGCGGCGGCAGCAGCTTCTGCAGCCAGCTCATCGGCGCGTACAGCCGCGCGCTTGCGTGCGGGCCGAGGTCATCGATCCAGCGCGCGCCGAATCGCGCCGACGAATTCGCCCGCCCGTTCGGGCGCGTGCGCGGCAGCGGCCGCCTCGATGGTCTCCACCAGCGCGCTGCCGATCACCACCGCGTCGGCGAAGGCGGCGACGGCGCGCGCCGTTTCCCCGTCGCGAATGCCGAAGCCGACGCCGATCGGCAACACCGTCAACTGCCGCAGGCGGGCGAGCTTCGCCTGCACTGCGGCGAGATCCAGGTGCCGCGCGCCGGTCACGCCGGTCAGCGATACATAGTAGACGTAGCCGCGCGCGACCGCGGCGATCTCGCGCATGCGCGCCTCGGTCGTGGTCGGCGCGACCAGGAAGATCATGTCGATGCCCTGGCCGGCGGCGGCTTCGGCCAGCTCGCGCGCTTCCTCGGGCGGATAGTCGACCACCAGCACGCCGTCGACGCCGCTCGCGCCCGCGCGCTCGGCGAAACGTGCGACCCCCATCGCTTCGATCGGATTCGCGTATCCCATCAGCACGACCGGGGTCGCAGCGTCGGCGCGACGAAAGCCCGCCACCTCGTCGAGGATGCGCGCGAGCGAGGCGCCCTTGGCAAGCGCGCGTTCGGAGGCGCGCTGAATGGTGGGCCCGTCCGCCATCGGATCGGAGAACGGCACGCCGAGCTCGATCACGTCGGCGCCCGCGCGGGCGAGCGCGTGCATGATGGGCACGATCGAAGCCAGGTCGGGGTCGCCCGCGGTGAAATAGGGAACGAGCGCTTTGCGCCCCGCCTGGCGCAGGTGCTGGAAGGTCGCGGCGATTCTGGACACGGCGAAGGATTCCGTCGAAAAGTATCTGCTCAAAGGCGCTACAGCGTGATGCCAGCGCGTGCCGCCACGGTGTGCATGTCCTTGTCGCCGCGCCCGGAGAGGTTCACCAGCAGGATTGCCTCCTTGGGCAGGGTCGGTGCGAGCTTGGCCGCGTGCGCGAGGGCGTGGCTCGATTCGAGCGCCGGGATGATCCCCTCCAGCCGGCACAAGGCGTGGAAGGCGGCGAGCGCTTCGTCGTCGCTCGCGCTGACGTACTCGGCACGGCCGCTGTCGCGCAGCCACGCATGCTCGGGCCCGACGCCCGGGTAATCGAGGCCGGCCGAGATCGAGTGCGTATCGAGGATCTGGCCGTTCTCGTCTTGCAGCAGGTAGGTGCGGTTGCCGTGCAAGACCCCCGGCGATCCGGCGCACAGGGTTGCCGCGTGCCTGCCGGTGTGCAAACCCTCGCCGGCGGCTTCCACCCCGATCAGCCGCACCGCGGCGTCCGGAATATACGCATGGAATATGCCCATGGCGTTGGAACCGCCGCCGACGCAAGCGATCACCGCATCGGGCTGGCACCCGGCGAGCGCCTGCATCTGGCTGCGGCACTCGCGGCCGATGACCGCCTGGAAATCGCGCACCATCATCGGATAAGGGTGCGGGCCCGCGACCGTGCCGATGATGTAGAAGGTCGAATCGACGTTGGTGACCCAGTCGCGCATCGCTTCGTTGAGCGCGTCCTTCAAGGTCTTGGAGCCCGCTTCCACCGGAATCACGCTCGCCCCGAGCATCTTCATGCGCGCGACGTTGGCCGCCTGGCGCTGCACATCCACGGAGCCCATATAGACCGCGCATTCGAGCCCGAAGCGCGCAGCCACCGTCGCGGCCGCGACGCCGTGCATGCCGGCGCCGGTCTCGGCGATGACCCGCGCCTTGCCCATGCGCCGCGCGAGCAGCGCCTGGCCGAGCACGTTGTTGATCTTGTGCGCGCCGGTGTGGTTCAAGTCCTCGCGCTTGAGATAGAGTTGGGCGCCGCCATGGTGCCGCGACCAGCGGGCCGCATGATAGATCGGGCTGGGGCGTCCGACGTAGTGCTCGAGATCGTGCTCGAACTCGGCCTGGAAGGCAGGATCGGCGGCGCAGCGAAAATACGCATCCCTCAGTTCCTCCAGCGCCGCCATGAGCGTTTCGGCCACGAACACCCCGCCGTAGCGGCCAAAGTGTCCCTTCTCGTCGGGAAGCTCATGCATCCGCATCGCGCACTCCTGCAATGAAGTCGAGGATCCGCCGCGGATCCTTCACGCCCTTGGCCGCTTCCACGCCGCTGGAGACGTCAACCGCCCAGGGCCGCACCCGGCGCACGGCCTCGCGCACGTTGTCCGGGTCGAGCCCGCCCGACAGGACGATCGGCAGGGGAAGATGCGTGGGGATCAGGCGCCAGTCGAAGCGCGTTCCGGTGCCCCCCTGCATACCGCTCACGAAGGCGTCCAGAAGCAGGCCGCGGGCGTGCTCGTATCGATGCGCGCATTCTAGCAAATCAACCTCGGGCCGGACCTGGATCGCCTTGATGTAAGGCCGGCCGTACGCGACACACGCCCCCGGCGCCTCGTTGCCGTGGAATTGAAGCAGGTCGAGCGGCGCGATCGCGAGCGTGCGGCGCACGAATTCGGGCTCGGGGTCGACGAACAAGCCCACCGTCGCGACGAAAGGCGGCAGCGCGCGCATGATGTCGCGAACCCGCTCGGGCTCGACGTTGCGCGGGCTCGGTGCATAGAACACGAAGCCGAGCGCATCGGCGCCGGCAGCGCACGCGGCACGCGCATCCTCGGCGCGCGTGATGCCGCAAATTTTCACGCGCGTGCGCTTGGCGCTCACCAGGCTCCCTTGCACGAAAGCGCGGCCATGCCGCGAGCAGCCGCGACCCGGCCTGCGGCGATGGGCGTGCGCGGGTCAGGCTCTCGGCGCGTCAGCATGAGCGAGTAGCGCACCCCAATCGGCGCTCCCAGACGAGGGCAGCTTCCATAGGCTATCGTACTCCACGGCCGACAGGTACAGGCCGTCCGGTGCGAACGTAGGCGCGGCCAGCGAGCGCTCGCGGCTCGCGAGTACCGCGCCGATCCAGCTCGGCGGCTGCTTGCCCTTGCCGACGTAGACCAGGCTACCCACGATGTTTCGGACCATGCGCTGCAAGAATGCGTTCGCCGCGAAGCGAAACAGCAGCAGCTCGCCGTGGCGCTCGATGTCGAGCCGGCGCAGCTCGCGCACGGGCGAATCGGCCTGGCATTCGGCGCAGCGAAACGCGCTGAAATCGTGCGTCCCCAGCAGCAGCGCCGCTCCCGCGCGCATGCGCTCGAGATCGAGCGGGCGGTGAAACCACCCGACCCGCCCGGCAAGCAGTCCGGGACGCGTGGGTCGATTCAACAACACATACGTGTAACCGCGGCCCGTCGCCGAGAAGCGCGCGTGGAAGTCGGAGGCCACCGGCTGCGCCCACAGAATCGCCGCGCCGCGCGGCAAGGCCGTGTTGGCGCCTCGCACCCATGCGCTCAGCGGCCGGCTTGCCGTCGTCTCGAAATGAGCGACTTGCGCGCTGGCATGGACCCCGCTGTCGGTGCGGCCGGCACCCGCGACCCGCAGCCGGTGGCCGCAGATGGACCCGAGCGCGCGCTCGAGGGCATCCTGCACGCCGCACCCGCTCGCCTGGCTTTGCCAGCCGCAGAATGCGCGGCCGTCGTACTCCACGCCCAGCGCTATTCTCATGCCAGGTTCAGGGTCGATGCGCGCCAGCCCAGGCGCGCGAGCCGTCGGGGTTGTTTCGTGGAATACCTCGAAGCGCGCGCCGACAGGCATCCCCCGCCGGCCCAGGCGCGCACGCCACGGGCGGCTCGACAGCTTAGCTCAGGAAGCGAAAAGCCCCCGAACCGGGGGCTTTTGCGGGAGCCGCGCGCTGGTGCCGGAGGGTGGCGCCCGTCAGCCGAGCTTGGCCAGCAATTCGTTGGCTTCGGCTTGTTGCTGCGCATCGCCTTCCTTGATCACCTCGGCCAGGATCTCGCGCGCACCGTCCTTGTCGCCCATCTCCTGGTAGGCCTTGGCGAGATCGAACTTGGTCTGGACGTCGTACCAGTGATCGTCGTGAACCGGCGCCGGGGCTTCCTTCTTGTCCGCGGCGCCGAGGTCGAGCGATACGGTATCGAGCGCGAAATCCATCGTCATGGCTGCGGCCGGTTTGAGATCCGGCACGTCGAGCTTGATATCCGTGGGTGGCACGATGTCCGTGGTCGCCGCCGGTTCGTCGGGGAGTTGGAAGTCGAAGGAGATGTCGGCCGTCTGCTCGGCCATCGGGATCTGTTCCGAGCCCATCGGAATCGTGGGTGGGGCGGCATCGAGCGCCCCGAGATCGATTTCCACGCCGAGATCCTTCGCCTGCTGCTGGTGCTCGGGCGAGATGATCACGGTCTGATCGTGCGCGAACGCCGCGGCCGCCTCCGGCTCCACCTTGATCGTCTTGCCCGGATCGAACTCGAAGTCGATGACGTTCGAGTCGGTTGCGGTCGCTGCGGCAGGGAGGTCCAGGTTGACGTCCGTGATCGGACCGCGCGCCAAGGCCGGCTCGAGGGTGACGTCGGTCTGTGGCGCGCTCAAGTCGCTGCCCAGGTCGAAGTCGGGCACGATCGACTGCGAATCGGTCGCTCGCTTCGCTGCCATGGCGGCGCCTTCGGCGCGCAACATCTCCATGCGCTCGGGCGAGAGCACCGTCGTCTTGACATTGTCCTCGCCCGCGTCGAGCGGAAAATCGGTGACCGTGGTCGGTGCGCCGGCGGCGGTCACCATGTCGAGGTCGAAGTCGAGATTGACGTCTGTCGCCACGCCGACCGGCGGCAGGATCGCGCTGTCCTTGCCCGCCGCGTATAAAGCGTTGTCCGGGTCGAGCGCATAGCCCATGGTGGCAGCCTTGAGCCATACATCGCCGCGGCCCTGGGTCGAGTCGTGCAATTCGCCGGCCAGGGCATTGAAGTCGTTCTTGCTCTTGCGTGCGGCGTAGATCTCCAGCAGCTTGAGCTTGATCTCCTGCCGGCTCGAATCCCGGGCGAGCGCCTCTTTCAGGATTTCTTCGGCCTGCGCGTCGCGGCCGTAAGCGATGTAGACGTCGGCCTCGGCGATCGGATCGACATCGTCGGCCGCGGCTTGCGGCGCCGCCGCCGGCATTTCCGTGGTGACGCTGGGGACGGGCACAGCCGCCGCGACGGCAGCCGCCGCGGCTGCCGGGGCTGCTGCGCTGGGCGCCCGGAACACCGGCTCGATTTCGGCGACCGCGGCCTGTTCTTGCCGGCGCCGGCGGGACATCAAGTAGGCGCCTGCGCCCAGGATGCCGAGCGCGGCCAAGGCACCGCCCAGCAGCGTGGGATCCTCCCACCACGCCTGCTCGACGGCCGGAGGCGCAGCCGGCGGCGGAACATCCTTCTTGGGCTCGGGCTTGGCCTCGGCCACGGGCGGTTTTTCCGCCGGCGGCGGAGCCACCTCCGGCTTAGTCTCGGCTACGGGCGGCGCGAGCGGCGCGGTTTCGGGTTTGGCGGGCTCGACCGCCGGCTTGGGTGCCTCGGGGGGCTTCGCCGCCTCGGGCTTGGCTTCCGGGGCTTCGGCCGCAGGCTTGGCCGCGGGCGGAAGCACGGCGCCCTTCATTTCGATCAGGCGCTGCATGTCCTTGATCGTCTTCTCGAGCGAGGCGATGCGATCGTTCGCGTCCTTGATCGTCTTTTCGCGCGCCGTCGCTTCCTCTTCGAGCACCCGGATGCGATCCTGCAAGGCCCGGTCCGCCGGCGCGTCCTTGCCCGGCGCGCCTTTGGAAACCTTCACGACTTCCTTGGCCGGCGTGGTCGGTGCCGGCTCCTCCACGCGCGTGGTGATCTTGCCGGCGGCGGCGCGCGCCTCGCCTGCGGGCACTTCAGGAACGGCGGCCGCCGCGCGGCTCCGATAGGCGTTCCAGTCGGCCGCCTGCACGCGCACTTCGTTGGCCGCTTCGCCCGCGCTCACGCGCCCCGCTTCGGCCGCATCGGGAATGCGCAGGATGCGCCCCGTGCGCAGCAGGTTCATGTTGTTGTTGATGAAGGCGTCGGGATTGCTGCGATAGATGGCGACCAGTGCCTGGTCGAGGCTCACGCCTTCAGGCTTCACGCCGGCTGCGATCTTGCGCAGCGTATCGCCCGGTTGCACCGGACCATAGGTGCGTGCCCCCGCATCGGCCGGCGCTGCCGGCACGGGGCTGGCCGCACGCGCAGGAGCGAGCGGCGCAGCGACCGGCGCCGCTGGCGCCGGCCGTGTCTCGGGCACGGCAACCGGCGTCGCCGTTTGCGCCGGACCGAATCCGGGCGGATCGATCAGGGCCGTGTACTCGCGCAACAGGCGCCCGGTATTCCAGGTCAGCTCGACCAACAAGTCGACGTAAGGCTCGTCGACCGGCCGGTTCGACGTCACACGCAAGTACGGCTGGCCGTTGGGCCGGCGCTCGACGCTCACGCGGGCGCCGACCAGCGCCGGATTGAGCGTGACGTTGGCATTGCTGTAGGCATCGGGCGGTGCGATGCGCGCCGCGAGCGAGGTCAGCTCGTCCTTGCGCACCGACAGGAGCTCGATCTCGCCCACCAGAGGCTGGCCGATGGATGACAGCACGGTCAATCGGCCGAGGCCCGCGGCGTAGCCGGCGGCTGGCGCAAGACCCATGGCCAGTGAGACCAACGACGCTATCAAGGATCTGTTCCCCACGCCCGCCACCCTGAGTGTTTTCGGTAACATTTAAGCTAACATCATGGAGTTACGGATGCAAGCTAAGCGCCGGTCTTACCCTCGACCTGCGCCCCGCGCGGGAGCAAAAGAAACACACGCGCTGTAGCGCAAACGCCACAGCCGTGGGACTTGCCGCCCGAGAATCATCAGATCGCCTGCCGGCAAGCGCACCGCCTGCTCGACGTTGCGCAACGACCGCAGGCTCGATCGGCAGATTCCGACCCCTCCCTTCGATTCAAGCTTACGCCAGAGCGCGGCTGCGGGCCACACCTAATTGAGCTTGCTTGTGCCGCTATTCCCGCTCTCGCGCAGGATGCCGAGCATGCGCCGCAGCGGCTCGGCCGCCCCCCACAACAACTGATCGCCGACGGTAAACGCGCTGAGGTATTCGCCGCCCATCGGCAGCTTGCGCAGCCGGCCCACGGGGATGTCCAGCGAGCCCGTCACCGCCGCCGGGGTAAGGGCGTCGAGCGTTGCCCGCTTGTCGTTCGGGACGACTTTGACCCATGCGTTGGCCGATCCGATGATGGCTTCCACTTCGGCCAGCGGCAGGTCGCGCTTGAGCTTGATGGTGAGCGCCTGGCTGTGGCAGCGCATCGCCCCCACGCGCACGCAAATGCCGTCGAGCATCACCTCGGCGCCGTTCGTTCGCCCCAGGATCTTGTTGGCTTCGGCGTGCGCCTTCCACTCTTCCCGGCTCTGGCCGTCCCCCAGGTCCTTGTCGATCCACGGCAGCAGGCTGCCGGCCAGCGCGTGCTCGAAATGCTGGCGGGGAAAATCCGCGCGCCGCATCGCGGCATGCACGGTCTGGTCGATATCGAGTATGGCCGCTGCCGGGTCGCTCAAACGGCCGTGGACCGAGCGGTGCAAGTCGCCCATCTGCTCGAGCAGCTCGCGCATGTGCTGGGCACCCGCGCCCGAGGCCGCCTGATAGGTCATGGCCGTGGCCCATTCGACCAGGTCGGCCTGGAACAGGCCGCCGAGGCCCATCAGCATCAGGCTCACGGTGCAATTGCCGCCGATGTAGTCTTTCACCCCGCGCGCGAGCGCCGCGTCGATCACCGGGCGATTGACCGGATCGAGGATGATCACCGCGTCGTCCTTCATGCGCAGCGCCGATGCGGCGTCGATCCAGTAGCCGTTCCAGCCGCGCGCGCGCAGCTTCGGGTGCACTTCGCTGGTGTAGTCGCCGCCCTGGCACGACACCAGTACCGGAAGCCGCGCGAGCGCGTCCAGATCATGGGCGTCGCGCATCGGCGGCACTGCGCGGCCGATGTCCGGGGGCTGCGGCAGCGGCTTGGCGGAGCTGAAGAACACCGGCGCGATGGCAGCGAAATCGTCCGTCTCGCGCATGCGCTGCATGAGCACGGAGCCCACCATCCCGCGCCAGCCTATGAATCCTACGTCCATCATGATCGCTATTCCCGGACCCGCCTCGGTCAGCGGCTGGAGCCGCGCAGCGCGGCAACCACCGCATCGCCCATCTCGGCCGTGCCGACCTTGCGCATTTCGGCCTCGTAGATGTCGGGCGTGCGATAGCCCTGCTTGAGCACGTGGCGTATGGCGGCTTCGATGCGATCGGCGGCCTGCGGCCGGTCGAAAGTGTAGCGTAGCATCATCGCCGCCGAGAGGATGGTCGCGAGCGGATTGGCGACGTCCTTGCCGGCGATATCGGGCGCCGAGCCGTGGATCGGCTCGTACAACCCCTTGCCGCGCGCATCCAGCGATGCCGAGGGCAGCATGCCAATCGAGCCGGTCAGCATGGAGGCCTCGTCGGAGAGGATATCGCCGAACATGTTGCCGGTCACGATCACGTCGAACTGCTTGGGATTGCGTACGAGCTGCATCGCGGCGTTGTCGACGTACATGTGGCTCAGCGCCACATCCGGGTAGCGCTTGCCGATCTCGCTCACGACGTCGCGCCAGAGCTGGCTGGTCTCGAGCACGTTGGCCTTGTCCACCGAGCACAGCTTGCGGGAGCGCTTGCGTGCCAGCTCGAAGCCGAGCTCGGCCACGCGCCGGACCTCGCTCTCGCTGTAGACCATGGTGTCGAAGCCTTCACGCTCGCCGCTGTGCGAGCGACGCACGCCGCGCGGCTGGCCGAAATAGATGTCGCCGGTCAGTTCGCGCAGGATGAGGATGTCCAGCCCGGCGACGACCTCGGATCGCAGCGACGATGCGCCCGCGAGCTCCGGATACACCAGCGCCGGGCGCAGATTGGCGAACAGCCCGAGCTCGCGGCGCAGGCCGAGGATCGCCTGTTCGGGCCGCTTTTCGCGCGGCAGGCTGTCGTACTTCCAATCGCCGACGGCACCGAACAGGATCGCATCGGCGTTGCGCGCCAGCTCGAGCGTCGCCGCCGGCAACGGATCGCCCGTTTGATCGTAGGCCGTGCCGCCGACCGGGGCCTGTTGCAAATCGATGTCTAGGCCGTCGAGCGCTCGCAGGACCTTGACGGCCTGGGCGACGATCTCGGCGCCGATGCCGTCACCGGGTAACAACGCGATCTTCATGATTCACAGGCCGCGGGCGAGTCAACCGAACAGCCAGGGCTGCGCCTGGCGGTGCTTCGCCTCGAAGGCGCGGATCTTGTCGGCGTGCTCTAGCGACAGCCCGATTTCATCCAGCCCGTTCAGCAGGCAGTGCTTGCGAAACGGGTCGATCTCGAAGCGAATCTCGTCGCGCCCCGGCGTGGTGATGGTCTGGTGCTCGAGATCGATCGCCAGCCGATAGCCGGGATTCGCTTGCGTTTCCTTGATGAGCTTGTCCACCGTGGCGGCATCGAGCACGATCGCGAGCAGCCCGTTCTTGAAGCAATTGTTGAAGAAGATGTCGGCGAAGCTCGGCGCGATGACGGTGGTGAAGCCGTAATCCTGCAGCGCCCAGGGGGCGTGCTCGCGCGAGGAGCCGCAGCCGAAATTCTCGCGCGCCACCAGCACCTGCGCGCCGCGATAGCGCGGCTGGTTGAGGACGAAATCGGGATTGAGCGGACGCTTGGCGTTGTCCATCCCCGGCTCGCCGTGATCGAGATAGCGCCACTCGTCGAACAGGTTGGGGCCGAAGCCGCTGCGGCCGATCGCTTTCAGGAATTGCTTCGGGATGATGGCGTCGGTATCGACGTTCGCCCGATCGAGCGGTGCGACCAGGCCTTCGCGCGATTGAAACTTGTCCATGGTCTGTGGATCCTGTGCTGTTCCGGATGCCGGCGCGGCGCTAGGCGAGCGTGCGCACGTCGACGAAATGCCCCGTCACCGCGGCGGCCGCGGCCATGATCGGGCTCACCAGGTGCGTGCGTCCGCCCGCGCCCTGCCTGCCCTCGAAATTGCGGTTGGAGGTCGATGCGCAGCGCTCGCCGGCGGCGATCTGATCCTCGTTCATGCCCAGGCACATCGAGCAGCCCGGCTCGCGCCATTCGAAGCCCGCTTGCGTGAAGATGCGATCGAGCCCCTCTTCCTGCGCTTGGCGCTTCACCTGGCCCGATCCCGGAACCACCATCGCGAGCTTCACGTTGGGCGCCACCTTGCGCCCGCGCGCGATCGCAGCGGCGGCGCGCAAGTCCTCGATGCGCGAATTGGTGCACGAGCCGATGAACACCTTGTCGACCGCGATACCGCTGATCGGCGTGTTGGGCTCGAGCCCCATGTACTTCAGCGCCCGCTGCATCCACTCGCGCTTGATCGGATCGCGCTCCTCGGCCGGGTCGGGCACGCGGCCGTCGATCGGCGCCACCATCTGCGGATTCGTTCCCCAGGTGACTTGCGGCTGGATTGCCGCCGCGTCCATGTCGACCACCCGGTCGAATTGCGCTCCCGGATCGCTGCGCAGCGTGCGCCAGTAGGCCACCGCCTGGTCCCACTGCGCGCCCTTGGGCGCGAAGGGGCGCCCGCGCACGTATTCGATGGTCTTGTCGTCGACCGCCACCATGCCCGCGCGGGCGCCGGCTTCGATCGACATGTTGCACACCGTCATGCGCCCTTCCATGCTCAGGGCGCGAATCGCCGCGCCCGCGTACTCGATCGAATAGCCCGCGCCGCCGGCGCTGCTGATCTTGCCGATCACCGCGAGCACGATATCCTTGGCCGTCACGCCCGGCCCGGTTTCGCCTTCGACCCGGACCAGCATGGCCTTGGTCTTCTTGGCGATCAGGCATTGCGTAGCGAGCACGTGCTCGACCTCGGTGGTACCGATGCCGAAGGCGAGACAGCCCAGCGCGCCGTGGGTGCTGGTGTGCGAGTCGCCGCACACCAGGGTCATGCCCGGCAGCGAGGCGCCGAGCTCGGGGCCGATGACGTGCACGATGCCCTGGCGCGCATCCAAGAACGGATAGTAGGCCTTGGCCCCGTGCGCCTTGATGTTCTGATCCAGCGTTTCGACTTGCAGGCGCGAGACCTGGTCGCGCATGCCGTCGAGCCCTTGGTCCCAATCGCGCGTGGGCGTGTTGTGGTCGGCGGTCGCCACCACCGAGTCGATGCGCCACACTTTGCGCCCGGCGAGCTTCAGCCCCTCGTAGGCTTGCGGGCTGGTCACCTCGTGCACCATGTGCCGGTCGATGTAGATCAGGGCGGTGCCGTCCGCATCCGTATGGACGAGATGGCTCTCCCACAGCTTGTCGTAGAGGGTTTTCGCGCTCATGGCTGCCGGTGAAAGCGGTGAAAGCTGGAAATTATTGCATAGTTCATCCGCGGCGAGACCGCCGCATCAGAATTTGCGTGGGCCCAACGCCGCGAGCAGCACGAGACCCAGCGCGGCGCAGCCCGCCGCGACGTTGAAGGTGGCCATCGGCCCGAACGACTCCCACAGCCAGCCGCTGCCGAGTCCGCCCAAGGTTCCGCCCAGCCCCAGGCTCAAGCTCGAATATGCCGCCTGGCCACGGGCCTGGTTCGGACCGCGAAACAGCCGGTGCACGCCGGCGAGCGCGGCGGAATGGAACACGCCGAAGGTTGCCGCATGCAGCAGTTGCGCGGCCACGAGCAGCGGCAGCACGTGCGCGAAATGGGCGATCAGGACGAAGCGCACCACGGCGAGCGCGAAGCTCGCCAGCAGCAACACGAATGCGCTGAAACGCCGGTACAGCCACGGCAGGCACGCGAATACGGCGATTTCGGCGATGACGCCGATCGCCCACAGCCAGCCGACCGCCGTCTTGCTATAGCCGAAGTCGACCAGGTGGATGGAGAAGAACGTGTAGTAGGGCCCGTGCGCCATCGCCATGAGCGCGCAGGCACAGATCAAGGCGATGACCGCCGGGCGGCGCAGGACGCGCCGTAACGGCTCGCCGCGCTCGTCGTGGCGGTCGTGGCGGGCCTCGGGAATGCGCCAGGCGCAGGCGAGGATGCCGGCGAGCGTCGCGCCCACGATCCAGAGCAGGACGCCGATGCTGGCGCGATCGAGCACCCAGCCGACGCCGAGCACGGCCGCGATGAAACCGACCGAGCCCCAGAGTCGAACGCGGCCGTAGTCGCCGCCGCGCTCGCCCAGGTGGCTCAACGTGGTCGTTTCCATCAGCGGCAGCGCCGCGCTCCAGAAAAAGCTCCACAGCGCGATGCACGCGAACAGCCATGCGAAGCTCGTGCCGGCGAATACGCCGAGATAGCACGCGGTCCCGACGATCCCCGCGCGCACGACGATGCGCACCCGCAGCGCGTGACGATCGCTGAGATAGCCCCACAGGTGCGACGCGAAGATACGCATCACTTGCGGCACCGCCATCAAGGTGCCGATCAGCGCGGCCGTGTAACCGAGCGCGTCGAGATAGAGCGTGAAGTAGGGGGCGTAGGCGCCGATGTAGGCGAAATAGAAGAAGTAGAAGCCGGCGAGTTGCCAGTACAGCAGCCGGCTCACGGGGCCGCGCGATGCGGGCGATATCGCATCAGGCCTCGTCGGGCTCCGGGTCCTCCACGCAGCCGGCCAAGCGCAGTCGATCGATCATGTCTTGCGGCGCGCGCCCCGCGATGCGAGGCGTCGGGCAGACGACGTCTGCGTTCTGCGCCCGATGGCGCAGCGCGTGATCCATCAACGTGAGCGCAAGCATCGCTTCGGCGATCGGTGTCGCGCGGATGCCCACGCACGGATCGTGGCGGCCGTGGGTCTCGATGGTTGCGGCGCTGCCCGACTTGTCGATGGTGCGCCTTGAAAGACGAATGCTCGAGGTGGGCTTGATCGCGATGCCGACGACGATGTCCTGCCCGCTGGAGATGCCACCCAGGATGCCGCCGGCGTTGTTGCTGAGAAATCCCTCGGGCGTCATTTCGTCCGAGTGCTCGCTGCCGCGCTGGCGCACGCAATCGAAGCCGGCGCCGATCTCGACGCCTTTGACCGCATTGATGCTCATCATGTTGTAGGCGATGTCGGCATCGAGCTTGTCGTACACGGGCTCGCCCCAACCGACCGGCACGTCGTGCGCGACCACGTTCACGCGCGCGCCGCACGAATCGCCGGACTTGCGCAGGCGGTCCATAAAGGCTTCGAGCTCGGGCACGGCGGCCTCGTCGGCGACGAAGAACGGGTTGCGCCCAACCGCCTCCCAGTCCTTGAAGGCCACCACGTTCGGTCCGAGCTGGGCGAGATAGCCGCGGATCACGATGCCGTAGCGCTCTTGCAGCCACTTCCTGGCGATCGCGCCCGCGGCGACGCGCACCGCCGTTTCGCGCGCCGATTGCCGCCCGCCGCCGCGATAGTCGCGAATGCCGTATTTCTGCCAGTAGGTATAGTCCGCGTGTCCGGGACGGAACAGGTCGGCGATCTTGCCGTAGTCCTTGCTGCGCGCATCGACGTTGCGGATGAGCAGCCCGATCGGCGTGCCGGTGGTGCGGCCCTCGAACACCCCGGAGAGTATCTCCACCAGGTCGTCTTCGCGCCGCTGCGTCACGTGGCGCGAGGTGCCTGGTTTACGCCGGTCGAGCTCGCGCTGGATATCGGCGGCTGCCAGCGCCATTCCCGGCGGGCAACCGTCGACCACGCAGCCGATCGCGGGGCCATGACTCTCCCCGAACGAGGTGACGCAGAATGAGCTGCCGAGGGTACTGCCGGACATGAGACGGTAGCTGCGGCGTGGAAGGGCCGGTCAGTTTAGCATGGCGAGCGCGCGCTGGCGGCGCTCGCTTGGCGCATCGACGCAACGCTTTCTCGGTAGAATGGCAGCCATCCTCGAAGCGAGCCATGCGCGAATACCTCGACCTCATGCGCCACGTGCTGGAACGCGGCCAGCGCAAAAGCGATCGCACCGGCACCGGCACGCTCAGCGTGTTCGGCTACCAGATGCGGATCGATCTCAGCCGGGGCTTTCCTCTGCTCACCACCAAGCGCGTGCATCTGAAGTCCATCGTCCACGAGCTGCTCTGGTTCCTCCAGGGCGATACCAACGTAAGCTATCTCAAGCAGCACGGGGTGACGATCTGGGACGAGTGGGCCGACGCGCGCGGCGACCTGGGGCCGATCTACGGCTACCAGTGGCGCTCCTGGCCCGCGCCCGAGGGCCGTCATATCGACCAGATCGCGCAGGTGCTCTCCGAGCTCAGGACCAACCCGGACTCGCGCCGCATGCTGGTCTCGGCCTGGAACGTCGCCGACCTGCCGCGAATGGCCTTGATGCCGTGCCATGCGCTGTTCCAGTTCTACGTCGCCGGCGGCCGGCTGTCGTGCCAGCTCTACCAGCGCAGCGCCGATGTCTTTCTCGGCGTGCCGTTCAACATCGCTTCCTATGCGCTGCTCACCATGATGATCGCCCAGGTCTGCGGCTTGAAAGCGGGCGAATTCATCCATACCTTCGGCGATGCGCATCTGTATCTCAACCACCTCGACCAGGCACGCGAGCAGCTCGGCCGCGCGCCGCGCGCCTTGCCGCGGATGACGCTCAATCCGGATGTATCGAGCTTGTTCGATTTTCGCTACCAGGATTTCGAGCTGAGCGGCTATGACCCACATCCGGCCATCAAGGCGCCGATTGCCGTGTAGGCCGATCGGGCGCGGCGAGCGATCGCGACAACCATGAACGCGGCCCCGCGGGTATCGCTCATCGTCGCCATGAGCCGCTCGCGCGTAATCGGCGCCGGCAACCGTCTGCCCTGGCACCTGCCCGAGGACCTGAAGCGTTTCAAGCAGCTCACCATGGGACATGCCATCGTGATGGGCCGCAAGACCTGGGATTCGATCCGGCGGCTGCTCCCCGGCCGCACGACGGTCATCGTGACGCGCAATCCCAGGCTGCAAGTGCCCGGAGCGCTCATGGCGAGCTCCCTCGAGAACGCGCTCGACCTGTGCCGCGACGACAGCGAGGTCTTCATCATCGGCGGCGAGCAGATCTTCCGCGCGGCGCTGCCGCTCGCCGATCGGATCTATCTCACCATCGTCGATATCGACGTGCCGGGCGATACCTACATGCCCGCGATCGACCCCACCCGGTGGCGCAGAACGGGCAGCGAAAGCCATCCGGCGACCACGTCGAGCCCGCTCGCGTGGCGCTTCGAGATTCACGATCGCATTGCGGAAAACGAAGCGCGCCCATGAAGCGCGCGCTCGGCGCCGTCGTGCTCGCTGCCGCGCTTGCCGCGGCAGCGCATGCCGGCGAGCAGGCCATCGACATCGAGCAATTGGCGCATCGCGCGAGCGCGGGCGACACGGCCGCGACGCGCGCCCTGGCGCAGGCGTATTACGCCGGCCGCGGCGGCGTCGCTCAAGATTACGTCCTGGCCGCGCACTGGTATCGCCAGCTCGCATCCCAAGGCGATGCCGCCGCCCAGACGAGCCTGGGCTTGATGTACGCGCGCGGCCTGGGCGTGAAGCCCGACATGGCACAGGCGCGCCGCTGGTGGAGCCTCGCGGCCGCGCAGAACGACCCCGGCGCGCAATACAACCTCGGCGTGGTCTACCTCGAAGGCCAGGGCGTAGCGGCCGATCCGGTGCACGCCTTGCACTGGTTCACGCAGGCGGCAACGCGCGGTCACGTCCTGGCGCAGCGCATGGCCGGCTTGATGCACTTCGAAGGCCGCGGCACCGAGCGCGATCCGGCAACGGGGCTCACGTGGCTCGCTATCGCCGCCGCGAACGGCGAAGAAGGCGCCGAGCACACCCTGCGGCTGCTCGCGGACAAGCTGCCCGCGGACAGCCTCGCGCAAGCGCGCACGCGGGCGCGCGCATGGATCGATAAGAGCGGTACGCGACGCTGAGCGGGCGCGCGCGCTCCGCTGCTCAGATCTTCGGCAAGGTGACGCCGCGCTGGCCCTGGTACTTGCCGCCGCGGTCGCGATACGAGGTCTCGCACACGTCGTCCGCCGCCGCTTGCAGAAAGATCACCTGGGCCACGCCTTCGTTGGCGTAGATCTTCGCCGGCAAGGGGGTCGTGTTGGAAAACTCGAGCGTGACGTGGCCTTCCCACTCGGGCTCGAGCGGGGTCACGTTGACGATGATGCCGCAGCGGGCGTAGGTCGATTTGCCCAGGCACAGCACCAACACGTTGCGCGGAATGCGGAAGTATTCGACCGTGCGCGCCAAGGCGAACGAATTGGGCGGAATGATGCAGTATTCGCCGCGCACGTCGACGAAGGATTTCTCGTCGAAGGCTTTCGGATCGACGATGGTCGTGTTGAGGTTGGTGAAGAGCTTGAATTCGTTCGAGCAGCGCAGATCGTAGCCGTAGCTCGAAGTGCCGTAGGAAACGATCCGCTCGCCGCGCAGCTCCTTCACCTGCCCAGGCTCGAACGGCTCGATCATGCCGTGCTCTTGCGCCATGCGGCGGATCCAACGATCGGACTTGATGCTCACGCTTGCTCGCTCCCTGGTCCCGAGTCTCACGCTCGTCGCCGTATTCTCCAATCGGGCGGCGCTACCCTGAATGGCACCGACTCCCAGACACGGCATCCCGCCATCCGGGCCAGCCGTCGATTCGCTCCGCGGCGGACGCGCTCAGGTATTCTGCACCACGATCTTCGGAAATGCCGCCGAGTGGTCTTGCTGCTTGTCGCCGATCTTGATCGCGACCCGGCGCGCGATCCGGCGGTAGATGTCGGCGACGCGCGAGCGCGGCGCGGCCACCACCGTCGGGCAGCCGGAATCGGTTTGGCTGCGAATATCGATATCGAGCGGAATGCTGCCGAGCACTTCGACGTTGTAGTCCGCCGCCATGCGGGCGGCACCGCCTGCGCCGAAGATATGCGACTCGTGGCCGCAATTCGAGCACACGTGGGTGCTCATGTTCTCGACGATGCCGAGGATCGGGATGTTGACCTTCTCGAACATCTTGAGCCCCTTGCGCGCATCGAGCAGGGCGATGTCCTGGGGCGTGGTGACGATGACCGCCCCGGTGACGGGAACGCGCTGCGCCAGCGTCAACTGGATGTCTCCGGTGCCGGGCGGCAGATCGACGACGAGATAGTCGATGTCGCGCCAGCGCGTTTCGTTCAGCAACTGCTCCAGCGCCTGGGTCACCATCGGTCCGCGCCAAACCATGGGCGTTTCGGTGTCGATCATGAAGCCGATCGACATGGCCTGGACGCCGTGACCCTCCATCGGCTCGATGGATTTGCCGTCGCGTGATTCGGGCCGGCCCAGGATGCCGAGCATGGTCGGCTGCGACGGGCCATAGATGTCCGCATCCAACATGCCGACGCTCGCCCCTTCGGCGGCCAGTGCGAGCGCGAGATTCACGGCCACCGTGCTCTTGCCGACGCCGCCTTTGCCGGATGCGACCGCGACGATGTTCTTCACGTTCGGAACGAGCTTGACGCCGCGCTGCACGGCGTGCGCAACGACCTTGCTCGAGACGTTGACCGTCACCGGCCCGGCGCCCGGCAACGCACGCAGCTTGCCGGCGATGGTCTCGCGGGTGCTGTCGAGCACCGATTTCGCCGGATAGCCCAGCACGATCTCGACCGAGAGCGCATCGCCTTCGATCTTGATGCCCTTCACGCTCTTGCCGGCGCAATGACTTACGCCCGTATCGGGATTGATGATGCTGTCGAGTACGGCCTCGACCTGCTCACGGGTGATGGCCACGTGTTTAGCTCCTGTCGCTCTCGAATGATTCTAGCAAATGCGGATCCAGCGCCGAGCGCCGCCATTCTCGGCCCAGGGCGCGCGGATCGGCCTGTTAGAATCGCGGCTTTGTTCGGGTGCGTCCTTCATGCCGCGCAAACTGCTGGTGACCTCCGCCCTGCCGTATGCCAACGGCGCGATTCACCTGGGGCACCTGGTGGAGTACATCCAGACCGACATCTGGGTGCGCTTCCAGCGAATGCAAGGCCACGAGGTCCTCTACGTCTGCGCCGACGACACCCACGGCACACCGATCATGCTGCGCGCGCAAGCCGAAGGCATCACGCCCGAAGCGCTGATCGAGCGCGTCTACGGCGAGCACACGCGCGATTTCTTCGGCGGCGAGAGTGCGGCTGCCGGCGGCAAGCTCGGCGGATTCATGGTGAGCTTCGACAATTATCACACCACCAACTCGCCCGAAAACCGCGCGTTCTGTGAGGACATCTACCGCCGTCTCAAGGAACGCGGCCTGATCGATATCCGTTCGGTCGAGCAGTTCTTCGATCCGGTGAAGGCGATGTTCCTGCCCGATCGCTATATCAAGGGCGAGTGTCCCAAGTGCGGCGCCAAGGACCAGTACGGCGATTCGTGCGAAGCCTGCGGCTCGACCTACGCCCCGACCGACCTCAAGCATCCTTATTCCGCGGTCTCCGGCGCGGCGCCCGTACGCAAGGCGTCCGAGCATCACTTCTTCCGATTGTCGGATCCGCGCTGCGAGCAGTTCCTGCGCGCCTGGACCCAGGGCGGGCAGCACGTGCAGCCGGAAGCGGGCAACAAGCTCAAGGAATGGCTCGGGGCGCCGGGCGAGAACAAGCTGGCCGACTGGGATATCTCGCGCGATCCGCCCTATTTCGGTTTCGCGATTCCGGACACTGGCGGCAGCAAGTTCTTCTACGTGTGGTTGGATGCGCCGGTCGGCTATTTCGGTAGCTTCCGCAATTACTGCGAGCGCACGGGCAAGTCGCAAGCCGAGATCGACGCCTATCTTCGCCCTGGCGGCGACACCGAGCTGGTCCACTTCATCGGCAAGGACATTCTGTATTTCCACGCCCTGTTCTGGCCGGCGATGCTCGAGCATGCGGGCTACCGCACGCCGAGCAAGGTCTACGCTCACGGGTTTCTCACCGTCAACGGCGAGAAGATGTCCAAGTCGCGCGGCACCTTCATCACCGCGCAAAGCTATCTGGAGCTAGGGCTCAACCCGGAATGGTTGCGCTACTACTACGCGGCGAAGCTGGGCTCGACCATGGAGGACATCGATCTGAGCCTCGATGACTTCGTCGCGCGGGTGAACAGCGATCTCGTCGGCAAGTACGTCAACATCGCGAGCCGCGCCGCCGGCTTCATCAGCCGCCAGTTTGACGGCGAATTGGCTTATGCGGGCGATACCGTGTCGCTGGTCGAAGGCGCGCGCGCCACGGCGGCCGCGGTGCGCGACCTGTACGATGCGCGAGAATTCGGCAAGGCCATGCGCCTAGTCATGGAAACGGCGGATCGCATCAACCAGGAATACGATCGGCACCAGCCCTGGCTGCTCGCGAAAGATCCGCAGCGGCGCGGCGAGCTGCAGGATTGCTGCGCGCGCGCCCTGTACGGCTTCAAGCTGCTGAGCGTGCTGCTCGCGCCCGTGCTCCCGCGCACCGCGCAGAACGTGGCACGCTCGCTGTTCGGCATGGAGCGCGACTTCGCATGGGATGACGCGCTGGCGCTGCCCGAGCGCATACAGCCGTATCGACACTTGATGACCCGAATCGATGCCAAACAGGTGAGCGCCTTGATCGAAGCCAACAAAGAAAGCTTGCAGCCGGTACTCCCGGCGTCCCCCGCGCGCCACGGCGAACAGCAACAACATGCCGAGAAGCCAGCCACCGCGGCGCATATCACGATCGAAGACTTCGCCAAGCTCGATTTGCGCGTGGCGCGCATCGCCGACGCCGAGCACGTCGAGGGGGCCGACAAGCTGCTGAAGCTCACGCTCGATGTGGGCGCGCTCGGCACGCGCACCGTGTTCGCCGGCATCAAGGCGGCGTACGATCCGGCCACGCTGAAGGACCGGCTGACCGTCATGGTCGCGAACCTGGCGCCGCGCAAGATGAAATTCGGCATCTCCGAGGGCATGATCCTCGCCGCCAGCGACGACAGCGGCGGTCCGTTCCTGCTCGCCGTGGACGACGGCGCTAAGCCGGGCATGAAAGCGAAGTAGGCGGCGCGCCGCGCGAGCACGCACCAAGATCGAATGCTTTGATCCGTCGACCCAGGTTCCATGCGAATCGAGCGCATCGAAGCCGAAGCCTTGTCGATTCCGTTGACGCGCGATTTCGGCGGCAGCACGTATCACGTCACGCGCCGCTGCACCGTGATCACCCGCGTCTACGGCGAAACAGGTCTCGTCGCTGAGGTCTACAACGGCGACAACCGCGATCACGCGCCGCGGATCGCGCGCATGATCACCACCGAGCTTGCGCCCCTGGTGGTGGGCGAAGACGCGTTCGCGGTCGAGCGGCTGTGGGGGAAGCTGTTCGCGCAGACCATCGCGGCGGGCGATCGCAAGCTGCTCATGGAGGCGATCGCCTGCATCGATTGCGCGCTGTGGGATCTCATGGGCAAGTCCCTCGGCAAGCCAGTGCGCGACTTGCTCGGCGGATTCTGCGACGCGCTGCCGATCATTTCGATCGGCGGCTACTACGTCGAAGGCAAGACCTACGCCGACATCGGGCGCGAGATGGAGGCGTACCGCGAAGCCGGCATGGCCGGGTGCAAGTTCAAGGTCGGGGGGCTGGCGCCGGCGGAAGATGCCAAGCGGGTCGAAGCCGCGCGCCAGGCCGCCGGCGAGGATTTCATCCTGGCCGTGGATGCGAATCGCGGCTGGGATGTCGAGCACGCGATCCGCTTCGCGCGCCTGGTGGAGCCGCTTGACATCCGCTGGTTCGAAGAGCCGTGCCATTGGTACGACGACGCCGCGATGATGGCGCGCGTGCGCGCCGCCATCTCGATCCCCGTCACGGCCGGTCAAAGCGAGATCACGAGCCACGGCGTGCGCCGGCTGATCGACGCCGGTGCGGTGGATCTCGTGAATTACGACGTCTCGGAAGGCGGTGGCGTGACCGACTGGCGCCGCGCCGCGGCGATCTGCGGCGCGGCCGGCGTCAAGATCGCGCACCACGAGGAATCGCAGATCGCCATCCAACTGCTGACCGCGATCCCGCACGGCACCTATGTCGAGTGCTTCGCCGATCCCGAGCGCGATCCGGTCTGGCAGCGCGTGTGGGTGAACCGGCCGAGGGTGAAGAACGGACTGTTCGCGTTGCCGCAAGGCAACGGCTTCGGCATCGAGCTCGATCGCGAGCTGGTGCGCAAGTATCGAGTCGCCTGACCGGGGCGGCCGCGGCTGTTTGCGCGATGAAGCCAAGGTCGGCGCGCTATCTTCGCGCAGGGCACGCGCCGTGCTCAACGATCGTCTGGCTGAGCGTCCGACGTTTCCGGGCACGCAAGCGACGGGTCGAAACTCGAAGCGGCGCACTACTTCTGCGAATTGAGCGGGTGGCGTGGCTTCACTTTGGGCAAGCACTGACCGTAAGGCGCACGAAGCAATGTCGCCGGCGGAACAACGCGCTGAACCGGTCGCTCACCCAATAGTTGCCGTTTTCCGCTGCACGCCGGTCATAGGCGCGAACGGTCGATCTCCTCGCCTCCTGCGGCCGCCGAGCCGGTCGCTTCGGATCAGATCGGCGTGCCGTTCACCAGGATTCGGCCGGTCAAAATAGCGATCGTCCCGGTATTGTTCAGCACGGTACTGAGGAAGCTGAAGTCGCCGCTGCCCGCGCTTTTCTTCAGCGTGCCGCTGTTGTTGAGCGTGAGGCTTCCGGCCGCGCCTGCGAAGTGCCGCCACGTGCGATCGCTGCGGATATCGAAGCTGCCGCTGTTGTTCAGCACCG
>JADLAC010000058.1 GCA_020848435.1 Burkholderiales bacterium | reverse complement strand
GCCGTGGCAGCGGCATCGGCGTCGCTCCAGTGTCCCCCGATCAGCGCCGCGACCAGCGTGCCATTGTTGCCGAAGGCATCCTCGGCGATCGACACCAGCGCGTTCGCCCCCGTAAGCACCGGGGCATGATTGTCCCCGAACGCGACGGCGAAGCTTCGCAACGCGATGCCGTTCGCATCCTCGGCCGTGGCGCCCTGCCATACGGCGATGGCCTTGCCGTCTTCGTTCAGCGCGAGTGCCGCCGCCTGCTGGCTTCCCGTATCGAAGGCATTGAGACGAAACTCCGCGCCCAAAGGGGCGACCGCGGCGCCGCTGCGCTCCAACAACCGGGCGTAGACGTTGCCCTCGCCGGCGCCGTCGTTGTCCTGGCCGAGGCTCGTCCAGGCGAGCAGGAAATCGCGCTCATCGCCACGGGCGATGGCGACCTGCGACTGATCGCCGGCAACGGTGGTATTGACGCGAAACTCGCCGCTGCCATTTCCGCCACCGCCGGTATAGCGGAGAAAGTCGGCATAGATGCCGCCGCCCGAGCCGTCCTGGCCTTGGCTCGTCCAGGCGATCAGCCAATCGTGGTTGTCGTCGAAGGCAACCGCGGGATCGACCTGGTCGCCGAGCACGGTGCTGTTGACAAGCTGCTCGCCGCCTTCGAAATTGCCGTTGTGCTTGAGATAGGTGCGATAGATCCCCCAGCCGCTGCCGTCCTGGTTCTGACTCTGCCAGACGAAGACGAAGTTGCCGTGGCGATCGCCGGCCACATCCGGCGCGCCCTGGTCGAGCGCGGTGGTGGTGTTGATCGGAAACTCGCCCCCGTTCGGATTGCCGCCGTCGTAGCGCCGGGCGTACACGCCCAGGCCGCTGCCGTCCTGGCCCGCGCTCTGCCAGGTAACCATGAAGCCGTCGCCGTCGAGCGCGAGGGCGGCTGCCGACTGATCGCCGAGCGTGGTGGTGTTGACGCGGAATTCCGCGCCGAGCGCCGTGCCATCGGCGGCGAAACAGCGCGCATAGACGTTGCCCTCGTGACCGCCGTCGCCGTCCTGTCCCTGGCCGGTCCAGACCACGACGAAGTCACCGTCTTGTTCCACCACGATGTCCGGTGTGTGCTGGTCGCCGGCGGCGGTAGTGGCGACGCGAAACTCGGCCCCGAGCGGCGCGCCGCTCGCGTCGAAGCGGCGCCCGTACACGCCCCAGCCGCTGCCGTCCTGGCCGTCGCTTTGCCATACCAGCACCGAATTGCCGCCTGCGTCGACCCCGGCGCTCGGTGCCGACTGCGTGCCTGCCGTCGCCTGGTTCGCCGCCAGGGTGCCGCTCAAGCCCGGTGCGGCCAGGGTCCGCGCTTCGATTGCGCCGGCGCGCCATTCGAGATCCCAGTCGCCGCCCAGCGCGGCGTTGGCCGTGAGATCGCGGCTCGCGGCGACATCGGCGCCGCTCGCCTGCGCGAGCCAGGCGAGCCACTGCGTCCCGGCGTCGAGCGCGGCGATGTCGCAGGCATAGAGCAGCAGATCGGCATCCTCGGCAAGATAGCGCTCCCATTCGCGCACTGCTTCCGGGCGTGCGTTCGGGGCGGCGAAGCCGATGCGGCTCGAGCCGAGCACCAGTGCGTCCTGCGCGCCGTGGGAGAACACATGCATCGCGTCGAACACGATGCCGCGCGCGAATAACGCCTGCGTGATCTGCGCCAGCCCATCGGTCGCGGAATCGAGCAGCAGGATTTCGAAGGAGCGTGCCGAGCCCGCCTGGGCGGCGAGCTCCGCCACCAGTTGCTCGCGCTCGGCGATCGCCGCATCGACGACCACCAGCTCGCGGCGAACAGGCGCTGGTGGAGCTAGCGGATCGGCCGCGGCGCGCGCCCGATTCGCAGCCGTATCCGGCAGCGGCGCGTCCGCGAGCCGCCGGCTCAGATCGATGACCGGGCCTGCGCTTTCGGCGAGGTAGATCTGTCCTTCGACCGCGCCGTGCTCGGGCAGCTCGATCGGTACGCCATCGCCGGAGTACAGCAGCCGCCCCTCCAGCGCTTCGATGAGCGCCTTGCGCGCATACGGCGCGCGCCCCTGGCGGCAGCGCTCGCGTGAAGGCTCGACGCTGCCCGCTTCGGCGACGGCGCCGCGGCGCTTTCCAAGCGCCGCGGCAAGCGCGAGCGACGAGGAGAACGCGGCGCCGGGGCGGTTCGGCCTCGCCGGGAGTGCGAGCACGGTCCCAGCCCTCGCCGCCCAGGCTATAGCGTGAAGCGCGAAACGTGGGTGTTCAAGGCCGCGGCCTGAGCGTCGAGGTCGCGCGCCGCATCGGCATTGGCCGCGGCCGCCGCGCCGCCTTCCTCGGCCATCTGGGCGATGCGCTCGACGTTGCGCGCGATGTCGCCGCTCGCCGCCTGCTGCTCGCGGGTCGCGGCAGCGATCGCGTTCACGCTCGCCACCGCTTCCATCGCCTGCGCCTTGATCTTTTCCAGCGCCGCCGCCGCCTCTTCGGCGAGCGTCACGCCGTGGCCCACCTTGTCGCCGCCCGCCTGCATCGTTTCGACCACGCTGGAGGTTTCCTCCAGGATCGTCTCGATCATGCCGCCGATCTCGGAGGTGGCAGCTGCGGTGCGCTCGGCGAGCTTGCGCACTTCGTCGGCCACCACCGCGAAGCCGCGCCCTTGCTCGCCCGCGCGCGCCGCCTCGATCGCGGCGTTCAACGCGAGCAGGTTGGTCTGATCGGCGATGTCCTTGATCACCTTGATGATCGAGCTGATCTGCGCCGAGCGACGATTGAGCGTCTCGACCTGGCGCGAGCTGTGCTGTACCGAATCGGCGATGCTGTTCATCTCGCTCGCCGCCGCGCGCACGATGGCCTCGCCTTCCGCGGCCAGCTCGCTCGAGCGCCCGGCGATCGCCGCCGCCTCCTGCGCATGCTCGGCCACCTGGCCGATGCTCACGCTCATCTGCTCCACCGAGGCCGCGGTCGCGCCGGCCGCCTCGGTGCGCGTTTGCGCCCGCGCGATGCTCTCTTGCGCGCCGCCGGCGAAGCGCGTCGCGGCGCTCGACACCTCGCCCGCGCTGCGTGCCACGTCCCCGATCATCGCGCGCAGCCCCGACTGCATGTCCGCGAGCGCCCGCAGCAGTTGTCCGACCTCGTCGCTCCCGCGCGCGTCTATGGTCGCGTCGAGGCGCCCGGAGGAGATGTCGCGCGCCACCGCCAGCGCCCCTGCGAGCGGCCCCGTGAGCGAGCGGCTGACCCACCATGCGAACAGCGCGCCGAGGATCACGGCGACCACCCCGAGCGTGACCATGGTCGCGCGCGCCGTCGCGATGGCGCCGAGCTGCTGCGCACCCTGCGCCTCGGCCTGCGCCAGGTTCTGCTCGACCAGCGCGCGCACCGCGTTCGAGAGCTTGGCGAAGCTCGGCTCGAGCGCGCGGTGGACCGCGGCCTCCCCCTGCACGACCTTACCCGACTCGGCGAGCTCGAACACCTGGGTGAGCGCCGCCAGGTACGCTTTGCGGTCGGCGTCGATCTGTCCGAGCTGGACGCGATCGGCGTCGCCGCGGCTCAAGCTCACCAGCAGCGCCATCGCCTGGTCGATGTTCTTGCGCGCCGCAGCGACGCGCGCCTGGATCACCGTGAACGGGGTCTGCTCGGTCTTTTGCAGGCTTTGCAGCGCGGCGACGAAGCTGTCGCGCGCCGCACGCTCGAGCTCGTGCGCGGCCTGGGAGCGGCGCCAATCCTCGGACAGGATGCGATCGGCCATCGCGCCGATGCGGCTCGTGCTGGAGACGCCGAGCACCGACACCGCACCCAGCGCCAGCAGCAGAACGCCGAAGCCGATGCCGAGCCGGGCGCCGATCGTGAGGTCGCGAAACTTCTCCATCGGGGTATCTCCCACGGTATTGCGCGCGGGCGCCCGCGCGCCATCGCCCGAGCGCCCGATCGGGAACGATAACGACGGCGCGGCCGGGGTCTTGAGACGGCAAGCGCGCTAGCGCCAGTGCGCGAGCGTCGTCCGGCGCGCGAATGAGGCCCATTCGCGAGTCTGAATAGGCTGCGCGGCGCGACGTGCGCGCGATCGTGCCCGAGCCCAAGCAACGTATGGCCGGCAAGCGCCGGTTAGAGGCGCCGCCGTGCTAAATCCCCGCAGCGCCCTGCCGTTATTGGTGCCGTCAGGGTGCGCTCGTCGAGCGCGCGATCGGCCGCATCCGCCGCACCCGTCGCACAGCGAAAGATCGAGAAGCGCCGCAATGTCCGAACTGCTGAAGAACGTGGACGCACGCACCCGGCTCGCCGGGACCAACAAGCTGGAGATCCTGCTGTTCACGCTCGGCCGCGATCTCGACTCCGGGCGCACCGAGACCTACGGCATCAACGTCTTCAAGGTGCGTGAAGTCATGCGCGCGCCCGCGATCACGCGCGCCCCGGACATGCCCGCGGCCGTGGCGGGCATGGTGAGCCTGCGCGGGGTGCTGGTACCGGTGGTCGATCTCGCCCAATGCGCAGGCTTGTCCACCGAGGCGAACGGCAAGGTGATGATCATCACCGAGTACAACGGCCGCATCCAGGCCTTCCTGGTCGGAGCCGTCGACACCATTCTGCGCCTCGACTGGTCGGCGATGAAGGTGCCCCCGGAGATGCTGACGTGCAAGACCGCGGGACTGGTCACCGCGGTGACCGAGCTGGCCGATGGGCGCCTGGTGATGATGATGGATGTCGAACGGGTGCTCGCCGATACGACCGACGCCGCTTCGAACGATCTCATGTACCGCGGCATCGCGCCGCTCGGAATCCCCGATCGCACGGTGCTGTTCGCCGACGATTCCTCGACCGCGCGCAAGCAGATCGTCTCCACCCTGGACGCCATGGACGTGCGCCACATCGGCGCGCACAACGGTCGCCAGGCGTGGGATGCCTTGCAGCGCATCGCGCATCACGCCGCCAGCAGCGGCAAGCCCGTATCCGACTTCCTCCAGGTCATTCTCACCGACGTGGAAATGCCGGAAATGGACGGCTACATGCTCACGCGCATGATCAAGTCCGACCAGCGCTTCCGCGCCATCCCGGTGATCATGCATTCGTCGCTGTCGGGCGGGTCCAACGAGCATCTCGGCAAGTCGGTCGGCGTGGACGAGTACGTGTCGAAGTTCGAACCGCAGCGGCTGGCCGATACGCTGGGCCGGCTCCTCGCGCAGTAAGGTCGTCATGCAAACGCTCGAATCCGCCTCGGCCTCCAATCGAGGCCTGCTCGACGGCGTCGACGAACGCACTCGGCTCGCCGGCTCCAACCGCATGGAGATCCTGCTGTTCTCGCTGGGCTGCGGCGAGGTCTTCGGCATCAACGTCTTCAAGGTGCGCGAAGTCACGCTCACACCGAAGATCACGCCCACGCCGCACATGCCCCAGGGCGTCAGGGGCGTCATATCGTTGCGCGGCAGCGTCATTCCGGTGATCGACCTGGCATGCTTCGTCGGTACCGCGGCGCCTCCCGAGCAAAGCGGCAGCACGCTCATCATCACCGAATTCTGCGGCCGCATCCAAGGCTTCCTGGTGAACGACGTCGATCGCATCACGCGGGTCGAGTGGGACCAGGTGAAGTCCCCCGATGCCGCCCTCACCGGCAGCGACGGGGTCGTCACCGCGATCACTCGGCTGCCCGACGGGCGCCTGGTGTCGATCCTCGACGTCGAGCAGGTTCTCGCCAGCGCCTTCGGCGAACCGGGCGTGCCGGACATCGAGGCGATCAGCGGCGGGGCCGATCTGAACATGCTGTTCGTCGACGATTCGGCGACCGCCCGCCGGGTGATATCCGCGGTGCTGGACAAGCTCGGCGTGCGTTATCAACAGTCGGCCAACGGCCGCGAAGCCTGGGAGAAGCTGCTGGGCCTGGCGGCCCAGGCGCAGACCGAGGGCGTCGCCTTGAACCAGCGGCTGCAACTGGTGCTGGCCGATGCCGAAATGCCGGAGATGGACGGTTACGTCCTCGCCCGCACGATCAAGACCGACCGGCGCTTCGACGGCATCCCGGTGGTCATGCATTCCTCGTTGTCGTCGCACGCGAACGGCGCCATGGCACGCAGCATGGGCGTAGACGCCTACGTCGCGAAGTTCGACGGCCCCAACCTGGCCGCGACGCTGCGCGCCCTGCTGCGTGCGCCGAAGCGCTCCCAACCGAACCAGCCTCGCGCAGAAGGATAGATCGATGTCTCACAGCAATCTCAAGTTCCTGGTCGTCGACGATTTCGCCACCATGCGGCGAATCATACGCAACCTGCTCAAGGAGCTCGGCTTCAACAACGTCGACGAGGCCGAGGACGGCGTCAACGCCTTGCACAAGCTCAAGAGCGAAGCGTTCGACTTCGTCGTGTCCGACTGGAACATGCCCAACATGACGGGCATCGATCTGCTGCGCAGTATCCGCGCCGACGACCAGTTGAAGCGCCTGCCGGTGCTGATGGTGACGGCGGAGGCGAAGAAGGAAAACATCATCGCCGCCGCCCAGGCGGGCGCGAGCGGCTACGTCGTGAAGCCGTTCACGGCGGCGACCCTGGACGAGAAGCTGAAGAAGATCTTCCAGACCCTGAATCGCGAAGGGGCCGCGGCATGAGCGCAGTGCTCGCGGCCAACGACTCCGATGAGCTGGAAGCGCTGTTCGACAGCGTGGTCGCCGCCAACGCCGGGCCCGCGCGAGCAGACGCCTCGCCGGTCGCGTTCCCGCTTCCCGCAGCCGGCGACGCCGAGCGCCCCGCGGTGTTGCTCGCCAAGATCGGGCAGCTCACCCGGACCTTGCACGAGAGTCTGCGCGACCTGGGCTACGATCGCATGGTCGAAGAGGCCGCCTCGTCGATACCGGATGCGCGCGAACGGCTTGCCTATGTCGCGACGCTGACCGAGCGCGCGGCGCAGCGCGTGCTGAATGCGACCGACGCCGCACGTCCGCTGCAGGATCTGCTGGCGGCGGGCGCGGGCGATCTCGCCGCGCGCTGGCGCAAGGTGTTCGCCGCGCAGGCCAGCGTCGAGGAGTTCAAGGCGCTGGCGGCTGCGACCGTCCAGTTCCTCGACCAGGTTCCCGTGCACACCAAGGCGACCAGCGACCAGCTCATGGAAATCGTCATGGCGCAGGACTTCCAGGACTTGACCGGGCAGGTGATCAAGCGCATCAACGAGCTCGCCCACCAGGTCGAGCGCCAACTGCTGCAACTGCTGGTGGAGGGCACGCCGGCCGCGCAGCGTCCGCCCGGCTGCAACGAGCTGTTGAACGGCCCGGTGGTGAACCCCGAGCGCTCGGGTGATGTGGTGCGCACCCAGGCGCAGGTCGACGACTTGCTGGAGAGCCTCGGCTTCTGAGCACGAATCCGTATGCCCCACGATCCTGGTCCGACCCTGGTCCCGAAGGCTTCTGATCGATCCCGGTCCGATCCCGGTCCGCGAGCCTGGTCCGACCCTGGTTCGATCCTGGGCCGACCACGGCTACGAGACCACGGCTACGAGTGAGCATCGCATGAGCGACTTCGCCGGTAACGAGGAGCTATTGCAGGATTTCCTGACCGAGGCCAACGAGCTGCTGGCCGACCTCGACAACCGCTTGGTCGACTTGGAGAAGGCGCCCGAGGATGCAGCGCTGCTCAACGCGGTCTTCCGCAACTTCCACACGATCAAGGGGGGCGCGGGCTTCCTCGGCGCGACCGAGCTGGTGAAGCTGTGTCATCGCACCGAGAGCCTGTTCGATCGGCTGCGCAACGGCCACCTCGCGCTCGATCCGAAGCTCATGGACTTGATCCTGAGCGCCACCGCCGCGGTGCGCGACATGTTCGGCGACCTGGGCGGCGCCCGGCAGCCGCAGGGCGCGCCCAGGGATTTGCTGTTGGCGCTGGAGAACGCGCTCGATGCGAGGCCCGCGCGCGCGGCCGAACCCGCGCCGAGCGCAGCCGGCGCCGCAGCGACGACAGCGACTCAGGCGCCGGAGCCGAACTGGCCGGTGCTGCTCGCGAGCATCGCCGCTGGCGCCGTCACGACGCCGCCGGCGGAAGGACGTGCTGCCGCGGCGCCGGCCCAAACGCCCGCGACGGTCTACCCCAGCGCCGGCCGGCGGGCGAGCGACGATCCGGGGGTCGAGGCCGTGCGCGCGGGCCGGCGCGAAACCGACAAGCTGGCGATCGCCAAGGATTCGACCATACGCATCGATACCGCTCGCCTGGACCAGGTGCTCAATCTGTCGGGCGAAATCGGCCTCACCAAGAACCGCCTCACGTGCCTGCGCACCGAGCTGCTGTCCGGAAAATCGGATGCGCAGACGCTGCGCGCGCTCGACGAATCGATCGAGCAGCTCGACTTGCTGGTGGGCGACCTGCAAAACGCGGTCATGAAGACGCGCATGCAACCGATCGGGCGGCTGTTCCAGAAGTATCCGCGGCTGGTGCGCGATCTCGCCCGCACGCTCGGCAAGGAAATCGACCTGGAGCTGCGCGGCGAGGATACCGAGCTCGACCGCACCATGATCGAAGAGCTGTCCGATCCGCTGGTCCACCTGGTGAGGAACGCGGTCGACCACGGCATGGAAACGCCGCAGGAACGCCGTGCCGCCGGCAAACCCGAAAAGGGTACGGTGGCGCTGTCGGCACGCCAGGCCGGCGACCATATCGTGATCGAGATCTCCGACGACGGCCGCGGCATCCGGCCCGAGGTTCTGCGCCGCAAGGCAATCGAGAAAGGGCTGCTCGATGCCGAGTCCGTGCATGGCATGGACGATCGGCAGGCGCTTCAGCTCATCTTCCTGCCCGGTTTCTCGACCAAGGACCAGGTCTCCAGCGTGTCCGGGCGCGGCGTGGGCATGGACGTGGTCAAGACCAACATCCACAAGCTCAACGGGCGCATCGAGATCACCTCGCACGCTGGCGTCGGTACCACCATATCGATCTCCTTGCCCCTGACGCTCGCGATTCTGCCGGTACTGGTCGTGCGTCTGGGCGAGCAGGCGTTCGCGCTGCCGCTCACCATGGTGCGCGAGATCGTGCGGCTCGATCCCGCGCAAGTGCAATCGGTCTCGGGCAAGGCGACCGTCGTGATCCGTGACCAGGTGCTGCCGGTGCGTGCGCTCGGCTCGATGCTCGACATGCCTTGCGAGGGCGCACCGGGCTACGGCGTATTGCTGCAGGCCGCCACTTCCGACGTGGTGCTCGCGGTCGATGGCTTCGTCGGCCGCGACGACCTCGTCATCAAGCCGCTCGACGGCGTCAAGCCCAAGGGCATCGCCGGGGCGACACTCTCGGGCGACGGCTCGATCGTGCTGGTGCTCGACATGGAGGCGCTGTTCCGCGACGCTCCGGCCGAGAGCCGCGCGCGTCTGTTCGCGCGCGCTGCTTGACGTCGGGAAAAGCCGGGAGGAAGCAGCGGATAGGGACCGCAGGTCGATTGCCGCCCGCGATTGTGCATCGACCCTGAGGCGAGGCCGCGGCGCGGTCTCAATCCGCACAGGTTCCTACGCAGCGCTCTTCGCACCTTGGCGCACGCTCGCTCGAGCCCTCGTCAATGCAGCCCGTACACCGCGACCGCCTGGTTGCCGCGATCCGAGTATTCCAGGCTGCTGCATAGCCGGCGCACCAGCAGTATGCCGCGGCCGAAAGCAGCGTTTTCGTCGTTCGCCGCGAGCGCGCGCCAGTCGAAGCCATCGCCGCTATCGCTCACTTCGATGCGCACGCGGTCGCTCACCCCGCAATCGAGGTCGAAGTCGATCAGGATCGAGCCCGCGTTCAAGGCGCGCAGCCGCCGGGTGCGAAGCTCGAGAAAGCGGTCCATGCCGCGCGCGTTCCCCTTGAGCTTCGAATCCAGGCGCAGCAGCCCGTGGTCGAGGGCGTTGTTGAACAGCTCCGAGAGCACCACGAACAGGTTGGTGCGATGCGCCTCGGGCACGCCCATGCGCTCCATCGTCCCCGTCAGGCGGGCGACGACGTCGGTGATGCGCAGCTCATCGGGCGTGAGCTCGACGCGAAAGCGCCAGCGCTTGAGCCCGCAGCCGCAACCCCCGCGGGTGGCGGGCTCGGCGCGATCCTCGACCGCCGCGGCGCCGCAGTCGATCAGCAGCAGCGCGAGATCGTCGTGCGCGCTGCCGCCCCCGAGATGCTCGTCCAGTGCCGCCGTGAGCGCCTGCATGCGCGCGCCTCGCGGCGCCGCGGCGGCGATGCTCACCAGCCGCTCGATGCCGAACGCCATGCCCTCCGGGCTCTCGGCCTCGGACACGCCGTCGGAGAACGCGAGCAATTGGGCGTTCGGCCGCAAGGCGAGCCGCTCCGGCGCGGCGGCCTGATCGTCCAGCGGGCCGATCCCCAAGGGCACGTGGCGCGACTCGAAGCGATGGATTTCCCGCCCGTCCTCGGCCAGCATGACGATAGGCGGATTGCCGCCGTTCCAGACGCACACCACGCCCTCGCGCTGATCGACCGAAACCAGCGTGGCCGCGACGAAGCGTCCGAGCGGCAGCCAGTCGCACACCTTGCGGCTCATCTCCTGCGCGATCGCCGACAAGCCGAAGCCCTTTTCGGTCATGGCATAGAACGGTTGCACGAGCGGCATGACGCCGAGCGATGCGGCCAGGCCGTGCCCGGTGCTGTCGGCGAGCAGCACGTGCAAGCTGTTGCCAGGCGTACGGGCGAACGCAATCAGATCGCCCGAGAGATGGGAAGCGGAGCTGATGCGATGCTCGACCGCCGGATCGGACAGCATGTCGGTCTGGATCAGGCGCCGCATCAGGTGGCTCGCCACCCTCTGCTCTTCCTCGGCGTTATGGTAGTAGCGCTCGAGCGCGGCCTGCTGGCGCAGGTTCTGGCGCTGCAGAGAAAGCGCGCGCGCGGCGGCGCGCAGCTTGGCGCGCAGCACGACGACCGATATCGGTTGCGTCAGGTAGTCGTCGGCTTGCGCCTCGAGCGCCTGGGCGATGGCGGGCTCCTGCTCGCGCCCGACCACGTACAGCGCGGGCACCCAGCGCTCGCCCGGCAAAGCGCGCAGCCGCAGGCTCGTGTGCAGCGCGCCGGAGAGCGTCCTGCCGCTGTCGATCAGCAGCAAGTCGGGCGCGCATTCGATGTAGCGCGCCTCTGCGTCGGCGGGGGTGCACGCCACGACCCGGTGGCCGAGGCGTGAAACCAGCCGCTCCAGAGGCGCCAAGGCGCCGTCGGCAGCGCCGACGACGAGAACGCTCAGATGCTCCTCCGCGAGCCAGTCGCGGGGAGCGTTCATCGGATCGGAAACAGCTTGCTGAAGTTGGCGATGTCGAGCACTTGCTTGACCGCCCCGCGGCAGTTCGTGATGGCCACGCGCTTGTTCGTGGCGCCGGCGCGCTCTTTGAGAATGAGCAGCATGCCCAGCGCCGAGCTGTCGAGGTATTCGACCCCGCCCATATCGATCTCGAGCTCGCGAATATCGGCTGCGCTCAGCGGGGCTTCGTAGCTCGTCTTGAAATCGCGGTGCGAGCCGAAGTCGAAGCGTCCCCGCAGCATGATCCTGGCGATGCCGTCGTTGGTGCGTACCTGGCTTTGCATTTAATCCCCTCAGATGGTTCGCATGTCGGAATTACGGCACGCCACACGTACGCTTGAATGCGCCGCTCGCCTCACGCCGGCAACATCGCCGCGAGGCCGGCGAGCACGCGCCGAGGCAGCTTGTCCAGGGCCAGCACCTCGCCGGCGGCACCGAGCGCGATCGCCTCTCTCGGCATGCCGAACACGACGCAGCTCGCTTCGTCCTGCGCATAGGTCGCCGCCCCGGCACGCTTCATTTCCAGCATGCCGGCGGCGCCGTCTTTGCCCATGCCCGTGAGGATCACGCCGATCGCGTTCTTGCCCGCGCGCGCCGCCGCCGAGCGAAACAACACATCGACCGAGGGCCGGTGGCGGTTCACGGGCGGGGCCTGCGACAGCTCGCAGGCGTAGTTCGCGCCATTGCGCGCGAGCACGAGGTGCGAATGCCCCGGCGCGATGTAGGCGTGACCCGGCAGGACCCGCTCGCCGTGCCGCGCCTCCGACACGGCGATGCGACACAGCGCGTCCAGGCGCTCGGCAAAGGGGCGCGTGAATGCCTCGGGCATGTGCTGCGCGATCAGGATCCCCGGACAGTCCGGCGGCATCTGCGTGAGGAAGCTCTTGATCGCCTCGGTGCCTCCGGTGGAGGCCCCCAGGATGATGAGCTTCTCGGTCGTGCCGAGGCGCAGCCGCGGCAGCGGCGCATCCGCGCTCGGGCCGGGCGCCGGGACGCTCGCCGCGCGCCGTACGCGGGCGAGACGCGCGGTGCGGATCTTCGCGGCGATCTCCTCGGCATACTCCGTGAGCGTGTTGCTGATGCCGACCTTGGGTTTGGCGACGTAGTCGACCGCGCCGAGCTCGAGCGCCCGCAACGTGACTTCGGAACCGCGCTCGGTGAGCGTGGACACCATCACCACCGGCATCGGCCGCAGGCGCATGAGGCGCTCGAGAAAATCCAGCCCGTCCATGCGCGGCATCTCGACGTCCAGGGTGAGCACGTCCGGGTCGCGCTGCTTGATGAGATCGCGCGCGATCAGCGGATCGGCGGCCGCGCCGACGACTTCCATGTCGGGCTCGGCGTTGATCATCTCGGTCAGCAGCGCACGCACCAGCGCCGAATCGTCGATCACGAGCACGCGGGTCTTGCGCGGCGGCGCCGCGCTCGTCTTGGGCTGCATCGCTTGCTCCATCAGAATAGCTCCACCTCGCCGCCGACGCGCTCGGCGCGAATGCGCTGCCCGTACTCGCGCTCGCGCGCGAGGATCGTGTCGTTGTGCATGCCGCGGATCATCTTCAGGCGCACGCGGCCGCTGCGCGGGAAGAAATAGACCTTGCGTGCATAGTCCTTCTCCAGGTCGCGCGCCTTCACCGCGATGCGCTCGAGCTCGAGAAACTTGAGCACGAACTGCGCATTGCGCGTGCCGACGTTGCTGAGGGTGAGATTGCGCATCACGTTGCCGCCGCCGAACACCTTCGCCTCCAGCGCGTGGCGGCGCGCACCCTGCTTCACCAGCTCGTTTATGAGTACTTCCATCGCGTAGGTGCCGTAGCGCGCCGGTGCGCTCAACAGGTTGTCGCTGTCCGCGCCGGCCTCGGGCAGCATGAAATGGTTCATGCCGCCGATCCCCAGGCCGGGGTCTCGGATGCAGGCCGCGACGCACGATCCGAGCACCGTCACCAGCACGATGTCCTCGCCGGTGATGAAATACTCGCCGGGAAGAATCTTCGCCGCGTGCACGCCGTGCTGGCGATCGTAATAGAGGCTCGGCGCGGTGCCGATGCCCGCCATCGGCTGCGCGCCCTTGCGCTCGGCGGCAGTGCTCACCATCGAGTATCCTGAGTCCGGAATCCGCCGCGCGAGAGATGACCCGGAGCACTAGGCGCGCGCTTCGGTCGCGCCCCAGCCTGCGCGCGTGCGCTCGTAGACCGTCTTGCCGAGCGATCGGAACAGGTCGGTGCAGTGATACAGACCTTCGGAATGACCGACGAACAGCAGGCCGTCGGCGGCAAGCAGCGGGCGAAAGCGCTCCATGATCCGGCGCTGGGTAGGCTTGTCGAAGTAGATGAGCACATTGCGGCAGAAGATCGCGTCGAAGGCGCCCGTCACGGGCCAGGCCGGGTCGAGCAGGTTGAGGCGCTGAAAGCTCACCAGCGCGCGCAGCTCGGCGCGCACTTTCGCGCGCCCGGTATTCGCACCGGTACCCTTGAGAAAGAAACGGCGCACGCGCTCGGGCGCCACCTTTTCCAACCGCTCCATCGCGTAGACGCCGCGCTCGGCCGTGGCGAGCACCGTCGTATCGAGGTCGGTCGCGATGATCTCGGCGGGCGGTGACCAGCTCGCGTACGCCTCCACCAGCGTCATCGCGAGCGAGTACGGCTCCTCGCCCGTGGACGAGGCCGTGCACCAGATCCGCACCCGCCGGCGCCCGGACCACGCCGCCAGCCGCTGGGCGAGGATCTCGAAGTGGTGCGCCTCGCGAAAAAACGCCGTGAGGTTGGTGGTGAGCGCGTTGATGAACTCCTGCCACTCGGGGCTGTGGGCATCGGCCTCGAGCCGGTCGAGATAGTCCCGATAGCTGGCGTGACCGAGCGCGCGCAAGCGCCGCGCGAGGCGACTGTAGACCATTTCCTGCTTCTGCTCGGAGAGCGAGATGCCGGCGCGCTCGTAGATGAGGCTGCGTACGCGCTCGAAATCGGCGGGGGTGAACGCGAACTCGCGGCAGGCATCGGCATGCGCGCAATTCCCCGCGGCGTGTTTCTCCGCGGGGGGGCGTATGGGGGCGGAAATCGACTGCATCCCCGTTCGCGCCATTCGCGCGGCCGTCCGCGCTCAGTCGGCGTTGGAGCTGTTCTGGGCGACGAGCCCGCCGGGCAGCGGCGCGCCGGAGCCGATCTCGGACAGGATCTCGGTCACCTGGCGCACGGCGCCGGCGCTGCGCGCGAGCGTGAGCCCCACTTCCTCCACCAGCAGCGCGCCGGCCTCGATCTTCTGCACCGTGTCGCTCAACAGCGCGTGCAACTCGCGCGTGGCCGACTCGCTGCGATGGAGCAGGGTACGGATCTCGGTGGCGACGAGCGCGATGTCGTAGCGGCCGTCGTCCTCGCGGATCGCCTCGAGCGCGGCATTGAGCGCGATCAGGTTGGAGTCGAGCGCCACGCCTTCGATGATGGCGAGCACCTCGGCGATGCGCTTGGAGCTGTCGTTGCACAGGCGCGCGAGCTTGCGGTTGTCGGCGCCGATCAGCTTCGATACCTGCCCGATCGCGTCGAGCACCCGGCGGATGTCGGCCATGGTGTGCTCGAAATCCGCACCCGCGCCGCCGAGCAACGCCCCGCTGCCGAACGCGGCGAAATAGACATTGCCGACACGCTGCGCCTTGCTCATGGGTTGACTTGCTCCTGTGACGACGTGCACGCCCATCGGGGCAGCGTTTGCGACGGCGGCCTCATCCGCGTGCCAGGGTCCTCATGCCGAATGCATTCAATTGCGGCAGTGCCCTTCGATCCTTGAGCGGTGCGGGGCGCATGCGCGGGCCACCGGAAAAGAGCGTGGGATACATCACGCTTGCGCTCGGGCGGCGCCTGCGCAGCGCGCGGGCATCCGGCGGATTGCGGCAGCATATCGGGCGCGCCGCTCGGCGCGGAATCGGCTTGGCCCGCGCTGAGCGCGGGCCGCATCATCGAAACACGGGGGGACCATCGCTGTCCCGGCTTTCGCTAGGCAGCGGCTTGGAGCCCGCGCCGCTCGCCTGCCGGCGCAGCCGCGGAGAGCTCCGCGACCCTGCCCCCGCGCGGCTCGACGCGAAAGCGCGCGACTGCGGCGAGCAGCGCGCCTGCCTGTTCCTGCAGGGACTCGGCGGCGGCGGCGGCCTGCTCGACCAGGGCGGCATTCTGTTGGGTGGTCTCGTCCATCTGCGTGACCGCCGCATTGACCTGCTCGATCCCCGAGCTTT
>JADLAC010000057.1 GCA_020848435.1 Burkholderiales bacterium | reverse complement strand
GCCTGTCGGACTTGATTTCGCGCGATGCGTTGTGCCCACAACGCCCGCAGGCAAGGCGCTCGGTGCAGACCAATATCGGGAATATTGGCAAGCCGAGCAACGCAGCATGCGGGCGTTGTGGGCGCAAGCCGAAGGGACGGGGCGATTTTCGCGCACGGCGGTGTCGAACGACTTGCCGATAGTCTCGCTATCGGCTGCGTCGTCCTCCTAGCCCTGCGCGAAAAGCGCCTCCGTCGCACACGTGAAATCAACTCCGACAGGCTCCTAGCGCGCGCCGTGCCACGATGAAGGACCTCGACGCGCTCGTTCGCTCGTGCCTGTTCGCCCTGTTGCAGGCGCTGATCACCCCGCCCTTCGCCGTCGTGGCGATACTCACCTTCCCGTTCGCGCCGTTGCTGCGTTATCGGGTGATCTCGAACTGGGCGCGCTTTTTCGTCTGGCTGGCGCGGGTGCTGTGCGGCATCCGCTACCGGGTCGTGGGCCGCAGCCACGTGCCGGCATCACCGTGCGTCTACCTGTGCAAGCACCAGTCGGCTTGGGAGACGCTCGTCTTCCAGGTCATTCTGCCGCCGCACGTCATGGTGGTGAAGCGCGAGCTGCTGTGGATTCCGTTTTTTGGCTGGGGCCTCGCCATGATCTCGCCCATCGCCATCGACCGCGCTGCCGGCCGGCGCGCGCTCAAGCAGATCCTGGAGCAGGGCAAGGAGCGGCTCGCAGGCGGCTTCAGCGTCGTCATCTACCCGGAAGGCACGCGCACCGCGCCGGGCAGGCGCGGTAACTATCAGCCCGGCGGGGCTTGGCTCGCGCTGCGCGCGGGGGTGCCGGCGGTGCCGATCGCGCACAACGCGGGCTACCTCTGGCCGCGCAATTCATTCGTCAAACGCCCGGGCGTGATCACCGTGAGCATCGGCGCACCGATCGCCACCGAAGGCATGCGACCCGATGCGCTGATGGAGCAGGCCGCTGATTGGATAGAAGCCGAGGCGGCAAGACTCGGGGATGGCCGCGCGCGCAAATGAATCGCGCGCCGTGACGCAGCTTCCCCGGCCACCGAGCCGGGTCGCCAAGGGCATGGTGTCTTTGTCAAAAGCTTGATAACCTTCCGCTCCGATTGATATGCGTCAATGCCCCTCATCGACGGCGTCCCTAGTATGACGAGCGTGATTCCATCATCCTCGCTTGCGCTGCCCGTATTGCGGCTGAAGGGGCGCTCGCTCCTGCCCATCGTGCAAGGCGGCATGGGCGTGGGCGTATCCGCGCACCGTCTCGCCGGCACGGTCGCTCGTCATGGCGCGGTCGGCACCATCGCGAGCGTCGATTTGCGGCACCATCATGACGACTTGATGCAGCAGACCGACCGCTGCCGCGACCGCGCGCTGATCGAGCGTGCCAACCTGGTTGCCCTGGACCGCGAGATCAAGGCGGCGCTGGCACTGTCCGCGGGGCATGGCCTGGTCTCGGTCAACGTGATGCGCGCGGTCAGCCAATATGCCGATTACGTGCGCCAGGCCTGCGAAAGCGGCGCCGGGGCCATCACGATGGGCGCCGGGCTGCCGCTCGATCTGCCGGATCTCACGGCGGACTTCCCCAAGATCGCGCTCATTCCCATCCTGTCGGATGCGCGCGGCATCGTCTTGCTGGTCAAGAAGTGGCTGCGCAAGAACCGGCTGCCCGATGCCATCGTGATCGAGCATCCGCGCCATGCCGGCGGCCACCTCGGTGCGGCCCGGATCGAGGAGCTGGACGATCCTCGATTCGAATTCCCGCGCGTGCTCGACGAGACCTTCGCCGCGCTGCATACGCTCGGCATCGCGCGCGAGGATATTGCACTGATTCCGGCGGGGGGCATCAATACGCACGAGAAGGTCCGCAAGCTGTTCGGCCGCGGCGCAGCCGCGGTGCAGATCGGCACCCCCTTCGCCGTGACCGAGGAAGGCGACGCCCATCCGGCCTTCAAGCGCGTGCTCGCCGAAGCGAAGCCCGAGGACATCGTCACCTTCATGAGCGTGGCCGGGCTGCCTGCGCGCGCGGTGCGCACGCCTTTCCTGGACAACTATCTGCGCCGCGAACACGTGCTGCAGGCGCACGCGAAAATCCGCCGCCACTGTACGCTGTGGTGGGACTGCCTGTTGCAGTGCGGCCTGCGCGACGGTCTGGCGCGCGCGGGGCAATTCTGCATCGACAACCAACTCGCGGCCGCGCTCAAGGGCGATATCAAGCGCGGTCTGTTCTTCCGCGGCGCAGAGTCGCTGCCCTTCGGCAACGCCATTCGCCCCGTACGCGAGCTGCTGAACTACTTTCTCTACGGCGCCACGCCCACCCCCGAGTGCGCGGTGCTCGCTGACGCAGCCCCCGAGCCCGTTTAGCGGGTGCCGGCGCGGGTAAGCGCGGCAGGGTCGAGCAGGCGTTCGAGCTCGCCTCGGCTCAGGTCGAGGTGCTCCAGGGCGACGTCGACGATCGGACGCGCCTGCGCATAGGCCTGCTTGGCGATAGCCGCTCCGCGCTCGTAACCGATGATGCGGTTGAGCGCCGTCACCAAGATCGGGTTGCGGCTCAACTGCGCACGCAGCCGCTGCTCTTCATAGCTCATGCCCGCGATGGCACGCTCGCCGAGCGCGCGCGCAGCGCGCCCGAGCAGCTCGATCGATTGGATGAGATCGTGCGCGATCAAGGGCAGCATCACGTTGAGCTGGAAATTGCCGGACTGCCCGGCGAGCGTGATCGCGGTATCGTTGCCGATGACTTGCACGCACGCCATGGCCACAGCCTCGGGGATCACCGGGTTGACCTTGCCCGGCATGATGCTGCTGCCCGGCTGCAGCGCAGGCAGCACGATCTCGCCCAGTCCGGCCAGCGGGCCGCTATTCATCCAGCGCAGGTCGTTGGCGATCTTCAGTAACGCGACTGCCACCGCCTTCAACTGGCCGCTCAACTCGACCGCGGTATCCTGCGCGCTCAGTGCCTCGAAGAAGTTGCCGCTCGGGATGAACGGTAGGCCGGTACGTTGCGAGAGTGCGTGCGCGAAGCGCACGCCGAACTGCGCCGGCGCATTCACGCCGGTCCCCACGGCGGTGGCGCCTTGGGCGAGCGCGTGCAGCCGGGGTAACACCGCGCCGATGCGTTCGGCCGAGTGGCGCACTTGCGCTGCCCACGCGCTCAGCTCCTGGGCCGCGGTCAAGGGCATGGCATCCATCAGGTGGGTGCGTCCTGTCTTGACGATGTGACCGAGCGTGCGCGAGCGCGTGTCGATAACGCCCGCGAGTGACTCGAGCCCGGGCAACAACACCTCCGCGACCAGGAGGGCGGCGCTGACGTGGATGGCGGTAGGAATCACGTCGTTGCTGCTCTGGCTCATGTTGACGTGATCATTGGGATGCACCGCGCGCACGAGCGCGTCGCTCGCAAGGCGCGCGATCACCTCGTTGGCATTCATGTTGCTGCTCGTGCCAGATCCGGTTTGAAACACATCGACTGGGAAGGCATGATCGAGCTCGCCGGCGGCGACTCGCGCGGCGGCCGCTTCGATCGCGCGGCCAAGGTCCGGATCGATCAAGCCGAGGTCGGCATTGACGCGCGCGGCGCAGCCCTTGATGAGCCCCAGCGCGCGAATGAATGCGCGCGGCATGCGCAGGCCACTCAGGTCGAAATTATCGATCGCGCGCTGCGTTTGCGCCCCGTACAAGGCAGCGGCGGGCACCTCGATCTCGCCGAGGCTATCGCGTTCGATACGCTGTTCCATCTCGCCTCCCCTCAGGTGTGCTCAAGGCATGGCGCAGGGGACGCAAACGGCCCCGCGCCGCAGCCACGGCGCGGGGCAAGGCTTCGAGAGGTTTCTACTGCGCGCCGTCCTCGTCCATCGGCTGCGAGTTCTGCTCCCGGCCGCTGCCCTTCGCCCGCCGCTTGCCGGCTACTTCGGCCTGCTGCATGTCGCGCGCTTCCTGCTCGGAGCGAGGCGCGGCTTCGCGCGCATCTGCGGCCACGTCGGCGGATTCGAGGTAGTCCTTGGTCCGCTTGTTGTAATCGCGGGTCGCTTGGTAGTTGCCTTCGCCGTGAACTTGCTTCTTCATGCTTGCCTCCTTCGTCGGGTACGAAGGCAGGCGCAAGCCATGTGCCCGCAGTCAGGCCAGGAGGCCGATCAGCGCTCGCGATCGCGTTCGTATTCGCGCAGCCGGTTGTACAGGGTCTTGGGGCTCACGCCGAGCAACTCGGCCGCCTGTTCCCTGCGCCCGCCGCAGTAATCCAGGGTGGCGAAGATGAGCTTGCGCTCCATCTCGGCGATCGAGGTACCGACGCGAACCGTCACGCTGGCGCCATCGTTCGCCGAGGCCTGCGGCATCGACATGGCGTCGAACGACAGGTGTCCCGCGTCGATGTCGTTGTCCTCGGCCATGATGAAGGCGCGCTGCACGGCGTTGCGGAGCTGGCGCACGTTGCCCGGCCAGCCATGCGCCGTCAGGGCCTGGATCGCAGCCGGCGTGAAGTGCTTGGCCGCGTTCTCCTGCACATTGAGCTCGGCCAGGAAGTTGTTCGCCAGCAACTCGACATCCTCGCGCCGCTCGTTGAGCGGCGGTACGTCGATGCGAAACACGTTCAGCCGGTAGAGCAAGTCCTCGCGCAGCTTGCCTGTGGCGACGGCTTCGAGCGGATCGCGATTCGTGGCCGCGACGATACGCACGTCCGTCTCTATCGACTCGGTGCCGCCGATGCGCTGGAACATGCGCGTCTCCAGCACGCGCAGCAGCTTCACCTGCAGGTCGAGCGGCATTTCGGTGATCTCGTCGAGCAGCAAAGTGCCGCCCTTGGCGCGTTCGAAATAGCCCTGGTGCTGGCGTGCCGCGCCGGTAAAACTGCCCTTCTCGTGACCGAACATTTCGCTTTCGATCAGTTGCGGCGAGATGGCGCCGCAGTTGACCGCGAGAAACGCACGATCGCGGCGGCGGCTCAGCTCGTGGATCGCTTGCGCCACCACTTCTTTGCCCGTACCGCTCTGTCCCGTCACCAGCACGCTCACCGAGGTGCGCGCCACGCGCGCTACCTGGTGGTAGATCTCCTGCATGATCTTGGAGCGGCCCCAAAGCGGACCGAAGCGGCCCACATCGCTGACGTTCTTTTCGAAGTTGGCGATCCGTTTCTGCATCTCACCCGTGGGCGTAACGCGCGACAGGATGTTCTTGAGATGGCGGAAGTTGATCGGCTTGACGAGGTAGTCGGTCGCCCCCAAGCGCAGCGCCTGGATCGAGGTATCGAGGCTCGCGTGGCCGGTGATCATCACTACTTCGCTGCCGGCGAAAGCTTCCGGGCGGTCGGCGAACAAGTCCATCCCGCTGCCGTCCGGCAGCGCGAGATCCAGCAGTACTAGATCGGGCTCGCGCAGGGCGAGTTGCTGGCGTGCCTCGGCGAGCGTATGAGCGGTGGCGGTGCTGAAGCCCTCGCCCTTTATCAGCTCGGCCAGCATTTCGGCCGAATCGCGATCGTCTTCAACGATGAGTGTATGTGGCATCGGAGCGTACAAGTCTCCCTGTCGAAGGCGCAGCGGGCGGCAAGGGCAAGACGGGCGCAGTCATTCTATCGCGCATCCCCTGAAGTTTCTGCAAACAGTGTCGCATTACGCGCATGGCGTCGGGACGAATCCCATTGGAGTATCGCCGTCGGGCGACCGTTCATGGGTCCGCGGCATCAAGCAAAGCGCGGTCCTGCCAATGCCTTCGTTGTGATCGTGGCCTTTGTTCCCTTCCCGCCGCGTGGGGCAACGCGCTGGTCCCTGGTGTCGCACGCGTTGCGTGCGACACCAGGCGTTCGCAGTGCCACAGCCAAGGAATCGTCCCCACGCGCCGAGCCATCCCTCGCGGGAGGAGGTCGCGAGGCCGTGGCGATGGCGCGGGTCGGCCGAGCCGCCGATGCGAGGCTCGAGTCGGGCGCGGGGGACGAAATGAGATGACTTGATCGCAGGTCCGCAACGGCCATGCCTTCGCTCGCGCGGCAGCCAGCGCACGTTCGCGCTCGGCGCGCTTTCTCGTGCAATCGATCGCGTGACCGCTGCACCTGCAAACTTTACCGAGGCTGAGCTTGCGCGCGTTGACTTTCGGCGCATCCAAGCGGGCACGCGCATTGCGAGGACACGGCTCCCCCCAAAGGGAGGCATGATGACGCCCTCGATAGATACGCTTGCCGAGGTACTGGCCCGCTTTCCGTTCGCCATGCTCACCGTGATGGACCGTGATGGACAGCCGCGCACGCGTCCGATGAAACCGCTTGCCACGCGCTTCAACGGCCATATCTGGTTCCGCGCGGGTGCCGATGCCGCACAGCTGGAAGACATCGGCCGCGGGGCCGAAGTCTGCGTCGCCTACGGCGGCGCGGCCACCGCGCCTTGCGTGACGGTGTACGGCTGGGCGATCGTGCTGCGAAACTCCACCTACGTCAGCTCGCTGTGGCAGCACGCGACGGCGCCGCGTACGTTGGAGCGCGTCGACTCCCGCGCGCCGCTGATATGCGTGACGGCACGCGCAGCCGAGCTGTGGGAACAGCCCTCGAGCACAAGCGCGCGCATCTTCGCCTTCTCGAATCCCCAGCCCGCCTATAGCGAGGATTCCGGCTCGGTTCACGAGCTGGCGCGCGAGCTGCGCCGCGCTTCGGCGCCCGCTCGCGCTGGCGACGCCCTCGCCATCTCGTAGTCCGCCCAACGCAGCTCCGCGCACGCTTTCACCGGCAGGTGGTCGGAAGCTTTACGCGCGAGCGGGCTCGAATGGGCGCGTACGGATGTGACCACGCTGGGGCGGGATACCCACACGCGATCGAGCCGAAACGCGGGCAACACCGAGGGAAAGCTGCGCGGCGCCGGCGGACGCCCGAACGCGGCATGCAGCCAGCGCAGCGGCCGGCCCCACGTGAACCACTCGTTGATGTCCCCGAGCAACACGACGGGAGAGGTCTGGTTGGTCACTACGGGCAGGATGCGCTGAATCTGGTCGCGGCGCTCCGCCGGCGACAGGCCCAAGTGGGTCGCGATGACCGTCAAGCGCACCGGCCCGCAGTCCAGCTCGACGTTGATCGCTCCGCGCGGCTCGCGGTTGCGCACGCCCAGATAGAGCGTGCTCATGCGCTGCGAGCTGAAGCGCGTGAGCAAGGCATTGCCATAGTGGGTGCAATGACTGAGCAGCTCCGAACCGGCGATGGCCGTGAGCCCGGTCAGCGCGCTCACGCGCTGGAGAAACGCGTGGCCACCCTTGTCGAGCGCCGGCACCTCCTGCAGCGCGACGATGTCGCCGCCGGTTTCGCTCAGAACGGCGGCTACGCGCTCGGGGTCCTTCGCTCCGTCCCAACCGACGCAGCCGTGGACGTTGTACGACACCAGGTCGATATGCAAGCTGATTTCCGCCGAGAGTCTTGCCGCAGCCCGCGAACGCAACTCACATTCCTGTCGACAAGCGGGCGCCTTCACCATCGCTCTACGGGTCGCCTCGGCGCCGTAGAGAAGCCCCGTCTCCCCCGCGTGTGCTGGCGGCATCGCCGCGAGCGAGCGGCATCGTACGAGTGTCGCCCCGAGCGTGCATGGCAGCACGGCGAGCGCTCGCGGACTGCTGCGCCCATCCGGCGCAGAGGCTCTGGCACGCTTGCTGCGGATTCCCCACGTCGATAACCCTCTCGGAGGTTTGCCAATGAACGCCAGTAAATACTTGAGCGCGATGCTGCTCGCGCTGTCGCTCGCCGCATGCACCACGGCCGGGACCACTCCCACCGGTGTCAGCAGCAGCTCGGAAGTCCGCTCGGGCTACGGTACGGTCGAATCGGTACAACGCGTCGATCGTGACAACGTCGGCCTGCTGGGGACGATCGGCGGCGCCGTTGTCGGCGGCTTGCTGGGCAACCAGATCGGCAGCGGACGCGGCCAGACCGCGGCGACTATCGCGGGCGCGGCCGGCGGCGCGTACGCGGGCCGCGAGATCGAGCGGCGTACCCGCTCGGCTTCGGACGTATTCAAGATCTATGTACGCATGGACGACGGCAGCTACCAAGCTATCGCCCAGGAAACTCATCCGGCGTTGCGGGCCGGTGATCGCGTGCGGGTCGAAAACGGCGTCGTCACGCCGATCTGAGCACGAGCATGAAACCTCGACCCGACGCAAGGCGTCGTGCGCCCGAGCGGGATGCGCAGCGCGACCCCAGCGCGGAGCTGGGGTTGCGCGATCCCGTGCGCGACAAGGCGCGCATGGGCGATACCCGGTACAGCGTCACACCGCCGCGCGAAAGCGTGCGCTCCCCTCGCGACGACGGCAGTGCTCCCGACACCTGTTGTAGTTGCAGCGCGCAGCTCGATCCGTCGCACGCGTATCGCATCGACGCCGAGGAATATGTCTATCACTTCTGCGGCTCTGACTGCTACGCCCGCTGGCGGGCGAAAACGCATCCCTAGTGATGGTCAGGTCTTGCACCTTGCACGTTGCGGTGAAGCGAGACTCGTCGCGTAGCAGCGAGTGCAAGGTGCAAGACCTGTCCCCAAAGGCACGGCCGTTGCGTCTCCCGCTAGAGTCTCAACGGACCCATGCCATGAGAATACTCGCGCGTTCAACGGGGTTGGCGATCTTGCTGGCCTGGCAGCTCGCATGTACGCAAGCCGGTGACGTCGTACGACCCGCCCCCCTACCGGGAGCATCTCCGCTGTCCGAACGTGAGCCCGTGATGGCGCCCCCGGCTCCGGTAGCTCCGGGCAAACCCACCGAAGTGAAACCCGCGGTGCCGCCGGTCCCGGATTCGCCCATCAAGGCGAACTGCGCCAAGTTACCGACTCAGGTGGAGCGCGATACCTGCACCAACACGAAGGAAGCGACCGGCTGAATGCCGGCAGAGGAGACAAGGGTTGGATAGCGGCCTCCTCAGAGTCCAGCTCTCGGTCAACGGGCAGCGCCACGCGCTCGCACTCGAGCCGCGGCGCGTGTTGCTCGACGTGCTGCGCGATGATCTCGGCCTCACTGGTGCAAAGAAGGTCTGCGATATGGGCAATTGCGGCGCCTGCACGGTCCTGGTCGATGGCCGGCCGATGTATTCGTGCCTGATGCTCGCGCTCGATTGGCGCGAGGCCGCGATCACCACCATCGAGGGGCTCGGCGAGCCGGGGCAGCTCGATCCTGTGCAACAGGCGTTCATCACCGCGGACGCGTACCAATGCGGCTTTTGCACGCCGGGCCAGATCATGAGCGTCAAGGGCTTGCTCGATACGACACCCGAGCCCACGGATGCCCAGATAATGCGCGCCCTGAGCGGTAATCTGTGTCGTTGCGGCGCGTATGGAAACATCATGCGAGCGGCGCGTATCGCGGCGGGTCGCGACCCCGGCACGGACGAGACCGGCAGCGACACTGCATGAAGCTCGTCCACGCGCATGCAAACGCTGGTTCGACCTTCTGACACGCACGCCTCGGGCTCCGACCCGGGTCTCGATCCGTACCACGCGACCTCCGCCGCAGGACGCATCGAAGGTCCCGACAAGGTTTCGGGCCGCGCCCGCTACAGCGCCGATGTCCGCTTGCCCGGGATGCTGTGGGCCAAAATCCTGCGCAGCCCCCATGCCCACGCGCGCATCCATGACATCGATACCGGCGCGGCCGCGGCGCTTCCCGGAGTGCACGCGGTGCTCTGCTATCGCAACGCTCCCGACATCCCGTGGTACGACCACGGTCGGCTGTTCGATCGCACCGTGCGCTTCGCCGGCGACGAAGTCGCCGCGGTGGCGGCCGATAGCGAAGCGACCGCGGAGGAAGCTCTGCGCGCGATCCGGGTTACCTACGAACCGCTGCCCTGCGTGCTCGATATGGCCTCAGCGCTTGCGCCGGGCGCGCCGGCGATTCACGGCACGAGCAATCGCGCCGGCGACCCGGCCATCGAGCAACGCGGCAATCCGCGGCGCGGCTTGCGCGAGGCCGAGCTGATCATCGATCGCGTCTATACCACCCAGGTCGCATTGCATAACGCGCTCGAGCCCCATGGCTGCGTCGCGCTCTGGCAAGACGAACGGCTCACACTCTATGCCTCCACCCAAGGGGTCAACACGTTGCGCTGCGAGGTGGCCGACAAGCTATCCATCCCCGAGCGCCAGGTGCGCGTGGTCACCGAGCACATGGGCGGGGGCTTCGGCGCCAAGCAAGTGGCGTGGAAGCATGATGTCATTGCCGCCCTGCTCGCGCGGGAAAGCGCTCGCCCGGTTCATCTCATGCTCGATCGTCACGCTGAAAACCTGGCTACCGGCAATCGCAACGCCACGCGCCAACACTTGCGCATCGGCGCGAAACGCGACGGCACGCTGACGACGATCACCGCCCGCATCGAGATTCAGATCGGCGCCTACCGTGCCGGCGGCGAAACGAGCAGCGTCGACGGCATCTACCACTCGCTCTACGCCTGCCGCAACGTTCGCACCGAACAAGCGGTGGTGTATACCAATACGGGGCCGGCCGTCGCCTTTCGCGCCCCCGGCTATGTCGAGGGCAACTTCGCGCTCGAGTCCGCGTTGGACGAGCTCGCGCGCGCGCTCAACATCGACCCGATCGAGCTGCGGCTGCGCAATTATGCCGAAACCGATCAGCGCAGACGCAAGCCCTACACCTCGCCGGATAGTCTGCGCCGCACCTACGCGCGGGTGAGCGAAGCCTTCGGCTGGCGCCGCTACGTGCGCAGCGTGGACAGCGGGCCAAAGCGGCGCGGCATCGGCTTCGCGGCGCACGACTGGGTCGGGGGCGGCGGCTCGCCGCCGGGAAAGGTGCGCCTGACCTTGGTCCCTCCCGGTCGCTTCCGGCTAGAAAGCGCCGCCCAGGACATCGGCACGGGAACGCGCACGGCGCTCGCGCAAGTATGCGCACAGGCCCTGGGCGTGGACATCGCGACGCTGGACATCGCCTTGGGCGATTCGAACCTGCAGCTTGCGTCGCCTACCAGCGCCGGCAGCGCCACGCTCGCCACGCTGGCGCCGGCCATTCACGGCGCCGCGGACCAGGTGCGCAAGCGCGTGCTGCAAGCCGCCGCTGAGCTACTGCTGGAGCCCGCGCAAGCGCTCGAGCTTCGCACCGGCCGCGTGGTCGCCAACAGCGGCCGTGAGCTGAGCCTGCGCTCGCTATGCGAGCACCTCGGACGGCGAACCATTACCGCGATCGGCAAGCGCGCCGCCAACCGCCGTTCGCAGTCCATCCGTACCTGCGGCGCCCAGTGCGTCGAGGTCGAGGTCGATATCGAAACGGGCGAGGTGCGGGTCGTGCGCGTCGTCGCTTCGCACGACTGCGGGCGGATCGTGAATCGCCATTTGGTGGCCAGCCAGGTGATGGGCGGCGTCATGCAAGGCATCGGCTTCGCGCTGACCGAGGCCCGCGTGGTCGATCCGCGCAGCGGTGTCGTGCTCAACGCCAACCTCGAGGATTACAAGCTGCCCACGGTCGCCGATACCCCCGTCATCATTCATGCCGCGCTCGACTTGGCCGATACCGAGGCCAATGTCGCCGGCGTCAAAGGCATCGGCGAGCCGCCCATCATTCCCACCGCGGCGGCCATAGCGAATGCGATTTTCGATGCGGTCGGCGTGCGGTTGTACAACACACCCTTCAGTGTTTGCGGCATGCTCGAAAAGCTCTCGGGGCCGCCGCACGCACGCATGTGCGATAACGACGAGCCGCGATGAAACCCTTCGACTATGCGGCGCCGGTGAATCTCGACCACAGCCTGCGCGCGCTTGCACGCGGCCGCGGCACGCGTGCGCTCGCCGGCGGCACCGATCTCCTGGCGCTCATGAAAGCGCGCGTCGCCTCGCCCGATGTCCTTCTGAACGTGAAACAGCTGCGCGACTTGTCGCGCGACATCGCGCTGGACGAGCGCGGCGCGAGCCTGGGCGCGCTCGTCACCCTCGCCGACATCGAGCTCGACCCCGCAATCGCGCAGGCCTTCCCCGCATTGGCTCAGGCCGCGGCCTCCGCAGCGACGCCGCAATTGAGGAACATGGCGACCCTCGGCGGTACCTTGCTGCAGCGTCCCCGCTGCTGGTATTTCCGCAGCGAGCGCTTCGAGTGCTGGCTCAAGGGCGGCACGGAATGCCACGCCCGCCACGGCGAGAACCAATTTCACGCCGTGTTCGATACCGGTTGCTGCCGTGCCGTGCACCCCTCCGACGTGGCGTGTGCGCTGAGCGCGTTGAAAGCTGAGATCGAATTGCGCGGCAGCCACGGCCCGCGGCGCCTCGCCATCGGGGAGTTCTTCGACCCGCCGCGCGAAGGGCGGCGGGTCGAAACCGTGTTGCGCGACGACGAGCTGGTGGTCGCGGTCCACGTGCCGCGGCCGGCTCCAGGAAGCCGCAGCATCTACCTCAAAGCCATGGATCGCGCGGCATGGGCGTTCGCGCTGGTCAGCGTTGCCGCATGCCTGCGCATGGACGAGGACCGCGTGGCCGAGCTCGAGCTGGTGCTGGGCGGAGTCGCCACCGTGCCGTGGCCAGTGGGCGAAGCGTTGCGACACCTCGTCGGCAAGCCGCTCGCTGCGCGCGCGATTGCGGAGGCGGCCCGCGGCGCCTTGGCCGGCGCCGAGCCGCTGCGCATGAACGCCTACAAGCTGCCGCTCGCGCAGGCGCTGATCAGGCGCGCGTTGCACAGCCTCGCCGGCAGCGCTTCCGAGGCCGTCTCGCTGGCGCCGGAGCTCCATCGCGGCCCGCCGTAAGGGCGGAGCTTCGAATGCTGCCCACCCGGGCCGGCGCCTGCCCGAGCACGGCGCGCTCTGCCGCGCTCAGAACAGCAGCATGCCCAGCATCACCCCGAAGACCAGCACGATCAGGAAGATCGCCAGGGCGATGAAGAACAGGATCTTGGCGATACCGCGCGCGCCCGCCGCGACATTGGTGAAGCCGAACACGCCGGCGATGAGGGAAATCACGAAGAAGATGATGGCCCACTTGATCATGCGCGCTCTCCGCTTGCCCGTGATCGCGAGCAGAGCTTCGGACTGCAATCGCAGCCGATCGAATGCTCCACGCGCTGGCGACACCAGCGCAGCTTGCGTACCCGCTTCAACAGTGCGTCCCCGAGATGAGCACCGGCAACACGTGCCAGGCGATGGCAATCGCGGCCAACAAACACACCATGCGCGCAACGTCGGCGCTGACGCCCGCGGTGTCATCCAATCGGCGCGCATGCTGTACGCGCGCGCCCAGCCGGCGCGCGTGCCGGATCAACCGTAGCAGTCCGGCCATCGCCGCCACGGCCGCGAGCACCAGGCCGAGCGGCACGACGCCCACGCCGAGCCAAGCGCTATCGGCGAAGCCGCGGGCGCAGGCGAGCGCTGCCAGGATATAGCTGAAAAGGAACAGCCCGGCCCAGATCAGCAGCCCGCCAGTTAGCAGCAACAGGCGCGAGCCGATGGATACGCTCATGTCGCGCCCGCCAACGCCGCCGAGCCGTATATGACGGCGAGGACGAAGACGCCCTGCCACAGCGTGTAGAGCCAAAACAGGCGGCAGACCTCGAACGAGACCCGCCGAATGCCGTCGAGCACGCCAGCCAGGGAGCGAGCGAGCAGGTATGCCGCCATGATCAGGACCACCGCGACGAACAGCCCCTGGTAGCTCAACAGCGCGTAGACACTTGCATCGAAGGCGTGCGCCGTGGCGAGCGACCCGGCCTGCCACTGGCCATGGATCGCGATCATCCAAGCGCTCAGCGACGTGAGCGCCGCTATACCGAGATGAGCGCGCAAGCCGCGGTGGGCATGACGATCGAGTGCCTGACGGGCACGGCGCAGCAGCCGCGCGCTGCCGGCACAAAGCAGCGCAGCCGCCGCCGGCCACGGCCATGCCGGCAGCGTGTCCGGCGCAGGCGGCCACGGACCGGGCGCGATCGTCCAGTAATAGTAGAAGGCGAAAACGAGCGCGCTCAATATCGTTCCGGACACGAGCAGCAACACGACCATCGCCCACCACGAATGGCCCACGGATCCGCTCGCGTATACCGGGAGGGTGATGCCCCCGCCGATGTCCACCGGCGCATGCACCGGGCCGCGATCGGTCTGCCACAACCAGAGCCAGCACGCGACCAGCGCGATCACCCCGCCGAGCGCCGCCGGCAGCATCAATTTCACGGTGAGAAAGAGGAAGAACGCAGCCGTGCCGGCGCCGGCCAACAGCGGTAGCCAGCTCGGGCCGGCCACCAGCAGCAGGTATTGCGGGCTGGCGTCGATGGGGCTGGTGACGATGGTCTCCCGCGCGCCGGTTGCCGTCCCCGGCAGGTAGTGCTGGCCGCTTTGCACCTCGGGCGCAAGCGCCGGGTTGTCCCATAGCGGATACTGGCCTTCGACGCGCGGAATGCTGCGCACCCCGTAGGCGCCCTGCGGCAGCCATTCGAGCGAGCCGGCGTGCCAGACGTTCGGGCGCTCCGGCCGGGTGCGGCGGGAGCTCAGCGCCAAGTCGACGAACACGAGCGCGATGCCGCTCGCGAGGGTGAAGGCGCCCAAGGTGGACACCAGGTTGAGAGCGTCCCAGCCGAGCCCGGCCTGATAGGTATGCACCCGCCGCGGCATGCCGAGCAGTCCCGTCAGGTGCATCGGCAAGAATGCAACGGTAAAACCGCTGAACATGAGCGCGCACGCCCAGGTCCCGATGCGCTCGGAGAGCTTGCGGCCATAGACGAGCGGCGCCCAGTAATAGAGCGCGGCGAACAGTGGAAACACCATGCCTCCGATCAGGACGTAATGCAGGTGCGCGACGACGAAATAGGTGTCGTGCACCTGCCAGTCGTACGGCACCACGGCGAGCATGACGCCGGTGAGACCGCCGAATACGAAGCTGGCGAAGAACGCCAGCAGGAACCAGGTAGGTGTCGAGCGCTGCACGTTGCCGCGCCACAGGGTCGCGATCCAGGCGAAGATCTGCATCCCGGTCGGGATCGCCACCGCCATGCTCGCGGCCGAAAAGAAATTGAGCGAGAGCTGGGGAATGCCGGTCGCGAACATGTGATGGGCCCACAGACCCAGGCTCAGTATGCCCACGCCGATCAACGCCGCCACCACCCAGCGATAGCCGACGAGCCCGGTGCGTGCCAACGCGGGCACCATGGTGGAGATCATGCCGGCGGCGGGCAGGAAGATGATGTAGACCTCGGGGTGCCCGAACAGCCAGAACAAGTGCTGCCATAGCAGCGGATCGCCGCCGCGCGCGGCGATGAAGAACGGCCATTGAAACGCGCGCTCGATCTCGAGCAGCAGAGTCGCAGCGATCACGGGAGGAAAGCCGAACACGATCATCGCGCCGACCACCAGCATGGTCCAGGCGTAGATCGGCATCTTGCCTAGCGACATGCCGGGCGCGCGGGTGCGCAGGGTGCCGACGATGAGCTCGATGGCCCCGGCGATCGCGGAGATCTCGATGAAGCCGATGCCGAGCAGCCAGAAGTCGGCGCCGATGCCGCGGGAATACTCGTAGCTCGTGAGCGGGGGATACATGAACCATCCACCGCTCGGGGCAGCGTCGAAGAACAACGTGCCGAAGAACATCAGCCCGCCGATCAGGTAGGCCCACAAGGCATACGCGGACAAACGCGGAAACGGCAGATCACGCGCGCCCAGCATCGCAGGCAGAATGTACACTGCCATCGCCTCGACCACCGGCACGGCAAACAGGAACATCATCACCGTGCCGTGCATGGTGAAGAGCTGGTTGTACAGCGTGGGGCCGATCAGATCGTTCTGCGGCAGCGCGAGCTGGGTGCGCATCATGAGCGCAAGCAGGCCGGCGAGCAGCATGAACAGCAAGGCCGCGCCGATGTACCAGAGGCCGACCTGGGTGTTGTTGACGGCGCTCAGCCTGCGCCAGCCCTTGGGCGGCGCCCAGGCCCGCTCGAGCGCCTCCAGCTCGCCGTCCGGGCGCGGCAACGAATTCGGCGCTGCCTTGCGCAATCGCGACAGGCTTTGGGTCTCGCGCTGCATTCACTCGAGACTGGCGAGGTAGGCCGCGAGCGCACGCAGCTCGCTGCCTTGCAGGCCCTTGCCGGGCGGCATGCGGTTGCCGGGCTTGACGTTTTGGGGGTCGGCGATCCAGCCAGCCAGCGTGCCGACGTGGTTGTCGAGCGTGCCGGCCGCGAGCGTGCGGCGGCTGCCTACGTGCGTGAGATCCGGACCGCGCGCCCCGCCGGCACTGGTACCGCGGATCGTATGGCACTCGTCGCAGCCGGCGCGCAGGAATGCCGCCTGGCCTTGAACCCGCAGATCGCCCGCCGGCTTGCGTGCGGGCTCGGCTTGGTTCGCCAGCCAGGCGCGGTAGTCCGCTTCCTCGTGGGCGACGACCACCAGCCCCATCAAGCCGTGCGGGCCGCCGCAATACTCCGCGCACTGGCCGCGAAACGTGCCCGCTCGCTCGGCATGCAGCACGAGGCGATTGACCCGGCCGGGGATCATGTCGATCTTGCCGCCAAGCGCCGGCACCCAGAAGCTGTGAATGACGTCGCGGGTCGTGAGCTCGACCTCGACGGGGTAACCCACGGGAAGGCGCAGCTCGTTGGCCAACACGATCGCGCGTACCGCGCCGCCGTCGTCGCGCGCAGCGCGCGCACGCTCCGCCACGCCGGCGCCGCACAAGCGCGCGAGCAAGCGGCCAAGCTCGGTGCCGGCGGCCGGCGGCGGCAAGTAGCGAACCTCCCACCACCATTGATGCCCGATCACCTCGATGCGCGCGACCGGTGCGAGCGCCGTTCGCGACAACGCGTCGCCCACCATGATCGCGGCGGTCAAGAGCAGCGTCAGCACGGCGCAAGGCAACACGATCCCGCCGCCAAGCACGAACCATCCCGCGCGCACCGGGCGCCCCGTGCGCGCGATCGCAACGAGCGCCGCCGCGACGACCAGCAAGGTAATGACACCCGCGCCGATGTACATCGCGATGCCGAGCTCGTGGATCGACTGCGCCGCCGCGCTGGCGGGCGCGTGCACGGATTGCTCGGCAGCGCCAGCCGTGGCGGTCAAGCCCGCGGCCAACGCCGCTGCGATCAAGCTGCGAGCGACATGCATCAACGCAAGCTCAACAGGTACGCGGCCATGTCGCGCGCGTGCGCCTCGTCGACGCCTATGGCGGGCATCGACGTCAAGGGATCGATGGCCGGCGGATCGATGATCCAGCGCACCAACATCGCCTGCGTGTTCGGCAGCCGGCCCGCTACATAGATGCGCTTGCCGAAAGCTTCCAGCGACGGCCCCACCGCGCCATGCGCTCCCGCGACGCCCGGAATACGATGGCATACGCCGCAATCGTAGGCGTACAGCGCGGCCTGGCCTGCGCGCGCATCTGCGGCCAGCACCGCGCCCCGATGCGCATCCTGGCCGCAGCCCACGACCGCGGCCACGATCGCGCCCGTCATTGCGGCGCGCATGGCACAACGCGTCTCAGCGCAGCTGCGCCAGGTAAGCTGCGATATCACGCGAGTTAGCCTCGGTGAGCCCGAGATCGGGCATCGCGGTGTGCGGATTCACCGCCTGCGGCGCCTGCAGCCAGCGCACCATGTTCTCGGGCGTATTCGGCAATACGCCGGCGATGTATCTTCGCCTGCCCATCGCGGTCAATGCCGGGCCGGTATGCGACTGCGGACCGACGATTCCGGGAATGCGATGGCATGCGGTGCAGGCGTATTGCTGGATGGCGACCGCGCCGCGCTTCGCATCCGCGGCCAGAAACGCTTGCCGGCTGGCCTCGGCGCGCTCGCAAGCTTGCGGCGCGCGGACGCGCTCGCGCTGATACTGCTCCGGCGTGAGCAAAGGCAGTTGCCGCAGAAAGGCGACCAGCGACCACAGGGCATGCTCATCTAGCCGATACTCCCATGCCGGCATCCCCGTCATCTTGATCCCTTGGCTGGTGATCCAGTACAGCTCGCGCGGGCGCCAATCGGCGCTCGCCTGCGCCAGCGACGAAGGCACGGGTAACAGGCCCTTGGCGAAATCGGCACGGCCGACCCCAGGCCCACCATGGCATTGCTCGCAGTGGGCGATGAAACAAGCGCGCCCTCGTTCTAGGTCGGCGTCGCGTTCGAGCAGCGGCTCATCGATGTTGCGCGCGTGCCGCTCGACCGAACGGCGCAGGCCGACATCCAACAGGCGGAAGGTCGGCGCCAGATGTTGCTCGGTCGCCGCGACACTATAGATGCCGGCGTACATCACCGCCGCGGCGCTGGCGGCAAGCAATACGAGGAACACGGCGATCGCGCTGGCCGCGGTGCGTAGCCGGAGGAATCGCCCGCTGGCCATGCGGCATCATCGGCCGCGAGCCCTAGGAGCCTGCTCGAGCGCGACGTACTGCGAGCGGCCCGCGCGCACGATCAGCAGCGCCAGGGGTGCGGCCTGTCGGCCTTCGATCAAGCGCTCGAATTCGCCACGCGTCTTGAACGCGTTGTCGTTGACCGCGACGATCACGTCGCCGAGCTGCAGCGCTTGCGGTCCGCCGCGCACGTCCACGCTTTGCACGATCAGGCCATAGTCGATGTTCAGGTTGCGACAGTGATCAGCCGGCGCCTCGACCAGCACCAGGCCGGCGCCGTGCACGAGCCGCTCCAGGTCGGATGCCTCGGCTCGCGCCGGCAGATCCTCGATCGGCATGGCATCCAGGACCACGGCAGCGGTCATGGCGGAGCTGCGCCGCCACAAGCGCATTTGCGCGCGGGTACCTGGCGGGGTATCGCCGACCGCGCGCGTCAAGTCGTCCGGATGATCGATGCTCGTGCCACGGTAGCCGAGGACGATGTCGCCCGACTTGAGGCCGGCACGCGCCGCCGGGCCCCGCGGCTGCACTACCGTCACCAAGGCGCCCGCCACCTGTTCGAGGCCGAACGCCGTGGCCAAAGCCTCGGTCAGGGCCTGGGTCTCGATCCCCAGGAAGCCGCGCGCCACGAAACCTCGTTTGCGCAACTGCGCGCTCACCTTGAGCGCGGTTTCGATGGGGATCGCGAACGACACGCCCATGTAGCCGCCCGTGCGGGTATAGATCTTGGAGTTGATGCCGACCACCTCGCCGTTCAGGTTCACCAGCGGGCCGCCGGAGCTTCCCGGGTTGATGGCCACGTCGCTCTGTAGAAAAGGCGTGGGCGAGCCGTGCGGCAGCTTGCGCTCCTTGGCGCTGATGATTCCGGCGGTGATGGTGTTGTCGAAGCCGAACGGCGAGCCGATCGCCGCGACCCAGTCGCCGACCTTCAACGCCGCCGAGCTGCCTGTGGGCGCCACCGGCAAGTGGGTCGCGCGAACCTTCAGCAGCGCGATGTCGGTGTCCTTGTCCGTGCCGACCACGGTTGCTTTCAGCTCGCGCGTCTTGCCGGTGAGCCGAACCGTGATTTCATCGGCACCCTCCACCACGTGGGCGTTGGTCAGTATGTAGCCGTCATCGCCCAGAACGAATCCCGACCCGATACCCAGCACGGTTCGCTGACTCGCTGGCTCCTTTCCCGTCAAGCCGCGATAGATGTCGAAATGATGCTCCGCGACATCCGGGGGATGACGCACGATGGAGCGCGTGGTGACGTTGACCACCGCGGGGCCGACACGCTCGACCAGTGCCGTGAAGTCCGGTAACGCGGCCCGGCCGAGCGAGGCCGTCGCAACCATGCGCGGTTGCCCTCCCTGCGGTTCGGGCGCCCACACCAGGCCCAGCACCACGGCATAAAGGCTCGCGCCGGCGACGCAGCCGGTGACCAACCACTTCAATGCGGGCATGGAGGGCATGTAATCGTTCTTCTGCGCCGACGAGGTCTCCGAACGGCCGTGTGCCGCGCAAGCGGTGTGCCCGCACGCCCCTAGCACACGGCCAGCGGCGGGCGCGCGTCGAGCACCGGCGCGCGCCGCCTTCGAAGGATGCGTAGCTTAGGCTTGGGGCGAGGCTACGCCGCGAGCGGCGAACCGCAATCGCGCGCTTCGGCGACGAGCAGCCGCAGCAAGCGCTTGCGCAGCGCGATCTGATCCAGCAGCCTGCTGCAACGGTAATCCAGCCCGCGCGCCTTGCGGCGCTCGTTGAAGCGCCGGCAGGCCGCACGATACTGCACGAGCGAGAGAACGATGGCTTCCAGCAACTGGCGGTCGTCGACCGAGCCAGCAGATTTCGCGAGCGTGTTCGGCGTGTTTCTCGTCTTCATCCCGGCCTCCGTCGATAGCTTGGTCATGCGTCCCCGTGCCAGTCAAAGCAGCAAACATGCCAGCGCGATTTCACTCTGGAGCTAGCCGTGGAGATCCGGATCCGAAGCAAAGATTTTCCAATCGACAGGTATGAACTACAGCGCGCCCCGCGGGCGCCCGGCGCCGACGGGCGCGTCGCAACGACGCTGCACTGCTCCCCTGCGCAGCGCGACGAACAGGGAACCGATTGCTTGACGGGCTTCGTTAACCCGCGAACGTGCGCCGGCGCAGGCATACCGCTTGCAAGCGCGTGCAGGGCGCGACCGGATACGTATCCCCTTGGCAACTCATCATCTGCTGCACCGCCTATCGAAGGAGCTGTTCGCACCGCTCGACGCCATCCGCGCTTGCTCGCGCGAGCTGCGAGGCTGCGGCGCTCTGTCGTCGTCGCAGGCGCGCGCGCTCGATGCCGTAGATCGCAATGTCGAGACCGAGGCGCGCATGATCAGCGACCTGGTCGACTCGGCGCGGATGCTGCATGGCGAGCTCGAAATCGAGCCGCGTCCTTCGGACCTCGGCCTTGTCGTCGAGCGCGCGCTGGCGAGCGCGCGCAGTTGCGCACGCGCGCGCGGCGTCGCTATCGACCTGCGTCTCGATGCTCGCAGCCGGCCCGTACGCATCGACGAACAGCGCCTGCAACGCGCCCTCACCCACTTGTTGCTCGAAGCCGTACGCGCATCCGCGCCGGGAGGCACGCTGCCGATATGGACATATTTCAGCCCCGAGTTCGCCGAGATCGGCGTGCGCAACGCAGGCGCGGGCGTGCCCCAGGATCTGCTGCCCCGTGCGTTGAGCGAGCCGATGCAGACACAGGCCCTGGAGACGATCGAAGCCATGGGGCTGGGCATGGTGCTCGCCAAGCAGCTCGTGGAGTTGCAAGGCGGACAGCTCGCGGTGCGCTCGGCGCGGCGAGGCTCGCCCGCCAGTCTCGCCATACGCCTGCCGGGAAGGCTGTACTCGTCGTTCGCCGATGCCGGCCCCAAGATCAACGATGACTCGCCTGCAGCGCCCGGTGCCCGCCTGGACGGCGTCCACATCATGCTGGTGGAGGACGATCCCGACGCAATCGAATTCCTCGCGCTGGTGCTACGCTCGGTCGGCGCGCGTGTCTCGGCTTTCACGGCATCCGCCCCGGCATACGCTTTGTATGTGAGCGCGCCTAGCGAAGAGCGGCCCGATGTGGTCGTCTCCGATATCGCGATGCCGGTTGAAGACGGCTACAGTCTTCTGGCACGCATACGCGCATGGGAGGCGAGCACAGGGACCGTGCCGGTCCCGGCCATCGCCGTGACCGCGTTTGCGCGCGAAGAGGACCGGCGGCGCGCGTTAGCGAGTGGATTCGACCGCCACATCGGCAAGCCGCTCGACGCGGCCCGATTGATCGAAAACATCGCGCAGTGGATTTGACGGCACGAGCTACGCGCGGCGCCACGTACGCCCGCCGCGAGTTTAGCCCAGCGCTAGGCACACCGCGTGCTGGCGGCCCGCGGCCGGCAAGCTCGTCCCCGGCTGTAGCATTTTCCGGTCCATACCCCAACTTTACTGCTACGAAGCCCCCACGGTGCGCGGTGCTCAGAAAATTTATCCATGCCGAACAGGCGGTTGCTGTCCGGCCGCCAGCTCGCCGCGCGATCGGCACAGCTCTTGCAGTGGCTGCTCGCGTCACCACCGGGAGCAGCTCATGCAACAGCAGCAGACCCTCGAACTGCGCGCCACCCAACAGCTCACCTTGTCGCCGCAGATCGTCCAGGCGATAAGGATTCTCCAGCTCTCAGCCGCCGACCTGGAGCACGAAGTCGAGGAGGCCCTCGCCAACAACCCCTTCCTCGAGCGCACCGAACCGGCCGTTCCCGTGACGCCACCCGCCACCGTCGCGACCGCACCCACGGAAGAGGAAGTCGCCGAGCCCGCGCCGCTGACCGCGGCGAGCGCCGATGGCGAAGACGACCGCGAAGAGCACGATCCATGGACCAGCACCTCGGCCAAACGCAGCGACGATGAAAGGCCGATCGGCGAGGGCTACGCGCCGAGCACGACCCTGCGCGATCATCTGGTCGAGCAGCTCGCGGGGAGCCGGCTGAGCGAGATCGATCGGCTCGTGGTCGAAGTCGTGATCGACGGTCTCGACGACGACGGCTACTTGCGCCAGAGCGCGGAGGAATTGCTCAGCGCCATACCACAGCTCCAGATCACCCCGCAGGAGGTCGACGTGGCGGTCAAGTTCGTGCAAAGCCTCGATCCGCCTGGGATCGGGGCACGCTCGCTGGCCGAGTGCCTCGCGCTACAGCTCGAGCGCCATGCCGAGGGCGGCGGGGATCTCGACATCGCCAAGCAGATCGTGCGCAACCACCTCGACTTGCTCGCGCTGCACGACTCGACGCGTTTGTCGCACAAGCTCGGCTGCGGCGAAGATGCGATCCGGCGCGCGAACATTCTCATACGCAGCCTCAATCCGCGCCCCGGCGCGCAGTTCAGCGATTCGCAAGCGCGCTATGTCGTCGCCGACGTGATCGCGCGCAAAGTGAACGGGAAATGGATCGCCTCCATTCACCCGCAGGCCTTGCCCAACATCCAGATCAACCAGATTTACGCCGACGCCTTGCAACGCGATCGCAGCGGTAACGGGGCGCTGGTACGCCATCTGCAGGAAGCCCGCTGGCTCATCCGCAACGTGCAGCAACGCTTCGAAACGATCCAGCGCGTGGCGCAGGTGATCGTCGACCGGCAACGCCGCTTCCTGGAGCTGGGCGAGCTGGCCATGCGGCCCATGATGCTGCGCGACGTCGCGCGTGAGCTCGGCTTGCATCCATCGACCATTTCCCGCGTCACCAGCAACAAGTACATGGAGACGCCGAGCGGCCTGATCGAGCTCAAGCGTTTCTTCTCCAGCCGTCTGACCAACGACGAAGACGGGACCACGTGCTCGTCGACGGCCATTCGAGCCCTGATCCGCGAGCTGATCGCGGCGGAGAATCCGAGCGATCCGCTGTCGGATGTGCAGATCGCGCGCATCCTGGCGAGCCGCTCCATCAAGGTCGCGCGCCGCACCGTTGCCAAGTACCGCACGGCGCTGCGCATCCCCTCGGTGGAAGCGCGGCGGATGTCCGTTGCCGGTGGCGGCGAGGCGAGCCGGCCCGCGCCGCCACGGCCGATAGCGGCATTGGCCTCGGAACGGCGCGGGTCGAAGCGCGGCGCGGCGCCGACTCCTGCGCAGAAGCCCGTGTCCCCGGGAGAAATCGCGACGGCCTGAGGCCACGCGCGCTGCGGTAGGCCGCAGCCGCCCATGAGGCGGCGACCTCGATCTGTCGCGCGAGGCACGTGCTTTGCGGCCATGCTCCCTGCCTTCCCGGGAGCATGGCGTGCCTGCGATAGACTGGAGCGAGGTTCTCGGCATCACCGTTTCGCCCTGGGAATTGTTCCTGCGAGGCACGGCGATCTACTGGTTTCTCTTTCTTGCCTTTCGTCTGGTCGTGCGCCGGGATATGGGCGCGATCGCGATCTCCGACATCTTGCTCGTCATGCTGGTCGCCGACGCCGCGCAGAACGCGATGGCGAGCGACTACCGCTCGATCGTCGACGGCATCGTGCTGATCAGCACCATACTGGGCTGGAATGTGATCGTGGACTGGGTGGCGTATGCCTCGCCGCGCATGCGCCGGCTGCTCGTTCCGCGGGCGGTCCTGCTGGTCCACGATGGAACGATCATGAAACAGAATCTGCGCCGCGAATTCCTCACCCAGGACGAGCTGGAGCAGAAGCTGCGAGAGAACGGCGTCACCGATCTCGCCCAGGTCAAAGCGGCCTACATGGAGAGCGACGGCGCGGTGAGCGTGCAGAAGCATCGCGACAAGGGCTGACGCGCCGGGCATGGTCGATGCGCCAATCGGTGCGTGGCAGCGCGCACACCTCGAACGCCTCTCGCGCTGGATTCCTCGCTGATCACAACAGGAGACAACGCTCATGACAGACGTGAACACCACGGCACGTGCGCCCGGCGGCGCGCAGATCGTCGGCACCCCGGGTCACACCGATGGGCCCGGACCGCGCCTGATGCTGGCAAGCACACTGGAAGGCAACGATGTCGTCAACCGCGCCGGCGAAAAGCTCGGCACCGTCGACGAGATCATGCTCGATGTCCCCATGGGACGGATCGCCTACGCGGTGCTTTCGAGCGGCGGGTTTCTCGGCGTCGGCGACAAGCTCTTCGCCATCCCATGGAACGCCCTCACCCTGGATACCGACAACAAGTGCTTCATCCTCGATGTATCGAAGGAGCGCCTGGAGCAGGCGCCGGGGTTCGACAAGGACCACTGGCCATCGCTCGCGGACCAGAGCTGGGGCGTCAACGTGCATAAGTACTACACCACGCGGCCCTACTGGGAATAGACGGCGCGATCCGCCGACGAACCCGAGCGCCGTGTCCCCGGCGGGCGTCCTGCCGGGGACGCGTCGCATCCGGCCGACCCGCTGGGTTGTCAATCATCCATCGAAAGGATTTCAGAGATGCCCGACACTGCACAGTTGAGCGACGTGGCAGCGCTGCGCGAGCGCGCCCGCCGCGACATCGACCAGGGCGCCGTAACGCGAAGCTACGGCTGCGACAAGGACAAGGTCATCGCGCTGCTAAACGAGGCACTGGCGACGGAAATCGTGTGCACGCTGCGCTATCGGCGCCATTACTTCACCGCGCGTGGGCTTGCCTCCAACAGCGTCGCCGAGGAGTTCCTCGAGCACGCGCGCGAGGAGTTGGAACACGCCGATCAGATCGCCGGGCGCATCGCCGAGCTTGGCGGCAACCCGAATTTCTCCCCCGATGGCTTGGCCGCGCGCAGCCACGCCGAGTATATCGAGGCCGACACGCTGGTCGAGATGATTCGGGAGAATCTCGTCGCCGAACGCATCGCCATCGACAGCTACCGCGAATTGATTCGCTACCTGGGCGAGGGTGATCCCACGACGCGGCGCTTGTTCGAAGAGATTCTGGCGACCGAGGAAGAGCACGCCGAAGACCTGACCAGCCTCATCAAGGGCCTCGGTACGGGCGGATAGCGGGGGGACCGCGGCAGCGAAGGCTGCCGCGCACAGCGCGCGCAGATGACGCCAGACGGCTTGCGCGCGCTAGCTCGCCTTCTCACCGATCAGCCGGCGGCGCTCAATTGATTGTCGACGGACTTTACGCCGTCGACGGCGCGCGCCACGGCGAGCGCACGCTCAATCTGCGCCTGGTCGGACAGGCGACCGCGCAAGGTCACCACGCCGAGCTTGGTGTCCACGTCGATATCGCTGCCGTTGACTTCCTTGTCGGCGAGCAAGGCCGTCTTGACCTTTGCGGTCAACGCGGCATCGCCGAGCACGCGGCCCGCATCGCGCGACCCTTCCCGCGCGGCTTGCGCCACCTGACCCGCGCCTTCGCGAGCTGCCGCTAGCGCTTCGGTGGCGCCTTCACGCGCGACCGTCTTGGCTTCGCGCAACGCCTGGTTGGCGCCGTGCACTGCTTGCGCGGCTTGCTGCGCCGCCTTGTCTTCCTGAGCCTGGTTGCAGCCGAGCAGCGAAAGCAGTGCGAGGCCGGCCAACCAGGCCGATGCTGACGAGGGTTTCATTCGTTGGTACTCCAAACGGGCCGCGATGAGGCGCCGGGCGAACGCCCGGCGCAACCCGATTGCCCATGGGGCGATCAAATCGGCGGCCGCCGTCCCATCACGGCGAAGACGATCGCGAGGATGATGCCAATCACGGCCAACGCCCACGCGATGTTCACGGCGGTCCCGGCGATTCCGCTGAAGCCGAGCACAGCGGCGATGAGCGCTATGACAAAAAAAGTAACAGCCCAACCAATCATGACTATTCTCCCGAAGTTTGAACGATGGTTCGCCTCGCCGCCGCGCTCACGTCGCGGCCCCTGCACGGGCTTATCCGCTCTACAGCAAACGACGGGCCCAGGCTTGCGCTGCCAGCGAGGCCGCTGCGGGCGTCGCGATCGCGATGGGCCAGCCCGCGCAGCGCGCGCCGGCTGGCCGAGACCGGCCGGCTCGCGCCGGGCTGTTCCCCCACTGAGCGTTAGCGTCCGCTCGATTGCTGATAGCCCGCGAGCTGCTCCGCTGCGTCCATCGCGGGGAAGCGTACGACCAGGTGCCGACGGCCCGCGCCGACAGTGACCTGCTGGCGCTTGAGCGCATTGCCGTAGCGCGCGGACACGGTATAGCTGCCCGCCGGCAGCTTGGCCAGCAACCACGGACCGTCGGTGCGTGTCGACAGCACGTTGGCACCGCGCGCGTCGGCGATGTTGACCTCGACGTCGGAGACGTACTCGCCGTCAGACGCTTCAGCGAATTCGAGGTGCAGGTTGTATGGAGATGCGTGCGCGAGCATCTCCTGGCGAGCATTCAGCCCGACGCCGCCGGTGGTGAACTCGACGTTGGCGTTGCGGATGTCTTGGGCGTGCGCCGCTGGTGCGGCCAGCGCCAGCGAGGTCGCGAGCAACAGTGCGATTCGATGCGGTGACATGGGTATCTCCTCAAGGTGTGAACTCAAAGACAGCCGCAAACGATATGCCGCGCCGGCCCAGTTCCCAGAGTCCGCGGGTCGTCGCTGATACGACCCACGCTGCGGCTGGGGATGGCGAATGGCAAGCGTGTCGAAATCGGGGCCATACGCGCAGCGAACCCGCAGCCCACGTTACCCGAGGCTAGCCCTGCCCTCTGCGATCCGCGATCCACCGATCGAGCTGGTCGAGCGCAAGGACTATCCAGATCAGCACGACCCCCAGCGCGCTCAGCGCGATGTGACCGAGCCCGATCGCTACCCCGATCGCGGTCGCCGCCCAAATCGTGGCCGAAGTCGTGAGCCCGACGATTTCTCCCTCGTCGCTGCGCTTGAGGATGACACCCGCGCCGATGAAGCCGATGCCGGTCGCAACACCTTGAATGACGCGCGAAAGATCGGCGATCGCCATGCCGGCTTCGGTGGGAACGATGGTAAAGATTGCCGCGGCCAGCGTAACCAGCGCGTGGGTGCGCACCCCGGCCGGCTTGCTCATCCACTCGCGCTGGATGCCGATCAGGGCGCCGAGAATGATGGCGGCGATGAGCTGCGAGCTTACGCGCAACCACTGCTCGATACTGGGCAGGGTGCCGAGTAACGTGCTCAAGGGCATCTCACCCATGATTGTCTTCCTTCAACGCGATGAGCATGGCCGCGGGCACGCCGCCGCCACGCAGCCGGTTCGCACCTGTCGTGCCGAGGCAACGGCGGAACTTGCTGCGGCGGGCGCCGTTGCGTGGGGCACGCCAGGTGCTCCGCACAGCGGCGTCCCTCGCCCTACGGTCGCGATGTCGCTCATCCGCATCCACGATCCTCAGGACCTGCGCGCGGATCCTACGGGAGACGAGCACGCTCCCGCGCGAGCCCGCGGGCTCGATTGACGGTTCATCATGCGCTTGCGCAAGTTGCGATTGGAGCTTCTTCTCGCCGTGCTCGTCATCGCGGCGAGTCTGCCGGTGACCTTGTTGACGTTCGGCTTGCTGCTGCGCTCGTGGGACGAACAGATCGGACTCGCCGAACGCCAGAACGTCAAGACAGCGCGCGCGGTGTCGATCGCGCTCGACCAGGAGATCGAGTCGGCGATCGCCGCCTTGAACGTGCTCGCGAATCTCGATGTCTTCGACGATTGGCAATTGCCGCGATTCCGCGATGCCGCGCTGCGCCTGCTCGGGCAGCGGCCGGGATGGCTTGGGCTAGTGCTCGCGGATGCCTCCGGCCGGGTGCTGATCAACACCGCCTACCCGTCGGCGGCGGGCGGCAATGCCGTACAAAGCTGGGCACGGGCCGTGGCGGAGACCCGCCGTGCCAGCGTCTCGGAGCTGTTCGAGGACCCAGCCACGCGCCAGCATTTCGTCGTGGTCGGTGTTCCCGTCACGCGCAATGCCGTCTTGCAGTTCGTGTTGGCGGCGCACCTGGACGCCTCCGCCCTGGCCCATCTGCTGGATCGACAGAGCCTGCCCGCCGACGGTGTAATCACCTTGATCGATGCCAGCAAGCGCGTCATCGCCCGCACGCGCCCGGAGCCGGGATTGATCGGCAAACCGGCAGGCGCCGCGTTCACCGATGCCGCGAACCGGATGCAGGAAGGAACGTGGGAAGAAACCCTGCCGGACGGGCAATCGGCATACGCCGGGCTGAGCCGCTCGGCACTGACGGGGTGGACCGTGGGCATCAGCCAGCCCCGCGCAGCGATCGACGCCCCGATCCGGCGCGCCTTCTGGATGCTGGCCGCGGTCGGGGTGTTGGTGCTGGCGATCGCCATGGCGATCGCGCTGATCTTGAGTCGAGCGCTGATTCGCTCGTTGGCGGCGGCCACGGTGGCGACGCAAGCGCTGGTGCGCGGCCGGCCGATGACGCCGCAAGCCTCCGCGCTGGCGGAGCTGGAAGAGCTCTGGCAGGGGTTGCGCGACGCGCAAACGATGCTCGAGCAGCGCCTGCGCGAACGCGACCAGGCCGACCGGGAGCGCACGCGTGCGCTCGAAGCCGAGCGTCTCGCCCGCGAAGCGAGCGAGAAGGATCAAATCCGCTTGGCCGTCACCCTGAGCAGCATCGCCGATGGCGTGGTCGCGACCGATCAGGCGGGAAACGTGACGCTGTTGAACGAAGTCGCCCAGGCACTCACGGGTTGGCCGGAGGACGAAGCGCACGGCAGGCCCATCGACGAGGTGCTGCGCCTGGTCGACGAGGACAAGCGGGAGAGCGCCGAGAACCCGGTTGCACGCGTCTATCGTGAAGGTCGCACGATGGAGCTGGGCCGCCGCGTGGCGTTGATCGCGCGCGACGGGCGCGAGATCCCGGTTGAAGATAGCGGCGCGCCGATCGTGACCGCGGACGGGCGCCTGCTCGGTGTGGTGCTGGTATTCCGCGATGCCACGCGAATGCGGGAAGCCGAGCGCATGCGCGAACAGTTGCTGGCGCGCGAGCAGGCCGCTCGCCACGACGCCGAGACGCTCAATCAGAGCAAGGACCAGTTCGTCGCCCTCGTGTCGCACGAGTTGCGTGCGCCGTTGAACGCCATTTACGGCTGGGTCCAACTGCTCCAGGGCGGCAAGCTCGATCCCGCCCAACAGCAGCGCGCCTTGGAGGTGATCGAGCGCAGCACCCGCGCGCAGACGCAGCTCATCGACGACCTGCTCGACATGTCGCGCGTGCTCAGAGGCAGCCTGCGGCTGGAGTTGTCGAACGTCGATCTATCCGCCGCGGTGCAAACGGCGGTCGACTCGGTACGCCCGGCGGCGAATGCCAAGGCGCTTGCGCTCGGGCTCGCCACGCATCCGGGCCTCCAGGTGTCGGCCGACCCCGATCGCGTGCAACAGGTGCTCGGCAACATCCTCGGCAACGCGATCAAGTTCACGCCCCAGGGCGGGCGCATCGATGTCGAGCTCAACCGCGAAGGCGATGACGCCATCATTCGCATCTGCGATTCCGGTGTCGGCATCCCGGCCGATGTCCTGCCCCACATTTTCCAGCCGTTTCGCCAGGGCGACGGCACGGCGAGCACGCGCTCGCACAGCGGTCTGGGCATCGGGCTGGCGCTGGTGCGCTACCTGGTGGAGAAACACGGCGGCAGCGTGAGCGCCCATAGCGACGGTCAGGACCGCGGCGCGGTCTTCACCATTCGCCTGCCCGTGCGGGCACAAAGCCGTGCGGCTCGCAACGCGCCGGCATCCGAGGCCGCGTAGACGAACCGTTACTGGGTCATGAAGGATTCGAGCGCGGCCTTGACGCGGTTGCGGGTGAGCGCGGCCGTGCCGCCTTCCTGCTCGATCTGGCGGATCATGCTCGACAAGGCGCGATCGCCGGTCACTGCGGCGAGCCAGCGCGAGTAGTCGCCCTGCGCCAGATGATAGAGCCAGGTGTCCTCGTCGACGCCTTCGCCGATCTGCAGGAACAAGGGCAGCGTCTGCGCGCGCAACCTGAGCCGCTTGTCCGGCCCGCGAAAATAGAAGCTGCGATCGGGCGGCAATTCGATCGGCGCACGCTTCGCGGGCTGGGGTGCGCGTTCGGCTGCGGCCTCGATCCGATACGCGACCGGCGGCAAGCCCGAGCGTGTGAACCAGGCGAGCGCCTCGGCCGGTGCGAGCCTGGTGTCGTCGCGTGGCGTGGCAGCCGCGATGCCGCTCGCCGCGCAATACGCAGCGAGCGTCGACTGGGGCTCGGCCCCGAATGCCGTCACGAGCGCCACTGAAGCGAGCACCGCCGGGGCCACCTGATCCGGATGCACGCTGACGTAGATCGTGCTGCTGCCGCCTTCGCGCGGCCGCAACAGCGGGTCGGGATCGTCGCGCGGGAAGAGCTGGTGGGCTTCACCGATGACGAGCCAATGCGGTCGCCCGATGGTCGCGCGCAGCTCGTGCAGGCGAGCGAGCATGGCCTTGAACGCGCTGGGGCGCTGTTGCGGGGACAAGCCGACCAGGTTGACGACCAGGCGTGCCGTGGGATCTTCCGAGAGCGCGATGGCCAACTCCTCGGCAGACGGCACGCGCTGCGCGTTGCCCAGCTCGACCGCGCCGTTCAGACCCGCGTAATCGCCCTCTGGGTCGATCACGCAATACTGGTAGCCCTCGGCGGCGGCGCGTTCCAGCACGCCGCTCACGAACACCGACTTGCCGCTGGCCGAGGGTCCGGCGACCAGTACGTCGCAGCCCGCGGGCGCGATGGCGAGCGCTTCGCCGTCGCGCTTGCGGCCCAGCACCAGCATGCGCCGCGAGCGCGGCGGCTCGAAGGAGCGCAGGTCGTCGCGAACGATCGCGGCCATCGCCTCCATCACCGCGGCGCCGTGGGCGAAGGCACTGGTTCGATCCGCATCCTGCTGCAGTCGCGGCAGCGCATTCGCGACGGCAATGCCGAACTCGGCCGAGCGCAACAATGCGTGGTCGTTCTCGGCATCGCCGATCGCAGCGACGTTGCGCGCGGACAGCGCCAGGTCACGCAGCGCCGCGGCCAGACCGCTCGCCTTGTTGACGCCCGCGGGCAGCACCATCACCGCGCCCTTGTTGAAGATGACCTGGAGCTCCAGCCCGAAATCGCGGATGGTGTCGAGCACGACGGTTTCGTTGGGTGTCACCGTCGCGACGATCGAACGGCCTACCGATAGCGGAGCTACGCCGCGCCGGATCAGCTCCGCGACGAATTCGGCCGGGGGCGCCTGGCCGAGCGTCTTCTCGGCCTTGGTGCGGGGGCAATACAACAGCGCGCCGTTCTCGGCCACGACGCGATCGAACACACCGATCTGCGGAAAAATGTCGAGCAGCTCGTCCAGCTCTCGGCCGGTGACCAGGATGAGCTTTCTGCCCGCCGCGCTGAATGCGCGCAAGGCATCGACGGTCTCGCTGGCCACCCGCCCTTGTGAGGCGAGCGTGCCATCGTAGTCGGCTGCGAGCGCGACGTAACGCATGACGCCGGCGCGGGCTCAAACGCCGTACGCGCCGCTCATCCGACCGCGGACTTCGTCCAGCTCGAGTGCCAGCGCCGCGAGCTCGTCGCGCAGCACGCCGGCCGCTTGGGCGAAGGTATGACTTTCCTGGCGTGCGCGATGCGCGTCGAATGCCCGCTGCAGTTCGCGCACGAGAGCCGCGCCGGATGCATCCAGGGAAGCTCCGCGGACACGCCTTGCCAGCTCGCGCAGCTCCTCGTGACGCTGAGATGCCGCCTTATCCTCGAACCCCGCGCGCCGCAAGACCGGGTAGAACACGTCCTGCTCCAGGCGCACGTAACGATCGATCGCGGTACCAAGATCGCTCAACTGCGCGCGGCGTTCTCCGGCGTCGGTGAGTTGCAACAGGAGCGCAAAGCGCTGGGCGATCGCGTCCAGCTCTTCAACTAGTACCGCCAGCGCGAGCGGCGCCCGAGGTTGCGCCGCGCGGGCCATCAGAGCGTGACGCCGCTGTCCTGGCGCGCTTCGCCCAGCACGCGCGGGGCACGCGCGGGGGGACGCGCATAGTCCGCCGGCGTGGACGCGGCCATCGCGGAACGGCGGGCGCGCTGCGCGGCAGCGTAATTCCAGGCGCTACGGCTGAGCGCGAGCGGCGAACCATACTGCGATTTGAGGAGCGCCAGGGCGGCGCTCCCCAGCAATCCAGTCCATCCCAGCTTGCGCGTCGAGCTGGCCGCAGCGGAAGCGGGCCGCCTCGGTTTGAGCATTTCCCCGAGAACAAACCCAACTGCGGCCGCCGCCAGCAGCCCCTTGGGAGAGACGGCAGCATCGACCGCGGTATGTCCCAGATCCTCGGCCTGCTCGACCAGGGCGGCGCGCTCGCGTGCGATCCGGTCCTCGACTTCGTGGATCTCCTCGTCGTACCTGGTGATCATGAATGGTCCTCCTCCGGCGCTTCGTCGCCTCGCAGTTGCCTCAAGGTGGCGGCGAACGGCGGCTCCTGGAAGGTGCCGCGCATCCAGAAGCCCAAGGCCGCGGCACCCACGATATTGAGCAGCGCTGCGATGCTCAAGGCCGTGAGCCAGGACGCGCCGGTGCCGAGGATCCAGACGATGCCCCCGGCTACCAGCGCGAGCCAGGCCGTAACCAACAGAATGGCGGCCACGACGCCGCCTGCGAGCAGCCACGCGAAACGAATCGCGGCGCTACGTGCGTCGAGCACAGCGAGCAGAAGATAGTCGCTGGACAGCGCACGGGACTGTCTCACGATGTTTCCGGCAAGCCGTCCGAAGCGCGAACCGGCCTGCTCGCTGCGTACCGCCTGGTCCATGGCGTATTAGCGGAACGAGGTCAAGCGGCTGAGCAGAAAGCCTACCGCCGCGGCGATCCCGACCGCGGCGACGGGATGCTCACGGACATACGCACAACCGGTTTCCTTCCACTCCTGCGCCGTGCTCGCCAGCTTGCCGTCTGCGAGGCGGCTCGCTGCCGAGGTCGCTGCCGACGCCATGCGATCGACCGTGTTGTGGGCCGACGCGCTGATCCGGTCGATGCCCGCGTGCGCCTTGTCGCTCATGTGCGCCGCGCTTTCGCGCGCATCGGCTCCCGTCATGGGAGTGCTCGAGCTCATGGTTCCTTGCATGATGGTCTCCTGTGGATTGTCGAAAAAGGGCACCCTTGTTTTGCACGCCACGTGCCCGCAGTGTCCGGCATGGCGGCAGCCGTGAGCCGGTAGGCTCCGCGGGCCGCTCGGTGGAGCGGCCCCCGTGCGGCTACAGCCGGTTCCAGGCAGACCCTTACTTGCCTTGACCCGAGCCGTGAGACGGCCCCGAGCCCATGCCGGAACTCGAGGCGCCGCTGCCCGTGGAGCCTATGCTCATGCTCTTCTCATGCGCGAAGTGGCCGCCCCCTTGATCGCCGTTCGAAGCCACGCGCACGCGGTTGTCGATGTCTTTCACACCCGGGCAGGCGTCCACCAGGTCCTCGATGGCGTGCTTCATGCGCCGCTGCGGCACGGTACCTTCCAGCGTGACCTTGCCGTCCTTCACCTCGACCGATACCTCGCTCGGATCGATGTGCGCACCGGCGCTCATCAGGCGCTCGGACACGTCTTCCTTGAGGCGCTCGTCGGAGCGCTGATAGCCCTTGGGCGCACGCCAGGTCTTGCGCTCTGCGCCGGATGCGTCCGCGCCGTAGCCGCCCATGCCGTAATGCCCAGAGCGCTCGCGTCCCCATGATCCACCGTGGAAATCCTCGCTGCCGCGTTCGAATCCCCCGCCGTGCCTCGGACCGTAATAGCCGCTTTGATAGCTGCCTTCGCCTTCATAGCCGCGCGAGCCGAAGCGCCCTTGCTCTTGGCCATAGCCCGGGCCCCATCCCGGTTCGGCGCTGTACGAACGTCCGCTGCCGAATCCGCCGCCGGCCTCGCCGGGCGCTTCACCGTAGCCGCCATAGCCTTCGCCGTGGCGATAGCCGCGGTACTCCCGCTCGTGCTGGCCGCGACCGTGGTCGCGCAGGTCGTGATCGCCTTCATGCTCGTGCCGGTGAGCACCGTATGAACGGTACGATTCATTGTCGTAATCCAATCGCGTGTAGCGCTCGGAGCCACTGCCAAAGGACCGATCGTGGTCGTGGTCGAAGCGTTGTTTGCCGCCTTGGTCTTCGTCGAAGGGACGTTGCCGGCTGAAGTCGCGTCCGCGCTGAGCGCCGGTATGCTGCTGTTGTCCATGTCGAGCCATGTCACTGCTCCTTCACTTGCGATGGTTTAAAGGGTCGCCGTACGACGACTGTGCGGAAGTTGCCGCACGTGCTGTTCCCCGCTGCGCAGCGCCGGTCAATAGCCGCCGTCACGCGCGCTTGCGGCTGCGCTTCGCCGGCCGGGCGCGCGCGCGAGTGGGCTTGGCCTTGCCCGACACGTTCCTGTCCCGCTCGTTCAAGCTGCGCTTGAGCAGTGCCATCAGGTCGATCACTTGCGCGCTCTTGCGCGCCGCCGCGGTTTCCGTCGGCGCCATGATCTCGCGCGTTTTCCCGGCCTTCACCTTCGCTTCGATACGCTCGACTAGATCATCGCGATAAGTATCGCGATAGCGGCGCGGATCCCAGTCCTCGGTCATTTCCTCGACCAGGCGCTGCGCCATGGCGACTTCCTTGGCCGAAACGCCCAGGCGCCTGAGATTACGCTCGGGCAACTTCAGCTTGGCGTGCGGCCGAATCTCGGCCGCGTAGCGCAGCGTGTTCAATAGCAGCAGCTCGTCGATCGGAATCAGCAGCGCGAGGTGCTGGCGGGTATGCAGTACGACGCTGCCGATGCCGACTTTGTCGCTACGCGCCAGGGCCTCGCGCAACAGCGCATAGCCTTTTGCGCCGCCGCGATCGGGCTCCAGGTAATACGGGCGCTCGAAGTAATGCCCGGGCACGTCGGCGGCGGCGACGAAAGCGTGGATGTCGATGGTCTGGGTCGCTCGGACGTTGGCCTGGCGAAAGTCCTCGTCGCTTACGACCACGTAACGTCCCTTCGCGTACTGGTAGCCCTTGACGATATCGGCGGGCTTCACCGCCTCGCCGGTGCGCTTGTTGATGCGCTGGTAGCCCACCGGCGCGAAGTCGCGCCGGTCGAGCAGATCGAGGTCGAGCTGGTTGTCGCTCGAACCGGGCAGGACGGCAACCGGTATGCTGACCAGGCCGAAGGAAATCGCGCCCTTCCAGATCGCGCGCGCCATCGCACGGCGTCCTTGTCGCAGTGGCGCTCGTCAGCGCGCCACGAGACCGAACGGCGCCGTGATCGCTGCCGGTGCGGTCTTCGGCTTCTGCGGCGCGCGCGGCTCGCACGCGACCAGCGCCATGCAAATCAGGAACAAGAGCAATGCGTGCTTATCCATGTCGAGCTTTCGGACCAAGGTCGCAGACCGGGGTCGGGGTCGGATCGGGGTCGGACCGGGATCGGGGTCGGACCGGGGTCGGACCGGGGCGGACCGGGGTCGGTTTTCCGTTTTCCGCAGCACGCATGCCCGCTTGCCGTCGCGGCGGCAGGCGTGCCGGGCATCGCTCTTGCGCCCCGTGGGCCAATCTACCCAAACCAATGGACGGACACATCATGGCTAAGCTCATCACCGGCCGCTTTGACGATATCGAAGAAGTGAGGCGCGCGCTGGTCGCGATCCAGAACGTCGGCTTCGCCCGCCACGAGTACGGCACGTTCTACGTCACCCCACCTGGCCAGCATCATCGTTATCCGATCGGCGGCGACGCGTATCGCGATGCGGCCACGCAAGACAGCGCGAAGGGAGCTGCCGCGGGCGCTGCGATGGGCGGCACTGCGGGCCTGGCTGCCGGCGTCGCCGCCGCGGTGGCACTGCCCGTGGCGGGGCTCGCGGCTGCGTTAGCGGGGCTGGGCGTTGGCGCTTACGTCGGCTCTCTCGTGGGCGCCATGTCGCAGGCGCGCCATGCGGATGCCGACGATGCGAGCATCGAGCACCCCGTGGAACAGCCAGGCGGCGTGAGGATCGCCGTCAACGTCGACAACGGCAACGAAGCGGCGGCACGCCAGGCGCTGATTACCGCGGGCGCCGAAGACATCGTGGCCGCCGAAGGCGTCTGGCAGGACGGCGAATGGAAGGACTTCGATCCGCGTGCACTGCCACCCACGCAAATGGAATCGTGATCTTTACGCCAGGCGAAGTGCGACACTGTCCCGGCCTCGGACAGTGTCGCTGGTGGCGCATCCTTAGCTGGAAGTGCTCAGGCGATTGTCGACGTCCTTCACGCCTTCGATGCCGCGAGCCACTTGCACGGCCTTGTCGATTTGCGCCCGGTCGGGCACTTCGCCCTTGAGCGTCACGCGACCGTTGAAGGTATCGACGTTGATCTTGGTGCCGTCGACGCCGGATTCTGCCAGCAGCGCCGCTTTGACCTTCGCGGTGACGCTGGCATCGTCGACGGTCTGGCCGGCGGAGCGATCGACGTCGCTTCCGGGCGTAGCCGTGCTGGCCGTCGTATCGGCGGGCGGTGGCGTCGTTGCGGGCGGCGTCGTGACGGTATCGGGTGCGCGACTTACGGTCGTATCGGCGTCCCGGTTGCAGCCGGCGAGGCCCGCGAGGGCGAGCGATACGGCAGCGGCCATGAGTAATGAACGTGTGTTCATGTACAACTCCTTTTCACTAGGGCTATGAGGGTATGTCAGTCGTACGCTGCATGGTGCAACCCCGATGCCCGCGCGAATGCATGCCCCCCGGCACGCCAGTTGCGCCTGCGCGCTCGATCACCCCACCGCGGCGTCCTCGCCCCGCGTGGGGTCTGCGCGCGCTATGGGCGCATCGTTACCGCAGCGTTGTTCGAGGCCGCCCGCGATGGAATCGCGAATACATGCATCGACCGTGTCTGAAGATCCGAAGCGCGCGCTAGCCGGCGCGGCCGAACCGGACGCCTCTTCGCCATCGATTCGGCGCGCGCTCTGGGCCTTGGTGCTGCTCGCGCTGGGCTTCACGCTGTATCTGACCTCGTCGCTGCTGCTGCCGATCATGGTGGCCGGAACTCTAGCACTGCTGTTGTCGCCAGCAGTGGCCGCGCTCAATAGTCTGAAACTGCCGCAACCGATAAGCGCCGGCATCGTGATGGTGCTGGTGCTCGCGTTGTTGAGCGTGCTCAGCCTCAACCTCGCCGCACCGATCCAGCGCTGGGTCGATGCCGCGCCGGAGGAGCTGCGCCGTCTCGAGAGCAAGGTTTCATTGTTGATGCGTCCGGTCGAGGCGGTGCGGGAAGCGACCGAGAAAGTCACCGAGATCGCCAAGAACGACAAGCAGCCCAAGCCGCGCGAGGTCGTGGTCGAACGGCGGCCGGCGACCGCGATGCTCACCTTCACAGTGGACACGGCGGTCACGGTGCTGAGCACGGTGATGCTGCTGTACTTCCTGCTCGCTTCCGGCGACCTGCTGGTGCGCAAGCTCGTTCTGGTCGCGCCGAACCGTGAGGACAAGCTGCGCGTGGTCGGCATTCTGCGTACCATCCAAACCGAGGTCGGGCACTATTTCGCGACCATCACGCTGGTCAATATCGGATTGGGCGCGGCCACCGCTGCCGCGATGTGGGCGCTCGACATGCCAACCCCCGCGGTCTGGGGCGTCGCCGTCGCCCTGCTCAACTTCCTGCCCTATATCGGCCCGGGGGTGGCCACGGTCTTGCTCAGCGCGGTGGCGCTGCTGACATTCGATTCACCGCTCGCCATCGTGGCACCGCCGGCGGCGTTCCTCGTGCTCAACTTCATCGAGGATCAGATCGTCCTGCCTTTTCTGCTCGGACGCCGGCTTTCGATCAATCCCGTCGTCATCTTCATCTGGGTGCTGTTCTGGGCCTGGATGTGGGGCATTGGCGGACTGGTGCTCGCCGTCCCGCTGCTGGTGGCGCTACGCATCTGCGCCGAGCGCGTTCCCGTGCTCAATCCCATCGCGACCGTGCTCGCACGCTCCTGATTCACGGTAAAGATTTCTAAGCTCATGGAAAAACCGTCGCGCGGCGAATTCTCCTTCCTCGGCAACGTCAAGCATCAGGCGGCACGCTTGTTGCGCCGACCTGGCGCATCGAGCGCGCCGCCGCGCCCTGAGCACTACCCCGAGCCGCGCGGCGCTGACACGGCCCCGCGCCTCGGCAATCTGTTTCGTCCCGGCTTCAACTGCACCGCCGCCGGCCATGCCGGCCGCGTCGCGTTGCTCGTCGACGGCGCCGCCTACTACGATGCCTTCATGCGCGCGGCCCGCAAGGCGCGCTATTCGATCCTGATCGTCGGCTGGGATTTTGACAGCCGCACCGCGCTCGCCTTCGATTCCCGGTCCGGACCCGCGATCCGGCTGGGCGATTTCCTCAACGAGCTGGCGCAGGCGCGGCGGCGGCTGCATGTACGCGTGCTCGAGTGGGATTACCCCGTCATCTTCGGCGTCGATCGCGAGCTCTCGCCCATCTACGGCCTGAGCTGGAAACCGCATCGGCGAGTACACTTCCGCTTCGACGACACGCATCCTCTGGCCGGATCGCATCATCAGAAGATCGTGGTCATCGACGACCGCATTGCCTTCGTCGGCGGTCTCGATCTCACGAGCAAGCGCTGGGACACCCCGTCGCACCGGCCCGACGACCCCGGCCGCACGTTCGAAGGCAAGGCTTATCCGCCGATGCACGACGTGATGGCCGCAATCGACGGCGAAGCCGCCCGCGCGCTCGGCGACGTCGTGCGCGCGCGTTGGCTCAAGGCGACCCACGAGCGGCTCGACCCAGTCGAGACACGGCACGATCCGTGGCCGAGCTCCCTCTGCGCCGACATTACCGACGTGCATTTCGCCATTGCCTGCACCGCACCCGACAACAACGCAGACGCGCCGGTGCGGCACATCGAGCAGTTGTATCTCGACATGATCGCGCGCGCGCGCCGCTACATCTATATCGAGAACCAGTACTTCACCTCGCACAAGATCGCGCAAGCGCTGGCAGCGCGCCTGGGCGAGCCGGACCCGCCGCAGATCGTGTTGGTCACGCGCCTGCTCAGCCATGGCTGGCTCGAGGAAGTCACGATGCAGCGCTTGCGGGCGAAGCACGTGGAGGACTTGCGCAAGGCGGACGCGCACGGCCGCTTCTTCGCCTGCTATCCGCACCTCGCCGGACTGGCGGAGAAGACCTGCATCGATACCCATTCGAAGCTCATGATCGTCGACGACGAATGGCTTCGCGTCGGCTCCGCCAACCTGAGCAACCGCTCGATGGGAGTGGATACCGAATGCGACCTGGTCATCCAGGCCGATGGCCTCGCCCGCGTTCAGGACAGGATCCGCGCCTTTCGCGATCGGCTATTGGCAGAGCACCTTGGCGCCGAGCCGGCGGAGGTCGAGCGCGCGATCCGAACGCACGGCAGCATGCGTGCGGCCATCGACCGGTTGGGACGCACGCAGCGCACCCTGGCGGAGCTGCAAATCGAGCCGAGCTCCGAGGCCATCTTGAGCGCCGCCGCGCTCGCCGACATGGAGAAGCCGGTCTCCATGGAGCAGCTCGTGACCCAGCTCACCACGGAGGCCGACAGCGCGCAGGCACCCAAGCAAGCGCGCTTTCCTTGGGTCAAGCTCACGGCCGCGGTCGCAATCGTCGCCGGGCTCACGGCGCTGTGGCGCTTCACCCCGCTGGCGGTGGTGTTCACGGCGGAGAATGTGATCGCTTGGACCGAATCGTTCTCCGCGCATTGGTGGGCGCCATTGGTCGTCGTCCTGGCCTACACGCCGGCGAGCGTCGTCATGTTTCCCCGCCCGCTCATCACGCTGGCTGCGGTGGTCTCCTTCGGCCCCTGGGAGGGCTTCGTCTATGCCATGACGGGTGTCCTGATCGCATCCGCCGCCGGCTTCTACGCCGGGCGCTCGTTCGGTCGCGATACCGTGCGAAGGATCGCTGGCCGGCGCCTGAATCGACTCTCGCAAGCGCTGCAACGCCGCGGCGTCCTGGCCGTGACCGCCGTGCGCCTCGTGCCGCTCGCGCCCTTCATCGTGGAGAGCATGGTGGCCGGTGCCATCCATCTGCGGCTCTGGCAGCTCAGCGTCGGCACGTTCTTCGGCATGCTGCCGGGGGCGCTCACCGCCACGGTGCTCGGCGATGCCCTCGAATCGGCGCTGCATGATCCGGCGCGCGTCAATTGGTGGTGGGTCGCCGGCGCAATGTGCGCCGTTGTGGCGGCGAGCACCGCGGTCGCCCGCTGGCTGCATCGCCAGGGCGGCGAGGCGCAAGCGCCGGTGCAGTAGCGAAGGCACAGCAGTTGCGATACCAGCTACGCACTTTGCCACTTTTAGAGGAGATCGTCATGTTGCAGTGGGCATTGGTTTTTCTGGTAGTCGCGATCGTCGCGGGCTTGCTCGGTTTCACTGGAGTCGCCGGCACCGCTTCCAGCATCGCGTGGATACTGTTCGTCGTCGGATTGATCCTGGCCCTGGTGTTCTTCCTCCGCGGTCGCACTCCGCTGTGACGTTCAAGCCGTCCCTGCCGTTGGCGGCTGCACTCGAGCTGCTGGCGGCGGGCCGGAAGCCCGCATGCGTCTATCTGACCGCGCTCGCCGATCCATCGACTTCATCAAGCACCTCGCCAATGCCTGGAGAGATCTGGGGCTTACGGCCGAAGGCGCAGACAGGCATCTGCGGTTTCTTGCGCACGTTCGCCCAGCGGCTTCAGCTCTTGCGCCGTCCCGGCAAAGCGGTTGCGTGCCGCGTGCGCTCGGGCGTGCTCAACACCTCGAGGATCCGCGCGGCGAACTCGGTATTGTCGAAGCCTTGCTCGCCCGCGCTGCTGCCCAAGCGCACTACCACTGCTCGGAGCGACGGCGCGATAGTGATGCGCTGGCCGCCGAAACCTTGCGCATAGAAGGCGTCCCGCGGTAGAGCGGCTCCCGTGCTCTCGCGTGCTCGCATACGATCGGCCTCAGTGTAGATCCAGAAGTGCGCGCCATAGCGTCCGCTCGGGTCCGCGCGGCTCGGCGTGGTGCTGTAGTCGATCCATCCTGCCGGCAGGACGCGCACGCCGTCGCAGACGCCGTCGTTGGCGTATAGCCAACCGAAACGCGCCCAGTCACGCGCCGATGCATACACCGATGCGCTTGCTTCGAGATTGCCGCTCGGATCGCTTTCCATGAGGGCCGAGGTCATGCCCAGCGGCCCGAACACGAGCCGCCGCGGCATTTCGGCGTAGGCGAGACCGGGCCGGGCGTACGCCGATAATGCATGCGCCAGGACGCTGGTCGAGCCGCTGGCATACGACCAGACCGTTCCGGGCGCCGCCACCAGCGGCCGCGAGCCTGCGTAGGCGCCGGCATCGGCTACGCCATAGAGCATGCGCGTGACATCGCTGAACGGACTGTCGTAGTTCTCGTCGAACTTCAGGCCGCTCGACATTCGCAACAAGTGATCGAATGTGAGCCGGCTGCGGTCATCGCCACGCCAAGCCACGAGTGGCACCGGGTCGTTCACGTCCAGCGCACCGCGTTGCGCGAGCGCGCCGATCATCGCGTTCAACACGCTCTTGCTGAGCGACCAGCCGGGAAAGCGCGTCTCGCGATCGAAACCTTGCGCGTAGCGCTCGGCGACGATGCGCCCGTCGTGGATCACGACGACGGCGCGCGTGCCGCGAAGCCGATCAGCGTCGGGCTCATCGAACGCTGCATCGACCAATGCCTGCAGTTCGCCGCCTCGAGCCCTCGGCAGTGTCCCTGTCTCGCGCGCTGATCGAACGGAGGGGGCCGCTGTGCGTTGCAAGCGGGCCGGCGCGGGCTCGATGCCCGCGCGCTCGGCATTACTCGCCAACACGATGGTTTCGGCCATTGCGTGCTCGCTTGCGTAAACCAGCGTGCAACCCTGCGTTGGCCGATAGCGTGCCTCGCGGCCGATGCCGTGCAGCCACGTCGCATGCACGCGGCCCGCCGCGCGATCGACGCTCCAGTCGATATATCGATACAGCAGCGGCGGCGTATACAGACGCAGATCGGAATCGACCACGCCCTGTGCCGTGCGCCCGGAAACGAACACTGCGGAGCAAAGCTGTTTGGCGAAAAACCCGGTGCCGATCCATGCGCCTTGCACGACCCAGGTGACAGCACCGGCGAGGACGAGCGATCCGGCGAGGCGCGCGGACCACCATCCGCCCTTGGCGAGCATCCAGCGCAACAGCCGGCGCGGGGACAGGCTAGCTTCGTGCAGTTTCATTCACTTCTCTAAGCATCGACGGATCGCGCTATGCAGCAAATTCGATGCCATGAGCAGACCCACGCGCTGGCGTCGGACAGTGGCGCACGCTCGAGCGTGGCCGATCGGTTCTTAGCCCCTAGCGCGCTTGCGCGCGGGCGCGTGTGCATTCGACTCGGAAAACTCAAGCGCGCCGAGCGCGCTGCACAGCAGGCCCGCGGCGAGCATCAACGCCGATAGCAGCAATGCGAACACCAGCGCGGACAGCGAGAGCCGTCCCATGCCGGCGAACCCGACCGCCGCCGCAACGATGCTCGCGAGAAGATATCCACCCGCACAGCGCAACATGAGCCGGCGACCCAGCTCCAGCGTCGCGGCCGGCACACAGCGCTTGCGTAGCGTCGTTGATCTCATGACGACGCTCACGTTCGCAACCCCTGTGCCTTGCCGCGCGGTTCGAGGCGTCGAGGCATGGAACGTGCGCGTGCGCGCTCACCGTAGAAATGTTCGTCGCACGCAGCCGACCGTACGGCATCACGGCGATGTGCGCCGAGCAGCGAAGCGTTAATCTGCCGCGGGGCGGTGAATCACCGTCGATGCAAGCAACGTCTTGTAAGGAGGAGGTGAATGAAGCTCGGCAAGCTTTGGGATAACGCTGACTTCTGGGCGGGAGTCATGTTCATCACATTCGGCGTCGCGGCGGTGTTCTTCTCCCGTGACTACCCGATGGGCAGCGCGATGCGCATGGGTCCGGGTTACTTCCCGCACTATCTCGGCATCCTCATGACGCTGTTCGGCGTGATCATCGCCGCCAAGGGATTGTTCGGAGAACGCGAGCGTATCGGCAAGTGGGCGTTTCGTCCGCTGGTCGTGCTGGGCGTGGGCATAATCCTGTTCGGGTTCGCGATGGATTCGTTCGGCTTCATTCCCTCGCTGCTCATCCTGATCGTGCTGAGCACCCTGGCCGGACGCGAGTTCAAACTGCCCGAAGTCATCCTGCTCACGGTCGTGCTCGTCGCGGGCGCCGTCGGGGTGTTCATCTACGGCATCGGCCTGCCGTATCAGTTGTTCTGGTGGTATTGATCATGGAAGAGCTCATTCACCTGTTTCCCAACCTGTACCACGGCTTTTCGGTCGCGCTGAGCCTGCAGAACCTGATGTACTGCTTCATCGGCGTATTCCTCGGTACGCTGATCGGCGTGCTGCCCGGGATCGGGCCGCTCGCCACCATCGCGATGTTGCTGCCGATCACGTTCAACCTGCCGGCGGTGCCCGCCTTGATCATGCTCTCCGGCATCTATTACGGCTGCCAGTACGGCGGCTCGACCACCGCCATCCTGGTCAAGCTGCCCGGCGAATCGGCCTCGGTGGTGACCTGTATCGATGGCCACGAAATGGCCAAGCAGGGACGCGCGGGCCCCGCCCTGGCGATCGCGGCGATCGGCTCGTTCATCGCGGGCACCGTCGGCACGATCCTGATCGCGCGTTTCGGCCCGCCGCTGGCCGAAGTCGCGCTCCAGTTCGGCGCCGCCGAATACTTTTCGCTCATGGTGATGGGCCTGGTGGCCTCGGCCGTGCTGGCTTACGGCTCGCTCGTCAAGGCGCTGGCGATGATTCTCCTGGGGCTCATCCTCGGTATCGTCGGCACCGATGTCAACTCCGGCATGGCGCGCTTCTCGTTCGGCATCGCGGGTTTGACCGATGGCATCAGCTTCACGGTAATCGCCATGGGCTTGTTCGGCTTCGCCGAAATCGTCTCCAACCTGGAGCAGGGCGGCGGCGCGCGCGACCTGCTGTTCCAGAAGATCAAACACCTCTATCCGACCAAGAACGACCTGAGGCTCGCCTGGAAACCCGTCGTCCGCGGCACGGCGATCGGCTCGTTCTTCGGCGCGCTGCCCGGCGCCGGTCCCACCATCGCGGCCTTCTCCGCCTATGCGCTGGAGAAGAAGCTGGCGAAGGATCCGTCGCGCTTCGGCAAGGGCGCGATCGAGGGTGTCGCGGGTCCGGAATCGGCGAACAATGCCGCCGCACAGTGCGCATTCATCCCGACGCTCACGCTGGGTATCCCCGGCAGCGCCACCATGGCGCTTATGCTGGGGGCATTGACGATCCAGGGCATCGCGCCCGGACCGCAGGTGATGACCCAGCGTCCCGATCTCTTCTGGGGGCTCATCGCCAGCATGTGGATCGGCAACGCCATGCTGGTGATTCTGAATCTGCCGCTGGTCGGCCTGTGGGTGAAGCTGCTCACGGTGCCGTACCGGTTGTTGTTCCCCGCCATCATGATGTTCATGGCGATCGGCGTCTACAGCTTGAACAACGCGTCGCTCGATCTCTACATGATGGTGCTGTTCGGCTTCCTCGGCTACGTGTTCGTGAAGCTGAAGTGCGAGCCCGCTCCGCTCATCCTCGCTTTCGTGCTCGGCCCGCTGATGGAAGAGAATCTGCGCCGTGCGCTATTGATCTCGCGCGGCGATCCGACGGTGTTCGCCACGCGCCCGATCAGCGCCGGATTCCTGATCGCGACCGCGCTGCTGCTGTGCGTGATGGTCATACCGGCGGTCGTCAACAAGCGCAAGGAAGTGCTGGCCGCCGACGCGGCGTGAAGGCAACGGGCAGGCGTCAATCGATGCGCATGCCCGTTTCCTTCACCACCTTGGTCCACTTCGCGATCTCGGTGCGCACGAAAGCGGCGAAGGCTTCGGGACTGCTGCCGATCGGCTCGTTCCCCGCCACGGCGAGCTTGTCCTTGACGTCGGTGAGGCTCAAGGCACGGGCTGCTTCGGCTTGCAAGCGCCGGATGATCTCGGCCGGGGTCCTGGCAGGCGCGTAGAAGCCGTACCAACCGCTCACCTCGTAGCCCGGCAGGCCTGCCTCGGCGATGGTCGGTACGTCGGGCAGCGATTGAAACCGCTTGCTGCCCGTCACCGCGACGGCGCGTATGCGCCCTGCCTGGACCGGCCCGAGCAGCGCGGTGGTGCTGGAGAAGATGTAATCGACTTCGCCCCCCATCAGCGCGACCGTGGCCGGCCCCGCGCCCTTGAACGGCACGTGCACCCATTGCATGCCGGCCATGGAACGGAACAGCTCACCGGCAAGGTGGTTGATGCCGCCCGCGCCCGAGGAGCCGTAGGTGAGGCGATCGGGTCGCGCCTTCGCCAGCGCGATCAACGCCTGCACGCTGGCCGCGGGCACCGAGGGATGGCGCGCGAGCAGGAACTGACCCGAGGTGAGCTGCGAGACGAAGGCGAAATCGGCGAGCGGATCGTACGGCAGCTTGGCGCGCAAGGCCGGATTGACCGAGAACTCGGGCGCCGAGGTGAGCAAGGTGTAGCCATCCGGCGCGGCCTTGGCCACCAGCTCCGCGCCGATCATGCCACCGCCCCCGGCGCGATTCTCGGTGACGATCTGCGCGCCCAGCGCGTCGCCCATCTTCTGCGCCAGTAATCGCGTCACCGTATCGACGCCGCCTCCCGGGGCAAAGGGCACGATGATTCGGATCGGACGTGCCGGCCAATGCTGCGCGAGCGCCGGCACGGCCAACGCGCCGGCCGCCGCGACCATGGCCAGGATCGAATAGCGAGCGTACATGGGCGCTTCTCCTCCGAAGCTCGTGTCGTGCACGGCGATGCTTTGGGGCGATGTTACACCGCCGCCATGATCGGATCGATCGCGCGCCCATACGCGCGCGAGGGGCGCGCCCTCTCGGCGCCCGCCGATCCCGGAGTCGGCCTCTCGCGCCGGTGTTAAGCTAGCGTGAATAACCCGCTGTCATCGCTCAAGGAGGAGATCTTGGATCGAGCACTCTGGATCAGCTGGTACGATCTGGCCGAAAAGGACCGCGACCGCTATCTCGCATGGCTGCACGGCAAGCACATCCCCAAGCTGCTGGGGCTGCCCGGCATCCTCAGCGCCGCCCACTACCGCGTGGATGAGAACGAAAAGCCGCTCGCCCACTTGCGACATACCGATGAGGCTCTGCCCGGCGGCACGGGCTACATATTCATCGTTGCCGGCGCGGACGCGCACGTATTCGCCGGCCTCACGCCGTTTCGGGCCAAGCCCGGCGCGCGCGAGCGCGACATGCTGGCGTTGCGCGTGGGTGAACGCGTGAATCTCTTCACCGAGGAGGCGCGTGCCCCCGGCGCCGACGCGCGCCGCCGCGAAGGCAGGTACACGCTGGCGCCGGGTATTCAGCTCGGCAATTTCAACGCCGGCCGCTACCAGGACGAGGACGAGCTACTGTCGTGGTATGCGCAATTGCGTTTGCCGGGCTTTGGCGCGCTGCCGGGTGGAGTCGCTATTCGCAAGATGGTGTCGGTCTCCGGCTGGGCCAAGCATGGCGTGCTCTACGAGTTCACCTCCCTGGAGGAACGCAGCCGGCACTTTCGCGCGCACGAAGCCAAAGACAAGAGAAACGCGGCGTGGACCCACGCGGTGGTCTCGAAGCTGGTACATGCGCCCGGCTCACCGGCCGTAGCGGCACGCATCTGGCCCCCGGTCAAGACAGCAGCGCCGCCTCGGCGCGTCAAATGACGCGCGGCCGCGCGCCGTGGAATCCCGAGGGCGGCGTGCCGAGCGGGCCGATGCAAGCGCGCAGCCCATGCATACCGTTCCGGTTCAGCGATGGGCCGCGTAGCGGACCGTGCGCTGCAACCGGATGTCAGACGCCAATGCAATAGACTCTCACAGCTCACCGTCCTACGGGGTTCGCTCGGGAACTCTGCTGCCCGAGCTGTTGGGCAAGCCCAATGAGAATTCCCTCGGGTCCCCGGATGTAGCAGAGCCGATACATGTCTTCATACTGGACCACTTCGCCGACGAGCTGTGCGCCGCGCTTGCCGAGCCGGGCAAGCGTATCGTCAAGGTTCTCCACAGCGAACATGATGCGCAGGTAACCAAGAGCGTTTACTGGGGCGTTCCGATGATCAGCAACGACAGGTGGCTCTAGAAATCGTGAAATCTCGAGCCGGCTATGACTGTCGGGAGTAACCATCATGGCGATCTCGACGCGTTGCGTACCAAGTCCGGTGATGCGCCCAGCCCATTCTCCTTCGACCAGCGTTCGCCCTTCCAGCCTAAGGCCAAGTTCGGTGAAGAACTCAATGGTGGAATCGATGTCGTCCACCACGATGCCGACGTTATCCATGCGACTGACTGTCACGCTGTCTCCTCGGCGCCTGACGTGCGCCTATGCTCGCTCGGGCCCGCGCCCGCCTCGTCTAGTCCCGGTCGCCGCTTGACGGATTGCGCGTGCCGCTGGGCCGCGCCCTAGCGCACTTGGAACACCAGCTTGCCGCGCAGGTGGCGGCCTTGGCTCAGCGCATGCGCGGCGGCCGCTTGGGATAGAGGATAGAGCTTCATTTCGGGCACGCGCACCGCGCCACGTTCGACCAGGTACGCGATGCGCTCCAGATGCGGCCGGTCGCGCGCGACGTTGGGCCGTAGCGCCGTTACGTCGGCACGCGGCGAAACGGGCACCGCGTTCCCCGAGGCGATGAACGCCGCCCGCCCGCCCGGGCGCAGCACGGCGAAAGAGCGCTGCGCCACTTCGCCGCCCACCGTCTCGAACACGGCGTCGCAGCCCGAGACGATGCGGGTGAAGTCCTGCGCGTTGTAGTCGATCACCTGATCGGCGCCCAGGGCGCGCACGTAGTCGACATTGGCGGCGCTGGTGGTCGTGACGACGCGCGCACCGATGTGCTTGGCGACCTGGATGGCGAAACCGGCCACGCCGCCCGCGCCGCCCTGGATCAGGATGGTCTCGCCCGGCTTCAGTGCGAGCGTATCCTCGATCGACACCAGCGCGGTCAAACCGATCAACGCGACCGCGGCGCACGCCTCGTGCGACAGGCCTTGCGGCTTGCGCGCCACCAGCTCGGACTTGATGGCGATCTTTTCGGCATACGCGCCCTCCTGCGTCACCTCGCACACGCCGAACACCGGATCGCCGGGTTTGAAGTCCTCGACCCCGGCGCCGACCGAGCCGATCACGCCCGAGAAGTCGCGACCCGGAACATAGGGAAAGCACGGCAGCTTGCGATAGCTGCCGGCGCGCACTTTCCAATCCGCGCCGTTGACACTGGCGGCGTGAATGTCCACCAGGACCTCGCCCGCGCCCGCGACGGGATCGGGGACATCGCCGTAGCGCATCACCTCGGGACCGCCGTGCTGCATGAAGTACGCTGCTTTCATCGCTACACCTCGCGCTAATCGGTTAGGACGCCGATTGTAACGGCAGGGATCACATCGGCGCGCGATCCGCGAAGCCCTAGCCGCCAGCGCGCACGGGATCGAGCCCGGTGCGCAGGAAGACGGCAGCGGCTTCGGGCGAGCGCAGGAAGCTGATCAAGCGCCGCGCCGGCTCGACCTGGCGCGACTCGACATGAACGCCGGCGGCGAACACGGTCACGCATTCGATCGCGGCAGGCAGGGGACCGAGCAGCTCGATGCCCGCCACCGGCAGGAGCTCGCTCACTTGCTGGAAACCGATCTGCGCCTCTCCGCGCGCCACCAGGCTGCCTACGGGTATGCCTTTGACTTGCCGCACCCGATCGCGCAGCTGCGACGCGACGCCGAGCCGCTCGAACAGCGCGGCGATATAGACGCCGCTCGGACCGGTCGAATACGCGATCGATGTCGCCGCCAGCACGCTGCGCGTGAACGCCTCCGTCGAGCCGATATCGGGCTTGGGCGCCCCGGCACGTACCGCCATGCCGACGCTCGATCGAACGATGTCGGCGCGGCTGGGGAGCGCGATCACGCCGCTCGCCGTCAAGTCGTCGATCGCGGCGCCGGAGAGCAGCACGACATCGACGACCGCACCGCTGCGCAGGCGCGCGATCATGTCGACGGTCGGCATCCACAGCGGCGCGACGCGCAGACCCGTGCTCGACTCGAATGCCGGCAGCAAGTCCTTGAATGCTTCGTGCACGGCCGCGGTGGCCATCACGGTGATCGGCTCGCTCATGTCGTCTCGTAAGGATCGCGTCGCCGGGTCGAGCTCGCCGCGTCGGCGCTGCGAAAATGTTGCGCGGATGCGCCGTAACGACGGGAACCGCGTTTGCGAGCTGGCCTGTTTCGGCGCGGACATTGTATCGCGCGCGCGCCGGATGACGTACCCTAATGCCCTGAGTCCGAGGTTCGCCGCTGCTTGGCCACGCCTGCAATCGCCGCGCCCTTCGGACTTAGGACACTATCATGGGCCCTGTCGCCCGCCACAATCGAGGAGACCGCATGCCTGCATTGCAACCCGGAACGCAAGCGCCCGAGTTCGCGCTTGCTTCGCATCTGGATAAACCGTACGCCCTGGCGAGCTTCAAAGGCAGTAAGACCGTCGTCACGTTCTTGCCCTTTGCGTTCACGGGCGGGTGAAAGAACCAAGTCCTCGGGTTCCGTGCGAACTACGACGAATTCAAGCAGCTTGGCGTAGAGATTCTGCAGATCAGTGCCGACCCGGTGCCGAGCCTCAAGGCCTGGGCAGAGCACCTCGGCGGCCTGCCCTTCCCCCTTCTGTCCGATTACTGGCCGCATGGCGCGATCGGCAAAGCCTATGGTGTGTTCAATGACGAACGCGGCATGGATGCGCGCTCGGTGTTCCTGGTCGATGCGCAAGGCATCATCAGGCATTCGCATGCCTACGCGCCCGGCACCATTCCGGAGAGCAGCGACCTGCTCGCCCGGTTGAAGGCGCTCTAGAGTGAAAACGGGGCCGAGCGCGAGCCTGGCCCCGTCGACTCCGAGCAGAAATCGCGCCCCGTTTGGGCGGTGCAACGGCGTGCCGTCGCCAGGCGCAGGCTGACTGCCTGCGCCGATGCGTCGAGATGGGAAAGCGCGCGTGCTCGTGTTAGCTTAGCGTCATTCGAGCCGCAGGTATCACGGCAGCGGCCGGGCGATTCGGCCTGCGAGCACGATGCGCATGGGAGAAAGCACATGGCAACAGCGGTTGAACGCGAAAACATCTTCCCGCCGGGCCTGTCGAAACCGACCGGCCACTGGACCACGGTCACGGTAGCACGCCCTGGAAAGCTGGTGTTCATCTCCGGGCTGACCGCGAAAAACGAGAGCGGCGAGATCGTAGGCCGCGGCGATGTCGGCGCGCAGGCCCGGCAGGTGTGCGAGAACCTGCGAGTGGCCATGCGTGCCGCCGGCGGCGACCTCGCGGATATCGTGCGCGTGGACGTGTACATCAAGGAAATGACTGGCTTCGCCCGCATACACGAGGTGCGGCGCGAGCTCTTCGGCCCCAACCCGCCGGCATCGACCATGGTCGCCGTCTGCGCCTTCACCCACCCCGACATGCTGATCGAGATCAATGCCATCGCGGTACTGCCCTGAGGCCCCCGGCGCCGCGTGACATGCGAAACCTTCTGCTATGCTGTCCCGGCTCGGCCGGCTCGCAGGCAACGCCGGGCCCACCTTCGCGGAGGCACGACGATGAAGTATCGCAGGCACGAAGCCAAGGACTACGCGCGCGGCCTGCTCCAGGGCGTATGGACCGCGCTGCCGTACAACTTCACCGCCGACGATCGGCTCGATGAAGCCGCGATCGCCTTCAACCTCGAGCACTGCATCAGCGAGCTGCACGTCGCCGGGCACTATTGCTCGGGCAACGTCGCCGAATTCTGGGCGCTCACCAACGAGGAGCGCATGCGGGCGCACGAGATCAATGTCGAAGTGAACAAGGGTCGCGTGCCGCTGATCGCGGGCTGCCATCACCAGAATCCGTATGAAGTCGTGCAGCTCTGCCGGCACGCCGAGTCGATCGGGATCGATTTCGCGATCGTGCTCACGCCTTACCAGGCCGCGCGCAGCGATGAGGCAGTGTACGAGTTCTACCGCTTCATCTGCGAGCGGGTGAACATCGGCATCGTGCTATTCAATATTCCGGCGCACTACTATCCCATCTCCGCGGCGCTGGCGCAGCGGCTGGCGGGGTTGCCCAACATCTGCGGTTTCAAGCAAGCCGGGCCGCAGCCGGCGGCGACCATCCGGTTGCGCGAGCTGGTCGGCGCGGAGTTGGTCGTCAGCGTGGCCGACGAAACCCCGTGGCTGCACAACCTGTCGGTGTTCGGCGACCGCTGGTTGCTCAACTTCTGCCCGCACCTGTACCAGGTGCCGGGCTATCTGCCGGTGCACGACTATACGCAGGCCGCTTGGAGCGGCGACTTCAACCGGGCGGTGGCGATCGCGCGCGAGCTTAATTCCGTGCGCGCGGTTCATGCCAAGTGGATCACGGGCTACGGCGGCGGCAACAGCCGCATTCCCTCGCACGAGCAGAAGATCTGGATGGAGATGCTCGGAATGAAAGGCGGCGGCGTGCGCACGCCATGCACGCTCATGAGCACCGCAGCCGAACAGCAACTGCGCGCGGACCTGGAAGCGACCGGATTGCCGGGGAAGGCACGCGCGGCACGAAGCGAGGCGCGCCGCGCGGCATGAGCCCAACCCGGTGACCGGGCGCCGGCCGACCAGGCCGTATCGCGGCCGGTCCGGGAAGCTACCCTGCGTGCGGTGCGCCAGCGCCCCAGCCGCGTCGATCGAAGCCCGGACTCAGATGAGCCCGAGCGCCACCATGGCGTTCGCGACCTTGATGAAGCCCGCGATATTCGCGCCGACCACGTAATTTCCCGGCGCGCCGAATTCCTCCGCCGTGGCGTGGGTGTCGGCATGGATGCGGGTCATGATCTCGTCGAGCTTCTTTTCGGTGTAGTCGAAGGTCCACGAATCGCGGCTCGCGTTCTGTTGCATCTCCAGCGCCGAGGTCGCAACTCCGCCCGCATTGGCCGCCTTGCCGGGGCCGAACGCGATGTTGGCGTCGAGGAACACGCGCACGCCTTCGGGCGTGGTCGGCATGTTCGCTCCCTCGCCCACGGCGATACACCCGTTTCTGACCAGCATCTTGGCATCGCGGCCGTTAAGCTCGTTCTGCGTCGCCGAAGGCATCGCCACGTGGCAGGGAATCTCCCAGATGTTGCCGCCCGCGATATAGCGCGCATCCTTGTGCCGGACGGCATAGTCCGATATGCGCCGGCGCTCGACCTCCTTCAACTGCTTGACCAGGTCGAGATCGATGCCGCGCTCGTGGATCACGATCCCCTGGGAATCGGAGCAGGCGACGACCTTCGCTCCGAGCTGCTGGAGCTTCTCCATGGTGTAGATGGCGACATTGCCCGCGCCGGACACGACACAGGTCTTGCCTTCCAGCCCGTTCTTGCGCGCCTTCAGCATCTCGCGCACGAAATAGACCGCGCCGTAACCGGTCGCTTCCTTGCGCACGAGCGAGCCGCCCCAGCCGATGCCCTTGCCGGTCAGCACGCCCGACTCGTAGCGGTTCGTGAGCCGCTTGTACTGGCCGAACAGATAGCCGATCTCGCGCCCGCCCACGCCGATGTCGCCCGCGGGCACGTCGACGTATTCGCCCAGGTGGCGCTGCAGCTCCGTCATGAAGCTCTGGCAGAAGCGCATGACCTCGCCATCGGTCTTTCCCTTGGGATCGAAGTCAGAGCCGCCCTTGCCGCCGCCGATCGGCATGCCGGTCAGGGCGTTCTTGAACAACTGCTCGAACCCCAGGAACTTGATGATGCCCAGGTAAACGGACGGGTGAAAGCGCAAGCCGCCCTTGTACGGACCGATCGCGCTGTTGAACTGCACGCGAAAGCCGCGGTTGATGTGCACTTCGCCATGATCGTCCTGCCATGGCACGCGGAAGATGATCTGGCGTTCGGGCTCGCAGATACGCTCGATGATCTTCTGCTCGGAGAATTCCGGGTACTTGACGAGCACCGGACCGAGCGACTCGAGCACCTCCTTCACCGCCTGGTGGAACTCGTCTTCACCCGGATTGCGCGCGATCACTTGCCGATAGATTGCCTCGATTCGTTCGGACAGCACTGAGCTCATTGCATGATCCCTGAAGGTTGGTGATGTGTAAGCAGCAAGCGTCTCGCCCGGCGCGCCCGGCCCGCTGCCATCCTTCCAGGGGAAGATCATGCGTGCACGCACCGTCTTGGCCGGCTATCGACGACGGGCCAACGGGGCTGCACGCTCGAGCAGTCGATTCGGAACGCGCCGCGACCGGCGCAATCGGCCCACCTCCGAGCGGCCGATTGCGCGTTGTCGTGCGGGCCTCCGCGGCGGAGCCCGCACAGCGATCAGGGGCCCAGCTTATATGGCCTGAATCGACGCGGACTTGATCTCGCGCAAGTCTCCGCCGCGGCGGGCGACGTCGCGCAGCAGGCTCGAGGGCTGCCAGCGCGCGCCGTAACGCTGATACCACGCCTCGACCTGATCGCAGACCGCGCGCGAGCCGACCCGGTCGGCCCAGAACATGAGCCCGCCGCGGTAGCGCGGGAAACCGAATCCGTGCAGCCACATCACATCGATATCGCTGGCGCGCAGCGCCTTGCCCTCCTCGAGGATCTTGCACGCCTCGTTCACCGAGGAAAAAAGCAGGCGGCGCAGGATCTCGTCGCCGGCGAACGCGCGCTGCTCGATGCCCATGGCGAGCGCCGTCTCGCGGATGATGCGCTGCACTTCCGGGTCGGGATGCGGCGTGCGGTCGCTGGGATCGTAGCGGTACCAGCCGGCGCCGGTCTTCTGACCTTTGCGGCCGAGCTCGACCAGCCGGTCCGGAATCGGCAGCTTGCGATAGCCGGGATCGGCGGCGGCGCGCCGTTTGCGCGAGGCGTAACTGATGTCGAGCCCCGCCAGGTCGCTCACCGCGAACGGTCCCATGGGATAACCGAAATCGACCATGACCTGGTCGATGGCTTCGGGCGAGGCGCCTTCCTCGACCATCAGGTTCATCTCGGTATTGAACGGTGCACGGCTGCGGTTGGCGACAAAGCCGTCGCAATTACCGGCATAGACGCTGATCTTGCCAATGGCACGGCCGAGCTTCATGGCCGCCGCCACGGTCTCGATCGCGCTTTGTTCGCCGACCACGACCTCGAGCAGCTTCATGACATTCGCCGGGCTGAAGAAATGCGCGCCGGCAACCTGAGGCGCGCGCCGCGTCGCGCGCGCGATCGCGTCGATATCGAGCGCCGAGGAATTGGTCAGAAGGATCGCGCCCGGCTTGATCACGGCATCGAGCTTGGCAAACACCTCCTTCTTGACCGCCATCTCCTCGAACACCGCCTCGATCACGACATCGCACTCGGCGATCGCCTGGTAGCTGTCGACCGGCTGGATGCGCGGCAGGCGCTGCTCCATTTCCGCCTGCTCGAGGCTGCCGCGCTTCACGCTGATCGCATAATTGTCGCGGATGCGCTGCATGCCCTTCGCGAGCGCTTCGGGGCTCGCCTCGAGCACCTTCACGGGGATGCCGAAATCGGCGCAACACATCGCGATGCCGCCTCCCATGGTGCCGGCGCCGATGACCGCCGCGCTCTTGATCTCGGGCAGCACCAGGTCCTTCGACAGTCCCGGGATCCTGGTCACCTCGCGCTCGGCGAAGAAGGCATAGCGCAGCGCGCGCGCTTCGTCGGAATTCTCCAGCTCGGAGAACAGCCGGCGTTCGGTCTGTATGCCCTGCTCGAACGGCTCCCGCGTGGCCGCTTCGACGGCGGCAATGCAGTGGTAGGGTGCTTTCTGGTTGCGTGCCTTGCGGGCAATGGACTTGCGCACGGTCTCGAACAGCCCCGCGTCACTCGCGGCCGCGGCGAGCTTGTGGGTCATGTCCCGCACCCGCGGCAGCGGGCGTCGATCGGCCACGCGCCGCGCGTAGGCGATGGCCTCGGCGCGCAAGTCCTTGCCCGCGACGATCTCGTCGATGATACCGAGCGTCTTGGCTTCGGCGGCGCTCACGTGGCGCCCGCTCACGATCATCTCCACCGCCGCCTTCGGTCCGATCAAGCGCGGCAGGCGCTGCGTGCCGCCCCCGCCGGGAATGATGCCGATATTGACTTCGGGCAAGCCGACCTTGGCGCTGGGCACCGCGATCCGATAATGGCAGGCGAGCGCGTTTTCCAGTCCGCCGCCCAACGCGTAGCCATGAATGGCGGCGACGATCGGCTTGCCGGCCTGGTCGAGCACATCGTAAGTGCGGCGCGCCGGCGCCGGCCGAGGCTTGCCGAACTGCCGGATGTCGGCACCGGCGATGAAGCTACGTCCTGCGCCCATCAGCACCATCGCCTTGACGCCGGAATCGGCCTCGCCGCGTTCGAGCGCCGCCATGATGCCCTCGGGAACGCCGGGCCCGAGCGCATTCACGGGCGGGTTGTCGACGGTGATGACACCGATGCCGTCTACGACCTCGAAGCGTACCCGCGTCTGCTCGCTCATGCTGTTCTCCCTCCCTCCCCCGTGTCGACCGCGCCGATCCGCCTGAGAGTTTACGCGAGATGATGCGCCCTCGGGTCAATTCCTTGACGGGTGCGCGGGCCTGTGGCCCGAACGATTGCGCCCCCCGGCGGCACGGGTTATCGTAGCCTGCCGGCAGTACCAGCGCACGACAAGAAGGAGCGCGAATGAAGATCGCAGTGATCCACGACTATGCCGATGTCTTTCGCCGCACGCGCGCCTTCGCCCGGTTGCAGGCTCACGAGGTAGCCGTTCATACCGACGCCTATACCGACCCCGGGCGCGTCGTCAAGCAAGTCGCCGGCTGCGATGCCCTGCTGCTCACGCAGCAGCGCGTGCCGATCACGCGCGACATCGTCGCGCACCTGCCGCAGCTCAAGTTCATCGCCCAGACCGGGCGCAACGTGAGTCACGTCGACGTCCCCGCGTGTACCGAGCACGGCATCGTCATCTCGGCCGGCGCCGACAGCAGCGGCGGCAGCGCGTATTCCACCACGGGCGAGCTGACCTGGGGGCTCATCCTTGCGGCATTGCGCCACCTGCCCTACGAGGTGGAGCGCCTGAAGCAGGGCCATTGGCACTGCACCGTGGGCACGCGCTTGTCCGGGCACACCCTGGGCATCTATGCCTTCGGCCACATCGGCGGCGCGGTCGCCCGCGTGGGCAAGGCTTTCGGCATGAAGGTCGTGTGCTGGGGGCGCGAAGGATCGACCGCCCGCGCCCGCGCCGAGGGTTTCGAGATCGCGCCGAACCGCGAAGCCTTCTTTGAATCCGCCGATGTCCTGAGCCTGCATCTGCCCGCGAACAAGGACACGCGCGGCATCGTCGGCGCGCAAGACCTGGCGCGCATGAAGCCGACCGCGCTGCTCGTGAATACCAGCCGCGCGCCCTTGATCGCGCAAGGCGTGCTGGTCGCAGCCCTGGAGAAGGGCCGCCCGGGCTTCGCCGCCGTGGACGTCTACGAGCAAGAGCCGGTCGTCGGCGCCTCCCACCCGTTGCTCAAGCTGCCCAACGCCTTGTGCACGCCGCACCTTGGCTACGCAGAGCACGACAGCTACGAGACGCTCTACGCCACCGCGGTCGACCAGCTTCTCGCCTATGCCGATGGCAAGCCGATCAACGTGGTGAATCTCGCAGCGATCGGCAAGCGCTGACATGGCATCCGGCGCGAAAGCCTCCGCCATGCTGCCGGCGCACGAGCGCTCTGGCGCTCGGCCCGTCCGGCCCGCCCACGAGCCCAAGGAGCAGCAGCTTTGAGCACGAGCAATACCATGCGCCAGGACACGTGGCTCCTCGCCGTCGACGGATCGGAGGGCGCCGACAACGCCGCGCGCTACGTCGCGCGCGCCGCCAAGGCGCTCGGAATTCGGGCGATTCAGGTCGTCAACGCGCGCCTGCCCGCGGTGGGCAGCGAAAGCGCGAGCGCGGCGAGCAACCGGGCACAAGCGCTCGCGGATGCCGAGCGCACGAGCGCAGCGGCACGCCGGATCCTCGCCCTGGCCGGGCTGGATGTGAAGCTCGAGGCGCCGCTCGGCGACGATCCCGCCGCGATGCTGGTGGGCGCCGCCGAACGCTTGGGCACCGCCGAGATCGTGTTGGGCACGCGCGGCATGGGCATGCTGGAGAGCGTCGCGCTGGGGTCGGTGGCCTACAAGGTGGTGCAGCTCGCGCGCCGTAATGTCACCCTGGTCCCCAAGCGTGCGCGCGGCGCCGGTCGGGAGAATCCCTTGTCCATGCTGGTTGCGATCGATGGCTCGAGCTCGTCCCTGCGCGCGGCGCAGTACGCGGCGTCGCTGGGCCTGGGCAATGCAAGGACGCGGGTGATGCTGCTCAATGTCCAGCCGCGGATCGTGTCCGGAAACGTACGCCGCTTCGTCTCCAGGGAGCAGATCGAAGCCTACAGCGGCGAGCAAGGCGAGATCGCACTGCGACGCGCCGTACGTACGCTCGACGAGGCAGGCGTGACGTACGAGCGGCGCGTGGTCGCGGGGCCGATGGTCGAAACCATCATCGAAGTCGCTTCCGAGTCAGGCTGCGGCCGGATACTGCTCGGCACGCGCGGGCGCGGCGCGGCGAAGTCGCTGTTGCTGGGCTCGGTCGCCTACGGCGTAATACATCGCGCGCAAGTCCCGGTCACGGTGGTCAAGCAGGCGCTTGCGCCGCCCGTGCTGGTAGCGCGCGGCGCGGCCGGCTAAACGGGATCGTCCTAGCCGGTGCGCGCGGCGTGCAGGCGGTGTCAGGCCATGCCGCGTTCGCGCAGAATCGCGGCGGCCGCGGCGCGAACCTCCTCGCCGCCTGCGAGCCTTGGCAGCATGCGATTCTGGACGCGGTAGACGCCCGACTCGGTGACAATGAAGTCCATCGCAATGTCGTACGGCTGGGGATGGATGGTTTGCATGCGAGCGATCTCGAATCCGACGCCGATCTTCAAGGGTTGCGGTGCCATCGCGGCGAGCGTGCGGTCGAAATAGCCGCCGCCGTATCCGAGCCGATAACCACATCCATCGAAACCGACCGGCGGAATGAGCAACGCCTGCGGGATCACGATCGCAGTACCCTGCGGCACGGGCAGGTCGAAAACCCCCGGCGCCATGGTGACGCCGGGCCACCATTCGCGAAACTGTAGCGGGCCCTTCTTCGCGATGACCGCGGGCAGCGCGGCGCGTGCGCCGCGCTTGCGCAGGTGGTAGACGAAAAAGCGCGCGTCGGGCTCGCCCTTGTACGGCCAGCAAAAGCCGACCCAGCGCTGCTCCAGGACGGCGCTGAAACCCTCGATGAGATGGCGCGTGACGGCTTCATTCCAGCCGCGACGCTGCGCGAGCGGGACGGCTTCGCGTCGCGCCAGCAACTCGGCACGCTGCGCCTTGCGCCATGCGGCGAGATCGGCGGGCGTCGACATCGGCTTGTTCACTTCGCCGGCGAGTGTAGCACGCGTCTCGCGTGGCACTGCTGCACGTCGAAGCGAACAGGCTGCACGCTACGGGTCGAGCCGCGCCGCCTCGGGCGCGGCCGGCGCGGGCGCAGAGTCGAGGCGCAGCTCCGCGAGCAAGGCTCGCGCGCGCGCCTGTAGCGCCCGATACGAGGACTCCCACGCCGCATCGCGCGGTGTGCTCCACGCGAGCTGACGTACCAGCGCGATCAGTGCATCGCATTGGCCGCGCTGGCGCTCTAGCCCAACTTGAGCAGTTCGACCCCCGTTTCGGCATTTTTTTCGGACCGGGGTTGAATGGAATCATCGAGTTGGATCGTGCGTGAAGCGCAAAGGGGCGTGTAGTGCCGACCTTGCCTCTTGGC
>JADLAC010000056.1 GCA_020848435.1 Burkholderiales bacterium | reverse complement strand
GATCGTGGACGATTACGATACGATAGACCCCGTCACTCGCGCGCCCCGCTGATCGTCCACGATCACGCTGAAACGCCGTCTACGATCGCGCTGAAATGACCGTCCGCGATCGCTGAAATACGCACGCAGCCAGTCGGTCGTGACTTGGATGCAGTCGAGGAGGTCGCCAGGATGAGACGCTTCGAATTCGGCCTCCACCGCTTGGCGCTCCTCGCTACGTTGCTTGAAGGCCTTCATTGCACGCTTGCGCTCAGCCCTCTGCTCCGCGGTCGCGTCACGCGGCAGCTTGCCGGGTTCCTGCAACAAGGCGATCCGATCCAATGCGCGGCGCCGTACAGCTTCGCGCCAAACGTCGTAGCTCGCAGCCGGCATCACGGCCAGAACGGAAATCTGCTCCCAACCTCGTCCTGGAGCAACGGCAGCACTGCAGGGAAAGCACGGCTCGCCTTCCGGTATCGGTGCGTCTGCGTCGAGTAGCTCTGCTTCCATCCAGCTTTCGGACCGACCGAGATAGCCCAGGTGCCTGGCCAACTGAGAAAGCACATCGCGTTCGGCGGCGTCGGGGGATACATCCCAGCACACGGCCAGGGTGCCGCTGACGTTGGCCCAGGTGTCGAAAACGAGCGTAGTCCTCTCGCGGCCCTTATCCAGCACGCCGAGCGGCATGTAGTGACGACTGTGCGCACCGGAGGCCGGCGGCAGCCGGTAGTGCGGCAGGGCATCTGCCAGCTTGAGGATCAGCGAACGGGCAGTCGAAGGCGGTCCACTTTCCGGCCAATGCAGAGCGCTGTATCCGGTGGCCAGCAGAGCGCGCAGTAGACGCCAGGGCGATGGCGGCCACTCGATCAGACCCTCGTTGACGTGATGCCCCCAGGGCGTGGCGTGGTAACGCCCGGCGGGGAAGCGCAGCAGCAGAATGACCATATCAGGGCACGTCACCCGCAGCGTCGTCGCCACCGCCACTTGCGTCCGGATCTTCCTTCCCCTTCTTCAGTTCGTCATCGAAGCTGACCTTTTCGACGGTCATCTTTCGATTGCTGCCCTTGATTGCGGACTCGAGGTCGTCCAGCAGGTCCTTTGCGGAAGGGAGCGCAAAGCCCGCTGGCCGGCGTGCGACGGGGTCGGCATCCACTGCTGCCAGATCGCAAGCCGTGCGCAACCGCAGGCTGCCATCCAGCAAGGCCCGCAACTTGTAGAGCGCGAGCAGGATCAGCAGTTTCTCGACGTCGGCATCGAGCCCATACCCGCGAATCTGTCCAAGATCGAGGTTGACGTAGAGCGTAATCCTCTCGGCGGTGAATTCGTCTCGCGCGAATGGCACGTTGCCGAACCCCGACTTGGTGTCGCCGGAGGGATGGACATGATCGTTCTTGACACCTCCGCTAGCAGCGATGCGCACGCCTTCGGCTTCGATGAACGCCGATAGCGCTCGTGCCACGCGCAATCTGCCGCCAGCCAATTCCTTCTTCGCCAGAAAGACGCCGTGCAGCAAGGACCCGATGTCGTACTTGAGCAGGGTCACCGCAAGCTTCTTGCGATCGATCGGGCCTTGCTCCATCGCGCCGAACTCACTCTTGAGTTGGTTGAAAAGCGTTTGGTCCGAGCCTTCCAAGAGATACGGGCTGTTCAGTCGATGCGACTCCAGGATAGTGTCGGTCAAGAACTCGCCCTTGCGCTTTACGCTTACATGCGAGATTCCTTTCAAGCGCGGCAGCACATCGTTGTTCGCTGAATCCCAGATCGTCTGCTCCAACCAGTTGGCCATGCTTTGTGCGCTCTCAACCAAGAGGCACTGACCTTCGGACGTCTGGAACGTCGCAGCACCGAGTCCAGGAAAACCGGTCGGCTGGAAGCGCTTGCCCTGCAAGGGCTCAAGCGGAATCTCGAAGAGCAGGCGTGGCGCATTGGCTAGAGCAGAGAAATCGACAGTCATTTCGGGCCTCCCGTGTTTTTCAGTTCGATGCGACTCAGGAAATCGGCCGCGGTGGATTGGTTGATGGGAAAGGCCAACGCCGCCGCCCAACGACGTGCGGTCGCGGGATCGGTTGCCCCCGCGCGCAAAGCGCCGCGGATGCCGGCTGCGCGTAGCCGTCGTAGCGCCAATTCAACGGCGCTGGCCGCGTCGCCGCTGGCAAGCCGACGCAGGATGGCCGGATCGCAACCGATACGCCGTCCGTCGCTGAGCGGCCACGGCAACAGAGCAAGGCGGATGGCGAGCCAGGCATCGTCCGGCACTTCGCCGCGCGGAGCGGGCGTCGGGCGCACGCTGGATGCGAACCAGTCGGCAGTATCGAGGGCCATCAGGGCGCGAGCCAGGGTCAATACGCGATCCAGGTCCACCTGGCCCGCCATCAACAAGGCCAGGTCGCCGGCTGCCGCCGCAGCGCGTGGTGCGGCTTGCAACGGCACACGGCGCTGTCCTTTCTGTGCGGCTTCAATCAGGCGGCGTTGAACCAATGCAATAGCGTCGTCTACGCCGTTGCGCCCCTGCATGACGACTTCCGGCTTGGCTGCAAGGCGCTGCTGTGAACCGGTCCCGGTCAAGGAGAATCTTCTCCACCGACTCCTCTCCTCCAACGGCAGCCAGTGCTGACGGACGGGTGCAAATGCTCCTTCATCCCTCGTGAATCCGGTGGATTGGAGCGCGAACGACAACGCGAGGCGAAATTCCGGCGAGCCGTCGTCGGCCGACGCGACCCACTCGGGGCGCAGCTTCGGAATCGGTCCGGCGCGTGTGCCCGCGCCCGTCTTCATGACGGCCTCCACGCCCGCGAGAGAGACCAGCGCAGACTGCCATCGCGCAGCCTCGTCGGGGTGCTGAACCACCGCGAACAGATCATCGGCCAGCCGCCGCTCGGCTTGCTTGAGACTTGCCGGTGAGGTGTACTTGATCGCAGGCATATCGCGCGACCATTTCCTTAGCAGAACGAACCAATCATCAATATCAAGATCGTCGAGACAAGAGGCGGACGATGAGCATCTCTTAGCAACCCGTAATCGTCCTAGCGGAACCGCGAAATGGGTGGCTTGATTGTTCCTCTGCAAATAGCCGTAGCGAACGAACTCGGCGATTCCCGCCCGCGTGCCAAGGGAAGCGACCGCTCGAGTCATTGACCAAGCGTCCAGCGCACGCCTACGCCGGACGCTTGCGCGGCCTTCCGCGAAAATCTGTCGCAACTCCGGGTACAACAAGGGCTTCGACCAGAGCGGAAACCATTGCTCTCCTCTCCCTGGTAGAGCCTTGCCCTTGTTCATTACGACTTCATCGCTTTGTGTTGCACTGCCCGAAGCGAACGCTTGGGGCGCAACATAGAACGGAGAGGACATCCAACGTCTGCTTTCCGCAGCGCCTGTCGACGTCACGGCCGAGCGAACGACCAAAGCACCCTCGAATGCGAATAGCATGTCCCATGCAGAGGCGACTCCGGAGGGAACGAACTGGCCAAAGGTTTCATCCCAGGTGGCGTCCGCGGTGTTCATGCCGGCAAAGAAGACACCTGGCAACGCCGCATCGCATTTGCGGCGAATCACGCATTTGTCGAGCGCCTTCATGTAAGCAGCGGTATAACTTCCGCTGCCCTCGCTGCCACCTGTGCCGAAAATCGGCGGAAACTCGACTTCCTTCTCGCCACTCATCGCAGCACAAACCGCGCTCATCCAATCAGCAGATGCTGATCTGACCCGTCGCCGAAGAGCGAGTATTAGGGCGTTCCTCAGTTTCTTTTCGTTATCGGCAGGCTTGCGTCCACCGGTAATCTCCGTTAGCACCGATTGCACGGTTTCGATGGCTTCACGGAATGGCCGGAGTCGTGGCATTTTGGACGTCTGTATGGTCTCCAACACCTCGCGCGAAGCCCTTTCGCTGCTTCCTGCAAAGTAGCCAGAACGCCCACCCCACGGATTGAAGATAGGCGACGGCCGATACCGGCCGCGCAGAAACGCAAGCAATCGTGCTTGACAGAGCTTTGTAGCAAGGAAGTACCGCTCACCTTCCCACCATCCCCGCGCCTCAGGGTCGGCTTGTTCCGCCACCAGCCGCAGTACCCCCAGCGCCTTGAGGTAATGCGCCAGCGGCGTTGGCGCACAGCCGCCCAATTCGTGAACGATCATGGCTCTTCTCCAGGCCGTTCGAGACGTTCCTGCCACAAGGCCGCCAAGGGTTGCCAGTCGCGGCGATCGGCAGCGGCCAGCGCAGCCAGATAACGTTGGCGAAAAGCGTCGTCGGAGGGCACGATGTCCACGGGCGGTAATCCCAGGCGACGCAACAGCTCGGACAGCCACAGGCGGCTGACGCGGCCATTGAGATCCGGGAACGGATGGATCGAGAGCAGCTCGCCTTCGGCGTAGGCCAGTGCTTCCAGCCAGCGCTCGTCCGGCTCCTCGGGCAAGTGTTGCCGACGGGCTTCGAGGTTTCGGACGTAATCCAGAACCCGTGCGGGAACCTCATGTGGCGCAGGCGGTTCGTGGGCTCCGATCTGCACCGCGATCTGCCGGTAGCGACCTGCCTGAGCAGGGAACAACGCCGAGCTCAGCTCGGCGTGGAAGCGCAGCAGCAGATGCTGATCGAGAGACTGCGCGGCAAAGGCGCCGGCGCGGATGCGCTGCTCGATACGCAGCAGCGGCTCGGCGAGCCGCTTCGCCAGCTCGGCGTAGCTCAGCCGGCCGGCGGCGGTGTCGAAGTAGCGGGTGGCAGCGCGCGGCTGTGTAGCGCCTTCAGCCAGTTGAGGTCCACCGGCTCGCGCTCGAACACCATGCTCTGCCAGGTCTGCACGGGGGCGCGCTCCAGGCGTCGCACCGTCTGTGCTTCCGGCGAGAGCTTGCGCCATTCGCGAATTGCCATCTTCCAGTCCATGCTGCGGATTCTCCGGGAAAAGCAGGGGATCGGACAAGCCGGGCCGGCGCGAAGCGCGGACGTCCGCAGCGCGCATCAAGGCCTCGAACCAGGCGAGCGTGAAGGGACCGTGCTTGCGCAGCAGACCGAGCACGCGCTCGGTCCAGCCCGGGCCGGTGCGCCGATTCAGGCCGGCCGCCGCAGGCGCCAAGTCGAGCGCGCTGGCCGGTAGCTCAAGGAAGGTGCCATGGGCGTCGGCCAGCACGAGTGAGGGCAGCACATCGCCTTCGCACACCCCGCGGATGCGCAGCCGATCATCGCCGGCGCGCTGGTCCGCCGGTGAGGCGTGCCAAGCCATGCGGACCTTGCCATGATGGGTGCAGACCAGCCACGCGAGCAGGTCGAAGCGTTCACGATCGAGATGGAGGATTTCCTGTTCGAGCGGTGTGGGTGCCGTACCGGCCGGACGCGGCGTCGTTGGACCAAGCTGTTTCAGCAGTGCCTTGTAGGGGCCGCACAGCGCGGGATGATCGGGATCGTGACGCTGAAGCACGGCGAACAACGCCAGCGTACTCGCCAACTCGTGGCGGAAACCGGCGCGATGCTCGGCGGCTGAAATCCGATAGAGGTTTCCGGACCAGCACGGCCAAGCGGCTGCCGGAGCCTTCGCAAGGTCGGGGCGATCCGGCTTATCGGCATGACGAATGGAACAACCGAACGCTGAATGTGCCTTGCCGGCATCGTGCCAACGACCCGCGAGATCAAAAAGCGACGCGACATCAGGAGCCAGCGCTTGCGCGATCTCTGCCGCGATTCTTCCCGTTTCGCGGCCGTGGAACCCGATGGTCTGCCAGCCCGAGCCCGCCGAATTCAGACTCAGGGATTCATCGTCCTGCGTGGAGTCGGCTGCCTCCATCATCTCGGTCGTATCGGTGCGCCTTCGTTTCCCTGACGCTACGCAGAGTTGCCCTTGACCATCCAGCCGCCAGCAGGGCACTTCCACTTTGCTCGCTTCTTCCGGCTCATCGACGACCGGGACCACGTCGGTGCTGTCCGATGCCCAGCCGTCTTGCGCGTCGTAGCCACCGCACTTGCTATCCACCAACACGGTAACGCCGGGATACAGGTCGCGTCGCCCGGCCACGCGCCACTGTCCGTCCAGCCAGTCCCACACCCAGGCGCGCATGCGGATCTTGTTCGTGTTCACCCTGAAACGCGTTTCCGACTTGGCCTCGAAAAGCCACTCACGCGCCTTGAGGAACGGCACGGCGCAGAGCCCTTCGCGGGTGGCTTTCAAGGATGGAGCGGGTTCCAGCTTCGGAGCAATGTCAGCCCAAAACATCTGAACGTCGCGCTCTTCGCCGGAGCGGATGAAGCGGCTGACGTCCACGTCCGCACCCGACAAATCGGGCGAGGTGTCGAACAGCTCGTCCAACTCGTTGCGCAGCAGCAGATGCTTCGGCGCATAGGGATAGAGACCGCGAAGCAGCTCCGGGCAGGCTTCTTCGAATCGCTCCAAGTGCAGCGGAGCAACGTCAGATAGCACGCGCAGCGCGTCTCGCGCCGCAGAGAGCTCGTCCGCGGCATAGGGCGCGGCGGCCTTGTCTGTATCCGCGCCGAAATCGACGACGATCACCGCTGCCGTCCCGCCCCAACGCGCGCAACGCCCGAAGCGCTGCACCAGGCTGGCCCACGGCGCCAGCTCGGTAAACAGCACCCCGGCCGAAATGTCCACACCCGCCTCGATCACCTGGGTGGCCACGATGATGCGGTCGCTACCCGGCACGCAGGCATCCCGGTTGAGGAAATCCCGCCATTTGGCACGTTCGGCAGGACGGAAGCGGCTGTGAATCAGCTTGACGACGTCTGTTCCGCCGGACTTGATCGCAGGAATCTTCCGCAGAGCGGCTGCGAGATGCACCGCACGCTCGACGGTGTTGAGCACGACCAGCGTCGGTCCGGCCGCCCCGTTGTCGTGGGTCTCCGCAATCCGTTTGGCGAGTGCTTTCGTATCGTTGATATTCTCGATGCGGCAGGGCTTGGAAACATTGTCCCAGAGCGGTCCTTTGCGCTTCTTTGCCGAGATGCACAGCATCGTTCGTTCCAATGCTGCGGCCTTAGCCGTGATGTCGGGGCTTTTCCGGAACCACTCCGGTTGCAGCGTCGCGCTCATCCACCACGTGCGGCATGGGCGCAGTACCTTGGCCTGATCATCGTCGCGGAATTGCTGTAACTGCGCCGAAGTCGCCAGACCGACATCCATCAGCTGCACCTCGTCCATCACCCAAAGGCAGTCGTGATTCAGCAGCCCAAACTCCATCGGCCAGCGTGCGCGCGGACTGGCGTAACCACGGTTCATCGCCCGCGACAACAACATGTCCTGCGTGCCGATCAGGATCGCGCAGTGCTCCGGGTGCAAATGCCATTCGCTATCGTCTGTGCCGCCCATCAGCACATGCACGCCGACCTTGCCGCTGTGATCGCCTCCATCCCACCGCCGCCCGAGCTGTCCGAGGACGCGCCGCACTTCGGACTCGGTTTGCTCGACCAGTACGCGCATCGGCAAGCACCAGATCAAGCGGCGTGGCCAGGATTCGCCGGCACCTTCGAGCCGGCGCCATAGCCACGCGGTCAAGACGCCGAGGGTCTTTCCGAAGCCGGTCGGAATGCGGATCAGTCGATCTTCGCAGCGCTCTGCGGCCGCCAACTCTGCCTGCCATTCGTGCGGCGATATCCGCGGCCTAGCCTTTTCCGAAGCAAGCTCGAACAATTCGTCGAATGTCATTGCTCTTCGAACTCCGGGCCAAGAAGCCCTACGAAGGGTGATTGGGTAGATAGAAAAGCTCGCGGATCACCGTTGCACGCCCCTCTCCCCTTGAGCTGACTCGTGATATCGCCGCAAGCGCAGTCGACGAGACTGCGCGGATTCGTCTGATCGGCGAAAACCCATGTTTCAGGGACGGCACCCTGATAGGTCGCGCTCGCGGTAGTGTCAACGCAGGCAGTCCCGATGACACGAACCGACGCGCCATGAGAACCTGACGCGCTTTGCGGCCGAGACGTGCAGGCTCGCCCAAGACGCGTCCAGTTGAAGGATCTTGCATACCTCCTCCCTGCTGCAAAGTGTAGACCGTTGTTATGCGCGAGTCATCCCTTGCGAGCTTGCGCCGGGCGAGGCTCACCAGGTGAGCCTGCGCACGTCAGATCGACGCTTGGCTACGTCGGATGACCTGCGGGTGCTGGTGGCAATCGGCGGCCACGCTTGGGGGGTGACGTCAGACCCACCTTGTCCAGAGCCTGACCCCGGGCGCATGTCGAACTGTCCGACTCGTCGGCGGCGATGGATGCCGACCGCGCCGACTATAACAGCCGTTATGGTCGCGCACAGAGGTGCAACGATGAAAATCAAGATCACTACTGTGGGCAATTCCGCCGGCATCATCCTGGCCGAAGGAGCTGCTCGCCAGGCTGCGTGTCGGGAAGGGCGACGCGCTGTACGCGACCGAGCTGGCCGACGGCATCAAGCTGAGCCCGTTCGATCCGACGCTGGTCGAGCAGATGGAGGTTGCGGAGCGAGTGATGCGCCGGCGCCGAGCGTTGTTGCGCAAGCTCGCCAAGTGAGATCAAGCGCTACGGGGAGAAAGCGAGCGAGCGACGCAAGACCGCGGGCCGGCAGCGACCCACGCGCTGAGCCCGAACGCATCGACCGCCTTATGATGCGATCCGCGCGCTGCGCTCGGGTGTTGGGGATCGCAGCACGTCTACGCCGAGTACCGGCGCCCTTCGGCGTTCCCCCGGCAGCGGCGGCACGCCGAAAGAACGCTATGCCCGCAATACCTCCAGCGGCCGAAATCGGCCCTTGAGCGGTCCATGCGAGTCGATGCCCCACCAGCGCTCCAGCACGGTGGCATAGAGGTCGCGAAAGTCGACGCCGAACGGCAGATTGCCGCCATCGAGCCGCTCCAGCGCGGGCGCGGCGCCGTATAGCCCACCTTTGATGCGACCGCCGGCGAGGAACTGCACATTGGCGGTGCCGTGATCTGTGCCGCCGCTCAAATTCTGCCGCGGCCGGCGGCCGAACTCGGCGTAGGTCATGACGAGCGTGGAGTCCCAGCGTTCCAGCTCGACCAGCGCCTGCCGCAGCGCGCTCAACCCCTCGGCAAGCGTCTGTAACAAGCGCGCATGCGTGCCGGCCTGATTGCTGTGGGTGTCGAAGCCGTTCAACGACAAGCGCACCACCGCGACGCCGGCGGGAGATGCGATCACCTGGCTTGCAGTGCGCACCGCGTTGCCGAACACCGTGCGCGGAAACTCGGTGCGCAACGCGCGCTTCGTATCTAAGCTGGCGGCAGCCTGGATGATGTCGCGCTCGACCCGCAGGATGTGGCGTAGTGCCGCGCTGCCCGTGTGCTCGGCCGGTACGGCGAGATGCGCTTGCTGCAGGAAGCGTTCGGCATCGGCCAGTGCGATGACGCGCGTGCCCGCACCCGCGAACGGCCCGAGGTCGTGGCCGCCCACCACGACCGCGTCGGCGGCGAAACTGCGTGGTACCGGAGCGTGCGAAAACACCCGCGTCAACCAGCCGTCATCGAGATACTCCTCGGACTTCGACGCGGTATCCCAAATCTCGATGGAGCGGAAATGGGACAGGTTCGGCGCGGGGTAGCCGATGCCCTGGACGATCGCGAGCTCCCGACCCTGCCACAGGGGCAGCAGCGCTTTGAGCGACGGATGCAACCCGCTACGCTCATCGAGCTGGATGACCTGGTCGCGCGCTATGGCCAAGCGCGGACGCAGCCTGTAGTAGGTCTCGTCCGCATAGGGGACGACGGTATTCAAGCCGTCGTTTCCGCCCTTGAGCTCGATCAGGACGAGCAGCTTGCCGTAATCGGCCGGCCGCCGCTGTGCCGCACGCGCGGCCGGCGAGGCGAAGGCCGCCGTCGCGGCGAGCATTCGAATGAATTCGCGTCGGTTCATGCTGGCCTCGCTTGCCTCGGATAAGCGCGCTATCGCGCCGATCACTTCAACTGGTATACCGGGTCGAGCGCGAGCTGGCGAACCCGCGCCAGCGGGTCGGCTTCCATCGCGGTGCTGTGTGCGGGCGTGGCCGGCAGCACCACTCGCACGAGGCGTTCGGCGTCGAGCGCCGCGTATTGCCGTGGCCAGATCGCCGGGTCGAGGCCGACCTGCTGCATGGCAAGCTGGAATCGGCCGCGCGCAGCCGAAGCCGCGGGCGGTGGCTGCGCGACCCGAGCCTGCATCGCGCCGGTCGCCATAGCCTCACTGCGACCTTCGGCGATTCGGAACAGTCGCTCCATCATCTGCTTGCGTGCAAGCAAGGTGCCGGCATTGATCCAGTTTTCGCCGCCCGGCCAGCCCTTCACGTTCGGTGGCGCCATCAGGTCTTGGCCGAGCTGCCTGGACATCACTACGAACGGAAAAGGATCGCCCACGTGGAAGCCGAACTGGCGCAGTGTCCCGACCAGCAGTTCCACGGGCGACTTCACCAGGCTGGCACGGTTGTCCTCGGCGAAGAAGGCGTTCGATGTCAGCAGCGCACGCATCGCGACCCGGATATCGTAGTTGCTGTCACGAAAGGCCACCGCGATGCGATCGACCTCGCGCGCGTCGGGCACGGAAGAGACGAATTCGCGCCAGAGCTTACGCACGATGTGCTCGGCGGTGCGCGGCTGAGCGAGCAGGATATCGAGCACCTCGGCGCCGTCGAAGTTGCCGCTGCGGCCGAGCACCGTCTTCACCCCGTCGTCATGCAGGGCCGGGCGAAACAGGAAAGCGCCACTCTCGCCGTCGATGCCCCAGCCGGTGAAGGCGCGCGCCGCCTCTTTCACGTCCTGCTCGCTGTAGTGGCCCTCCCCCAGCGTAAACAGCTCCATCACCTCACGCGCAAAATTCTCGTTGGGCTGCCCCTTGCGATTGGAGGCGTTGTCCAGGTAGACGATCATCGCCGGATCGCGCGCGACCGCGTGCAGCATCGCGCCGAAATTGCCGAGCGCGTGCTGGCGCAGCAACAGGTTCTGGCGATACATCAGGCGCGTGGGCCGAACCTTGCGCAGGCTCGAAACGAAGTGATTGTGCCAAACCAGCGTCATGCGCTCGCTGAACGCCGAGGGCGTGACCAGCATTTCGCCGAACCACCAGCCGCGCAGGTCCTCACCTCGTTGAATCGTCTGGCGCAGCCACTCGCGCCGTTCTTGTTCGGACAAGCTGCGAAGGTACGAGCGCGGGGTCCAGCGGTCCAGCTCACGCGGCAAAGGCGTGACCGGGTCGATGCGCACGCCGGCCAGCAAGCGCTCGACTGCCTCGGCGCGGCTGAGCCGAGCGTAAGCGTCGATTTCGGCGGGCGGCGCCGCGAAGCTCGTGCGCAGCAGCAGGTGACGAGCCTCCTCGGCGCCCATGGGAGCGGCCTGCGCGCAGATGAAGCTGCCCGCCAACCAGAACCAGATGACCAGGCGTGCGCGCATGTCGGCAAGCTCCGGACGAAAGAAGGGTACGGGGGCGTTTCCGCCGGGGCGTTAGCGGTTGTCCCGGCCCTTGCGGTAGATCTCGCGGTTCGCGCGCTGCAGATCGCGGTTGAGCTCGCGGCGCTCGTCCGGAGTGAGCGTATTCCTTCGCTCGGCCTGGCGCCGCTCGGCGTGCTCGCGGCGGCGATTCGCGTCGCCGGCCTCACCACGTTGACCGGTACCCTGCTGGAGGTAGAGCCGGCCCACGTCCTGAAATATGCCCTGAGCCGCTGCCGGAGCGCAGGCGAGCGAGCCCAGCAGCGCCGCTGCCGTCACCACCCAACCGAGTATTCCACGCGTCTTCATCGGACCCTCGTCGTCATCGGCTGCGCGACTCGCACCTTTGAAAGGATCGCTCGTGGTACCTGCGATTCACATCGCGGACCCTCGTGGGCGCGCCTATTCCAGTCGCAGGCGCCGTGCATCACACTCGAAATCGCGCAGCTGCATGCCGGCGCCGCCCTCGCCACTCTCGACCTCGGCGCAAAGCATACTGCACATCCAAGTCGCCCGTCCCGAAGTCTGTAACAGATTGTTACCCCGCCAATGCGGCTCGCACCACGAGGCGCATCCGCGCGGGCTGCCGGCGCCGCCCTGCAAGGTTGATCGAACACACCCGGTGGCGCTGCAACGGCCGCGCGACGACCCGATCAGGCAGGCAATAAACTGTTACAGTGGCCTGCTTGTCGCACCTTGGCAAGCACTTATCCTGCGAGTGCCTGCAGGGCAGGAGACCGAGCGAGATCGTCTGCTTGCCGCACCTTGGCAAGCACTTGTTCTGCGGCAACAACCGCCCATGACACGAGGCCTGGACGGTAACTGGACGAGGCACGACACGAGCGATCGACCACCATGGCTGAGAAACGGACCAAGATCCTGGTAGTGGACGATGACCTGCGGCTGCGCGACTTGCTGCATCGATACCTGGGCGAGCAAGGCTTCGCCGTTCAGACTGCGCCCGATGCCAACGCCATGGACCGGCTGCTCAACCGCGAGATCTTCGATCTGTTGGTGCTGGACCTCATGCTGCCAGGCGAAGACGGCTTGGCTGCGTGCCGGCGGCTGCGCGCCACGGCCAATCCGGTGCCGATCATCATGCTGACGGCCAAGGGGGACGAGGTCGATCGCATCGTCGGCTTGGAAATGGGCGCGGACGACTACTTGCCGAAACCCTTCAATCCGCGCGAGTTGGTCGCCCGCATTCACGCCGTGTTGCGCCGCCGCCAGCCGCCCCCGCCACCGGGCGCGCCCACTCAACAGGACGAGGTGGTGACGTTCGGCGCTTTCAGCTTGGACCTCGGCACGCGCACTTTGAGGCAAGGGCCCGACGAGGTGCCGCTCACGACCGGCGAATTCGCGCTCCTCAAGGTGCTCGCGACGCACCCGCGCACGCCGCTGTCGCGCGACAAGCTCATGGAGCTCGCCCGCGGGCGCGAGCTCGAGGCATTCGACCGCTCGATCGACGTGCAGATATCGCGCCTGCGCCGGTTGATCGAGCCCGATCCGTCGCGTCCGGCTTTCATCCAGACCGTTTGGGGATTCGGCTACGTGTTCGTGCCGGACGGCAAGAAACGCGACGACAAGACCGCCAAAGCGCAATAATCGCCGCGGCGGCACGCACCCCGACCAGCCGCCGAACTTCGACCTTCCCGCCGCGCCCCGACCTTCCCCGCCGCGCCCCGACCGATGAGAGCATTGCGCGCCATGCTGCCGAGATCTCTGCTGTGGCGCACCTTTCTGCTAATCACGCTGTTGCTGGCTGCCAGCCTGGTCGCCTGGATATCGATCCTAGATGCCTCCGAGCGCGAGCCGCGAGCGCGCGCCATCGCCCAGCAGGTATCCAGCATCGTCAACCTCACGCGGGCCGCGCTCATCACCGCGGCGCCGGAGAAGCGGATCGAGCTGCTGCGCTACTTGTCCCAGCGCGAGGGCATTCGGGTCTATGCCGCCGGCGAGGAAGAAGCGGTCGTCGATTTGCCGGACTCGGAGTTCGTGCGCATCCTGACGCGCGAGGTGCGCAACGACCTCGGCGACTACACCCAGCTCAAGCTCGAGCAGGAAGGGCTGTCGGGATTGCTGGTCAGCTTTCGCATCGACGGCGAGCAGTACTGGATCGCCCTGCCGCGCGAGCGCATCGAGCGCCAGCTTCCCTGGGAATGGATCGGTTGGAGCGCGCTCGCCGCGGCGCTCGCCTTGATCGGCGCCTGGTTCATCGTCTCTCGCATCAACGATCCGCTGCGCGCGCTGACCCGTGCCGCCGCGCAGGTCACCGAAGGCCGGCGTCCGCAGCCGCTCGACGAGGCAGGCGCGACCGAGTTGCATACCCTCGCCCATGCCTTCAATCGCATGACGGCGGCACTGCAACGCGCTGAATCTGAGCGGGCGCTGCTGCTCGCGGGCGTCTCGCACGACTTGCGCACGCCGCTGTCGCGCCTGCGGCTCGCGATCGAAATGCTGCCCGCCGCCGAGCGTACGATGACCGAAGGCATGGTCCAGGACATCGACGACATCGACGCCATCATCGAGCAGTTTCTGGACTTCGCGCGCGATGAAGCGGGCGAAAGCGTCGAAAGCGCCGGGGATTTGAACGCGATCGTGCACGCCGTGGTAGGGCGCTACCTGCGCCGCAACAAACCGGTAGCCGCGCGTACCGGGACGCTGCCCGCCTTGCCGCTGCGTCCGCTCGCAATGCAGCGCTTGCTGGTCAATCTCGTGGACAACGCTCTGCGTCATGCCGCGACGGCGGTCGAAATCGTGACGCGCGTGGCGCAGCGCTGCGTCATCGTCTCGGTGCTGGATCGTGGTCCCGGTATTCCGCCGGCGGAAAGCCAGCGCATGCTACAGCCATTCACGCGTTTGGATCCCTCGCGCAGCGGCGCCGGTGGATCGGGTCTTGGGCTCGCCATCGTTCAGCGCATCGCCGCGATGCACGGCGGGCGCGTCGAGCTGCTGTCCCGCTCGGGCGGTGGTCTCGAAGCCCGCCTGAGCCTGCCGCTGCCGGCCGCCGCGGCCATGATCTCGATCAACCGGGCGGCGCGGGAACCGGATTAGACTGTCACTCGTACCGGTCGAACTCGTGGCAGGTTCGATGCCAACGGGGTTTCACCGGAACCGAGCACGGAGGTAAGCGCATGACGAGCACGTGGATCTTGGTTGCGAACGCCGCGGTAGCGACCGTCTACTGTAACGAAGGACCGAAAAAAGGGCTTGCGCGGGTGAAGACGCTCGAGCATGCGGCCAGCCGGGAAAAGGGCGCGGACTTGAGCAGCGACCGGCCCGGCCACAATCAAAGCAGCGGCAATCGTCACGGCGCGTTCGTGCCGGCCAAGATGCCGAAGGAAGTCGAAGCGGAGCGCTTCGCGCTCGAAATCGCACGCGTGCTCGACCACGGCCGTACCCAGAACGCGTACCAGCGCTTGATCCTGGTCGCCTCGCCCCATTTCATGGGGCTGATCAAGCAGCACCTCGAGGGGCACGTGCGCCAGTTGGTGTCGGAATCGATCGAGAAGGACTACACCAAGCTCAACGAGCGCGAGCTCGCCCCTCACCTGGAGCACTGCATCTATCTGTAAGACCGAAAAACCGGGGACAGACCACGGTTTCGGAGTTGCGATATCGAGGTGCTGCCTTTCCCCGACCCGAAAACGTGGTCTGTCCCTGGTCTATTCCGGTTTCTCGGGAAACGTGGTCTGTCCCCGGTTTGGGCCCCGGCCCTTCGTGGTGCTCAGGTTCGCACTCAATGCACGCGGATGGTGGTATTGCGCAGCCGCAACGACAGTATGCGCGCCAGGGCGAAGGAAAGATCGCGCGCCAGTGCCGGTGCGTCCAGCGCGAACTGCTCATAGGCAGCAAAATCCATCACCAGCAGCTCGCCTTCGGCATGAGCCCATACGTTGGCCGAGCGCGGCAGTGCGTCGAAGAACGATTGCTCGCCGAAGACGCTGCCGGCGGGAATGCGCGCGAGGGTAGTCAGGCTGATCCCGCCGATATAGGCGCCACCGACTTCATATTCGCCGGCCACAGTGAAGTACAGACAACGCTCCTGCACCCCGCGGGAGATGATGATTTCGCTCACGCCGACGCGGCGCGGCGTGGTGCGCGTCAGCAGATTGGTCCAATCGGCTTCTGCCCACCGCGGCAGCATCAACACATCGGCCGAAGCGGTGTTCGATGCGTGCGCGGCCCGCATGAACATGTGCGCGTGGTCCAAGCGGATCCTCCTCCTCCCGGTTGCTGCTGGCAGCATAGCGGCTCATGCCGTAAGGGTAAAGCGCTCGATCGGACGATACAACTGCATGCCGCCCGCGCGCACCGATTCGATCAACAACATGTCGCGAACGTGCCAAAGCAAAGGTGCAACCGCCGCTGTCGCCGGCGCCCGGCGCACATCGCGCAGCAACGTGACGTGCAAGACATAGGGGCGCTCCTCGGTCGGGAAGCCCGCGCCGGCAAGCCGAAGCTTCAAGCCGGACGCGAGCGCGGCCAGCGCCGCAGGCGGCACGCTGCTGCCGGCATAGACGATCCGCTGGCGCGGCCAGTAGCCGAGCCGATCGAGCGCGACATCGAAGGCGCGGGCGGGAAGCTCGGCGCCGAGCGCGCGCAATGCCGGCAGCCTGCTGGGGTCCACCTCACCCAGAAATGCCAGCGTGGCATGAATGTTCGGCATGCGCACCGGACGGCCTCGGCTGGACGCGCGGCAGCAGCGCGCCCAGTCGGTCAATGTCTCACGCAAGCGCTCGTCCGGCCACAGGGCGAAGAACAAGCGCATGGCCGGGTGCGAAGCGCGGGCGGCGCTTATCCGTGGCTGTCGCCGGCGAGCAGGGCGATCGCCTCGGCTGCGATGCCTTCGCCCCTGCCGAGCGTTCCCAAGCGCTCCATCGTCTTGGCCTTGACGTTGACGGCGCAATCCTCCCCCACGCACGCCCTGAGATTGCCGATCATGCCGGGGATGTGCGGGGCGAGTCGCGGTGCTTGCGCGATCACGGTCGCATCGATGTTGACGAGCGTCCAGCCGGCCGATTGCACCTTGCGCACGACCTCCTCGAGCAGGCGGCGGCTGTCGGCATCGCGATAGCGCGGATCCGTATCGGGAAAATGACTGCCGATGTCGCCGAGCGCCGCGGCGCCGAGCAATGCGTCGCACACGGCGTGTATCAGCACGTCGGCATCGGAATGACCGGCGAGCCCTTTGTCATGAGGGATGTCGACGCCGCCGATGACCAGCCTGCGGCCCGCGACCAGCGCATGCACGTCGAAGCCCTGTCCTACGCGCATGCTCATGTCTCGGCCTGGCCGAGGATCGCTTCGGCGAGCGCGATGTCCTCGGCATAGGTCACCTTGATGTTGCTCGCCGTGCCCGGAACGAGCCGGGGCTTGAGCCCGAGGCGCTCGATGGCCGCGGACTCGTCCGTCGGCGCGTCCCCCGCGGATCTATGCAAGGCCTCCACCAGCAAGCGGTACCGAAACATCTGCGGGGTGAGCGCGCGCCACAAACCTGCGCGCGGCTCGGTCGCGCACACCCGGTTGCTCTCATCCGCGCGCTTCAAGGTATCGGCCACGGGAAGCGCGAGCAAGCCGCCGGTCTGGTCGTCGCTCAGGGCATGCACCAGACGCTGCAACTCGCCCGCGCTCACGCAGGGCCGCGCCGCGTCGTGTACCAGCACCCAGGCGGCATCGTCCGCTTCGCCGCGAATGGCCATCAGTGCGTTGAAGACGCTGCCGGCGCGGGTCGGCCCGCCGCAATACAGCGGAACGATTTCGGCTTCGACGCCGCGCCAGTCGCAGCTCGCGAAATGGCGATCCCGCGGCGACAGCGCGACAAAAACGCAATCGATCACGTCGAGCCGGGCGAGCGCGCGCACGGCATGCTCGAGCATCGGGCGGCCTCGGATCGGACAGTACTGCTTGGGCAGCTCCGGTCCGAAGCGCGAGCCGCTCCCGGCGGCGGGCACGAGGGCGTAATAAGCGTCGGCCATGCCGCTCGGCTCGCGTGCGGGCCGACACGGTCCTGCGCGGCTAGGCTGTGCCGGTACGGCGCTTGGCCCGATCGCTGCCGCGGCTGCGTGCAGCCACGGCCTTCAACTTGCGCTCGGCGGCGGCGAAGGCATCGCGCACCGCGACGTATGGATCCTCGTCGCGCTTGTGGTCGATCGCGATATCGTTGCCGGGAATCTGCAGCACCAGCTTGACGGCGTAGTGATTGCCCTGCTGCTTGCTGTGTTCCTCCATCTCTATCGTCACGTCGAGCCCGATCAACTGCGGATGGAACTGCTCGAGCTTGCGGCTGCGCTGCAGTACGGCATCTTCCAACGCGGGCGAGCGCTCGGCGCCCCTGACGGTGATCCTGATCGGCTGTTGCATCTGCGAAGCTCCTGCCTGATGTTCTTGCCCACTATTGCACAAAAGTTGCCAGGCGAGCCACGAGCGCATTGCAACCCGCGGCCCGGCGACGAATCCTTCCAACGTCCGCGCGAGCTACGCCGAGCTCAGCGCTCACCCCACTTCACCTCTTCGGTCTCGAGCAGCCAATTATCTTCGCCCTCGTTGCCGTGGGTGGCGGCATGACCGGTCAGCAGCATCTCCATCTCGCCCTCGTCGAGACGCTCGCGGTCGTGCTCGATTTCGACCCAATCGTCCGCATCGGGCTGGTCCGCCGCCGCTGCTCGGGGCTGCACCTCGTAGGCGCCGGTCGCTTTTCGCTTGACCGACCGACGCGCCGCGCCGGTCCGCGCTGCTCTCGCTGGCATCGTCATCTCCTTTGCCGATCTGTCGCGAACGCCCCTCGCAATCGATGTTATGGACGCCCGGTCTGCGCTGCCCTGATCAAGATCAATCGAAATTCGCGTCGCACCGGCATGCCGCTGCACGCCTCGCCTCCGACATCCGCAGCTTAGGCTTGTCGCGTTGCATGCGCAACCGCGGCTCGCACCCCGCACGCATGTTCGCGGGATCGAGGATGGCGTCACATCGACCTATGGCCGGCGCTGCGAAGCAGGACGTAAGCCGCGGCATTCGCGCGCGCGCGTTCAGCGCACCAGTATCAGTCCCGCGCCGAGCGCCGCGAGGATCCGCTCCAGCGCTTCCGCATTCGCGAGGCTGCCCTGCGCGGTCATGACGAGCTGCGCGGCGCCCGCGGCACGCGCCGCGGCGATGAGGGTATCGGGCGCGACATCGGCGAGCCCGTACAGGCTCACCGGAGCCGGAGCGTGCCGCAGCCAGGCGGCGAGCTGCGCCCGTACGTCGGCTTCGGAGCCGAATCGCCGCGACGGGAAACCGATCAACAGACCCGAGCCGAGCTGGCGCGCGAGATCGATCGCGATGTCGCACGATGCCCCGGAGGCGGGGCCGTCTTCGTACCAGACCATCACCGGTCCGGGCGCGGTCGCGGTCTTTCGACGCCGCGCGGCGCGCTGCACCGTGCCCGGTCTACCCAGCACGACGACATCGCCCCGCTCGCCGTGCTCGAGGGCTTCGCGCACCACTTTGCCGCGCGCGGTCTTGTGGGATACGGGGACGTTGCGCTGCTTGCCCGCGCGCTCGAGCTCGTCCGCCAGGTGCTGGACGCGACGGCGCAACAGCGACTCGACCGACGCGGGCTCGATGCGCCGATCCTGGCCGCTCTGGCCGCCGAACTCGCGCGCGAACGGCAGTTGCGCCAGGCGCAAGAGATCACTGTCCTCGACGAACAGGCCGCGCAGCTCGGTACCGATCAGGGCGGCGAGCTCGATGGCAAGCGCAATGTCGGCCTCTGAGCACTGTCCCGCGTCCAATGCCAACGTCAAGCGGCGCACATACGGGCTGGCGGTTGTGCTCATTGCTGCTCTCCCGTGCCGGGCTTGTGCGCCAGCGCGAGCTCGCGACGCACCAGCGTCATGGCGTTCAGACGATCGGCGATGCGGCGGTTGAAGCTGCCGTCGGGATAGACGCCGGTCTCATCGAGCGCGCCGGGCTCGAGCCCGGTCAGCAAGGCGAGCGCCTGGTCGACCGTGTCGACCGCGTAGATGTGAAACTCGCCGGTTTCAGCGCTGCGCACGACATCTTCACGCAGCATGAGATGGCGCACGTTCGCGCCCGGAATGACCACGCCCTGCGAGCCGGTCAAACCCTTGCTGCGGCAGATGTCGAAGAACCCCTCGATCTTTTCGTTCACCCCGCCGATCGCCTGCACCTCGCCATGCTGACTGACCGACCCGGTCACGGCGAGGTCCTGGCGGATGGGCGCATCGGCGAGCGAGGACAGCAGCGCGCACAGCTCGGCGAGCGATGCGCTGTCGCCTTCGACCGTGCCGTAGGTCTGCTCGAAGCTCAAGCTCGCGGAGAGCGACAACGGCTGGCGGCCGGCGTAGCGCGCGCCGAGGAACGAGGCGAGAATGAGCACGCCCTTGGAGTGGATGGCCCCGCCGAGCTTCACCTCGCGCTGGATGTCGACGACTTCGCCGCTGCCGAGCCGCGTGGTCGCCGTAATGCGGGTTGGCAAGCCGAACGCGTTGGCGCCGATCTGATAAACCGACAGACCATTCACCTGCCCGACGCGGCCCCCGCCGGTGGCGATGATGAGAACGCCCTCGGCGATCGAATCCTGCATCCGCAGCTTGATTCGGTCGGCGCGTCGCTCTTGCGCCTCGATGGCGGCTGCGACGGCGGGTGCATCGACCGTGCCCAGGCCGGCCGCGCGCGCCACGTGATCGGCTTCGCGCATCAGGTCGGCCAGGCTTTGCATGTGCGTGGAGAGCTTTTCCTGGTCGCCGGCGAGGCGGATGATCTGCTCCAGTATGCGCGCGCAGGCGGGCGCATCGAAGGCCAGCATCTGCTCGTCCTTGGCTACCGTGGCGATGAGGCGGGTATAGCGCTGCAAGCTGGCGTCGTCGAGCGCCACCGATTCCTCGAAGTCCGCGGCCACCTTGAACAGCTCTCGAAACTCCGGATCCCACTCGTACAGCAGGTAGTACAGCACGCGCTCGCCGAAGAGCACCACTTTCACTTCGAGCGGGATCGACTGCGGATCGAGGGAAACCGTGCTCACCAGGCCCAGCATCTGCCCGATCGAGGTGATCTGGATCTTGCGCGCGACCAGCGCACGCTTGAGCGCATCCCAGGCGAGCGGCTGGGTAAGCAGCTTGTGCGCGTCGATCATGAGATAGCCGCCGTTAGCCTGGTGCAGCGATCCCGCCTTGATGAGATTGAAATCGGTGACCAGCGCGCCGAATTGCGACAGGTACTCGACCCGGCCGATGAGATTCTGATAGGTCGGATTGTCCTCGATGACCACCGGCGCACCGAGGCCCGAGTCGTGTGCCACCAACAGGTTGGCGTGGTAGCGGCGTAACCATGTCGGCGGCTGCTCGGGTCCGGCCTCGACCGCCTCGGGCGCGCCCTCCGGGGCGTGCCGGTGCTGCGCGGCGGTGTCGATGAGATCGCGCCGCACGGCAGCCAGGTGCGCCACCACCTCGGGCAAGTCCTGGTATTCGGCCTCGAGCTCGGCGACCAGATGATCGACGGCGAGCGTGGTGAACTCGCGGTGCAGGTCCTTCAAGCGATTGCGTCGCTCGCGGCCCCATTGCGGCACTTGGCGAATGACGCGTTGCAAGCGCTCCTGCAGCTTCTCGATGGTTTCGCTGATGCGCTTGCGTTCGTCTTCGGGCAGCTTCTCGTACTCTTCCGGGCTGATGACCGCCCCGGCGCGGATCGGCGCGAAGGCGAAACCGGCCGGGGTATGGATGAGCGCGATGCCCTGCTGCTGCGCCTCTTCGCCGAGGTCTTGAAATGCCTTGCGCTCGCGCTCGCCGAACTGTTCGGCAAGCTCCTCCAGGCGGGTACGGTATTCCTCGCTCTCGAAAGTCGCTCGGATTGCAGCGGCGGCCTCCTCGGCCAGCTTGCGCATCGCGTCGCGCAGCTGGGAGCCGCGCCCGGGCGGCAGCTCGAGGGCGCGCGGCCGATCCGGCTGCTCGAAATTATGCACATAGCACCAATCGGAGGGACGCGCCGCGTCCGCGGCCTCGGCTTCGAGGAAGCGGCGCACGAGCGTGTGCTTGCCCAACCCCGGCGGCCCGAGCACGAACACGTTGAAGCCTTGGCGGCGAATCGCCATGCCGAAGCGCACCGCTTCCACCGCGCGCTCCTGGCCGATCAATTGCGCCACCGGCTCGAGCTCGGCGGTGCTGGCGGCGCCGATCCGGGCAGGATCGATGCGGCGCCGGAGCAACTGCGGCGGCAGAGCCGGAACGCTTGGATGTGCTGGCGCGGAACCCTCGCTCATGATTGTGCCGTTCTAGTCGAAATTGGTGGTATGCCGAAAGTCTAGCGCACTCCGCGCCGGGCATCCGGCAGCGAAACTCACGGCGCGCCGCAACGCCGGACAATGCAGCCGTGCAGGCACGGCTCGGTGCACCGGCGCGTTGACCTATGTCAACGCCCCGCCGGCGTCCGCGGCTATGATCCAGCATCGCCACAAGCACAAGGAGACTCCCATGGCGAATATCCAACGCTACGACCCGTTTGCCGACATGGACGACTTCTTCAAGGGCTTCTTCCTGCGCCCGGTGCGCTTCGCCGCTGCCGAAGCGCCCTCGCTCGGTCACGTCAAGGTCGACGTGAAGGAGGACGACAAGGCCTACACCGTCCACGCCGAGATTCCGGGCGTGAACAAGGACGACATCCAGGTGTCGATCGACGGCAACGCAGTTTCCATCAGCGCCGAGGTGAAGCGCAGCCACGAGCAGAAGGAAGGCGAGAAGCTCGTGCGCAGCGAGCGCTACTACGGCACGGTCGCGCGCAGCTTCACGCTCGCTTCGGACGTTGACGAGGCCCAGGCGAGCGCGAGCTACAAGGACGGCGTGCTCGAGCTGGTGCTGCCGAAGAAGGCGGGCGCGCAAGCACGCCAGATCAAAGTAAGCTGAGGCGCACGCGGCGCTGCGTGCGCCGTGCCGCGCGCAGCATCGCCTGTCACCACGAGCACGATCGCACGGAGTCGGCGGCGCTGACGATCCGAGAGGAACCATCATGCAAGTAGGAGAGATCTGTACCCGCGAAGTGGTGTGCGCGGGCGCCGACACGACCGTTGCCGCGGCTGCGAAGCTCATGCGCCAGTACCATATCGGCGACGTGATCGTGACGCGCCAGGACGGCGGCAAACGGGTGCCTCTGGGCATCGTCACCGACAGGGACATCGTCCTCAGCGTGGTTGCCACCGAGCTCTCGCCCGGCTCGCTCACCGTGGGCGACATCATGGGCCCGGAGCTCGTGACCGCGGCAGAAACCGAAGACGTGTTCGACGCCGTGCAGCGCATGCGCAACAAAGGCGTGCGGCGCATGCCGATCGTCGAGGAGGACGGCGGGCTCGCCGGGATTCTGTCGATCGACGATGTAATCGAAATCCTGGCCGAGGAAATGACCCAGCTCGCGCGTCTCATCTCGCGCGAGCAACTCCACGAGCAGCAGGCGCGCAAGTAGCCATGTCGCCCGCTGCCCGGTCCCGGCTGCTGGCGCTCGTGGCAATGGCCGCCGCGATGCCGGGCGCTGCGGCGCCGGTGAAAGAAGTCCGCGGCGACATCAGCATCCTCCACGGCGGCATCGGCGAAGAGGACCGCGCAGCCATGCAACGCGCGGGGGCCGAGTACAATCTTCAGCTCACATTCGCCGCCGCCGGCAACGGGGCCTACCTGGCCGATGTGGCCGTCACCATTCGCGCTGCCGCCGGCTCGGTGGTGCTCGATACGGTCGCTTCGGGTCCGTGGCTGTATGCACGCCTGCCGGCGGGGCAATACACGGTATCGGCCACGGCGAACGGGCAGGTCCAGAGCCGGCGGATCGATCTCAAAGGCACAGCCAAGCGCGACTGGGTATTGCGCTTCGCCGGCGTGGAAGCCGCGGCCGAAACCACCCTCTCCAAGTAGTGCGTCGCGCGCGCCTGCGCCGCGCTTGCACAGGCCGGCGCGAGGCGCTTCGGTTAGAATAGGCGCGATCCACCACAGGCGATTGGCGCCGGACACCTCGGGTGCAGGAGCGGGATTCCGGTGCATTGGTCAGGGATGATGTCTTCCCCCCATATTCTCGTGGTCGACGACGAGCAGGCGATCGGCGATCTGATCCGCACCTATCTCGCACGCCACGGCTTCAGAGTCAGCATCGCGGGCGACGGCGAGCAGATGCGCCGCATCATGGCGCAGGACAAAGTCGACCTGGTGCTGCTCGACCTCGGCCTGCCCGGCGAAGACGGGCTCGCGCTCACCCGCCACATCCGAACGCAATCGAACGTGGGCGTCATCATCGTCACGGGCAGCGGCGAGTCGGTCGATCGGATCGTGAGCCTCGAGCTCGGCGCCGACGACTTCGTCGCCAAACCCTTCGACTTGCGCGAGCTGCTGGCGCGGGTGCGAAGCGTCTTGCGTCGCACGTCGAATCCAACCGAGCCGAGCCCGGCGCCGCGCGGGGCCGAGCTGCGCTTCGACGGCTGGCGCCTCGACATGCAAGCCCGGCGCCTGTTCTGCCGCGGTGGCGAGGAGGTGGCACTCACCACCGGCGAATACGACTTGCTGCAAGTCTTCGTCGAGCACCCGAACAAGGTGCTCAGCCGCGATCAGCTCCTGCAAGCCACGCGCAATCGCGACGCCAACCCCTTCGACCGGGCGATCGACATGCAAATCACGCGGCTTCGCCGCAAGATCGAAGAGGATCCCGACAAGCCGGTGTTGATCAAGTCGGTGCGCGGTGCCGGCTATATTTTCACGGCGCCGGTGGAGCGCGCCTGATGCGGGCCCATTCCGGATGAACGATACTGCAAGCTCGCGCCCGCAGCCGCCGAGGGAACCGATGCGCATCCCGGACGGTGACATCTATCGCAAGCTGCTGGAGACGGCCCCCGATGCGATCATCGTCATCGACTCGGACGGGCGCATCGTGCTCGCCAACGCGCAGACCGATCGCATGTTCGGCTACGCCCGCGGAGATCTGATCGGTCAGCCCGTGGAGCTGCTGGTGCCGGAGCGCCTGCGCGCCGGACATCGCACGCATCGCCAGGGTTACGCGCACGCGCCGAGCGCGCGCCCCATGGGCGTGGGCATGGCGTTGATCGCCCGCACCCGCTCGGGCACGGAGTTTCCTGCGGAAATCAGCCTGAGCCCGGTGGACGCCGGCGGCGCGGGCTACGTGTCGGCCGCGATTCGCGACGCGAGCGGGCTACAAAGCGCGCGCGAGGGCGTGGCGCGGGCGCATTACCAGGCCCACGTCGTGGAGCTGGGCCAGCGCGTGATCGCCGCGCGCGAGCTCGATGAGATCGCGGTCGCCGTCCCCAGCGTGGCCGCGCGTGCGCTGCAAGCCGATGTCATCCTGCTCTATCTCCTCGCTCCGGGCGACACCGAGTTCGTGTGCCGGGCGGCCTACGGCGTCCCCGAGGCGCTCATGCCGGCGTACCAGCGGCTGGCGAACAACCCGCAAACCAGTCCCGGCTTCGTCATGGCCGCGGGCGATACGGTAACGGTGATGGACTACACCAGCGAAACGCGTTTCGACCCTGGCCCGATGGTTCCGGTACTGGGGCTGCGCAGCGCGCTCGGGGTGCCCATCATGGGCGACGGCGGTCCGGTCGGGGTGCTGGCGGCGCGCTTTCGCGACCGGCGCGTGTTCTCCGAGGACGACAAGAATTTCATGCGCTCGGTGTCGAACATCCTCGGCGCCGCCATCAAGTACACGCATGCCGAGGAACGCATGCGGCACGTGCAACAGCTCGAAGCCGTGGGCCAGCTCACGGGCGGCATCGCGCACGACTTCAACAACCTGCTCACCGTCATCATCGGCAACCTCCAGCTCCTGCAGGAAGATGCCCCCGGCGACGAAGCGCTGGCCCAGCCGGTGGAGGCGGCCCTGCGGGCGGCCACCAATGCGGCCGACCTCACCCGCAAGCTGCTGGCCTTTTCGCGCCGCCAGGCCCTGCGGCCGCGGCCGGTCGACGTCAACGAGCTGGTCGGCGGCATGCTCGACATGATCCGGCGCACGCTCGGCGAGCGCATCACCATACTGGCCTTTCCCGATCCGAACGTGCCGCAGGCGCACGCGGATCCGAGCCAGCTCGAGACCGCGCTTCTCAACCTCGTGGTCAATGCGCGCGATGCGATGCCGCGCGGCGGGCGCTTGAGCATCGAAACCGCGGTGCGCGTGTTCGACGAGGATTACGCCGAACAGGCGGGCGACGTGAAGCCCGGGCGCTATGTCATGATCGCCGTCACCGACAACGGCATGGGGATGCCGGCGGAAGTCGTGCAACGTGCCTTCGATCCCTACTTCACGACCAAGGAACGCGGCAAGGGCAGCGGCCTCGGCCTGTCGATGGTGCACGGCTTCGTCAAGCAATCGCACGGCCACGTGACGATCTACAGCGAACCGGGACACGGCACGACGGTGCGGCTGTTCCTGCCGATCGCCGCCGAGGCGCGCGTGCCCGTGCAGACGCCCAGCGGCGAGGGCTTGCCGCGCGGTCACGAGACCATCCTCATGGTGGAGGACGACGAAGGCGTGCGAGCGATCGGCGCACGCTTCCTCACCCAGCTCGGCTACAAGGTGTACGAGGCGGGCGACGCCGACACCGCGCTCAGGCTGCTGGAGCAACACCCCGAGATCGAGCTGCTGTTCACGGATATCGTGCTGCCGGGACGCCACGGCGGGGTGGAGCTCGCGCGCGAGGTCCAGCACGCTCGCCCCGATCTCGCCTTCGTTTTCACATCGGGCTATGCCAGCGGCGCCTTTCACCGGCTGGAAAAGCTGCCCGGTGCGCTCATCGACAAGCCCTACCGGCGCGAAGCGCTGGCGATGGCCGTGCGAGCAGCGATCGACCGCCGGCCGCGGTCTTGACCGGACGCTAGACCCGCAGCCGCCGCGGAGGGCGCCTGCGGCGATGCGATCAAGCGGCGTTGAGCACCGAGATGCCGACCATGGCGCGCAAGCGCGCGACATCCTTCAGCTCGACCGCCTTCAGCTCGGCTCGGATCAAGCCCTCGCGCTGGAAGCGCGAGAACACGCGGCTCACCGTTTCGAGGGTCAGACCGAGGAAGCTGCCGATTTCGCGCCGCGACATGCGCAGGATGAAGCGGGTCGCCGAATATCCGCGCGCCGTGAGCCGCTGCGACAGATTGACCAGGAAGGCGGCGAGACGCTCCTCGGCGCTCATCGAGCCGAGCAGCAGCATCATGAGATAGTCGCGCTGGATCTCGCGACTCATGAGCCGATGGAACACCCGCTGCATGCCCGGATCCTGGCGGCACAGCGTCTCCAGGCGCGTGAACGGCACCTCCCAGACTTCGCTGTCTTCCAGGGCGAGCGCATTCGATTGGCAGATTTCCTTTTCGATCCCGTCCATGCCGAGGACTTCGCCCGTCATCTGGAAGCCCGTCACCTGCTCGCGCCCTTCCGAATCGAGCAGTATGGTCTTGAACATCCCGGCCCGAACGACGTAGAGACTGTGAAACGGGGTGCCGCTGCGATAGAGGAACTCGCCCATGCGCACGCGGCGCTTGCCGCTGGCCAGCTTGGTTACGACCGCGGCCACTTCACCGGGCATACCGAGCAGCGGCTCGGCCTCCGCCATGGCCGGCACGAGACGTAAGCCGGCGCTGTTTTCGGCGGGGACACTGCGCAGCGGGGAAATGGCATGGGCGGGCATGGCAAGCTCCTTGGTCGGTTCTGAATGCGCCTGACTGTCGTTTGCGAACGGGTGCCAGATTAGCGGCGCTGTGTCACGCCTCGTTCGCGCGTGGCTAACGCTGTGTAACGGTCGGTAACACCGGTCCCGACCCCGGTCCGACCCCGACTCCGGTCCGACTCCGACCCCGGTCCGACCCCGACCCCGGTCCGACCCCGACTCCGGTCCGACCCTGGTACGGCCTTGCCGGCCGATAGACCTCGGGCGTATGGTGACGCTACATCTTGCCGGCAGCGCCCGCCGCCCCGATATGGAGTCAATCGAGAGAACGATCCATGCTCAGTATTCGCCAGCCGGCGGTGGCCGGCATGTTCTATCCCGCGGACCCGGGCAAGCTCGCAGCCGCGGTCGATGAGCTGCTGGCGGCAGCGCAGCGCAGCCAGCACGATGGCGCGGCACCGAAGGCGCTGATCGTGCCGCATGCAGGCTACGTGTACTCCGGGCCGGTGGCGGCGAGCGCGTATTCGCGGCTGCGCTCCGCACGTGATCGCATCCGCCGAGTGGTGCTGATGGGACCGGTGCACCGGGTGCCGGTCCGCGGGCTGGCGCTGCCGGGCGCGAGCGCGTTCGCCACGCCGCTCGGCACGGTGCCGGTCGACGCCGCCGCCGTCGAGCAGGTTCGCCGCATGCCGCAGGTCGTCGAAAGCGCGCCGGCGCACGCCTTGGAGCACTCGCTCGAAGTGCATCTGCCGTTTCTGCAGCGCGCGCTCGCGAGCTTCAGCCTGGTGCCGTTTGCCGTCGGCACGGCGACGCGCGAAGAAGTCGCCGAGGTCCTCGACCGGTTATGGGGCGGTGACGAGACTCTGATCGTCGTCAGCTCGGACTTGTCGCACTACCTGCCCTACGACCAGGCGCGCGAAATCGACGCCGCGACCGCTGCCATGATCCGCGATCTGCGCAGCGACATCGATCATGAGCGCGCCTGCGGCGGCACGCCCCTGAACGGCTTGATGCTCGCCGCCAATCGCCGCCAGCTCGAGGTGCAGCTCGTCGACCTGCGCAACTCCGGCGATACCGCGGGCGGGCGCGATCGCGTCGTGGGTTATGGCTCGTTCACCGTGAGCGCGCCGCAGGCGTTCGCGGCCAATGCCGGCTCGACCCTCATCGGCATCGCGCGCGCCGCCATCGACGAGCAGCTCGGCGGCGCCGAAAGCACGGCACCGCACGCCGCGGCGTGGCTGCAACGGCCCGGCGCGACCTTCGTCACGCTGACCTATCGCGGCGATCTGCGCGGTTGTATCGGCTCGCTGGAAGCGAAGCGCGCGCTCAAGCTCGACGTACGCGAGAACGCCGTGGCGGCGGCCTTTCGCGATCCGCGCTTCAAGCCCTTGAAGCGCGACGAATGGACCGAGACCTACGTCGAAGTGTCGTTGCTCTCCGCGCTCGAAACCCTGCCGATCGAGGACGAAGCGAGCGCCTTGCGCAGCCTGCGACCGGGCGTCGATGGCCTGGTGCTCGAATTCGGCCACCACCGCGGCACCTTCCTCCCCCAGGTGTGGGAACAGCTCTCGACCCCGGAGGCGTTTCTGCTCAACCTGAAACGCAAGGCGGGATTGCCGCCGGATTTCTGGCAGCCGGGCATGCGGCTCGCGCGCTACACCGTAGCCAAGTGGCGCGAGCAGGATTGTTCATCGCGATGATCGACAGCGATTACGCCGGGCGCTACTGGCATTTCACCCCGGACGGGCGCATGCAATGCGACCTGTGCCCGCGCGACTGCAAGCTGCACGACGGCCAACGCGGCGCGTGTTTCGTGCGCATGCGCCGCGGCGATCGCATGCTGCTCACCACCTACGGGCGCTCCTCGGGCTTTTGCGTCGATCCGATCGAGAAGAAACCGCTCAACCAGTTCTATCCCGGCACCTCGGTGCTGTCCTTCGGCACCGCTGGCTGCAATCTCGCCTGCAAGTTCTGCCAGAACTGGGACATCAGCAAGTCGCGCGACATGGATCGACTGGCCGATCAGGCCACTCCCGCGGCGATCGCCGCGGCCGCCCGCGCAGCCGGCTGCAAGAGCGTTGCCTTCACCTATAACGACCCGGTGATCTTCGCCGAGTACGCGCTCGACGTGGCCGCGGCCTGCCATGATCAGGATGTACGCACGGTCGCGGTGACGGCCGGCTACATCGGCGCCGAGGCTCGGCGCGAGTTCTTCGCCCGGATGGATGCCGCTAACGTCGACCTGAAGGCCTTCAGCGACGAGTTCTACTTCAAGCTCTGCGGCGCGCGCTTGCAGCCGGTGCTCGATACGCTCATCTACCTCAAGCAGGAGACCGATGTCTGGCTCGAGATCACGACGCTGCTCATCCCCGGCAAGAACGATTCGGACGCCGAGCTCACGGCCCAGTGCGAATGGATCATGCGCGAGCTCGGCCCCGATGTGCCGCTGCACTTCAGTGCCTTCCATCCCGATTTCAAGATGACCGACATCGCGGCGACCCCGGCTTCGACGCTGAAGCACGCACGGGCCATCGCCCGGGCCGCGGGCCTTCATTACGTTTACACGGGCAACGTGCACGATACCGACGGCGGCACGACTTATTGCCCGCGCTGCGACGAAGCCTTGATCGTGCGCGACTGGTATCGCATCCTGCGCTATCGCGTGGACGAGCAGGGCTGTTGCACCGAATGCGGCGCGGCGCTCGGCGGGCGCTACGCGAAGTTCAGCGGCCAGTTCGGGCCGCGGCGCATTCCGATCCGAATGCGCGCGGCCGTCTAAGTTTCCGAGGCTTGCTTGGCAGCTTCCGCGGCAGCGAGCCCGGGCGATCGAACGCGCTCTGGACTGCCTGTCGGCGATGAGGCAGTGGGCTCGACACCTGCCGGCCGTGGAACGCGGCTAGAGCGGCGCGCGACGCAAGCTCCTGACACCTCCACGCGGGGCCCTCGACACCTACACCGCCGCCAGCGCCTGGTCGAGATCGACGAGGATGTCGTCGATATGCTCGATCCCGATCGACAGCCGCACCGTCTCCTCCGTCACGCCGGCTTTCGCCAGCTCCTCGGGCGAGAGCTGGCGGTGGGTGGTCGAGGCCGGATGGCATGCGAGCGACTTGCAGTCGCCGATATTGACCAGGCGCACCACCAGCTTGAGCGCATCCTGGAAGCGCGCGCCGGCTTCGCGCCCGCCCTTTACGCCGAAGGTGAGGATGCCGGAGGCTCGCCCGCCCATGTATTTGTTGACCAGCGGGTAATCGGCATGCGCCGGCAGGCCGGCATAATTGACCCACGAGACCTTGGCGTGCTCGCCGAGAAAGCGCGCGACGGCGAGTGTGTTGTCGCAGATCCTGTCCATGCGCAGCGCCAGCGTCTCCACGCCTTGCAGCACCAGGAAGGCGTTGAACGGACTGATCGCGGCACCGGTATTGCGTAGCGGCACGACCCGCGCGCGGCCGATGTACGCGGCCGCGCCGAGCGCCTCGGTGTAGACGACGCCGTGGTAGGACACGTCGGGCTCGTTCAAGCGTTTGAATTTCGCCTTGTGCTCGGCCCAGGGGAAGCGGCCCGAATCGACGATCATGCCGCCGATCGAATTGCCGTGCCCGCCGAGGTACTTGGTGAGCGAGTGCACGACGATGTCGGCGCCGTATTCGAACGGCCGGCACAGGTACGGCGTCGGCACGGTGTTGTCGACGATGAGCGGCGCGCCATGACGGTGCGCGATGTCGGCCAGCCGCTGGAAATCGGTGATGTTGCCGAGCGGATTGCCGATCGACTCGCAGAACACGGCCTTGGTCCTGCCATCGATCAGCTTCTCGAATGCATCGGGCTCGCGATAGTCGGCGAAACGCACCTCGATGCCGAACTGCGGCAGCGTATGCGCGAACAGGTTGTAGGTGCCGCCATAGAGCGTGGAGGCCGAGACGATGTTGTCGCCCGCCTCGGCGATGGTCATGATCGAGTAGGTGATCGACGCCTGCCCCGAAGCAAGCGCCAGTCCCGCGATGCCACCCTCCATCGCTGCCACCCGTTTCTCCAGCACGTCCTGGGTGGGATTCATGATGCGGGTATAGATGTTGCCCGGCACCTTGAGGTCGAACAGATCGGCGCCATGTTGGGTATTGTCGAAAGCGTACGAGGTGGTCTGGTAGATGGGCACGGCGACCGCCTTGGTGGTCGCTTCGGGCGTGTACCCGCCGTGAACGGCGATGGTTTCGAGCTTCATCGGGCGCCTCCTCGGTTTTGAGACGGCTCAGTATAACGGACGCTTTCCCGCCTCGCGGGGCAGGCGTGCGGCCCTTCGCAAGGCGGGGCTGGCGAATGACTCTCGTATAATCTGCCTGCGGCATTCGACGAATGCACGGCGCGAGCTTGCGGCGTGCACGCCTTGGACTTCTCGACGCGGCAGCCCGATAGGCATCATGGCATATCGCGCCACGGCCGCTCGCCTGGTCGATCGATGATACTCGACGCTCCTCTGCCCGCCGCCGGTTTGCGGTTGCGCTACGCCGGCTTGGCCGGCTCCAGTGACGCGCTCGCGCTCGCCGAGCTCGCCGCGCTCGGGCGCCCCCTCGTCGTGCTCGCCGCGACCGCCGCCGACGCGCAGCGCCTCACGCAGGAGCTGCCCTATTTCGCGCCGGCGTTGCGGGTCTTCGAACTCCCCGACTGGGAGACCTTGCCGTACGACCGCATCTCGCCGCATCAGGATCTCGTCTCCGATCGCTTGGCGACGCTGTACCAGATGATGCAGCGCGCATTCGACGTGGTCGTGATTGCGGTGACGACGGCGCTCTACCGCCTGGCACCGTCGCAATACCTGGCGGGACGCACGTTCTTCCTCAAGCGCGGCGACACCCTCGATCTGGAACGGTTTCGCTCGCAGCTCGCGCTCGCGGGCTACAGCTTCGTCACCCAGGTCGTCGCCCCGGGCGAATACTGCGTGCGCGGGGGACTCATCGACCTGTTCCCGATGGGCAGCGCCCTGCCCTATCGCATCGACCTCATGGATCGCGAGATCGATACGCTGCGCACCTTCGATGTCGACAGCCAGCGCACCATCTACAAGGTCAACGAGATCCGGCTGCTGCCGGGGCGCGAGTTCCCGCTCGACGACGAGGCGCGCACGTACTTTCGCCGCCGCTTCCGGGAGCGCTTCGAGGGCGATCCGTCGAAGCGCGAGATCTACAAGGCGATCGGCCGCGGCGGCGCGCCGGCGGGCATCGAGTACTACCTGCCGCTATTCTTCGAGCATACCGCCACGCTCAGCGATTACATTCCGGCGGATGCGCTCGTATGCCTGCACGGCGATGTCGCCGGCGCGATCGGCCGCTTCTGGCAGGACACGCATTCGCGCTTCACACTCATGCGCGGCGATCCCGACCGCCCATTGCTGGAGCCCAACGAGATCTTCATTGCCCAGGACGAGTTTTTCGGCGCGGTCAAGCCGTTCGCGCGCATCGAGCTGCGAGCGCGCATCGCCGGCGAGCCGGTCGCGCCAAGCGAACCGGCCGCTGCCTCGGCCATCACCTGCGCGACCAGCCCGTTGCCGGAGCTGGCGGTCGAGCGCCGTGCCGAGGATCCGCTGCGGCGGCTGAAGGCTTTCATCGAGCGTTTCGACGGCCGGGTGCTGGTCGCGGCCGACAGCCTCGGCCGGCGCGAAACGATGGCGAGCTACTTCGCCGAGTACGCGCTGCGGCTGCCGGCGTGCAACGACTATGCCGCCTTTCGCGCCGGCGAGCCCAAGGCCATGCTCGGCGTCGCGCCGCTCGCCGGCGGCTTCGTCGTCGACGCCGAGCGCGTCGCCATCGTCACCGAGAACGAGCTGTACGCCGCGCAAGCACGCAATCGAGCCACGCGCGAGGCCGCCAAGCGCGTCTCCAGCGAAGCGATGGTGCGCGACCTGTCGGAGATCCGGATCGGCGATCCGGTCGTGCACGAAGGCCACGGCATCGGCCGCTACCAGGGCTTGCAGACGCTCGACCTCGGCGACGGCGCGAGTGAATTCCTGACCCTGGAATTCGCGGGCAGCGACAAGCTCTACGTCCCCGTCACCCAGTTGCACCTCATCTCGCGTTACGCGGGGGCGGCGGCCGAGCAGGTGGTGCTGTCCACGCTCGGCAGCGGGCAATGGGAGAAGGCCAAGCGCCGTGCCGCCCAGCAAGTGCGCGATACCGCGGCCGAGCTGCTGCACCTGTATGCCCAGCGCGCCGCGCGCAAGGGCCACAGCTTCAAGTTGAAGCCGCACGACTACGAGGCGTTTTGCGACGCGTTCCCGTTCGAGGAAACCCCCGACCAGGCGGCGGCGATCAGCGCGACCGTGCACGACCTCGAGGACGGCCGCCCGATGGACCGGCTGATATGCGGCGACGTGGGCTTCGGCAAGACCGAGGTGGCGTTGCGCGCGGCATTCGTCGCGGTGATGGACGGGCGCCAGGTCGCCGTGCTGGTGCCGACGACGCTGCTCGCCGAGCAGCATTTCCAGACCTTCTCCGACCGCTTCGCGGACTGGCCGGTGCGTATCGCCGAGCTGTCGCGGTTTCGCTCCGGCAAGGAAGTGAGCCGCGCGCTGGAGGGACTCGCCAGCGGCCAGATCGACATCGTCGTCGGCACGCACAAGATCATCCAGCCGGACGTCAAGTTCAAGCAGCTCGGGCTGGTCATCATCGATGAGGAGCACCGCTTCGGCGTGCGGCAGAAGGAGCGGCTCAAGGCCATGCGCTCCGCGGTCGACGTGCTCACGCTCACGGCTACGCCCATCCCGCGGACACTGGCGATGGCATTGGAAGGGCTGCGCGATTTCTCGGTGATCGCCACTGCGCCGCAACGCCGGCTCGCGATCAAGACCTTCGTGTCGCCGACCAGCCCCGGTCTCATCCGGGAAGCGCTGCTGCGCGAATTGAAGCGCGGGGGCCAGGTGTATTTCCTGCACAACGACATCGATACGATCCAGCGCCAGGAAGAGACGCTCACCCGCCTGGTCCCCGAGGCGCGCATAAGGGTAGCGCACGGCAAGATGCGCGAGCGCGAGCTCGAGCAGGCGATGCGCGACTTCTATCAGCAGCGCTTCAATGTGCTGCTGTGCACGACCATCATCGAGACCGGCATAGACGTGCCGAGCGCCAATACCATCGTCATCGATCGCGCGGACAAGTTCGGTCTGGCGCAACTGCACCAGCTCCGCGGGCGCGTCGGGCGCTCCCACCACCAGGCTTACGCCTACTTGCTCACCCCGGACGAGGAGGCCGTGAGCACCCAGGCGCGCAAACGCCTCGATGCGATCCAGATGATGGAGGAGCTCGGCTCGGGCTTCTACCTCGCCATGCACGATCTGGAGATTCGCGGCGCCGGCGAAGTCCTGGGCGAAGAGCAAAGCGGCGAGATGGCGGAGGTCGGCTTCAACCTCTACTCCTCGATGTTGGCGGCGGCGGTGGAAGCGCTGAAGCGAGGTCAAGAGCCCGATTTGACCGAACCGCTCGGCATCACCACCGAGATCAACCTGCATTACCCGGCGCTCTTGCCGGCCGATTACTGCAGCGACGTGCACGAGCGGCTGGTGCTGTACAAGCGCATGGCGAGCTGCGCGTCGTTGGAAAGCCTGGACGGCATCGTGGAGGAGCTGATCGACCGCTTCGGCTTGCCGCCGCTTGCCACCCAGGTTCTGATCGAGATGCACCGCTTGCGCATCCTCGGCACGCCGCTCGGGGTGGTGCGCATCGACGCGGGCTCAGAGGCCGTGCAGCTCCAGTTCGGCAACAAGGCCTCGCTCGACCCGGCGCGCGTGATCCAGTTGGTGCAGACCCGGCGCGACTATCGCTTCGCCGGTCAGGACAAGCTGCGCATAGCCGTCCCCGCCGCCGACATCGCGTTACGCATCGAGGCCATCAAGGAGGCCTTCCGTGAGCTGGCGAAGCCCTACGCACCGGCCACGCCGGCCAAGCGCGCGCGTTAGCTGCTCGCGTGCTCGAGCGATCAGCGTGCCGGCTTCGGCTGCACCGGCGCGAGCGCGCTGTCCCGGCCGATGCGCTTCGCCGCGCGGAATAGTCGGACGAAACGCGTCCGGTCGCCTTCCGACCCGGCGACGCGCAGCTCCGGGGCGCGGGTAGCCAGATCGAGCTCCAGGTCGGGGTACGCTTGCAGCAGGACCAGCGTCACGCGCCAGCCGAGCCCCATGCGTTGGAGATGGTCGGAGACACGCAGGTAGCGCAGCCGCCAGTGCGCCGCGTCGGCATCGGGCGCGCGCATCACGGCGAAGGCGACGGGAAAACCGAACGAGCTGCGTCCCAGCGCGGCGGACATCGAGCTGCCCATCATCATGTAGAAGCGCACCACCCGATCCGAATCGGCCAGCTCGCCACTGCCGCGCAGCGCATCGATGACGTTGTGCTCGAGCGAGTGCGGCGCCAGCGTACCGCGCCCGGCCAGCACGTCGGCCACGGTGGCGACGCCGCCCTGTTCGATGGTCGAGTCGCCCAAGCCCAGGTGGTGCTCGCAGAAGCTCTGGAAGCGCGCGCCATAGGTCGCAGCCGAGATGGCCCACGTGATGCGCAGCATCCCGGCGCCCGAAAAGCGCCGGAAGAGATTCATCCAGCCGCGGTTGTCGGGATGGTCGTAGGTGGTTTCGAGGTTGACGTCGATATACACGTTCTCCATGAGCTGGATGATCGACTCGCACAGGTAGAACGCGGCGCGCAGCGCCTGCACGTCGTCGGGCAGCCACGGCTGGTCGCGCGATTGCGCGCCGACCCCATGCTCCAGGTGCGTCCATTCCGGGTGCAACTGGCGATCGAGAAAACGCAGCCGCTCGTCGCCGCGAATGCGCTCGAAGACGCGATCGAGCGCGTCGGCATGGCGCGTGAACACGCCTTCGGCCAGCGGCAGCGACGGATACCAGCGCTGGCGCAGCTCCTTGAACAAGCGCTCGAGGTCGATGTCCGCGCCGCTTTCGTCGCCGCGGGAGCCGCCGCCGCGCGGATCGTCGGCACGCGCACGCGCGCACGCGCCGCGCAGGACGATATCGCCGACGTGCAGGCCGAGACGGCGATAGCTCTCGAACTGCGGCTCGTCGAAGAACTGGTCGGCGGTCGTCTGGTGCGGGAACTCGGGATGCTCGCTGCGATACTGCACCACGTCCTGCGGCTCGGTGCCGCACATCGAGGCCTTGATGTAGAGCAGGTAGCCGACGCCCGCGTGCGGATGGATGCGGTCGTAGCGCAGTAGCCCGAGCGCGCAATGATGCTTGCTCAACCCCGTGTCGCCGCGCGGGCGTATGGCGCTGACGTCGATCTCGATATCGACGCCGAGATCGATGCGGCATTTGCGGATCGCGTTACCCAGGTCCTCGAACGTGCTGTTCGGATCGCAGCTCGCGTCGCAGCAGATGATGAAGCGGCAGCGCCGGCGCACCAGCTCGTAGATGCCGAGGTTCTCGAAGTGTCCGCCGTCGCTCAGGTAGACGAACCTGCGGTGGTCGTTCGACATGCCGAACAGCTCGCTCAACAACGGCACCAGGCTGTGGGCGGGGCCGGGCTTGCGCCAGACATCGGGCCGGCGCGGATTCTGGAACCAGCTCCCGAGGCGTACGCTGAATACGGTGAGCAAGAACGCCACGGCGGGCGACGAGTGGTAGCCGGCGTTGGGGCTCGCCGCCGCCCCGGAGATGGTGACGGCATTGGACAGCGCGATCGAGCCCCGCCGCGCCGGGCGCAGCGGCGCGCTCACGTAATCCAAGGTGGCACAGTAGCGCCCGATCCAGCGTGTCGTGCCCTCCTCGGGCATCTGGTAGCCGCAATACAGCGGGCTGAACAGGAACGAGCCGGCCTTGCGCTGCTGCCAGGCGAGCTTCTGGCCCGTGGTCAGGTTGATGGCCGTGTTGATGAGCGGATAGGGCCGTTGCGGCCGGCTGGGACCGAGCGATGTCGCCGGCCCGCCCAGGTCCGCGAGCGCGATATCGTCGTCGCGGTCGAAGCCGGTGAAAAGATGCGGGCGGCGGCTGCCTTGCCGGCTGGCGCCGAGGTAGCAGCGCAGCAACCGGTTGCGATACAAGGGTCCGAGCGAAAACACGTTCACATCGACCCGCAATTCGAGCAGATAGGCGAGCGCGAGCAGACCGAACAGCCATAGGGCGAGCTCGTGGATCTTCGTCAGCGCGAGCTCGCAATACGCCACCGCGGCGTGCCCGGAAAAATCGGGAATGGTCGCATCCGGATCGTCGGGCGGCGCGACGCACAGGCGCGCGTCCGGGGCCAGTGCCACGTGCATGCCGACGGCCACGGCGACGAACAGCCCCGCGACGAACACGAAGGGCAGGACGGCCGTGATCCATTCCAGGATGCGTCCGGATCGCACGACGCCGGTGGAGGCCGTGCGGCCGAGCAGGACGCCGATGATGGTGATGGTCAACCAGCCGATCCCCAGGGCCGCCATCCATTCGCCCGCCCACGTCACCAGCGCCGGGGCGTAAATCACCACCGCGAAACCGAGCGCCCAGGCGATCATCACCAGTGTCGACCATCCGCCCAGGCGGCCCCACCATTCGCGTATGTCTTCGGAGAACCCGCGGCTGACCAGGCCGATGTGCAGCACCAGCGCGAACGAAATGATGACCAGCAGCAGCGGCGTGCCGAAGGCGGTGACGAGCCAGGAGGATGCATCCCAGTTGGCCGTGACCACGGCCAACGCGAGAGACTGGTAGCCATAGCACATCCAGCCGATCAGCGCGCCCGCGAAAGGCGCGAACGCGACCACCGTTTCCCAGCGAAAACGCGCGCTGCCGGCCGGGCTGCGCAGGAACAGGCTCGCCACCGCCCCGCCGAGCCAAGGCAGCGTGTAGATGAGCGCCCCCGCGACGATCCACGACACCTGGTGCAGCGGCGCTCGTCCCGGCCAGATCCTGGCCGCGATCGTGCGCACCGGCGCCGCCCAGGGAAAATCGACGATCAAGGCATGCGCGAGCATGAGGGACGCCAGCACGCCGGGCGCGACAATCGCGAACAACACCCCGGGCTGGGAGCGAAACCACAGCCATTTGTCGTCGGCCGCGACCAGGTTCATGATGATGCACGCGATCGAGATTGCGATCAGCGCGACCCCGAGTGGCGAAAACCAGTGACCGGGCACCCAGTCGAGGCCGTGGATGAGCAGTCGCGGCAGCAGCATCGCGATGCCCAGGCACGCAACGATGAGGGTGAGGTTCAACCACAGGTTGCGCAGGTAGATCGCGATCGTGGCCCAGCCGTCGCCGCTCAGGTAGCCGAGCCGCAGCATGAGGTAGTTGCTGTAGTCGCGCAACCAGCCGATCTCGCGCGGCTCGGGCGCATTGCCCAGCACGGCGTCGCGCATCTCCTGCTGCACCCCGTGCACGCCGCGAGGATGGCGGCGAATCCAGGCGCTCAGCCAGGCGCCGATGTAGCCGCCGCCGGATACCGTGGACAGGTAATCGAAGCGCCCGAGCAGCCGATGGCGCGAGAACGCCTGCAAGATGCCGAGACAAAAGGTCGCGCTGCGTATCCCGCCGCCGGAAAGCGCGAGCCCACACAGGTTGGCCGCACGCGCACGGGTCGTCGCTACCGTGTCCGCATCCGCCGGCTCGATCGGCTCGGTGGCGACGCCGAAGGCGGTGCGCGCGCGTCCGATCAAGTCGATTTCCTCGTTCAGAACGCGCTCGAAGCGCACCGGCCGATGAACGTCCTGCATCCCCCGTCGCTCCTTGTTCTGACTGCTGCGCCACCGTTCGGTGGTCGTTGCTTCAGATCGCACGGGGCGCGCTCGCTCGGCAAGGCACTATGGCACAAACGATGCGAACGCTGTAGCGAGCTCTATGCTGCTCGCCGGCCACTACAATAGCGAGCCGCTCAGCGGATGCCGTCCATGCTGAATCTCGTCGTCCAAGGCCTCGATGTTTCCACGCCCGATCTCAAGGCGCTCGCGCGTCTCACGGCAGCGAGCTCGATCGAGCGCATCAACGAGCTCGCCTTCCGGCTGCGCGGCGCGCAACAGCGCGGCGAGGTCGCCGCCGTGTGCGAGGCGGCCCGGCTCGATCATGCCTATGTTCCCGCGGGACGGCGCCTCGCGGACTTCGGGCTGGTGGTGATGGACATGGACTCGACCCTCATCACCATCGAGTGTATCGACGAGATCGCCGATCTGCGCGGCGTGAAGCCGCAAGTGGCGGCGATCACGGCCGCGGCCATGCGCGGCGAGATCGACTATGCCGAAAGCCTGCGCCGGCGCGTAGCGCTCCTCGCCGGCCTGGAGGAATCGGCGCTCGACCAGGTCTACCGCGAGCGGCTCGGGCTGACCGCCGGCGCCGAGCGCATGCTGCGAGCGATGCGTGCCGCCGGCCTTCGTTCCCTGCTCGTCTCGGGCGGCTTCACCTATTTCACCGAGCGCTTGAAGGCCCGGCTCGGCATCGATGCGACCTGCGCGAACGTGCCGCAGATCGCCGCGGGCCGTCTTACCGGTCGGCTGTTGGGAGACATCGTGGATAGCCGCGGCAAGGCGACGGCGCTGCGCGCGATGCGCTCAGCGCTCGGACTCGCGCGCGAGCAGGTGATCGGGATCGGCGACGGTGCGAACGATCTCGCCTTTCTCGCCGAGGCCGGCGTCTCGATCGCTTTTCATGCCAAGCCGGCGGTGCGCTCGGCCACCACCCATTGCATCGACCACGTTGGGCTCGAGGGCGTGCTCGCGCTGTTCGAATAGCGAGGCAATGTCACCACGTCCGCAGCGGGGGAAAAGCGGCCGCGAGAGAACCGAGCAGCATGCCGCGGACGCCGCTCAATCCCAGCGATCGTCGCGCACCTGCACGATGCCCCGCTCGACGCGGACGGGAAACACCGCCGTGGGCTCGAAGGCCGGCGCGCTCAAGGCTTCCCCGGTTCGAACACAGAAGCGCGCCCCGTGGCGAGGGCAGACGATGACATCCCCGTCCAGGCAACCGCTGGCGAGCTCGCCGCCATCGTGGGTGCATAGGTCCTCGATCGCGCAGTAGCAGCCGTCGATATTGAACACCGCGATACGCGCGTCGCCGGCGTCGACGACTTTCCAGGCGCCCGCGGGCAGATCTTCCACGCGCGCGACTTCGACCCAATCGGACATGCCTACCCTCTCAGCGCCTCGAACGACCTCGGGCGTGCGCAGCCGCGACAGCTAGGAGCCTGTCGGACTTGATTTCACGTGTGCGACGGAGGCGATTTTCGCGCAGGGCTAGGAGGACGACGCAGCCGATAGCGAGACTATCGGCAAGTCGTCCGACACCGCCGTGCGCGAAAATCGCCCCGTCCCTT
>JADLAC010000055.1 GCA_020848435.1 Burkholderiales bacterium | reverse complement strand
TCTGGTCGTAGGTCTTCGCCTCGCCCCCAAACTGCTTCGAGAGCACCGTCGTGATCGCCGCCGTCAGCGTCGTCTTCCCATGGTCCACGTGTCCAATCGTCCCAACATTCACGTGCGGCTTCGTACGCTCGAATTTCGCCCTGGCCATTGTCTCGTGCTCCGTCGTCCATATCTCAGGCGTCTTGGACCGAGATCGATCCCAAGCCGCCGGCTTTTGAATCTCATCCTGCGCCGAGCGCTCTCGTTGCCAGCGTCCGGCGCGGCGCCTTCGCTTGCCGTCCGGGGCGGCGCCCCTGCGCTGGGGACGACTGGTTGGTGCCCATGGCCCGGATTGAACGGGCGACCTCTCCCTTACCAAGGGAGTGCTCTACCACTGAGCTACATGGGCCCGAAACCGCTTTGCCCTTTCGTCCGACACCACACGGCCAAAAAGCGCTGCCCTGAATCTGGAGCGGGTGAAGGGAATCGAACCCTCGTCGTAAGCTTGGAAGGCTTCTGCTCTACCATTGAGCTACACCCGCGCGCCTCGAATCCGTCCGTTCTCGCGACCCCACGGCAGTGAACCGACGCACGCACTCTGGTGGAGGGGGAAGGATTCGAACCTTCGAAGGCAGAGCCGGCAGATTTACAGTCTGCTCCCTTTGACCGCTCGGGAACCCCTCCGGAATTCCTGACGAAATCGCCTATTATCTTTAGGCAATGTGGGAGTGTCAAACGTCGCGCGCATGGTCAAGGAGGAGGCACGCCATGAAGCTTTGGTATCAGAGCATGACGCGCGCGAGCGCATGGGGCACGTATAACACGGTGTTGCGATCCATTCTGGACTCGACCCGCGACCCGGGGACCGAAATCGAAGTCCATGGAATCACCAAGACGGGCGGGGTGGCCGACCAGTACCGTTACCTCGATTACCTCGAGTCCGGCGAAGTCATGGAGAACTGTCACGAAGCGCTGCGGCGCGGGTTCGACGCTTTTCTGATCGGCAATATCGGCGATCCCGGGCTCGCGTTATGCCGCGAAATCGCGGACATCCCGGTGTTGGGCTTGGGCGAGACCTGCGCGCATCTCGCCTGCATGATGGGGGCCAACTTCTCGTTCGTGACGATCAACGAGAAGTTCACCGCGCGCATCGTTGAGAACATCGAGCGCTACAAGCTCGCCGGGCGGCTGGCCGCAATCAATCGCATGCGCATCGAGCGCCTGACGGACCTGGAAGCCGGCTTCAGCGACGACGCGGCCCGCGGCCGGATCATCGAACAGTTCATGCAGGCCGCGAATGCCAACGTGGACCACGGCGCCGAGGTGGTCATTCCCGCGGGCGGGGTGGTCATGGCGCTGCTCGCTCATGCCGGGGTGCACACAGCCGGAGGCGGCGCGCCGGTCCTGAACGGCATCACGGCACTGGTCAAACAGGCCGAAGCCGTCGTCAAGCTCGACCGCATCATGGGCGGGCGCTTCACCAGCAAGCGGCTGTCGTATGCGCCGCCGCCGATTGACCAGATCGAACAGATTCGGCAGTACTACGGCGATGTCTACCCCACCGTGGGACGCAAGTGACCGCCGACCGGGGCTTCAGCTATAGGCGATGCAGTTCTCGCACACCGTGCCGCGCACGTCGCGGCGCAAGTGCGCCTCGCGCAAGGCCGCGAAAGGCGCGGAGTTCCACGCGTCCATGAACGACACCTTGTTGAGGTCGCCCATGGTCCAGTTGGCGGTCGCATCGAAACAACAGGCGGAGAGCTTGCCCTCGGCCGTCACGTGGCCCTCGGTGAACGCGGACCAGCACGGCAGCGGCTCGCGTAAGGCGCCGATCCGGCCCTGGTTGCCGGCAGTGGGCCGATACCCCAGCTTCTCTTCGCGCTCGGTGGCGAACGCGCCCATGGAATAGAGCGGCAGCCAGTAATGCTGGTCGACGTAGGGACGCACGCGCTCGGCCAGCAGCGCCTCCATCTTCTGATGCTGCTCGCCGTCGTAGCGGATCGAGGATGCGTACAGGCCGGTCTTGCAACCGTGCTCGGCGCGAACCTCCCAGGCGCGCCGGATGTTTTCGAGCGCGTGGCGGAACAGCCGCCCGGCAACCCCCATGATGCGCTCGAATTGTTCTTCGTCGCAGGCGTTCACCGACCATTTCAGCGAATCGAGCCCCGCCTTCATGCACGCTTCGACCGCTTCGGGAAAAGCCATGGATGCGTTCGAGGTGAGGAACACGTACGGCATGGCTATGTCCTGCTTGAGATAGGCGATGCAATCGACCAGCAATCTCGGGTTCATGAACGACTCGCCGAGATAGAAGACGCCGATCTCCTCCACGCCGGCGTCGCGCATTTCTCGTGTGATGCGCTTGAACAAGCCGAAATCCATGTCCCACTTGGGTTGCACCTCGCGCGAGCGCAGCGCGCAAAACCCGCAGCGGTAGTTACAGCGCGGCGAGATTTCGATCTTGACGCTCTTGGGTGCCGGCGGCTTGGCCTTGAGATAGGGCGCCGGTATGCGCGTAATGTTGTCGATGCGTTCGGTGATTGCCGCCATTGCGGCCTCCTGTGTCAGTGAAGAGTCTCGCGGCGCCGGCCTCAGTAGTCGAGGCAGCGAGCGCATACGCTGCCCGCTAGCTCGCCACCGAGGTGCGCGGCGCGTAATGCCTGGAACGCCGGGCTATGCCAGGCGCGAACGAAGGGCAGGTCGCGGAGATTGCCCATGGCGAAGCGCGCGGAGGCGTCCAGGCCACACGCCGATAATTCTGCGTCGGCGCGAACGTGCGCCTCCGTGAAGAGCGTCCAGCACGGCACGGGCTTCGGCAGCAGGCGCGCTCGGGATGCGCTCGCGGGCGCGCTCGCAGCGCCCGGCGCCCAATCGTCGCGCCCGAACAGCGGCAGCCAATAATGCTCATCGAGCGCCCGCGCGAGCCGCGCCAGCAGCGGCGCCATCGTTTCCCGCTGATCGTGGCCGTACTCCAGGCTGGAGCCCGAAAGGCGGCAATAGTGACCGGTGCGCGCGGCTACTTCATCGCGAATCGCGCGCGCGCCTTGTACGTGCGCCACGATCGACGCGTGCGCATGCGCAGATGCTTGGGCCGATGCCATCTGCTCAGGGGCGCTGAAATTGAGCGCGAACTTCAAGCTGTCGAGACCTGCCTCGAAGCACTCCCGCAACTTCTCCTGCGTCGCGGCAAGCCCGTTGCTGGTCAAAAACACGTACGGGAAGCCCAGCTCCGCCTTGGCGATCCGGATCGATTGCGCCAAGCCGTCGTCCAGGAACGGCTCGTTCATGTAGAACAGGCCGAGTCGCTCCACGCCGGATGCGCGCAGGTCCGCGGCGATGCGCCGGAACAGGGATGGTTCCATGACCCGAGCCGCTCGCGGGTGACGGGCGACGCTGCAAAAGGAACAGGCGAGATCGCAGCCGGTGCGCAGCTCGATCTTGGCGCTGCGCGGCACGGGTGGCGTGGGGCTGCGCTCGGCGCCGCCAAGGGCTCGCAGCCGCGCGGCCTGCTGGTCGATCGGGGTCGTCGCTGACGAAGACAGGTGTTGCGGCACAGCGTTCCTTCGGGGTTGCATATCATTCTCCGTGATCGCGCCGCCGGCATTGACGCAAATCAAGCCGGCATTCCCCGCGGAAATCTGCCTATCGGCCGAACCCCGCAAGCCCTCGACAGCGGTGCAGGTATCGCGATTTCCTCGCCAGCGCGGCGGCTTCGATGGACATGCTCCCGGCCTCCTCCCGGTATCGCAAGTCGGATCGCGGTGTGGTCGATCCAGCGCCGCGCAATCGCGTTCAAGCACCAGCCGGCGGCACCTGCTAGCCGCATAATGCGGTACCGTATCGCCCGGCACACCGACAGGGGGAGGCTCATGGTCGCGTTTTCGGCACGGCAGCTCGTTGCCGCAGCCACGGCGTTGAACATCGCCGCGCTAGGCTTGGCGGCGCATGCGCAGGCATTTCCGAACAAGCCGATGCGGATCGTGGTCGGCTTTCCCGCGGGCGGCGCAACAGACATCGTCGCCCGCGCCATCGGCCAGAATCTCAACCAGGCGTTCAATCAGCCCGTCATCGTCGACAATCGACCGGGGGCGGCGAGCAACATCGGCGCCGATCATGTCGCGAAGTCTCCGCCGGACGGCTATACGCTGTTCATGGGCAGCATCTCGCTCGCCAACAATGCGACGCTCTACAGCAAGCTGCCTTACGATGCCTTGCGCGATTTCGCCGCGGTGGTGCACGTGACCAACACCGCGTTCATGCTGTGCGTGCATCCGTCGGTGCCCGTGAAGAAAATTCAAGAGCTCACTGCCTTCGCCAAGGCACGCGCCGGACAGGTGCAATACGGCACCGCCGGCAACGGCTCGGGGGCGCATCTGTTCACGGAGCTCTATCGCAGCATGGCCGGCATCCAGTTGCAGAGCATCCCCTACAAGGGTGCGGCTCCGGCGCTGAGCGATCTGCTCGGCGGCCAGGTGGCCTTCGTCTTCGACAACATCATTTCGATGGTGCCGTTACACAAGAGCGGCAAGATCCGCTGCCTCGCCACGTCATCGAAGACGCGCGCCGCCATCGCGCCGGACATCCCGACGATGCACGAAGCGGGCATCCGCGGCTACGAGGCGGATGCCTGGTTCGGGTTGTTCGCGCCGGCAGGGACGCCGAGCGCGGCGATCGAGCGCATCAATACCGAAGTGAATCGGGCGCTGCAGGTGCCGGGGATCAAGCACAAATTCGAGGCGCTGGGCTGCGAGCCCGTGGGTGGAACGGCGGCGCAGTTCGGGGCCTACTTCCGCGCCGAGATCGACAAGTGGGGGAAGGTCATTCGCGCCGCGAACATTCGCCTGGAGTGAAGCGCCAGACGCGAGCGTCGTCGCCGGCCGGGCCGCTCGGTCGCGGCGTGGCTGCGTGGAGATGCTCGGCGCCACCGCCGGAGCAGTGGCCGATCGAGGTATCGCGCTTGCTTTTTGAGCACGGCGCCTGTCCATCGGCTTGTGATCGAGCAGCCGCGGCCGTAGATCCTTGCGTCGCAAGCGCCTCGGCAGCCCGCCCGCTCAGCCGCGCCGGCGCGCTGCCGCGTCGATGCCGGCATAGCGGCCGAACACCGCGCCCTTCAGCACCGAGGTGGCGCCCGTATAGACCTTGTAGTACAAGCCGACCACTTCGCCCGCCGCGTACAAGCCCGGGATCACCTCCCCGTCGGCATTGAGCACGCGCGCGCGCGCATCGACTTTCAGGCCGCCATAGGTGAGGACGCACGACGCCATGACGGGCCACGCCTGGAAGGGCGGGCGGTCGAGCGGGCGCGCCCAGTTCGACTTGGGCGGATCGAGCACCTTGGTCGCCAGACGGTCCAGCGCCAGCGGCTCGAAGCGCCCGGGGCGGCAGCATTCGTTGTAGCGAGCGATGCTCGCTTCCAGCCGCGTGCGCGGCAATCCAAGCTTGGATTCCAGCTCGGCCAGAGTGTCCGCGGCGATGGGCGGCTGGTCGGTGCGAAGCCCGATCCTGTAATTGGGCACGTCCTGTAATCTCGCATCGAACACCGCGTACGCGATGCCTCCCGGTTGCTGCCAGATCGCCTTGGTGATGGTGTCGTAGACGGCATCGACGGTGCCGGAGGCTTCGTCGATGAAGCGTTCGCCGCGCCGATTGACCAGGACCCCATACGGAAAAATGAAAACCGACGCTTCCGGCACGCCCGAGCGGGGGTCTACCGGCTCGGCGTGGAAGCTCGCGTAGTCGCCTGCGGGAGCCGCGCCGATTTGCAACGCCATGCGAATGCCTTCGCCCTTGTTGTAATAGCCGCCGCGCGCGACCGGGCGCAGGTGCACCGCGTGGGCCCCCATGTACTGGGCGAGCATTTCCCAGTTGCCCTCGAAGCCGCCGGTCGCCAGAACCACCGCCTTGGCGCGGAAATCGATGGGGCGATGATCCGCCGCCACGGCCCGCAAGCCGATCACCGCGCCGGAATCGTCTTGCAGCAGCGAGTGCGCGCTGGTGCGATAGAAAAAGCTCGCCTTGAGCCGCTCGGCACGCTCCGCGAGCGCCTCGAGCAAGGCGAGGCCCCCGCCGATAGGCAACAGGCGCGGCTGCGCCTTGGTGAGGAACTGGGTCGGCAGGAAGTCGAAGCGAACACCGAAACCCTTGAGCCACTGCACCGCCGGTCCGCAGCCCGAGGCGAATGCCGACACCACTTCGGGGTCGGCGAACGACAGCGCCTTGACGATGCTCGGCCAGTCGGCATACGGCTGCTTGGTCGCATCGATCAGCGCCGGATCGAGATAACCGCCGCTGTTGGCTGCGAAGTGCGCCTCGAAGTCGTCGCAGACTTCGGTGTCGCTTTTCATCCGCAGATAGGCTTCCGTATAGCGCGTGTTGCCGCCGCGCTCCTCGGCCGGCGCGCGTTCCAGGATCGCGACACTCGCGCCTTCTTCCAGCGCGCTCACCGCGGCCGACAATCCGCCGATGCCGCAACCGGCGACCACCACATCCGCGACCTGCGTTTCGATTGCCATGTGCCACTCCCCCGACGCATCCGCAGTGCCGCCCCGGCGCGCTCGCTCGCGCTCGACGGGGCGAGCCATTGTACGCCTGCGTCGCCGGCGCGCACTCAACTGGTGCGCGCACTGCGCGCACGGCATCGCGGGGATGATCCCCAGCGAGCGCAGTTGTGGATCGGCAACACCTTGGCCGCGCCGCGCGAGCAAACGACGCGCTCGCAGATGCCGTGTTCGTCTACATCGGTTAAATTGGTAGTTGACGTTGGCGTGAGCAGCGCACCGGCCAGAGCCGAGGGGTAATCGGCCGGCAAGACCGTACAGCGGCATCGACGCACGACGGGGATGGGCATCTGTCACCGGGAGGGGTGAAGATGTGGATGGGCGTCTGCATTGATCCACTCGGAGCCGCGGCCGAGACCGCGGACGGCGGCCCCGCGCCGAGCGCGTTTGCGCATCCGCTCGACCATGGCGCCAAGGGACGCTCATCGCTGGTCCTCGCGCCGGCGCCGATGCGGCTCGCCTGCTGGATGTTCGGCCTCCTATTCCTATTCGCGCTGCTCGCGGGCCAGGCACACGCCCAGCCGGCGCGCGGCGCCGCAACTGCACCTCTCGATAACGCCACCTGCCTGAGCTGCCACGGCATCGGCAAGGACAAGATCGAGGTGCCGGGCGCCGGCGGCAAGACCCGGATCATGGCGCCGGTCGATCACGCTCGCTACGCCACGGGCGTGCACGCCGGCATGGACTGCGTCGCCTGCCACAAGGACATCGTCGACGCCGCCACGCCGCACCAACGCGGCCCCGCCCCTAGGGCGGAGTGCGCGCAATGCCACATCGACCTGTGGAACAGCGCGAAAAAGCTCGACACCGTGAAGTCCAAGCCCCGCCTCGGCGTCGTGGTCGAAAACATCGAGGCCTACCGCAAGTCCTTCCACGCACAGCCGACCAAGACCGCGCCCGATCGGCCGCGCGCCGCCTGCTACGAATGTCACGACAGCCATCACTTCGACGTGCCGCCCGCAGGCAGCGCGGCGCGCAAGGGGCCTTGGCGCCTGGGCGTGCCGGCGCTGTGCGGCGAAAGCTGCCATAGCGACGCGCTGGACGATTACAAGGAGTCGATCCACGGCCAGCTCATCGTCGCGAAGAAGGATCCGAAGAGCGCGATCTGCATCGACTGCCATACCAGCCATGCGATCGTGACCACCTCCGCCGACGCCTTCAAGCTCGACATCACCGCGCATTGCGGCAGTTGCCACCGGGAGAACTACGGCAGCTATGCCGACACCTACCACGGCCAGGTCAACCAGCTCGGCTACGGCTACACGGCGAAATGCCACGACTGCCACGGCAGCCACAGCATCGTCGAAGCCGACGATCCGAACTCGAAGGTGCATCCCGACAATCGCCTCGGCACCTGCCGCCAGTGTCATGACGGCAAGAAACGTCTCAAGGAAGCCACGCTCGGTTTCGTGAGCTTCCAACCACACGCGCACGCCAGGGATTTCCAGCGCTATCCGCAGATGTGGCTGACCGCGAGATTCATGTTGGCGCTGCTGGGCGGGGTATTCACGTTCTTCTGGGTGCAGTCGACGCTGTGGTTCTACCGCGAGTGGCAGGACCGCAGGGCACGCCTGGGTGCGCCGCACATCCGCGCCGATGACCTGCCCGAGGTAGCGGGCAAGCAGGTACGCCGTTTCGGCCTGGTGTGGCGGCTGGCGCATCTGGTGTTCGCAGTGAGCGTCATGGTGCTCATTCTCACCGGGATGACGGTCTTCTATGCCGAGAGCGCCTGGGCGCCGGTGGTGGTGCAGTGGCTGGGCGGACCGCAGGTCGCCGGGCGCATTCACCGCATCGCCGCGTTCATCATGTTGAGCATCTTCTTCCTGCACTTGGTCTATGTGCTCGGCCATATCTGGCGCACGCGCAAGACCTTCCGCTGGTTCGGACCCGACTCGCTGCTGCCGAACTGGCAGGATCTCAAGGACATCGTGGCGAACTTCAAATGGTTCCTGGGCAAAGGACCACGGCCCCAGTTCGATCGCTGGACGTATTGGGAGAAGTTCGATTACTGGGCGGTGTTCTGGGGTATGACCATCATCGGCAGCAGCGGGCTGATGCTGGCATTTCCGACCGAAACCGCGGCTGTGCTTCCGGGCTGGGTGCTGAACGTGGCGACGCTCGTGCACGGCGAAGAAGCGTTCCTTGCCGCCGTGTTCCTGTTCACCGTCCACTTCTTCAGCAACCACTTCCGGCCCGACAAGCTGCCGCCGCCGGACGTCGTGATGTTCACCGGTTCGGTCGCGCTGGAAGAGTTCAGGCGCGAGCATCCGCTGCACTACCGGCGCTTGAAGGAATCGGGCGAGCTCGCGAGCTACCTGGTGGACGCACCGTCGCGTCCCATGACGCTCGGCTCCAAGATCCTGGGGCTCACCCTTATCACGATAGGATTAGGCCTGCTGGCGCTGGTATTCGTCGGCTTCTTCACGACCTGAATCGAACCAGCGACCGGCGCAATCGCAAAAGGAGACTCGCAATGAAAGCAGCATCCAGATTCCGAACCCTCGCCGGAGCCGCGCTCGCGTCCTCCGCGCTACTCGGCGCGCCCGCCTTGGCTGCCGAAAAGGCGAGCTTCAACGAGGCCGCCGCCAAGGCCACGTTCAAGCGCAACGACTGCGGCAAGTGCCACGCGCCCGACCGCGACAAGAAAGGCCCCGCGCTGCAAAACATCGCCAAGGAGATGCGCGGCAAGCCCGATGCGGAGGACAAGGTGATCAAGAACCTCACCACCAACCCGAAGGTCAAGCTGCTCGACAGCGGCAAGGAAGAAGAGCACAAGGCGATCGACACCAAGGACACGAAGGAGATCAAGAACCTCGTGGCCTGGATACTCTCGCAGTAGCACGGCTCTCTCGGCCGCGCCGCGGGCGCGGCCGGGACGGCAGGACGCAGACAGAGGAGATGGGGAGATGAAAGTCGTCCGAATCGTTGCCGCCATGGCAACCTGCATGCTCGCGGCGCTGGCCACCTCGGCAGCGACCGCTGCGAGCGCACCCAAGGACCTGGTGCTCAAGGGGGATGCCAAGTGCACCACCTGCCACGACGAGGGCGATTCTCCGCGCGTGCTCGAGATCGGCAAGACGCGCCACGGCACCATCGCCGACCGGCGCGTGGGCACGTGCACGAGCTGCCATGGCGAGTCGGACAAGCACATCGCCGACGCAGAGAAGGGCGGGAAGAAGCCGGCACCACCGGACGTGGCGTTCGGCCCCAAGGCGCCGACGCCGGTGAATGCACGCAATGGCGCCTGTCTCTCCTGTCACCAGGGCGGCACTCGCATCCATTGGCAATCGAGCACCCACGCCGCGCGCGACGTGGCCTGCAGCTCGTGCCACCAGATCCATACGGCGCACGACAAAGCGCGCGACCGCTACACCCAGACCGAGACCTGCTTCAAGTGCCACAAGGAGCAGCGCGCGCAGATCAACCGCCCGTCGCATCACCCCGTCGTCGAGGGCAAGATGTCGTGCTCGTCGTGCCACAACGTGCATGGCGACAATCCGAAGCAGCTCGCGCGCGCGAGCGTCAACGAGACCTGCTTTTCCTGCCACATGGAGAAGCGCGGCCCGTTCGTGCACAACCACCAGCCGGTGCAAGAGGACTGCGGGATCTGCCACAACCCGCACGGCACCACCATCGCCAACCTGCTCAAGTCCCGGCCGCCTTTCCTGTGCCAGGAATGCCATAGCCATACCAGCCACCCGAGCCAGGCATCGGGACTGCCCACCGCGCGCACGACGGGCACCACCGCACTGGGCAGCGTGGCGCGAGGCTGCCTCAACTGCCACACCAATATCCACGGCAGCAACAGCACGCAGAACAGCGCAACTGCCGGACGGTTCCGGCGCTGAGCGAGATCCGGGAGGACGACGATGATTACGATCAAGCTGCATACGTTCAGGGTGGCGCTACTCACCGCCGGCGTTGCGTCGATGTTCGACCCCGCGCTGGCGCAGGATGCGACCATTGCCGAGCTGACCAAACCCGCGAGCTCGGTGTCGGCAGGCATCGGCTACTGGACCGATGACCGGCGCCAGCAAGGCATCTACGACGGCATGCGCGACAGAGGCCCCTACGGGCTTCTCGATCTCGACGTCGTCAAGCGCGACGACGCCACCGGCACCTGGCTCACCTTCAGCGGCCGCAATCTGGGTCTCACCACGCGCGAGTTCCGCGGCGAGTGGCTGCGTCAGGGCGACATCGGCGCGTTTATCGAGTACAGCCGCATCCCCCGCGATAACCCCTACATCGTCAATACGGGATTGCAGGGCATCGGCAGCGATCGGCTCATCGTCAGTGGCGCCGGCGCCACCGCCTTCGGTTTCGGCAACATCGACCTGGGCACGGTGCGCGACGTGGCGAATCTCGGCTTCTTCAAGCACCTCATGCCGGGTCTGAATTTCCGTGTGAACTTCAAGAACGACAGGAAGGAAGGCACCCGGATGTGGGGGCGCGGAGGCGCGCCGGAGTTCGCCGTCGAGCCCATCGACAGCACGACGCGTCAGCTCGACGCCCGCTTGGATTACACCGGCAAGGTCTTCCAACTCTCGGGCGGCTATTACGGAAGCTGGTACAACAACGCCTACAACCTGGTCAATACCACGTTGAACGGCGGCGCGGCGGCAACGCAGTATTTTCTCAGCCTGCCGCTCGACAACGAAGCGCACCAGGTCTACCTCGACGGTGGCATGAATTTCACGGCGAGCACGCGCGGCACGCTGAAGATCCAGTACACGCGCGCCACGCAGGACGAACGGCTGCCGACGCGCGATATCGCCGGCCTGTCGCTCGCCACCGCCCCCACGAACCTCGACGGCCAGGTCGATACCACGCTGGTGCAACTCGGCCTCACGTCGCGGCCGACATCGCGGCTGTCCTTGGCGGCCAACCTGCGCTACCACGACGTGCGCGAGAAGACGCCGCAAGCGCGTTACGTCCAGACCGGCGCGGGCACCTGCGCCACCACGGCGACGTGCGTGGACAACACGCCGCTTTCCTTCCGCACCTTGACCGGCAAAGTCGAAGGCACCTATCGGCTGCCTATGCAGTTCAGCGTCATCGGCGGAGTCGATCTCCGCAATCAGGATCGCACGATCCCGGTCGGCGCGGGATCGATCAACGTCGCCGGCGTCGATCGCCAGCGCTATGTACCGTTCCGCGCCGATATCGACGAGACCACCTACCGCGTGCAGCTCCGCCGCTCGATGTCGGAAACCGTCAACGGTTCCGTCGCCTTCTTGCACAGCAAGCGCGATGGGTCGGCATACTCGTTGACCAACGAAACGGAATCCGATGAGATCAACCCGATCCACATCGCCGATCGCAAGCGCAACAAGTGGCGGGCGAGTCTCGACTGGATGCCGGCCGAGCAGCTCTCGTTCCAGTTCAACATCGAGGATGCGCGCGACAAGTACGGCACCAGCGCGGCGAGGCCCTACGGCTTGCGCGACGGCGATGCGGTGCTCTATTCGGTCGACGCCAATTACGCCTTGAACGACAAGTGGCAGGTCAATGCCTACTATTCGCACGACAAGACCAAGGCAACGCAGTTCGGCCAGCGCGCAACCACGGGCACGGCGGCACCCGCCGAGAAGCTCGCGCAACTGGAAGATGTCGGCAACGCCTTCGGCGTCGGCGTTCAGGGACGTACCAGCGAGCGGCTGCGGATCGGTATGGACTTGCAGTGGATTCGCAACGAGAGCAAGTATCCCGAGACCATCACGTTGACCGGTGCGGGCACGGTGTTTCCCGCCGGTATCACCGGTCCCTTGCCCGAGATCGACAACAAGCTGATACGGCTCAAGCTGTTCGCCGCCTACGCATTGCAGAAGAGCTCGGAGCTGCGCTTCGACGTGATTCACGAACGCTGGGAAACCAACGACTGGACGTGGCAGTTCGCTAACGGCACGCCGTTTGTGTACGGAACCGCTACGGACGGGACGATGGTTCTGGCCGATCCCAAGCAGACTTCCAATTTTGTGGGCGTGCGCTACATCCATCGCTTCCGGTGATGCACCCGTCGAAGATGCATGCGCGCAGTACGCGCGTCGTTCGGATTGGGGGCACGTGACCCCGCCCCCCTTAGCCACGCGCGAGACTGCGCGCGAAGCACGCTTCGCCGGCGTCTGGACGCAGGATTTGAAAGACGTCTTCGCCGATGTCGCGCCCTACTATGACCGTGCCAACGTCATCGCCACGCTCGGCTTGCTGGGCTGGCTCGAGCGCCGCTTCATGGGAACCGTCGCGGTTCACCCCAACGAGCGCGTCCTCGATGTGTGCGCGGGCACCAACGCGATTGGAATCGCCTTGCTCAAGCGCGAACCGGCGCTCGCGGTACACGCGATCGATCGCAGCGCCGAGATGCAGGCGGTCGGACGCGCGCGCGCCCGCAGGCTCGGTTTGAGTATCGCGAGCATCATCGGCGACGTTCACACCTTGCCCTTCCCGGATGATCACTTCGACCTCGTCACGCTCCAGTTCGCATCCCGGCATCTGCGCGTGCGGCGGGTGTTCGCCGAGATCCACCGCGTGCTCAAGCCGGGCGGGCGCTTCCATCATTGCGACATGCTGCGTCCCGCGAGCCGCGGCGTCGAAGCGCTGTACTATGCGTATCTGCGCCCTTGCCTCGCCATGACCGCGTTCGCTTTCGGCAGCGGCCGCGCGGCGCTCAACTGCAAGCGCTATTTCATCGACGCGCTGCAAATGTTCTATTCCGCCGAGGAGCTGTCGGCGGTGCTCGTGGAGTTGGGCTTCGAGCACGTCGGCGCGCAGACCGTTCTCGCCGGCACGGTGGCGTTCCACCGCGCCGCCAAGTCCCACCGCGCATAGCCGGCAGCGCGCGTTTACTTCGCACCGGCCTGCATTTACACTCGTCGGGCATTGCGGAAGCTTCGCGGCGAAGCGCGATGTATTTGGTCGCGCGAGCTCTACACAGGCGCTGCGGCGTCGATGCTACGCCTGCAAACACGATCGATCATGACCATCCGCATCTGGCATCAAAGCTTCACCGTGCTCTCGGATCTGCCCGCGTACGAGGCCGCCTTGGCCGCGCATTTCCGCACGCTCGCCCGGTCCGACACCGAGATCGTCATGCACGGCATGAGAGCGGGCACCTACGAAACCGAGTACCCGGGCACCGACATCCGGCACCACGTCATCCAGCACTTGCATAGCAGCCAGTTCATCGCCGGCGCGTTGGCGGCCGAGCGCACCGGCTTCGATGCCTACGCCATCATGAGCATTCCGGACGTGGGGCTGACAGAGGCACGCGCGTTGGTCGATATCCCGGTCGTGGGTTATGGCGAGAGCGCGATGTTGACCGCGTGCGCGCTGGGTGCGAAGTTCGGCATCCTCACGTTCATCGACGATCTGCCCGAGCTGATCGCGGACAACGTCGCGCGCTACGGCCTGCAAGCGCGCTGCGCGGCCTCGCGCCCGGCCGGATTCAGCTTCCACGACGTGCTGGCGGGATTCGCGCGGCCCGCGCCGCTCATCGAGCGGTTCATGGTCGCCGCGCGCGCGCTCATTGGCGAAGGCGCCGACGTGATCATCCCCGGCGAAGCGCCGCTCAACGTCCTGCTCGCGAGCAACAATGTCAATCGGGTCGACGACTGCCCGGTGATCGATGCCATCGGCGCCACCATCAAGATGGCCGAGACCCTGGTCGATCTGCGCCGCGCGACCGGCGTCATGCCGAGCCGCAAGGGCTACTTCCGCCGCCGCCCGCCGGCCCGGCGCATCGAGGAGCTGATGCGCTTCTACCAGCTCGATCAGCTCTAGCCGTTGAAACCGGCGCGCCTGAGCGCGGCGCCGCCATCGGACCCATCGCCATGCTGCAACAGATCCTGAATCCGCAATCCGTCGCCGTGATCGGCGCGTCCGCCGACACGCTCAAGTTCGGCGGGCGCGTGATCCGCTACGTGGTCGACCACGGTTTCGCGGGACGCATCGTACCGGTCAATCCGAGCGCGCGCGAAGTGTGCGGCATTCCCGCGTTCGCGAGCATCGGCGCGGCCCCGGGACCGATCGATGTCGCCGTCCTGGCGGTGCCTACGCCTTACATTGCACCGACGCTGGAAGAATGCGGCGCGATGGGGGTGAAGTGCGCGGTCGTGATCACGGCCGACTATGCCGAGGTGGGGGACGAGGGCAAGGCGCGCCAGGATGAGCTGGTCGCGATCGCGCGCCGCCATGGCATTCGCCTGATCGGTCCGAACTGCCTCGGCTTCATCAATCCGCACCTGAACCTCGCGCTCACCTCCTCGGTCGCGCTGGCGCCGAAGCCGATGCCCAAGGGCGACATCGGGGTGGTCAGCCAGAGCGGCTCGGTCATGGCCTCCATGATCAGTAATGCGCGCGATGTCGGCGCGGGGGTATCCGTCGCCGCATCGATCGGCAATCAGGCCGATCTCGAGCTGTGCGATTTCCTCGACTACTTCGCGGCCGATCCGCGCACCAGGGCGATCGCGGTCTATGCCGAGGGGCTGCGCGATGCGCAGCGCTTCATCGCCGCCGCGCGCCGCTGCCGAGAAGCCGGCAAGCCGCTCGTCATTGCCAAGTCGGGCGCCAGCGAAGCGGGCAGCCGGCTCACCCAATCGCATACGGCAAGCCTCGCCGGTACTTACCCCGTATTCGAGGCGGCATGCCGCGATGAAGCCATCTGCCTGGTCGACGATCCGGAGCGCGCGGTCATGGCCGCGCATGTGCTGGCGCGCTTCGCGCCGCCGGCAGGCGATTGCGTGGCGGTGCTCTCGCCCTCGGGCGGCACGGTCGCGGTGGCCGCCGATCGCGTCACGCGCGCCGGCATCAGGATCGCCGATCTGACCCCGGCCACCGAGGCCCGGTTGCGCAACTACATCCCGGCCACGCGCCCGCTCAATCCGCTGGAGTTCGGTGGCCTCGCGACCAGCAAGAGCTTCGAGGTGAACACGGAGGCTTTAGGGTGGTTGCGCGCCGACCCGAACGTCGCGGCCGTGCTTCTCGCCGCCGCCTCGGCGCCGCAGGTCGACGAGAAAATCAAGCGCTGGGGCGAGATCGCGCTGGCCGGCGACAAACCCGTCGTCCTGCTGCTCTGCCCCGGCTCGCTGGTCGACAAGGGACGCGACGAGCTGCGCCGCCTGGGCTGCCCGTTCACCAATCGCATGGACGACGCGGTCGGCGTGCTGCGCGCGGTGCTCGACTACGGCGAGCGCGTGCGGCGCGTGCGCCGCGAACCCGAGCGCCCGCCGGATGCGCAGCCGGCCGCGCGCCTGCTCGATCGTTTCGCACCCGGGACATTGACCGAGCACGAAGCGAAGTCCTTGCTCGCAGCGGTCGGGCTCACGGTGACGCGCGAACAGCAGGTGACCAACGCGCATGAAGCAGGGCGCGCCGCCTCGGCCCTCGGTTTCCCGGTCGCATTGAAGGCGGTGTCGCGCCAGATCAGTCACAAGAGCGATGCCGGCGGGGTAGCCCTCGATTTGCACGATGAGCAGGCGGTGCGCGCCGCGGCCGTCCGGATCGCAGCCGCTGTCGAAGCGCGGGTGCCCGGCGCTGCGCTAGAGGGATTACTCGTGCAGGAGATGGCGCAGGGCGAGATCGAAGCCATCGTCGGCAGCCGTTGGGATGCCCAGTTCGGCGCCGTGGCGATGGTCGGCTTGGGCGGCATCTACGTCGAGCTGCTGCACGATGTGCAATTGGCGCTCGCGCCGGTCTCGCCCACGCAAGCGATGGCGCTGCTGCAAGCGCTGAAGGGCTGGCCCTTGCTCGCCGGTGCGCGCGGGCGCGGCCGACTCGACGTCGAAGCGCTGGCCGACGCGCTGGTGCGGGTGAGCTGGCTCGCGCACGAGCTCGGTCCGCGCCTGCTCGAGCTCGACGCCAACCCGGTCCTGGTGCGCCGCTCGGGCGAGGGCGTCATCGCGGTCGATGCCCGCGCAACGCTGGCCTAGCGCGCGCGTGCCCGCGGCGACAAGTATTCAATTCGATCAACCCTGGGAGGTCCCATGGCAAGCGATGCAGTCACCTACGAGTCGAAGGATGGAATCGCAACCATCACGCTCAACCGGCCCGCGAAGAAGAACGCGATCAATAACGACATGGCCTTCGGGCTGCGCGATGCCTTGCACCAGTTCAATGCCGCCGCTGATGCAGTAGCGATCATCACCGGGGCGGGCGCGGACTTCACCGGGGGGGCCGACATCAAGGGACCGCCGGATGACCTCGCCGTGGCCGTGCCGATGGTCGGTGTCGATGTAAAGAAGCCGCTGATCGCGGCGGTATCGGGATGGGCGGTGGGCGGGGGCCTGGTGCTGGTACAGATGTGCGATCTGTGCGTGGCCGACGAAACGGCGCGCTTCTGGTATCCCGAGGCGCAGGTCGGCATCAGCGGCGCCCAGATCGCGGGCATCGCCGCGCGCATTCCGCACAAGGTGGCGATGGAGCTGATGCTCGCGTGCGAGCCGATCGATGCGCAGCGCGCCTACCAGGTCGGGCTGGTAAATCGCGTCATGCCGCGCGGCAAAGCGCTGGAGGGGGCGCTGTACTACGCCGAAAAGATACGCGATTGCGCGCCCCTGGTGCTGCAAATGCTGCGCGGCTTCGTGGCCGAGGTCCTGCCCAAGGGACCGAGCGAACGCGCGGCCATCGCCCGCCTGCAGATCGCCGCCGTGCGCGCTTCCGCCGACGCGAAAGAGGGTGTCGCCGCGTTCAAGGAGAAACGCCGGCCGCGCTTCACGGGCAAGTAGGTTTCGTTTTTCACCAAGCGCGGATCCGGAATGCCTCGGTGAATTGCCTTTGCGCCGTGCCGCGCGCCTCCGACTCCAAGTCGGGCGCGGAATCTGCTGATCTCCCGCGCGGGGTTGCGACCTCGCGCGCGAGTCTTTTCACACGCTTTCTTTACAAAGTGTTACCACTTGCATGGGACTCGCCCGGAGGATTGCGCGCATAATTGCCCCAGTGTTATTTCGGCTCACGTTGCGGCCGGGCTGCACGCGGCGGCATCGCGACAGCGACAGGTTGTGATGTCGCAGCGCCGCGCCCGAGCGGGTCTCTGCGGCGCGGCGCGATTCGAAAGGAAGCGGACGATGCGATCGATTCAAACCATGGCGCTGTCGCTGGCAGCGCTGTTCCTGATCACGGCGAGCTCGGCGGCGATGGCTGATCGCGGTCGCTACTACGGACATGGGCACAGCCACAGCCGGGTTCACCTGGGCTTCGTCTTCGGCGCTCCGCTGTGGTATCCGGGGCCGGCGTACTATCCTCCCTATCCTTATTCCTATTCCTATCCCGCCTATCCGCCGGCGGTCATCGTGCCACCCGCGCCGCGGGTCTACATCGAGCGCGACGAAGCCATGGTCGCGCAGGAGAACGCACCCGGCTACTGGTACTACTGCCGCGATAGCCAGACCTATTACCCCTATGTGAAGCAGTGCGCCACGCCGTGGGAACGGGTGCCCGCGGCCCCGCAGGGGCGTTGATAAGAGCGAGTCCGCCATGCGATTGCGTGCGCTTCTTCCACTTGCCGCGCTGGCCCTCGCCGGCTGCGTGACCTTCCCGTCCGGTCCGAGCATCATGGCGTTGCCCGGTAGCCGGATGAGCTTCGACCAGTTTCGAGCCGACGATTTCGCTTGCCGGGACTACGCGCGGCAAAGCATCGGCGGTGCCGACGCGCAGCAGGCCGCGGTCCACAGCGGTGTGACGAGCGCCGCCGTCGGTACGGCCATCGGCGCCATTGCCGGCGCGGCGATCGGCGGCAGCAGCCGCGATGCCGGCGTCGGCGCCGGCGCGGGCCTGTTGTTTGGCTCGATCGCCGGCTCGGGCGCCGCGGATGCCTCCGGGCGCACGCTGCAACAGCGCTACGACGTGGGCTATACGCAGTGCATGTATGCCAAGGGGCATAGAGTGCCGGTCGCGGGCCGATTCGAATCGGCGCCGCGGGCGCCTGCGTACACGCCCCCACCCCCGCCGCCGGGGTCACCGCCGCCCCCGCCTCCGGGGGCATCGGCCCCGCCGCCTCCGCCGCCGGCACGCTGAGCCGCGCGCGCATTGCGCGGGATCCCAATGGGTTACCGCGAAGTCTGCGCACAGCACGTGCTTGGCCGTAACCACCCAGCACGCCGGCACTGACACGTGCTATTGCGACGTCTCCGCGCACGGCCATACCTGGCCTGCGGCGACTGCCGCATCGGGCACGCGGTCTATGCGCGACCGGAGCGAGCGCCGGTCGCGTCGGACGCTGCCTTGAACGCCGCGGCACCGCGGGCTAGCGCTTGACATCCGCCCCCGGCGTCGCTTATCAACGACTCTCGGCAACCCGAGCGCCCGAATCCCGATGAATTGGTCTCGCATCCTGGCCTGGTTCGCGCTGGCTGCACTGCCGGCGTGGGGGCAGGATTACCCCTCGCGCCCCATCCGCCTGGTGGTGCCCTATCCCGCCGGGGGGCCAGTGGACATCATGGGCCGGCTCACCGGCCAGAAGCTCACCGATCAGCTCGGATCGCAGGTGGTGATCGACAACCGCGCCGGGGCCAACGGCAACATCGGGGGCGAGATCGTCGCCCGTTCCAGTCCGGACGGATACACGCTCTTGATGGGCGCCAACGGCTCCATCGCGGTCAATCCGGGCCTTTATCGCAAGATGCCCTACGACCCCGCGAAAGACCTGGCGCCGGTCAGCCTCGTCAGCACCGGGGCACTGATGATGGTGGTCCATCCGTCGCTTCCGGCGAAGTCGGTCGGGGAGTTCGTGGCTTTGGCCAAGACCCGGCCGGGCGCCATCAACTTCGCCTCCTCCGGCGCGGGCTCGACCGCGCATCTGTGCAGCGAGCTGCTCAAGGTCATGACGGCGATCGATATCGTGCACGTGCCCTACAAGGGTTCAGCGCCGGCGCTGAATGACGTTATTGGCGGACAAGTGCAGATGCTGATCACAGGGGTGAGCAGTGCGGCGGGCCATGTACGCGGCGGCAAGCTGCGCGCGCTCGGGGTGACTAGCGCGAAGCGCCTCGCCGCTTTCCCGGAGGTCCCGACCATCGGGGAAGCCGTCCCGGGCTACGAGGTGCTCACGTGGTATGGCGTTTTCGTCCCCGCCGGCACCCCGGCAGGGATCGTGCAGCGTCTGAACGGCGCGATCGTGACCGGCATGAACACCAAGGAGATCCACGATCGCATGACCGCGCTTGGCGCCGAAACCGCGACCAACACGCCGGCGGCCTTCGGCGCGATGGTGAAGAAAGAGATTGCCCAGTGGGCCAAGGTTCTGCGCGCGGCCGGAATACGACCGGAATAGGGAGGCAAGGCCAGATGGCAGTGCGCGCTACCTCGGTGGTGCTGTTGGTGCTCGGGATCGGCGTCGGCGCAGGCGGGCTCGCGCTTGGCGCGTTTCTCGCTTCGGGCAACAACGGTTGGCCCTCGTCGCTTCTCTATTCGGTCGTGGGACTGGTGGGCGCGCCGCTGAGCGCGCTGGCCTGGACGTCGCGACGCAGCCGGCGCTGCCAGATGATGGCAGGCGTCGCCCTGTTGCTCGGCCTGCTCGCCAGCATGGGCTTGCTGCTCGAGCTTACCCACGAATTGTCCGAAATCACCCATGCCTGGTCGCAGGTACCGCTGGCGGTCGCGATCTGGTTCGGGCTGTGGAGCGCATGGGGGAGCGCGGCCGTGGGCCGGCTCGTCTTCAGCAAGCCGCCCCACACGCGCCACCGGCTGTCCAGCCGCCGCGGCGACGCCGGACGTTGACGAAAACCTCAGGTCGGTCCGACCCGCGCAGATTCAGCCGAAATAGCCGATCGCCCGCCACCATAGGTAATCGAGCGGCAGCAGGATCGCGAGACTCGGCACCGCGAGCGCGAGCGTGTAGCGGGCGGCATCGCGAAAACGAATGCCCCCGATCTGCATGCCCACGATCAGCGGCGGCACCGCATACGGCAGCAGAATGTTGGAGAAGCCGAGCGCCGCAGTCATGAGCGCCGATTGCAGCGGCCAACCCGTCGCATCGGCGATCTGCTGCGCGAGCGGTACCAGCAACCCGGGCTGCGCCGGGTTGGTCGTGAGCATGCAGGCGGCTGTCGCCGCCAGCGCGAGCAGCATGAAGTTGCGGAAGTCCTCGCCGGGGGTCAGCGCGAGCGCCGGCAGGACGACCGCGCCGAGAGCCGCGCTGGTTCCCGTCTGCGTCAACACCGCGCCCAGACCGAGCACGGCGCCGATATAGAAATACGGTCCGTACTTGATCTTGTCGTTGAACGCGGCCAGTGGAATCACGCCCACCCCCGGCGCCATCACCAGCAGCCCGGTCGCGAGCGCGACCCATCCAGGGCGTATCCCGTGCAGCACGTCGGTCGCCCACAAGCCAAGCGCAGCGGCGAGTATGACCGCGAGCTTGCGCTCATCGCTGCTCATCGCGGTCGCGGGCTGCTCTATCGCCTTGCGCTCGATGCGCGCCGGAAACATCCAGGACGTCACCGCGACGATGAGCACCATCTTGAGCACGCCGAGCACGGGAAACTGCACCAGCAGGTACTCGCCGTAGTTGAGATGCACACCGTGCACGGCTTCGGCCGCACCCGCCAAGGTGAGGTTCGGCGCATTCGCCGGCAGTATGCCGGTGCCGATCTGGAAGCTGCTGACGATCGCGGCGAGCATTAGCCCGGTCCGCGCGCGGCTCTCCGGCTGGAGCCCGAGGCGCCGGCACAGCCCGGCAATGATGGGTACGAGCAGGAGCACCCGGCCCAGAGTGGCGGGCATCACGAAGCAAAGCAGCGTCGACACCAGCACCGTGGCGCTCACCAGCAGCGGATACGAGCCGGTGAAACGGCCCAGCAACACCAGCGCGAAGCGCTCGCCGAGCGCGGTCGAGCGCACGGCCTCGGCGATGAACAAGCCGCCCAGCACGAGCCACAGAGTCCCCGACGTGAAGCCGGAAAAGACGACATTGGCGGGAGCGATCCCGGCCAGCATCGCGAGCAGCAGGAACAGCAATCCCGTGATGTGCTCGGGCAAGGCCTGCGTCGCCCACAGCCCGACGGTGAGGATCACCAGCCCGGCGGTATGGATCACCACGGGATTCACCCCTGCGGGCACGGGGGCGAAGAAGACCGCCGCGCCGATCAAGGCAAAGGCGCTACTGGCAATGGCTCTGGGCCGCAATCGTCCGACTCCCCAACGACAAAGCTATCCCGGCATCATTGCGCAGCGCCATAGCCTGCCTTGCGAAAGGCTTCGGCGGCCTCCGCGGTGCGCAGGTGCGCGATGAACCCCCGCGCCTGCTCGGCGGCGGTGGAGCTCTTGATGACCAGCGCCGCATACACCACCCCGCGCGTCGCCGGTGCCCGCAATGGGCCGGCCACACTCACGCCGGGGACGCCGGCGATATCGCTCAGCGTCGCGATCCCCAGCGCAGCGGCGCCGGAAGCGACGCGCTTGGCGACCTCGCGAGCATCCGCGAGCCAACGGATCCGGCCGCTCAATTCCTCGGTCAGACCGAGCCGCTCGATGAGCTCCTGCACTTGCGCGCCGCCCGGTACCCCGAGTCGGGGATCGGGCGCGACGATGCTCGTCGCATCGCGCAGCAACTGCGTCACGTCGGATGCGCTCTCGACGTTGACCGCGCGCCGGTCGGCGGGCAATGCGATCGCCAATACCGAGTGCACGATCGGCGTCTGGGTCCCGTCGATGCCCGGACCGAGCTTCACCAGGGCATCGACGCCCTCTCCAGTGCCGATCGCCACATCGGCGCGCTCGCCGCTCGCCATGCGCTTGTGGATCGCTCCCACGCTGGCGAATATGAACTCGACCCGCTGGCCGCTGCCGCGCGCGAACGAGCGAGCGAGCTCGAGCACCGGCGCGCGCAGCGCGTTGGGGCAGAAGACGCGCAGATCGGCGCCCCATGCAAGGCCGCCATGGAGCAAGCCCAACAGCGCCGCCAGCACGGCGAACGTGCCGACCCGACGCCGGATGCGCTCGCCAGCGGCCGCAGGCCGGGCGCGCTGGAAGCGTTCACCGCGTGCCACGGCCTGCGCGGCGGATTCGAGCGACGGCTCAATGGATGTCGGGCTCAGGGGTATCGACCGTACCTTCCAGGAAATCGAAATCGCAGCCCTTGTCGGCCTGCGTCACGTGGCCGGCATAGAGCGCGCCGAAGCCGCGCTTGAAGCGCGCGGGCGCGGGCCGCCATTCGGTACGGCGGCGCGCAAGCTCGCTCTCATCCACATGCAAGTGCAGCCGGCGCGCGGCGACGTCGATCTCGATCGAGTCGCCGTCGCGCACCAGCGCGAGCGGCGCGCCGAGGTAGGACTCGGGCGCCACGTGCAGCACGCAGGCCCCGTAGGATGTCCCGCTCATGCGTGCGTCCGATATCCGCAGCATGTCGCGCACGCCGCACCTGAGCAGCTTCTTCGGAATCGGCAACTGACCCCACTCCGGCATGCCGGCGGCCAATGGGCCGGCATTCTGCAACACGATCACCGAATCGGCATCGATGACGAGCGCCTCGTCGTCGATGCGTGCGGCCATGTCGTCGTAGCTTTGGAATACCACCGCGGGTCCCTTGTGCTTGAGCAAGCGCGCCTCGGCCGCGGTGGGCTTGATGACCGCGCCATCGGGCGCGAGATTGCCGCGCAAGACCGCGAGCCCGCCGCTTGGGCTCAGCGGATCGGCCCGGGTGCGAATGACATCGGGCCGGTAGATGCGCGCACCATCGAGGTTCTCGCCCAGGGTCTTGCCGGTGACCGTGATGCAGTCGAGCGCGAGCGCGTCGCGAAGCTGAGCGAGCAGCGCGCGCAACCCGCCGGCATAGTAGAAATCCTCCATCAGGTAGGTCCCGGCGGGGCGGACGTTGGCGAGCACCGGTGTGGTGCGCGAAATACGATCGAAACGCTCGAGGTCGAGCGCGACGCCGACTCGCCCGGCCATGGCGATCAGGTGGATGACCGCGTTGGTCGATCCGGACAGGGCATGGATCGCCGTGATGGCGTTGTCGAACGCCGCGGCCGTCAGGATGGCGCGCGGCTTCAAGTCCTCCCATACCATGTCGACGATACGCCGTCCGCTTGCCGTTGCCATGCGGCCATGATTGGCATCGGCGGCCGGGATCGACGCCGCCCCGGGAAGCGTGAGCCCGAGCGTCTCGGCGACCGAGGTCATGGTCGAAGCGGTACCCATGACCATGCAGTGGCCCGGCGAGCGCGCGATGCCTTCCTCCACTTCCTGCCAGTCGCGCTCGGTGATGGTGCCGGCGCGCAGCTCCGCCCAGTACTTCCACGAATCGGTGCCCGAGCCCAGGAACTCGCCGTGCCAATTGCCGCGCAGCATCGGCCCGGCCGGCAGGTAGATCGCGGGCAGATTCGCGCTACTCGCGCCCATGATGAGCGCCGGGGTGGTCTTGTCGCAACCGCCCATCAGCACCGCGCCGTCGACGGGATAGGAGCGCAGCAGCTCTTCGGTATCCATGGCGAGCAGGTTGCGATACATCATCGTGGTCGGCTTCTGGAACGGCTCGGCCAGCGTGATCGCCGGCAGCTCCAGCGGAAACCCGCCCGCCTGCCACACTCCGCGCTTGACTTCCTCCACCCGCTGCTTGAAGTGGTAGTGGCACGGATTGATGTCGCTCCAGGTGTTGACGATGCCGATCACCGGCTTGCCGGCGAAATCCTCGCGCGCGAAACCCATCTGCAAGGTGCGGGAGCGATGGCCGAAGGCGCGCAAGTCCTGCACGCCGTACCAGCGGTGGCTGCGCAGGTCTTCGGGGCGTCTACGCGTGGCTGCCATGGCTCTCGATCTTTCTGTCGACCTGTATCCGATGCCGTTACGCGCGCCTTTGCACGAGCGTGGGAGACGAAATGCGAGCGGCGCTGCCGGGACCTGCGCTTGCTGCCCGATTGTGCCAAATCCCGCTCGGCTTGGACACCGCGAATAGTTCCACGGCGTACGCCGCTCGCGGTAGACTTCACGCCGCTCGCCCCACTCTCACGGAGATCACCATGGCCGCCGTATTGAACGATCCGCCGCTCGCGCACAACGTCACCCGCTTGTCGCATCTCGATCTCCCGGGGGCCGGCCAGGTGTACGTCGCGGGCGACTACTGCTATGTCGGCCACATCACCAACAAGGAGCGCCTCGGCACCTCGATTCTCGATGTCTCGGATCCGCGCCGAGCGCGCCTGGTGAGCCAGATCTTCCTCGACGACCCCGACTCGCACAGCCACAAGGCGCGCGTGATCGGCGACATCATGATCGTCAACCACGAGCGCAATGCGAGCGCGATCGGGCGCAAGGCCGACGAGCTGCCGGGATTGCGCAAGGCACTCAATGCCGAGCTCGGCCGCGCGCCGACGCATGCCGAGCTCGCGGCGAAGCTCGGCGTGAGTGAATCCGAGATCCCGGCGGTGGAGGCGGCGCAGAAGCAGCCTTACACGCTCGGGGGCTTTCGCGTCTACGACGTCTCCGATCGGGCGCGGCCAAAGCAGATCGTGCACCACAAGACCCACGGCATCGGCGTGCATCGGTTCGACATGGATGCCGACTACGCTTACATCTCCACCGAGATGCCGGGCTATATCGGCAACATCCTGGTGACCTACGACATCCGCAATCCGGCCAAGCCTGAGGAAGTTTCGCGCTGGTGGCTGCCCGGCCAACACCTCGAGGGGGGCGAAAGACCGACATGGCCGGGGCGCCAGCACCGGCTGCACCATGCCCTGCGCTGCGGCGACGAAATGTGGGCGGGCGTATGGCACGGCGGTGTGCGCATCATCGATGTGAAGGACATCCGCAAGCCGCGCACAGTCGGGGCGTACAACTACCACCCGCCTTTTCCCGAGCCCTCGCACACCTTCATGCCGGTGCCGTTTCCGGTCAAGGGACGCAAGATCGCGCTGGCGATCGACGAAGAGGATCACGCCCATAGCGCCGAGGAAATGGCGCGTCGCCGCGGCCGCCCGCACGGCTGCCTGTGGGTGCTGGATGTCAGCGACTATGCGGACATTCGGCCGCTCGCGATCTACGAGGTAAGCGAGCTCGATTCGCCGTGGAGCCGGGCCGCACCGGGACGATTCGGCGCGCACCAGTTCCAGGAGCACATGCGCGATACGCTGGTGTACTGCGCCTGGTTCGCCGGGGGCTTGCGCATCGTCGACGTGGCCGATCCGAGCGCGCCCGAGGAAGTGGGCTACTACATCCCGCAACCGGCGCCCGGCAAAGCCGCGCCCCAGACCAACGATGTCGAGGTCGATGCGCGCGGCCTCATCTACATCGTCGACCGCTATGCCGGCTTGGAGATACTGGAGCTCGATCGGCGCCCGTAACCGCCGGCACGTTGCAACCGTCATTCGGATCCGACATGTCGACTTCGCCTTCCCAGCCGAGCGCGCTCGATGCGCCCCTGTGCGCCGCGCCCGACCCGGCGCCGCGCACACCGAAACTCAAGCTTCCGCCGCACGCATGCGATTGCCATGCGCACATCTGCGGCCCCGCCGCGCGCTATCCGTACTGGTCGGGGCGCGTATACACCCCGCCGGACGCCCTACTGAGCGCCTACCGGCACATGCTCGCTACTCTCGGCCTCGAGCGCGCGGTGCTCGTTCAGCCAAGCGTATACGGCTGCGACAACAGCGCCATGCTCGACGCGATGCGCGAGGGCGGTCCGGATTTCCGCGGCGTCGCGGTGGTCGACGAATCGATCGCCGAGGTTGAGCTCGAACGCATGCACGCGGCGGGCGCACGCGGCGTACGCTGCAACATCGTCGATATCGCGACGGACAAAGGCAAGTTGCCCCTCGCCATGCTGAAACGCCTTGCCAGCAAGATCCGGCCTTTCGGCTGGCACATCGAGCTGCTCATGCACGCGGACGAGTTCCCGGCCATGTATCGTGCCTTCGCCGATTTCCCGGTCGATATCGTACTCGGTCATCTCGGCTATCAACGCACCGATAGGGGCACGAACGATCCCGGCTTCCAGGCATTGCTCGGCTTGATGCGCGCCGGCAAAGCGTGGGTGAAGCTCACCGGCCCTTATCGAATCTCGAGCGCCGCGATGCCTTATCCGGACACCATAGCCTTCGCGCACGCGCTGCTCGAGGCCGCACCCGGGCGCGTGCTATGGGGCAGCGACTGGCCGCACGTGATGGTCAAGGGACCGATGCCGAACGACGGCGAGCTGTGCGATGTCCTCGCCGCGTGGATCCCGGACGAGGGTCTGCGCACGCGTGTGCTGGTCGACAATCCGGCGGCGCTTTATGGATTTTGAGACGGGCCACGGCTGCATCTCGAGTCGTCCCACGCCTGCATGCTCTGCTGCGGCTAGCCATTCGCGCGCGCCCTTGACCTGAGTCAAACCGCGCCCGCGAGTGCTCCTTACACTGGGCTCACCACCAGCGTCCCGAGCAGGCTTCAGCCTCGGAACACCAGCAAGGAGACAGCATGCGGGCCTCGATCATCCCCAAGTCGGCCGCCGACCTGCGCGTGCGCCCGCATCTGGATGAGAGCGCGCGCCAGTCGTTCACGTGGGCAGGCGTGCGCGCCGAGCTGCGGGGCTTGCCCGGCGGCGGCATCAATATCGCCGTCGAAGCGCTCGACCGGCACGCCGAGGGTCCTCATGCCGAACGCATCGCGTTGCGCCACATCGATCGCCATGGCGCGCGGCGCGATTTCACCTACGCCGCGTTGTCGCGCGCGAGCAATCGCTTCGCCAACGCCTTGCGCTCGCTCGGCGTGCGCAAGGGCGAGCGCGTGTTCCTGCTGTGCGCGCGCATCCCGGAGCTTTACATCGCCGCGCTCGGCGCGCTGAAGACAGGCGCGGTCGTGTCGCCGTTGTTCTCCGCATTCGGCCCCGAGCCGTTGCGCACGCGCATGACGCTCGGCAATGCGAAAGTGCTGGTGACCACCGCGACGCTGTATCAGCGCAAGATCGCGCCCATCCGCGCCTCGCTCAGCGGGCTCGAGCATATCCTGGTCGTGCCCGACGCTGCGAGCGGCTCGATACCCGCGGCAACGACCGATTTCAGCCGTGTCCTCGCCGCGGGCTCGGAGCAGTTCCAGGTCGAGCCGACCCTGGAATCCGACATGGCGTTGCTTCACTTCACGAGCGGCACGACCGGCACGCCCAAGGGCGCGATCCACGTCCACGGCGCGGTGGTGACGCATTTCGCGACCGGCCGCTATGCCCTCGACCTGCATGCCGGCGACATCTACTGGTGTACCGCGGATCCGGGCTGGGTCACGGGCACGTCCTACGGAATCATCGCGCCGCTGTTGCATGGCGTGACCAGCATCGTCGATGAAGCCGACTTCGACGCCGAGCGCTGGTACCGCATCCTGCAGGAAGAAGACGTCAGCGTCTGGTATACCGCGCCCACGGCGATTCGCATGCTGATGAAGGCGGGGCCGGAGCTCGCTCGGCGTTTCAGTTTTCCGCAGCTGCGTTTCGTCGCGAGCGTGGGCGAGCCTCTCAATCCCGAGGCCGTATGGTGGGGCAAGGACGTGCTCGGTCTGCCTATCCACGACAACTGGTGGCAGACCGAGACCGGCGGCATCATGATCGCCAACACCCCGGCGATGGCGATCAAGCCGGGCTCGATGGGCCGGCCGCTGCCCGGGGTGGACGCAGCGATCGTTCGCCGCGGCGCCGGCGGCGGCATCGAGCACATCGAGACTGCGGATACGGAAGGCGAGCTCGCCTTGCGGGCCGGCTGGCCGTCGATGTTTCGCGGTTATCTCGACCAGGATGAACGCTATCGCAAGTGCTTCGCCGGCGATTGGTATCTGACCGGCGATCTGGCCAAGCGCGATGCCGACGGCTATTACTGGTTCGTGGGCCGCAGCGACGACGTGATCAAGTCGGCCGGACACCTGATCGGCCCGTTCGAGGTCGAAAGCGCTTTGATGGAGCACGCTGCCGTCGCCGAAGCAGGCGTCATCGGCAAACCCGATCCGGTATCGGGCGAGGTGGTGAAGGCTTTCGTGTCGCTGCGCGCCGGCTTCGAGGCGAACGAAAGCCTGCGCCTCGAGCTTCTGGGCCATGCGCGCAAACGCCTCGGCGCGGCGGTGGCGCCCAAGGAGATCGCTTTCCTGCCCGGTCTGCCCCGCACCCGCAGCGGCAAGATCATGCGCCGGCTGTTGAAGGCGCGCGAGCTTGGACTGCCCGAGGGCGACACCTCGATGCTGGAGGATTGAGTGGACGAGTCGAGCCTGACGCCGGTGCCGCTGGCGCCCGAGTTGAGCCTGCAACTGCTGCGCGACATGGTGCGCATCCGCCGCTTCGAAGAGGCCTGCGCGGATCTCTATGGCCAAGGCAAGATTCGCGGTTTTCTGCACCTGTACGTCGGCGAAGAAGCGGTCGCGGCCGGCGTGCTGCATGCGTTGGCGGCCGACGATGCGATCGTGGCCACCTATCGCGAGCACGGTCATGCGCTGGTGCGCGGCATGCCGGCAGGCGTCATTATGGCCGAGATGTTCGGCAAGCGCGAAGGCTGCTGCCGCGGGCGCGGCGGCTCCATGCATCTGTTCGACGCCGGCACCCGCTTCTACGGCGGCAACGCGATCGTCGGCGGCGGTCTGCCGCTCGCCGTGGGGCTCGCGCTCGCGGATAAGATGCAAGGCCGGTCGCGCGTAAGCGCGTGCTTCTTCGGCGAGGGTGCAGCCGCCGAAGGGGCGTTTCACGAATCGCTCAACCTGGCCGCGCTGTGGCGCTTGCCGGTACTGTTCTGCTGCGAGAACAACCGCTATGCCATGGGAACAGCGCTGGAACGCGCTCACGCCGAGACCGACATGGCGCACAAGGCCGCGGCCTATCGCATCGGCGCCGAGCGCGTCGACGGCATGGACGTGGTGGCCGTGTACGAAGCGGCGACGAACGCCGCGGCGGCGGTGCGCGCGGGCAGCGGGCCGCGTTTTCTCGAATTGCTCACCTATCGCTACCGGGCGCACTCGATGTTCGATCCCGATCTCTACCGCGACAAGGCCGAGATCGAGCGCTGGAAGCAGCGCGGCCCGATTCACAACCTGAGCAATCGCTTGAAGGCGCAGCAGCAGCTCACCGAGGAGGCGTTTCTCGCCCTGGACGCGCAGGCATTGAGCGAAGTGGCGCAGGCCGTAACCTTTGCCGAACGCGGCACGCTCGAACCCGTCGCCGACCTGCTCAAGGACACGTACACGGAGCCGGTCGCATGAATGCGCCCGCGCGCGTGAGCTACCGCGAAGCGCTGCGCGAGGCGCACCGCGAGGCGCTGCGCTGCGATGCGCGTGTGTTCCTGATGGGCGAGGACGTCGGGCGCTACGGCGGCAGCTACGCCGTGTCGAAAGGATTGCTCGCCGAGTTCGGTCCCGAGCGCGTTCGCGATACGCCCTTGTCCGAGCTGGGCTTCGTCGGCGCTGCCATCGGCGCGGCGCTGGGCGGCATGCGCCCGATCGTGGAGATCATGACGGTCAACTTCAGCCTGCTCGCGCTCGACCAGATCGTGAACACGGCCGCAACGCTCAGGCACATGTCGGGCGGACAATTCTCGGTGCCGCTGGTCGTGCGCATGGCCACCGGCGCGGGCCGCCAGCTCGCCGCGCAGCATTCGCACAGTCTCGAAGTATGGTATGCGCACATTCCGGGCATCAAGGTGCTCGCCCCGGCCACCATCGAGGATGCGCACGGCATGCTCGCGCTGGCGCTCGCCGATCCCGATCCCGTGGTCATGTTCGAGCACGCGCTGCTCTACAACCTCGAGGCGGCACGGCCGAGCACCTGGCCGCGCGTCGACATCGCGCGCGCGGCCATTCGCCGTCCCGGCACCGACATCTCGCTGGTCTGTTACGGCGGCACGCTTTGGAAGACCCTGGAGGCCGCGACGGCGCTCTCCGCCGAGGGTATCGAGGCCGAGGTGATCGATCTGCGCGTGCTGCGCCCGCTCGACGACGAAACGCTCTTCGACAGCGTGCGCCGCACGCATCGCGCCCTGGTCGTCGACGAAGGCTGGAAGACGTGCTCGCTCGCGGCCGAAGTGATGGCGCGCCTGGGTGAGCAAGCCTTCTACGATCTCGATGCACCGCTCGCGCGCGTGTGTAGCGCCGAAGTACCCATCCCTTATGCCAAGCAGCTCGAGGACGCCGCCCTGCCGCAGCCGGCGACCATCGCGGCCGCGGTGAAGCGGCTGCTCGGACGCCCATGATCGAGTTCAAGCTGCCGTCACTCGGCGCGGACATGGACCGCGGCCGGCTGCTCGAATGGCGGGTGAAGCCGGGCGATGTAGTGAAGCGCGGCGATGTCGTCGCCGTGGTCGATACCAGCAAGGCGGCAATCGACGTCGAGGTATGGCACGCCGGTACGGTGCACGCGTTACTGTTACAACCCGGCGACGACGTCCCCGTGGGCACTGCCATGCTGACCTTGAGCGGTGCGGACGAGCCGGTCGAGGCCGCCGCGCAGACCGCGCCGGGCGCCGCTGAGCGTGCGGCGGCCCCCGCCGGACCCGCGGGGCCGGCGCCGCTGGCTGTCACGCCTGCCGCGTCGCCCGAGCCCGCGTTGGGTCGCCGGCGCATTTCGCCGGCCGCGCGCAAACGCGCCGAGGAACTGGGCATTTCGCTCGACACGCTCGCCGGCACGGGGCCCGACGGTGCGGTCACCATCGAAGACGTGCAACGCGCGGGTTCGGCTGCTGTCGGCGCCGCGCCGGCCGCTGCCGTGACGCCCGCTGCCGCCGCGATTGCCGAGCGCATGAGCGCCATGCGCCAGACCATTGCCGCGGCCATGGCACGCTCGAAACGCGAGATCCCGCACTACTATCTCGCCACCGAGATCCCGCTGGAGAAGGCGACGCAATGGCTCACCCGCGCCAACGCCGAGCGGCCGGTAACGGCGCGCATCCTCATGGCCGCCTTGCTCATCAAGGCGACCGCGCTCGCGGCACGCAAGTATCCCGAGCTGAACGGCTTCTATCGCGGCGGCAAGTTCGAGCCGAGCGCCGAGGTGCACGTCGGCGTCGCCATATCGCTGCGTCAGGGCGGCCTGATCGCACCCGCGCTGCTCGCCACGGATCGTAAGAATGTCGACGAGATCATGGCTGCCCTCGCCGACCTGGTGAAGCGGACACGTGCGTTTTCCCTGCGCGCCTCGGAGCTGTCGCAACCGACGATCACCCTCACGAACCTGGGCGAGCAGGGCGTGGAATTGGTACAGGCGGTGATCTATCCGCCGCAAGTGGCCATCGTCGGCTTCGGCAAGCCCATCGGCCGTGCCTGGGTGGAAGACCACAGCCTGCGCCTGATTCCGGTGGTCACGGCCAGTCTCGCCGCCGATCATCGCGTGAGCGACGGCCACCGCGGGGCGCTCTTTCTCGCCCACGTGCGCGATCTATTGCAGGAACCCGATAAACTCTGAGCGAGTCTGTCATGGAAGCGAACGCGGTGCGGGCGGCCATTGGCCAGGTGCTGGCGACGATCGCCCCCGAGGTGGCGTTGGATGCGCTCGATCCGGCCGCGCCGCTACGCGACCAGGTCGACCTCGACTCGATGGATTTCCTCAACTTCATCGTCGGCTTGCACGAGCGCTTGCAGGTCGATATTCCGGAGGCCGACTATGCGCGGCTGGTCAGCCTCGGCGACCTGGTGGATTACCTGGTAGCCAAGCGCCCCGGCTGAAGGCGATCGGTGCCCGCGGCGCTGCGAGCTCCATCCCGCGGCAATCAAGCATCGACCCGCATCCGAGCTTGGAGCCGTACCTCCGCCTCGCGCAATGCGTGCTCAAGCGTCACAGAACGTGTAACGTAGCGCTCGCATACGATCGCACGGCCTACGACCCGGTGGGCCGCCACAATGAACGAGGAGGAGGCGATGATGGATGTGATGTGCGCAATAGCCGCGGCCGCACTTGCCGTATTGGCCGCACCTGCGCTCGGTCAAGACTATCCGGCGAAGCCGGTGCGTATCCTGGTCGGATTCGCGCCCGGCGGCGGAACGGACATCATGGCGCGTGCCGTGGGCGCGAAGATCTCGGATAGCCTGAAGCAGCAGTTCGTGATCGAGAATCGGCCCGGCGCCAATGGCAACATCGCCGCCAAGATTGCGGCCGATTCCGCGCCCGACGGCTACACCGTGCTTTACATGTCGGTGGCGCACATCATGAGCAAGCCGGTCTATGCCAAGCTCGGCTACGACATCGAACGCGACCTCGCGCCGATCACCGTGGTCTCGAACGTGCCCAACGTGCTTGCCGTCCATCCATCGCTGCCGGCGAAGACGGTGAAGGAGATGGTCGCACTGGCGAAATCGCGGCCGGGGGATATCACGTACGGCACCTCCGGCGTCGCCAGCCCCGAGCATTTCGCCGGCGAAATGTTCAAGATGATGACCGGTACCAACCTGCTGATGATCCCCTACAAGGGCGGCGGTCCGCTCGCCATCGACCTGGTGGCCGGGCACGTCATGTCCGCGTTCAACACCATGCCGCCCATCATTCCTCACGTGCGCGCCGGGCGCGTGCGCGCCGTGGCGGTGACCATGGAGCGGCGCGCTGCGGTACTGCCCGAGGTGCCGGCCATCGCCGAGACCATACCGGGTTACTCGGTGAGCACGTGGTACGGCGCGATGGTGCCGGCGAAGACGCCGCGCGAGATCGTGCTGAAGCTGAATCAGGCGATGCTACAGGCGCTGGCGTTGCCCGATGTCAAGGAGCGGCTCGCCTCGCTCGGCGCCGAAATCGTCGCGAGCAGCCCGGAGCAGACGTCCGCATTCTTCAAGACCGAGCTGGCCAAGTACACCGAGGTCGCGCGTGCGGCCAACATTCGCGGCGACTGACGCCCGGATCCAACCGCCGGGAAGATCGGGCTAGGAGCCCGCCAAGCCGAGAAAGCGCGCGGCGTTGCCGTACATCAGGGCCGGCAGCAGCTCGGGCTTGATGGGCAGTGCGCGAAACCAGTCGGCATAGCGCTGCACGCCGATGAAAGGATACGAGCTCGCGTACAAAAAGCGATCGGCCAGGAAGCCGTTCGCCGCCCGGATGTAGTCGTCCATGCCCGGCATGTTGTACAGGTACTGGTCGGGCGAGACATAGATGTTCGGGCGCCGGAACGCGACATGCAGGATTTCGTGCACCCACGGCCAGGCGCCGTGGGTGATCGCGATGCGCAGATCGGGAAAGTCGCCCGCGACCCGATCGACATGAACCGGATGGGTGTACGACAGATCGGGACCGGCGCTGCCGCCCGCCATGATGGTGACGGCAATGCCTTTGTCCTCGCAATAGGCGTAGATCGGATACAGCCGCCGGTCGTCGCTGTGGAGCGGTTGCGGATAGGCGCCGGGCTCGAGATTGATCCCCTTCAGGCCGAGCGCCAGCGCCTCGTCGATCTGCGCCATGGCCCGGCGGCGATCGCTCGGGTCGAGCGAGCCGACGCCGACGAAGCGGCCCGGCCAAGACTCGACGATGGCGGCGACGTCCCGATTGCTGACCGAGCCGTACAGGCCCGAATATCTGCCCATGACGACGCCACAGGTCACGCCGGAAGCGTCCATCTCGGCCAGCAACTGGTCCATCGACCTCGCCTGGGCGGAGGCCGCCGGCTCCACGCCGTGCTGGCGGGTGATGGCGTCGCGCCGCTCGGCCTTCGAATACATGACCATGTCGAGGAAACCCTTGACCGGCGGCCGCAGGCGGAAATCGATCACCGCCATGCTCAAGCCTTGCTCGCGCCGGCGCCGCGCCACAGCTCGGCGATCTTGGACATGTCGCACCCGCCATCGCCGCGTAGCTCGAACAGCCGGTAGATTTCCTGCGCAGCGCCGAGCATGAATACCGGCGCGGAGCCTTGCTGAGCCAAGGATTGCGCGAGCATCATGTCCGCGCATACGTGCTCGACGCTCACCCGCGGCGGATCGTACTCGCCCGCGACGATACGCGGTCCGAAGGCTTCGAGCGCCTTGCTCGGTGCGCCTTGCACCAGTGCTTCGAACAGCATCTTCAGGTCGAGCCCTGCGCGCGCGCCCAGCATGAACGCCTCGTTCACGAGCGCGACGCTGCCGTAGCTCAAGACGTTGCTGATGATCTTCGCCGCGTGGCCGTTGCCGAGCGGGCCCATCCGCACGAAGGTATCGCCGAGCGCCTTCAGCACCGGCATCGCCTGATCGATGTGGCGGTCCTCACCGCCGAGAAAGAATGCCAGCGTGCCTTGCTTGGCGCCGGCAACGCCGCGCGTCATGCCCGCATCCACCAGTCCGACGCCGCGCGAGGCGAGCTGGGGGCCAAGGCGCCGCGTGCTGGCGGGATCGCTGGTGGTGCAGTCCAGCACCACGGCGCCGCGAGCGGCAGCGTCGACGAGCCCGCTTGCCATGACCGCTTCGACTTCGCGCGAGGCAGGTAGAGCGAGGACGATGACTTCGCGGTCCTGGACCGCGGCCACGACCTCGGCGTGCACGCTCGCGCCGAGAGCGCGCAAGCGCGCCGCGGGCTCGGCCTTGCGGTGCTCCAGGATGGCTACGTCGAAGCCCTTCTTCAACAAGTTGGTTGCCATCGGCTCGCCCATTGCGCCGATGCCGATGAATGCGACCCGCATGTTTCCGCCCCCCCTTTGACTGCGATTACCGAATCAGAGCGTAACGCCGCTCGCCTGCTCCCAGTAGCGTACGATCTCGGCCTGGTCGCGGTCCAGCCCCAGCGCCTCGCCGGCGCGCTGCCACAGCTCGCAGACCTGTTGCGCGAGCGGCGCAGGCGCACCGGCGCCGTGCGCGGCGTCGACGGCGATGCGCAGGTCCTTGGCGATGAATCCCAGGGTCATGCCGGTCGAATATGTACGGGTGAGGATGTGCGGGATCACTTTCTTGTCGATGGGATGATTGCGTCCGGTGCACATCACCTGCATGGTCTCGATCATCACGCCGGTATCGATGCCGAGCTTGCGTCCCATCGCCAAGCCTTCGACGATGCTCATCAGCGCGCAGGCATTGACGAAGTTGTTGATCGCCTTGAGCGCATGGCCGCTGCCGAGCCGGCCACAGCGGTAGACCTTGCGTCCCATCGCCGCGAACACCGGCTCGAGCAGATCGATGGCTTCGCCATCGCCGCCGGCCATGATGTCGAGCGAGCCGTCGCGCGCGAAGGCCACCCCGCCCATGACGGGCGCATCGACCATGTGCACGCCGCGCAACGACAAGGCCGCGGCAAGCGCGCGCGTTGCGGTCGGGTCCGAGGTACTCATGTCGACCAGGAGATGTCCGGGCTCCAGTGCGCCCGCGACGCAGTCCGCGCCATCGCCGAGGATCACTTGCCGCACCACCGTGTGGTCCGGAAGCATGGTGATGATGCATTCCGCCAAGCGCGCGACGTCGTTCAGCGACGGGGCGCGCGTCGCCCGGTGGTTCTCCACGAACGAACGCGCTAGCTCGTCGCGTGCGTCGAAGACGACGACTTCGAATCCGGCGCGGGCCAGATTGGCGGCCATGGGCCAGCCCATGTTGCCGATGCCGATGAAACCGATGCGACGCATGCTCATGGTGATGCACCTCTTCGACTGGCGCTCGGCGTCATGCCGCGATCGGAACTTCGCCTTTAATCTGGATGCAGTGCAAGGTGCGTTCGTATCTTTGGTCGAAAGGGCGCATTCGATGCAAGGTGCAGCGGTTGTCCCAGACCAGGACGTCGCCCTTGCGCCAATGGTGCGCGTAGATGAAGCGCGGCTGGGTCGCGAACGCCTCCAGCTCGTCGATCAGCTTGCGGCTTGCGCCCGCGGCGAGACCGAGGACCCGCGACACCGTATCCTTGGCGACGTAGAGCGCCTTGCGGCCTGTCTCGCGATGCACGCGCACCACCGGATGCTCGACGAGCGGCGGCGTTGCGTCCGCGGCGGTGCCCGCGCCAAGCGCCGCTTCGGCCGGCGCCAGGTCCGCGCCGTGCAGGGCGCGCAACTTTTCCAAGAAGAGTTGTTTCTCGCGCGGCAGCGCGTTGAACACCGAGCACATGTTCACGAACTCGATGTCTCCGCCGCGGTCCGGACAATCCGCCGCGTAGAGGACCGTGGCGAGCGCCGGCGCAGGCTGCGACGAGTGATCCGAGTGCCAGCTCAGGCGGTAGCGCGCCCGCCCGCTCGCTGGCGGATCTCGCAGCGAATCGACGATCACGCTCACCTGTGGCAGCCCCGGAATCGATGCCTCGCCGCCTGCCGGCAGGTCGATTTCGCCGAAGCGCGCGGCGAAACGCGCGAGCAGCCGGGGATCCAGCGCCTGGTCTCGCAGGAATACCACGCAGTAGCGGTGGAAGAGGTCGAGGATGCGGCGAAAGCAGCCGTCCGAGAGCGGCGAAGACAAATCGATGCCGCGGATCTCCGCGCCCAGATCCGGCGTCATTGCAACCGCCGACACATCGGCAGCCATGCAGACTCTGCCTTGAGCCATCGCAGTCTCCGTCCAGCCTACCAACGCGAAAAGCATACCTGCCGGCGATGCGCTGACCGCCGGTCGAGGAAACGTCGGGACGCTACCCGGAAACGTCGGGCTTAAAGCCCGCCTGCTCTACACCGAACGCGGCGCACAGCTCGTCCTGGTCGCCGCTTGCGCCGCTGATGCCGACGGCACCGAGAATCGTGCCGGCCGCATCACGGATCAGAACACCGCCTTGCTGCGGCAGGAACCTGCCGCCCGAGGTGGCTGCCAAACTCAGGAAGAAATTCTGATTCTGCTTGGCGCGATTGGCCAAAGCGCGGCTCGAACAACCCATCGCGACCGATCCCCACGCTTTCGCCTGACCGATGTCGACGCGAAACATGCTCGCGCCATCTTCGCGCTTCACCGCCTTAATGTGCCCGGAATCGTCGAGAACCACGACTGCCAAGGCCGGCAGCTTCATCTGCCGGGCCTTTTCGATCGCCTGGTCGATGATGACCTCGGCCTGCTTCAACGTGAGTAGCGACATCGTCCCTCCAGTCGGAGCCGAGAAGGGTTATATAGTTATGATGAGCCCGCTGCGTGATCTCTGCCGCGACCCCGCGGGCTCGCAACGACTATACGGCGCGCCTCCAAGGGGTGTCAAATCTTGCTGAACTGAGCGAGTGCCCACGATAATCCGAGGCGTCGTCCACCGATCGAGACCCGAGCATGAGCCAAAGCACAGACCCGGACTGCGCCGTCCCATTCGCCTATCAGGAGATGTTCCCCCTGGGAGTGGATACGACCCCTTACCGCAAGCTCCCCCTGGAAGGGGTGGCCGTGGTCGAGGCCGCCGGGCAGCGCATTCTTCGCATCGAGGCCGAGACCATCCGCGCGCTCACGCGCGAAGCGATCGGCGACATCTCCCACTTGTTCCGCTCGAGCCACCTGCTGCAACTGCGCAACATCCTGGACGACCCGCAGGCCTCGGCCAACGACCGCTTCGTCGCGCTCGACCTGCTCAAGAATGCGGCCATCGCCTCGGGCTTCGTGCTGCCCTCGTGCCAGGATACCGGCACCGCCATCGTCAAAGCGAAGAAGGGCCAGCAGGTGTGGGTGCATGGCGACGACCGCGAGGCCATCGCACACGGAGTGCACGACGCCTACGCGCGGCTCAACCTGCGCTATTCGCAGATGGCTCCGCAAAGCACTTGGGATGAAGTCAACACCGGCAACAACCTACCGGCCGAATTGAAGGTCGAAGCCGTCGGCGGCGACGCCTACAAGTTCCTGTTCATCACCAAGGGCGGCGGCTCGGCGAACAAGAGCCTGCTGTATCAAGAGACGCGCGCATTGCTCTCGCCCGGCACCTTGCTCGCCTGGCTGGACGAAAAGCTCCGCGGCCTGGGCACGGCCGCCTGCCCGCCGTATCACCTCGCGATCGTCCTGGGCGGCACTTCGGCCGAGCTCGCGCTCGACACCGCCAAGCTCGCATCGACGCGCTACCTGGACGCCCTGCCGAGCGCCGGCAACGCCCTCGGCCATGCCATTCGCGATCCCGAGCTCGAACGCAAAGTGCTCGAGCTGACGCAGCGCTTCGGCATCGGCGCGCAGTTCGGCGGCAAGTACTTCTGTCATGACGTACGCGTCATACGCTTGCCGCGGCACGGCGCCTCGTTCCCGGTCGCGATCGCCGTATCGTGCTCCGCCGACCGGCAAGCGCTCGGCAAGATCACGGCCGAAGGCGTCTTTCTGGAAGAGCTGGAGCGCGATCCCGCGCGTTTTCTTCCCGACATCGCGCCCGAGGCATTGAGCGGCGACGTGGTGCGCATCGACCTCAAGCGGCCGATGAGCGAGATCCGCCGCAGCCTCGCGAATTGCGCGGTGAAAACGCGCGTGATGCTGTCCGGACCGATGGTGGTCGCACGCGACATCGCCCACGCCAAGATCAAGCAAGCCTTGGATGCGGGCCACGGGCTGCCTTCGTATCTGAAGGATCATTGCGTCTACTACGCCGGACCGGCCAAGACCCCGCAAGGCTATGCCTCGGGCTCGTTCGGACCCACCACGGCCGGTCGCATGGACAGCTACGTCGAACAGTTCCAGGCAAGCGGCGGCAGCTACGTGATGCTCGCCAAGGGCAATCGCTCCAAGGTAGTGACCGAAGCGTGCAAGAAATACGGCGGTTTCTATCTCGGCTCGATCGGCGGACCGGCGGCCCGGCTGGCGAAGGACTGCATCAAGAAAGTCGAGCTGCTCGAATACCCGGAGCTGGGTATGGAAGCCGTATGGCGCATCGAGGTCGAAAACTTTCCCGCCTTCGTCGTCGTCGACGACAAGGGCAACGATTTCTTCGAGGCGGTGACCCGGCCCGTAAGCGTGGTGAAGAAATCCTGAGCGCGCCGGGGCGGCCCGATGTCGGGCCAGGCCCGCGCTTGCGCCTTGGGCACGAAACGCAAGGCGATACGCACGGGTCGTCGAGCGCCTCGATCTCCCGCTCCTAAGCCTTGGGCAGGAAGCGTAAGGCGATGCCGTTGTTGCAGTAGCGCAAACCGGTCGGGGGCGGCCCGTCCTCGAACACGTGACCGTGATGGCCGCCGCAGCGCACGCAGTGGTACTCGGTGCGCGGCAGCAGCAGCTTGAAGTCGCGCTTGGTGGCGACGACATCCGCGATGGTCGTGAAGAAACTCGGCCAGCCGGTGCCGCTGTCGTACTTCATCGCCGAGGTGAAAAGGGGCAAGGCGCAACCCGCGCATACGAACACGCCCGGGCGCTTTTCGTTGTTCAGCGGGCTCGTGCCGGCGCGCTCCGTGCCTTCCTCGCGCAAGATGTGGAACTGCTCGGCCGTGAGGAGCTTCTTCCACTCGGCCTCGGTGCGTTTGAGCGGCTCGCGCGAGAGCTCGACCTTCGCGCCATCGGCAAGCAAGGTCCGCCACTGGGCCTGGAGGTCCTTGACGGCCTTCGTGTCGGCAGGGGCGCGCGCAGCGCCGATGCGCTCGGATACGGCAACCGACGCCGCGGTCAAACCGATGAGGCTGAGGAAACTGCGTCGCTTCATAGCAACTCCGTGAAGGTGAATGCTGCTCTCGAGCGCGGCGGGCCTTGAGCCGCCGCGGCGAGCGCATGCTTGCGATCCCCCTTCTGAGACAAGCTTGCATGCCAAGGATTTCCTTCCCCCTGGCACGAACCACCGGGATTACTGATAGAGCCCCTTGTCCTCCAGCCACTTCTGAATCAGGGCCGCGACCTGGTCGCTGTTCTTGTCCATCATGAGCATGTGCGAATTGCCGCCTATGCCCGCCGCGGGCAGGTTGACCACATCGGCGCTGCCGCCCGCATTGCGCACGCTGTCGTAGTAGCGGTAACCGATCTGGCGGATCTTCGGCCAGCGGGCGTCCTGGTCGATGTAGTCGCCGTAGATCGCCAGTACCGGTGTGCTCTTGAGCTTGGCGCCGTCCGCACCGCCGTTGGCCGGTTCGACCATGATCAGGGCCTTTACTTTGTCGGGCCGCGCTTCGGCTACCATCGCGCCGAACAGCCCCGCCTGCGAATGGACCAGCACCACGCAGGGGCACACCTTGTCGACCAACGCGGTATAGGCGGCAATCGTCGCCTTGTCGGTGGTGGTCCAGCGCGGGACGCTCTGCTTGACGAAGTTGTCGTAGGCTTCCACCGGAAACTGGCTGCCCGGTAGAACGCGCCGGGTCGCATACGAGCCTTCACCGGCGCCGATGCGGAAGCGTTCGAACGGATTGGCCTTGGTCAGGAACAGAGGCTCGCCGGCGAACACGTCGGGATACATGGCCCAACCCGAGCGCCCGCGCTCGACCGCGTCGGAGTTGTAGACCGCCCAGCCCTTTTTCACGAACCAATTGAGCCAGCCCTCGCGGCCGTCGGGCGTGGTTTCGTAGGAAACACCGCTCAACCCGCCGCCGTGCCACATCAGCAAGGGCAGCTTGCCGCGTTGACGCGCGGGAATGAAGTATTGCACGTACATCTGCTCGACGCTGTAGATGCCGTTCGGATCGACCTTCGCCGGGACCCCGCCGGGCGAGAACACGACCTCCTTGATGGGTTTGCCGCTGATCGTGACGTCGCGCCCGCCGACGTGGAACGATCCCATTTCCTTGAGTGCGATCGGCGCGCTGGCGCAGCCGGCAAGCAACAGCGATCCCGCGGCGAGAATTCGTAAACCCCTGGCATTCATGGTATTGGCTCCTACTGTCATGAAGATCGCCCGTATGCGCCCAACCGACGCCATTATATGTCGCTCGCTTAAGTGCACCCGGATGACGCGCCGGCCCTTGACAGGGTGCGAGCGGAACGAAACCATTCAATTCCGTCCAGCCGAACAGGGAGGATTCCAGTGGCCTCGGACCTGTGCAGTCTTTCCATCGCGGAAGCCTCGCGCCTGCTGCGCTCGCGCAAGCTCTCGCCCGTCGAGCTGAGCGCGGCCTATCTGCGGCGAATCGAAACCCTTCAGCCGCAGCTCGACGCGTTCATCACCATCACTGCCGATCTCGCGCGCACGCAGGCAAGACGCGCCGAACGCGCAATCGCCGCCGGCGACTATCGCGGCGCCATGCACGGCATCCCGATCGGGCTGAAGGATATCTACGACACCAAGGGGATCCTCACCTCAGGCGGCTCCAAGCTCCTGATCGATCGGCGCCCGGCGCAGGATGCGACCTGCACGCGCAAGCTCTACGAGGCGGGCGCGGTCCTTCTCGGCAAGCTCCAGACCCATGAGTTCGCCCACGGCGGGCCCTCGTTCGACCTGCCTTGGCCACCCGCGCGCAATCCCTGGAACCTGGCGCACTTCACCGGCGGCTCATCGAGCGGCTCGGGGGCGGCGGTGGCGGCGCGTCTGGTCGCCGGCGCGCTGGGATCGGACACGGGCGGGTCGATCCGCGGACCGGCCTCGTATTGCGGCATCGTGGGCATGATGTCCAGTGCCGGTCTGGTAAGCCGAGCCGGCGTGATCCCCAACTCGTTCACGCTCGACCATTGCGGGCCGATGACCCGCTGCGTCGAAGACTGCGCGATCATGCTGCAAGCGATCGCGGGCTACGACCCCGCCGACGGCGGCAGCATCGAAGTCAGGATCCCCAACTACCGAACCGGGCTGAAACAGGGCGTCAAGGGTTTGCGCATCGGCGTCCTGCGCCACGTCTGGGAGCAGGACGTGCCGCAGTCGCCGGAGCTCTGCCGGGCGATGGACGACGCGGTGGCGGTACTGCGCAAGCTCGGCGCCAAGGTCGAGGACGTACAGGTCCGCCCGGCGCTCGAGTACAGCGATGTCAAGGTCGTGCTGGCGGAGACGGAGATCTACACCATCAATTACCCCGATCTCGCCGCCCGGCCGGGCGATTTCGGCGAGGACTTCCTCGCGCGAGCGCTGCCCGCATGCCTGTTCCAATCGAGCGATTACGTGGCCGCAAGCCGCGAGCAAGGCCGCATGATTCGCGAGATGGCACCGACCTGGAAAAAGTACGATGCACTGCTGAGTGTCGTGTTCGGTCCGGCGCCGCGGCTGGACGCGCATCACCCGATCAACTTCTGGGCGAAGCCCAATGCCAATCCCATGGCGAACGTGCTGGGCTGCCCTTCGCTCTCGCTTTGCAGCGGCTTTAGCGCGAGCGGTTTTCCGCTGGGGATGCAATTGATGGGACGCCCCTTCGACGAGGCCACTGTACTGCGGATCGGCCATGCCTACGAACAGGCCAGCGCCTGGCATACGCGCCAGCCTGAGTTGACGCCGGGCGCCGCGGCGCCTGCGCTCGATCCGCCACGCCACGAGCCCGCGCCCCCGCGCGACCTCGAAGCCGCCCAGGTGGACCTGGTGCGTGCGCTGGCACTGAAGGCGGGTCTCGCGCTGAACGAACGGCAGATGGCGATCCTGCTGGAAGCAGCGCCCTACGCCCTCGCGATGGCGCAGCGCGTGCGTCGCAGGCACGAACGCTCGCTCGAACCGTGCAACGTCTTCCGTTTCCCGTAAGCCGCGCGCGCGCCGCTCGAAAACGAGGGCCGCGGGTCGCGCTCGACGAGGACCTGATGCTGCGCTAGCTAGACATCATGTGCATGTATTGACCTGCCGCACCTCAAGTTGACGCGGGTTACGCTTGGGGTTTGTTCAACCGGCGGCGCAGAGCCGCAATTGAGGGGGCAGGTCATGAAAGAGTTTAGCAAGT
>JADLAC010000054.1 GCA_020848435.1 Burkholderiales bacterium | reverse complement strand
GTCGTCCCCGCTCGGGCGGCGCTTGCAGCGGGTCTCGATGATCGCGCGATTCGGGAAAAGCGCAGACCAGCTACCCCGGAGCGCAACCAATACGCCGCTCGCGGCGCGTCGTCAATCAGCCGGCGGTTCTATCCCTCGGAGCAGGATCGCCGACCGGGGTCGGACCGGGGTGGTCGCGGGCCGGGGTGGACCGGGGTCGGACCTGCGCATCGACCGCTTGGGGGTCAGGATCGGGGTCGGACCACGGTCGGACGCGACCGCGACCGCAGGACCGGGTCGGGCCAGCGTCAACCGATGGGAGCAGCGCTCGAAGACTTAGCCGGCCGCCCGCGCATCGCTCCAAACGAGCTGCGGATGCCGATCCGCGACGTGCGTCTGCTTGCCGTGCCGATCGACGCAATACTCGTTGCAGACGATCACTTCCTCGAAGGCGGCGCCGGCCGGGATATGGGTGTATTCGAACAACATGCTGCGGACGACACGGGAGCCTGCTTCCAGCACCGAGCCTTGCCCGATCCAAGCCGGCCCGATGATTTCGCTGCCGGCTTCGATCCGGCAGCCCGAGCCGATATACACCGGTCCCTCGATCTTGACGTCGTCGAAATCGATACGCGTGTTTAGGCCGACCCACACGCCTTCGCGCACCTGCCGCCCGGGTACTTGCATGCCGGCGACGGAACCCTTCATCACTTGCTGCAAGACCATCCAATAGTCGGCGATCTTGCCGATGTCGATCCAGTTGAAGTTGCGCTTTTGCGCGTAGAACGGCAGGCCGCGCGCCACCAGCATGGGAAAAAGATCTCCGCCGATGTCGAACTGTTGGCCTGGGGGGATGAACTCGATGATCTCGGGCTCGAAGATGTAGATGCCGGTGCTGGCCCAATTCGATCGGGCGTCCGCCCGGCGGGGTTTCTCCTGGAATGTCGCGATCCGCGCGTTCGGCTCGGTGACGACGACGCCATAATTCGACACTTCCTCCCAGGGCACTTCCTTGGTGATGACGCTCGCGAGCGCGCCGCGACGGCGGTGCTCGTACCACGCGAGATTCAAGTCGAGGTCGACCAAGGCATCCCCGCACAGCACGATCGTCGTTTCGTCGAAGAAACCGCCGAAATCCTGGATCTTGCGCATCCCTCCGGCGGAGCCGATCGGATGCGGCACGACCTTGCCGTTCACCATGCGGCCTTCGAACGAGTAGCCGATCTCGACCCCGTAGCGGTGGCCATCGCCGAAATAGCCTTCGATCTTTTCGTGCATATAGCTGGTGTTGATCATGATCTGGCGAACACCGTAGCGGGCGAGATGCTCGATCAAGTACGCGAGCACCGGCTTGCCGAGAATGGGGATCATCGGCTTCGGCAACTCGTAGGTGAGCGGTTGGACGCGGGTTCCCTTACCCGCCGCGAGGATCATTGCTTTCATGGTCTCGGGCCCTCGTACCGTTGTAGGTGCGCGGCAATTATTGCCGCACGCGGCGACGGATCGAGCTTACACCCCGGCGCCGTCGCATGCGGTGACAATGTTTGCTTTCGGCATATCAACCGCGTGTCCCGCGTTCGAGCACCTGGCGTCGCTCCCACGCCCATGCATGGCGTACGATGGTCTCCAGATCATCGAATCGCGGGCGCCATCCGAGCTCGGTCCGGGCCAGCGTCGAATCCGCGACCAGCCGGGCCGGATCTCCGGGACGGCGGGCGGCATGAGCCCGAGCAATCGGCGTGCCTGCGACGCGCTCGGCAGCATCTATGACCTCGTTCACGGAGAAACCGTTGCCGTTGCCCAGGTTGTAAGCAGCGCTGGGCGCGCCTCGCGCGAGCCGATCGAGCGCCAAGAGGTGTGCCTCGCACAGATCGAGGATATGAATGTAGTCGCGCACGCAGGTACCGTCCGGCGTATCGTAGTCCTGGCCGAACACATCGATGTGCCTCCGCTGCCCTGAGGCCGCCTGCAAGACCAGCGGGATGAGATGCGTTTCCGGATCGTGGCACTCGCCGATCCGCGCCTGAGGATCGGCCCCGGCCGCATTGAAATAGCGTAGACAGATGGAGCGCATCGCGTAGGCACGATCGAAGTCGCTCAGCACGTGCTCGACGGCGTACTTGGAGAAGCCGTAAGGATTGATCGGCCGGCGGGGATGATGCTCGTCGATCGGCACGTATTCCGGCTCGCCGAATATGGCCGCCGTCGATGAAAAAATGCAGTGGTTCGTCCCGTGGCGCTGCATCGCCTCCAGCAGGTTGAGGGTATTCGCCAAATTGTTGCGATAGTACTTGGCCGGTTCGCGCATCGATTCCCCGACCTGGATGAACGATGCGAAATGCATGACGCCATCGAATCGATGCGCCGCGAACAGCGCCTCCAGCGCGGACGCATCGCCCAGGTCGCCCTCGATGAAGGTCCCACCGAGCACGGACTCGCGCGAGCCCGACGACAGGTTGTCGAAAACCACCGGCTCATGGCCGCGATCGAGCAGCATCAGCACCATGTGCGAGCCGATATAGCCCGCGCCGCCGACGACGAGAACTTTCACGTCCGATTCCCCCGCTGTGTAGCTGATGCGATGGTACGTCGGTGGAGGCCGCGATACGAGCCGACAGGGGCGCGCCGCCGCGATCTCTTGCCTCAACCACCGAAGTGCCGTTACACCGCACGCGTATCAGGCAGCGCCGAGCCACACCACGCCAGCCGCGCTGGAAATCCTACCCAAGCAAACGCGAGCCCGTCAGCGCGCCGGCAGATAGCGAATCGACTGTCTGATCTTCGCCAATACGCCGTCGAGGTTGTAGATCACTTCATCGTCGTTGAAGCAGAGCACCACCACGCCGCACAGGCGCAGGCGCACGTTACGCTCATGATCGTAACGCAGCGCATGCGGATCATCCTGCATCATAGCGTCGACCTCGATGGCGACCGCCAAGCGCTCGCAGTAGAAGTCGACGACATAGCGATCGATCGGGCAGTGCCGCTCGAACTTGCAGCCGAGCAGCTTCCTGCCTTTCAGCTCGTTCCACAGGATCGCCTCGGCGCGGGACATGCGCTTGCGTACGCGCGCAACACGCGGGCTGAGCTGCCAGTCGAAGCGGACAAGAGTTCGGCGCATTGCGGTCTCCTCGGTCAGATCGGTGTACGTGGTGTAGCCCGCAACTGCATCGTTGACCACGACCGCACCGATTCTAGCGACCGTCCCTGCGCCGATCATTACCGCAAGAGTGCTATGCGTCGACCTACGCCCTTCTTGGTGCTCGCTACGAAAGTCAAAACCGATCCACCCGATACGGCCTCACGTCTATGTTGGGTGTGCGGCCCGCGACCAGATCCGAGATCAGCCGGCCGCTCGGCGCCCCGGCGACCACGCCGAGATGCCCATGGCCGAATGCGTAGAAGACATTGCCATAGCGCGACGACGCGCCGACCACCGGCAGATAGTCGGGCGTCGACGGCCGCTGTCCCATCCATTCGCTTCTGGGATCGGGACTCAGATCGGGAAACATGCGCTTGGCATGCTCGAGCAGCACCTGTGCGCGGCGCGGGTTGGCCGGTCTATCCAGCCCGGCGAACTCCGTGGTGCCGGCCACACGAAGACCCGTTTCCATCGGTGTTACGAAGAACTTCCCCGAGGCCGAGTTGATCGGACGAGAGAGCGCGATGCCGGGCGCCTCGAACTGCACGTGGTAGCCGCGCTCGGCCTCGAGCAGCACGCGTTCGCCGAGGCGCGCGGCGAACCGGCCCGAATGCACACCGGCTGCGATCACCAGGCACTCGACGCTCATCGGGCCGGCGTCCGTCGCCAGCGCGATCGGGCCGTCCGCGCCAAGTTCGATATCGCGTACGTCGCGCCGCTCGATCTTGCCGCCGTCGCGTTCGAACTGCGCGGCGATCGATTGCACCAGCCGTAGCGGGCTGGTGACATAACCCTGGTCGAGGATGTATACGCCGCGCTGGTAAATCGGCGAAAGCGCGGGTTCGAGCTTACGTATCCCCGGCCCGTCGAGCACGTCGAACTCGACGCCGCGCTCGCGCCGAATCCGCCAGCTCAATGCGTCGGATTCGAACGCGCTGTCCGACTCGTAGACGACGATATAACCCGGCCGTTGCACGATCTCCGCAACGCCCGCTGCTTTGACCAGCGGCGCGTAGGCATCGAAGGTCTGCACCAGCAGCCGGCGCAGGGCGTCGGCATTCGCCTCGACGCGCTGCATGCGGGCGGATTTGCGGAAGTGCAGGAACCATGGCAGCATCGAGGGCAGGTGCGCCCAACGCACCGCGACCGGACCGAGCGGATCCATCAGCCAGCCGGGCATCTTGGAGATCATGCCGGGAATCGCCATCGGCACGCACGACGCCGGGCTCAGGATGCCCGCGTTGCCGAACGAAGTGCCTTCGCCCGGCGGACCACGATCGACCACCGTCACCGCGTGGCCGTCACGCTGCAAATAGGCCGCGCAGCACATGCCGACGATGCCGGCGCCGAGGACGGTGACGTTACGTGGCATGGCAAGAGAGGCACAACGGAATATGTTCCTGACGCACGAATGCTTGCGGATAACGAAGAGCGCCCTTTGTACACGTGATGGAAGAATGCCCTTGATCGACCATTCGAGTCACCGACTATGCGCTTGGTTGACTGGATTTTTCCGCACGCAAGTAAAGAGCGCCGCAAAGCCCCGGGCGAAGACGCAAACAATAGTCGACGAGCGAAGCTAACCGGCCGTAGCCGAATTTGGAATAGAGCGTTCCGTAGTAGTTACGCCCAAACAGGCTATAGCTCTCGAAGGAGTAATGCCTCACCAGGTACATGATGTCATCCACCGTGTACTCGCGAACATGTCCAACCCACCGGGCAGACAGAAAGTAATCCTGATATGGGAGGTAATTGGTCTTGCCCATGAGAACCTTCAGCCGCTTGAGAAGATTCACGGCGTTGGGAACTTCTAGAAAGAATACGCCCTTGGGCTTCAGCATGCGGATAACATGATCGCACACGTTCTTTGGCGAGTGATGGAAATGCTCAAATGCATGAAAAGAACATACCACATCGGCAGACTGATCCTGAAACCGCGCAAAATCGTAGTTCAGTAGATCCACGTTGATGAACTTGACCTGTTTCTGCTGAAGAAAGTTGAACTGACTTTCCATTCGATCCTTGATCGTACTGTGCTCGAAATAATCGCCCATGAGATCGACACAGAACACATTCATGCCCAAGTCAGCCAACACCGCGTTCGCCACTGAGTATCCTCCACCCAGATCGATCGCTGTTCCAGATGGGACGTACGTGTTCTCAACTCTAACCATTAGCCATTGAGCAATGAATTCAGCAGGGAACTGCGCCTTGAATAGGTCGGCACGTAGGTATTCCAGTAAACGGGATTCAGCAAACTCTCTGGTCGCTCTATCCATCGAACCCTCGCCGTCGGCTGCCAACTCTCAATGCGTTTGATCGACCTGAGTCTACCAGTCAGATCCTCCTGGCGGAGATCACGATACGCAAAATGATGAAACTGTAATCATCCGAGCCGCCGGCCAGCCCGGCGCTGCAACTTCGTAAGGCTTCCCTTCGCATGAAGGCGACCGCTCGACGATTCCGCAACCGGACGTCAAGCTCCCGCCAGTACCGCGCAGATCCGCTCCGCCGCCCTGCCGTCCCAGAACTTGGGCCGCCGGCCTTGTTTCGACTTGCCCGCGAGCACGTCGGTCACGACCTGTCGCATCCGAACGAAATCGCGCCCGACGAGCACATTCGTGCCCTCGTCGACCGTGACGGGACGCTCGGTATTCTCGCGTACGGTGACGCAAGGGACGCCGAGGCCGGTCGTCTCCTCTTGCAGACCGCCGCTGTCGGTGATGACGACCGCCGCGTCCTTCCAGAGATTGAGGAAGTCCATGTAGCCGAGCGGGGGCAGCAGGTGAAACGTCTTAGGCACCGAGATACCGAGGCCATCGATGCGCTGGCGCGTGCGTGGATGGACCGGAAAGACGAGTGGCACGGTGCGCGATATGTCGCCTAGCGTCGTGATCAGCTCACGTAGCGTGTCGGGCTCGTCCACATTCGACGGCCGATGCAGCGTTACGGCGCCATACTTGCTGAATTGGGCCTTGAGCCGCGCGGACGGGAGATCCTTGGGGTCCGCGGATGCGAGTTTCTCGGCCTGGTAAAGCAGGTTGTCGATCATGACGTGGCCGACATAGTGGATCGTATCCGGCGCATGGCCTTCATGCAGCAGGTTGCGCTCCCCGGCCGGCTCGGTAACGAAAAAGAGGTCCGAGATCGCATCGGTGACGATCCGATTTATTTCCTCGGGCATGGCCCGATCGCCGCTACGCAAGCCCGCCTCGACATGCGCTACCTGCATGTGAAGCTTCTTGGCAACCAGCGAGCACGCTGCCGTCGAATTGACATCGCCCACGACGACGACCCAATCGGGTTTGAGCTCGATCGCGACATCCTCGAAAGCCATCATGATGCGAGCGGTCTGTTGGGCGTGCGTCCCGCCTCCGCAATTCAAGAACTTGTCCGGCTTGCGGATGCCGAGGTCGGAAAAAAACACATCGCTCATGTCCGGGTCATAGTGCTGGCCAGTATGAATCAACAGTGGGTCGAGAACGTGCCTAAAGCGCTCGAGCGAGCGCATGATCGGCGCGATCTTCATGAAGTTGGGCCGTGCTCCGGCGACCAGGGCGATCCGTTTCATTTCCGTCCTCGAAAATCCTGCCTCAGCGAAAGCGGGGCATCGCTCGGCGCGGCAGCTTGCCGGGCGCGGAGCAGCAAATCGGTATGAACGGCAGCAAACGAGAACAATTGAACCGATTCCCGGACATTCGGGGCTGCGTCGCCCACAGGCAACGGGCGAAATCGTCTCATACTCGCACGAATACAACAAAGCGCACCGCCCCGGAGCGTAACACCGGCTTCGAAATCGGCTTTCTGGCGGATCATGGGGCGCCTCCCCTAGAATAGGGTGCAATCGTCATCTCGATCCATGACCGACATCGAAACGATGCGCACCCTTCGCCTCGGGGCCTTCCTCGTTGCGGCCTGCTCTCCAGTGCCGGCGTACGCTGCGCTCGACCCGACCGATGTCGTTCAGGTGCAGGCGACCGCGAGCCTGCTGCGCGATGACAACGTGTACCGGTTGCCTGACAGCTTCATTGCCCCGCCGGGCTCCGGATTGGAGAATCGGGCCGACACCCTGCGCATCCTCGGCGTGGGCCTCAAGGTCGACAAGATGCTCAGCCGCCAGCGCCTGCTGGCCGACTGGAAAGTGAACGAAACCACCTACGATAAGAACACGAACCTCGACTTCGTGGGCGGCGATGGCAAGCTCGCCTGGCTGTGGCAAGCCGGAAACCACTGGAACGGGGAGGCGAGCTACCGCAAGGTACGAACACTGGGGGGCTTCACGGATGTCAGGCAGAGCATCAAGGACCTGATCGACACAGAGACCTACACGCTGACCGGCGGCTACCAGTTCCATCCCCGTTGGCGAATCGGCGCGGAATACATCGATCTGGAATCCACCCACAGCGAGCGCCGAGACCTCGATTCGGACGCGCGCGTCAGTGGACTATTGCTGACGTATCGCACGCCCGCGGACAACACCATCGGTCTGGTCGCCCGCCGCACGGAACGCCATTATCCGCATCGTACGATAAACGTGACAACTGACAATGGCCACGTGGAAACACGCCTCAACGTCATAACGGGCTGGCGTCTATCGGGCGCGGTTCGGATCGACGGCCATGTAGGTCACGTCGATGTCGAACACGACAGCATCTCGCAGCGCGACTTTTCCGGCCTGGTCTGGCGTGCGGCAGCGGCGTGGGATCCCACGGCCAAGCTGCGTTTGAACTTCCTCACGTACCGAGACCTTCGTTTGTATGAGGACCTCGTCAGCAGCTACGTCGTCGCTACAGTCGTGGGATTCTCGCCCGTATATGCCGTCACGGAGAAGATCCTGCTGCAAGCCGATCTGAACGTGGAGAATCGAGAGTACCGTGGTGACCCGGGTCTTGCCGTGTTCGCGCCGCCGCCGACCGGAGAAGAGAAGCTCCGACTTGCCAGGTTGACGGCGAGCTATTCGCCGCTGCGTAACCTCGGGCTCAGCCTGAGCTTCGAGGCAGGCGATCGCAAGTCGCCGCGCGAGGATCGCACGTTCGACTACCGCTCGTGGTTCGGCACCATCCGAGTCGGATTCTGACTCGCTCGGAGCCTATGCTCCCCGCGCACCGTTTCTTACGTACCAGTCATACGTACTCCGGATACCGTCGCGTAACGCGATATTCGCGCGCCAGCCTCGCGCGGCCAAGCGCGATACGTCGAGCAGCTTTCGCGGCGTGCCGTCCGGCTTGGCGGCATCCCACTCCAGGCTACCGCTGAACCCGACGACTTCTTTGATCGTCTGCGCCAGCTCCCGGATACTGACATCGGTGCCGGTGCCTACATTGAAGAGTCTTTCGTCGACTTCATTCTCCATCAGGAAAACACACGCATCGGCCATATCGTCGACGTGGAGGAATTCCCGCATTGGTTTGCCGGATCCCCACACCGTCAACGAGTGCTCCCCGCGCTGTTTCCCCTCGTGCGCCTTCCGCAGAAGCGCGGGCAGCACGTGGCTATCTTGGAGATCGAAGTTGTCGTTCGGGCCGTAGAGATTGGTGGGCATTACGCTGACGTAGCGGGTGCCATACTGGTGGTTGAATGCCTCGCATAGCTTGAGCCCCGCGATTTTCGCGATGGCATACGGCTCGTTGGTCGGCTCGAGGGGGCCGGTAAGAAGATATGCTTCCTTGATTGGCTGGGCGCAGTCGCGCGGATAAATGCAACTCGACCCGAGGAACATGAGATCGCGCACGCCGGCATGGTATGCGGCGTGAATGACGTTCGTCTCGATCACCAAGTTCTGATAGATGAAGTCTGCGCGATAGATATTGTTCGCTTGTATACCACCGACCTTGGCCGCTGCTACGAATACATAATCCGGGCGTTCTGCCTGCAGCAGATCCCTTACTGCACCCTGATCGAGCAGATCGACCTCTCGGCGCGAGCATAGCAAGAGATTCCTATAGCCGCCGGCTTGCAGCCTACGCGTGATCGCCGATCCCACCATGCCGCGGTGACCCGCTACGAAGATCTTGGAATCCTTGGTGATGCCTGCGCTACTCATGGCCCTGCACCGTCCGATAGCCATGTTGCCTGACGAGGGCATCGCGTTCCGCGCTTCGCAAATCCTCGCGCACCATCTCCTGCACCATTTCTTCGAAACTGATCCGCGGACGCCAACCGAGCTTCGAGTGCGCCTTGCCGGGATCGCCCAGCAAGGTCTCGACCTCGGTCGGCCGGAAATAGCGCGGGTCGACTTGAACGATCGTCCGACCTGTTGCGTCGATACCATGCTCTTCGACGCCTTGGCCCTCCCAGCGTATCTTGATCCCCAGCTCGCCGGCCGCGATATCGACAAACTCGCGAACGCTGAACTGCCGCCCGGTGGCGATCACGTAATCGTCGGGATCCGGCTGCTGCAACATGAGCCACTGCATCTCGACGTAATCCTTGGCGTGACCCCAATCGCGCTTGGCGTTGAGGTTGCCTAGGTAGAGGCAGTCCTGAAGGCCGAGCTTGATGCGGGCGAGCGCACGGGTGATCTTCCGCGTCACGAACGTCTCACCGCGGCGAGGCGATTCGTGATTGAACAGAATCCCGTTGCAGCCGTAGATTCCGTACGCCTCGCGGTAATTCACGGTAATCCAGTAAGCATACAGCTTTGCTACCGCGTACGGGCTGCGCGGATAGAAGGGCGTGGTCTCCTTCTGCGGTATCTCCTGCACCAAGCCATACAGCTCCGAGGTCGACGCCTGGTAGAACCGGGTCTTCTTTTCGAGCTTGAGGATGCGAATGGCTTCCAGCAGACGCAGCGTCCCGACGGCGTCTGCGTTGGCGGTGTACTCTGGCTTCTCGAAAGAAACCGCCACGTGCGACTGTGCGGCCAGGTTGTACAGCTCGTCCGGCTGCACTTCCTGCAGGATTCGAATGAGGTTGGTCGAATCGGTCAAGTCGCCGTAGTGGAGGATGAAGCGGCGGTTCCGCTCGTGCGGATCGGAGTAGATATGGTCGATCCGCTCCGTGTTGAAGCTCGATGCGCGGCGCTTTATGCCGTGCACTTCGTAGCCCTTCTCCAGCAGAAATTCGGCTAGATATGAGCCGTCTTGGCCGGTGACTCCGGTAACTAGGGCAACTTTTCTTCGGTTCAACGCCTTCTCCATGGAGGGTCGGGTACGCAGCGAAGGCCAGGATATCGAACACTCACATCGACCTTGGTGCCCTGCATGTCCTCGTGACGCGTGACAGTATGCGTACCAACGATGCGTCGCGCCCCTGACCTATCGCGCGTCCTTGCGTGCGGTATGTCGTTGGCCCAGCATCTCTTGCAACGTCTTCGCAACGAAAAGCGAATTCGTCACCAGATAACGCCGCCACAAACGCCGCGGCTCGCGCGCGAGGCGATGGAGCCATTCCAAGCCCGCATTCTGCATCCAGCGCGGCGCACGCTTCGTGGTCCCCGCATGGAAGTCGAACGCGGCGCCCACACCGATCATCACGGCTCGAATGCGACCTCGATGCTGGGACATCCACATCTCCTGCTTTGGGCACCCTAAGCCAACGAAGACCACGCCCGCGTCCGACGCATTGATGCTGCGCACGTCGGCCGCGTCCTCTGCGGCGTCGAGCGAATGAAACGGCGGTGAGATCGCGCCTGCGATGCGCAGGGAAGGAAATGCGCCGGCCAGGTTGACCCGCAAGCGGTCGAGCGTCCGTTGGCTGCCGCCGTAAAGGAACACCGAGACCCCATCCTGGGAAGCAAGCTGACAGTACTGCCACATCAGGTCCGGTCCGGCTATCCGCTGCTGCTGCGCAAACCCCTTCCGCCGCAGCGTCCAGGCCACCGGCGCACCATCGGGCGTCGCCATGTCTGCCTCGTCGACGACTCGCCTGAAATCGGGCGAGGAATGAGCGGTGATCACAGAGTGCGCGTTGCAAATACAGACATAACGGGATTCGCGCGACCGTGCCCATACCTTGATCCGGTCGAGAGCAGTACCCCAATCGACCGCGTCAATCGGCACGCCGAGCACATCGCCCCGCACTCGTCCGGGTTCGGAAGCCATCCGTGCCTCGCACTGCGTCGTAGTCAATCAACCCGCCATACGAATCAGGCGCTCTCGACCCGGCGGGATCCACCGAAACCGGCCCGAGTCGCACCGATTGCATCGTTGGCACAAAATGCAGACCACTACGACCACGTCACCACTCTCATCGGGGGCGCGCAAAGTAGTGTAGTAAGAGATACCTGGCCTCCCTCCAATCCAACATGTCGATAGGCATCGTGCGATCGCTAATCATGCGCTTGCTTCCCGCGGAGAACGCAGATTCGAACGCGCCGGCCTCGCAACAACCAATAGCGTACCTCCAAGGAACGGCATCAATTCAAAGAAAGTGCGCCCGATGGCAAACAATTGGCTACGCTTAGCGTTCGCTTGGTAACACGTGTGAAGCTCTACGACATCGAATGCATGCCTCAACAAGAGATTCCGCAGGTTCTGGGCATTGAAGCACATCACATGCTCCGCACCTTCGTGGAAACGGCCGCTGACGTGACGCAAGAAATTCGGCAATCCGAACGAGTGCGGAGTACTCAAGATTACGTCGGTATCCGGGCGGCAGAGCGAGTGAATTCCATCGAGCATCAATCCGGGATTAGACAGATGCTCAATGATGTCGCCAGCCACGATCACGTCGAACCTTGCCTGCAGCTCCAGTTCCTGGAGGCGTTCCGCATTACCGACGACTATATTGTCGAATACCCCCTCCCTCCTGAAGTACTCGACGACGTCCTTACTATAGTCAACGCCAATGCAATCGGCAACCGAAGTCAGAGAGAAATGCAGCGATTGCCTCGCAAGCCGTATACGTTCGTCCGTATCAAGGTCGGCAAAGCCCACGCAACCCAGGTGCAGTACCTTACGGTTCTGCACACGTTCCAAAATATACTCATCCCGGCTGACGTACTTCACCGCCTGGCCCCTAATCACGATACTAGGCTCACATGGATCGTATCCGTGATCCAAGATAATCCGCTGCGACAATACCCTTCGGCCCTTTACCCTCTGCAACGTTTAGGGCGAGCCTGGCACGACCCGAGCACGGGCCGTACGTGGCCGAGTCGAAAGCGATGTTACTTGTGCTCGCAAGGCGCCTTCTTAGCCAACGCCATCGCCGCCTCATAGATCGACATCAGCAGCGCATAGTTGCGTTCTGGCTTGAACTTTTCTTCGTACTCCAGCTTTGCCCTTCGCCCCATTTCCGAAATCTCTCTCGGATTCGCCGTTGCCCAACGGATCTTCGCGGCGAGATCCTCCGAAGAACCGGGCTCGAACAACAACCCCGTAATTCCGTCTTGCACAAGCTCCACCATTGAGCCCAGTCGGCTCGCGATGACGGGTAGGCCGCAGGCATAAGCTTCCGCCAACGTGCGGGGAAAATTCTCATAGCAGATGCTCGGGACTACCAAAAATGACGCTGTCCGCATGATGCGGATAACTCCCTCGGGTGGCATGTGACCTAACGGCATAGCGTAAGCGCTTCGTTTAACGCAATCATATTCGGGGCCATCGCCGACGAAACGCATCGGCCCCACTCCTGCCTTCGATAACGCGCTTAGCAGCAACTGGATTCCCTTCTCGGTGGAAAGCCGCCCGACGTATAGCCCGCCCGGGCTTCCGTCGGAAGGGCCGAGCGCGGATCCCGGCGAGTCGGCGGCCCTTAATCCGTCGCTAGCAGCGTCCGCACTCAAGGGATCTATGGCTGCGAAGTTCGGCTTTACCGTGATGCGGTCAGCCGGTAAGCCGCCTTCAATAAACTTCCGGCGCGCAAACTCGCTGAGAGCTATATATCGAGCGACCTTCTTCTGCCAAGTTCCCACCAAGCGATGAAAGCTCAAAGAAGCAGCCAGCACGGCTGACTGCGTTGCCGAACCGCGATAACAGCAGTGAAGAATGCCACGCCATGGTATACGGGACAAGCAGTCCTCACACACTCGATCCGCCCTCAAGAACATTGCTTGCGGGCAGAGGAGGCGAAAGTTATGAAGCGTCTGTACAACAGGAACGTGGGCACGGGACGCTTCCCAATAAATAGATGGCGAAATCAATGGGAACGCATTGTGCACGTGAAGTACATCGGGCGAGAAGTCGGCAATGATCGATTGCAGCTCTTGGACCGTTGTGGACGACCACAGAGTGTCTATCGCCACCCTCGCCTTATGCCGCCCACCCAGTTCTTCATTATTACGCCTGTAGTGGCGCACCTCATGGCCAAATCGCTGCAGCAGCTCAGTCTCCGCTTCAACGACGATATCTTCGCCTCCACGATGGAGATACGTGTTGTGCGCGACCAGTACCCGCAGGCGTTGAGTCACCGAACGATCTCGCCAATAAAAAGCGGTTCCTCCGCGTCCACAGTAATAGTACGCACGCTCACTTCCGACCGATAATTCCGAAGATTGAAGTCGAATCTCCGAAGCGCACGCGAACTATCGGGCATGTACAGCGCGAAAGCGACCCGATCGTGTAACACGGGTGCGCTGCCGACGCTCTCCACACCGGCAATCACCCCGGTCGCTCGCCCGAAATCCACTTTCTCCGGCGCAAATCTAAAACCTGTATTGGCTGCCAAGCCAGCGGAGTACAACCGGGCATTGCGAGATTCAGTAAGATTTCGCCCGTCAGCTGAATTCAATGAAACGAACCCAAACTGACGACCTGAGAACTCGATCGCGAAGCCGCCTTCAAACTGAAAGCGACCCTCCAGTACGCCGACTATCGCTTTTGCGCTCGGCGTATCAATCACGAGCCGCGGTACGGTTCGATCCAATCGCATGGAGCTGCCGGATTCGGCTCCGAGCTTCGCAGTCGCTGGAAGCGCCGGCGAGCCGGGAAAGGCGAGTCTAACGGCCGACTGCGCCGAAACCTCATTCATCCTAGCGACTATCTGCACGCCTCCGGCGCAGCCCGAGGGCCCCTCGCAGTAGCCCGGAGCTGGGCCGAACACGTGAACCGCATCGAAAGAGAAGCGCGTGGCCGCACGCGCGGGAGGCAGGCGTCCGTTGAGAAATGCCAACCCCGCTGCGACCCATGACGAGACGGTGACCTCGTCGCCGCCGTGATGGAACCCAGTATCCACACCCTTGCTCAATGTCGGAATAGGCAGGGGCCTGTGACCATACTCCGCCGTACCTTGCTCCATTGAGTAGGTCGCCCACGGCTGTCCGAGAGTGTATAGATACAATCCATCCCAGTCCTGGGTAGCGGCCAGGTAGAGCAGGGCCCACGCCCATTCCACTCGGTATGGATAAGGTCTAAAGAAACTGTTCTCGTACACGACGGTAGGCTTGCCTTCGACCGCCCCGAAATTGAAGTTGTAATAGCTGGGAACCGAGAGATGTAGCCGAAACGGGTAGAACGGGTTGCTTCGTGCCCTGCTCAGGGGTGTTTGGTATGCGCCGATCGCGGAGTAGTCACCGGCTGCGTGCGCGGCACGCGCAACGAGCAAGGGATCGCCTGCCTGTGTGCTATAGGTGAACGGCTGAACTGCAACTCCTTTGCCAGCAGGCGCCATTCCTCGGGCCGACTTTTCGAGGCGCCGATTTGTTTCTACAAACTTGTTGTGCACGAACTCCCGGTAACTCGCGTGAACATCAGACGCCGCGCGGTCCCATGTCTCTTCGAACACGGGAAGTCTTCGGTCGACCCCCCTCCCCCCATTTGCTTCAAGATACGCGACCCATTGCTGTTCTAGCAGAGTTCGCAGGGCTACCGGCAGGCTTTCCACGCATGCTTTACGAAGCATGCAATGCATGAAGCCGCTTTCATTGGCCAGCTCCCAGCCCGCAATAATCGGCTCGTCCGCATAGGACGCCCCCGTGTATGGATTGACGTGAGTCAGATAATTTCGAATGTGCGCGTGTAACATGGATTCCCAACCCGACGACAGGTAGGGGGCAATACCATGCAACTTCCTAATCTCCGCGGGGTCCGGCCGAGGCCCGAGAATGGCGCGCATTTCCGAATCCGGCCACGCCGCGATCGCCTCGATATCAACAAAATGAAGGCCGGTGTTCTGTATGAATATCCCATTTCGTTTCAGCTCTGAAACTAGAAAATCGTATCGATCCAGGAGTGATCCGTCACCCACAGATCTTGCGACGAAGCTGCGCGCCCGAGCTGAGGCCGCAGAATAAAACGTTCCCTGCCCCGGCCAAAGGCGTACCGAGTTGATACCCAAAAGCGCAAGCCGTTCGGCGAGCTGAGTCATCTCTGCCTTGGATGGATGCGCCGCCGCTTGTACGTTGAATCCCCAAAACCGGATCCGACTGTTCTCTAGAAAGAATTGCCCATCCCGCGCGACGACATAGCTACCCGCTTTGGGACGCGGCACCACCGGTCGGCTCAACTCCGATTGAGCTAGTGCACTGGCAGACAACAGGACGAAGTAGGCGCATATGACTAGCAAGACACTGAGTGCTTTGCGCATCTTTCTCTCCTACGCAACCACGCGCATGTTCCGATAGGGGAACGCCCCACGCCTCGCGTAGCCTACGCATCTGAAATAAACGAACTCCAACATGACGTGGATGTACATGAGGAGACTTCCCAAGACGAGCAATTGCCCGCTAAGAGTGGGCGTAAGCAGTCCAAACGTCCAAAGCATCAGCCACCATGCCGTCACGCAACGCGCTACGGTGCCATCGGCGTAACGCGACAGGGCCACCAGCAGGTACATTGCCCGAAAAAAGAATAGAACGACCAATAGCGTTGCCGGCACCCCCGCATTAATTTGAGTTTGAACAAACTCGTTATGTGCATGCGCCGCCCGAAAGTACGAGCCGGTTCTACCGCCCGCCATGACTTCATTCAGCTTCTTCGGCCCGGCGACAAAGCCATGTCCAAGCCAAGGCGATTGCGAGATCAAGATCTTCGCGGCCCGCCATACCTCGGTGCGTTCGGACGCTGTTTGAAGATTAGTGACATCGCCGCCTCGCGACAGGATTTTCTGAGCAGCCGATAAGTATAGGTCGTGCGTCGCCCATGCCAGCGTTAGCAGGCCGGCGGCTCCCATAACTAAGAACGCTTTTGATACTAGGCTCCGTGGTCGCATCACCATGTACACCCCACTTGCCAAGGCAAAACCGACCCAGGCGCCGCGAGAGTAAGTCGCGAGCATAGTGGCGAGTGACAACACCAGCCCAAACCAATAGAACCGCGGCCGCTTTTCCAAGAAATAGAAGAAGGCCATGCCAGCAAGTACGCCGAGAGTATTTGGATGCGCGAAAGGATTGCCTAAACGACCTATTCCGGAAGCACCGACGAAGTATGCGCGGCCTGGGGCGATGGGCAAGACCACGATGGTTATGAGTAACGAAAAGACGAGTACGGCAAATGGCACCCGCAACAGCCAATTTTGCAGCTGGGTTACGTCCGATGGCGCCCGCGCGATGACCGCTGCGAGCAAGAGGAGCAACAACACCCACTCCGACACGCGGAAGAGCGCCAGCAACAGTTCCTGTCCATCGAGCACCAGTAGGGAATCGATCGCGTACCACGACAACATGAGAATGGGTATACCGAACACCACAGGCCAATGGGCCAGCTTCACTCGATCCGACTCTGGTGTCCGAAGGTAGTTAACCAGGAACAGGAAACCGACAGTGAAGAACAACGCTATGCGCCCAATTGACTGCGGATTGAACAACTCCGGGCGAACGATGTTGCGGATATCAAATGCAACAATCGCTGGCATATTGATGATCCATACCCACAGAAGCAACAGATACACGGCGAGCACACTCCGTCCCTCGGCCAGATGACGCGCCCAGGCGTAGCCCCCCACCAATGTAAGCGCGGAAACAGCGAGCAGGGTCGTGAGTATTGCGAGTACCGGTGCAACGGCCGCCATCAGTCCGAGAAAGACCGCCAGCGCACCCGAAACTAATGCGCTCACGACCAGACCACCCATCCTTCTCGTGTTGGCTGTCACCGATTTCCTCCAATCTCGCAATGCCTACAGAGCAAGCGCTACCCGCGTGGTGAGTAAACGCCGACGGACGACGCACCCATGAGAAGTTCCAGAACGGTTCGGCGCGCATGCTGCGCGAACGATTCCTGCCCGTGTCCGTCTCTCAGCCCTTCCAGCAGGCTGCGCACAACGTAAACGAGTATTAGCGCCCTCTCGCATTCCACTTGGTCGGGTATGAGGCCTTTGTAGGGATCCGCCGCCGCCTTCCGGAAGACACTCTCCAGAGCGCGCGCTACCGCTCTCGGTGACCTTCTCCGCACTAGCGCGTCCCACTGGAACTGAAAGTGGAGTGCGTCAAGCCAAGGTAGACCTTCAAGTCGCGCATGTTCCCAATCCAGCACAAACAGCTCTCCTGTCGGGCGCTCGCGGATGTTCCATGGTGCGAAGTCCCCATGCTCTATGCATGCCTTTACCTGAAATGAGCATGCCCTACGTAACCGCTGTAACGCTAGCGAGACTTGGGGATAGGGACATCGGTCGATCAGCGACGAGGTTTGCACTTCTAAGCTGTCGACTACATCCCTCCAATCTATCAGCGAGTTTGTTGCCAACCCGCGTAAGAATTCGAAATGAACTCGGCCAAGGCTACATGGTGCCGGCCGGTCGGGCCCGGGTGATTCCGCGAAGAAAAAGCTGCCCCCGTATTCATGCGTACCCGCGGCCAGCACGCTCGGCACTGAGTTCCGCACAGGCATCTTCTGCATGCGTTGCAGCACATCCATTTCACGTCTAAGAATAACATCCGCGGCCGCCGATCTCGCTATCCGCATGTATGCCATTGGCACGCCTCTTGAATCCATCACCTTGCAAGTGAGCTTAGCGGGTCGGCGCAAAGCTCCGATTAGCAGGCCAACGTACCGGATGTCCGCGTTCGGGATAGTGGCCAGCATGCTGGCGAGAGTGGGACACCATGGATCTAGTGAGCGGACAGGCCGCAGCGCTCCAACTCTCACCGACCAAGGCAGTAGGCGCGAAATCAGAAGCCGATATGCTCGGCCCGTCCACTTCGACGGGTAGTACATCTGCAACGCTGAGCGCAAGACGTGAATATTTGCGCAAGGGATCATTAGCGTGGGCATTCCAAACTTACGCGGAAGCCTCACAAACCGAGCAGCAAATTCGTTATCGCGCCCGGCGAGCTTGGAAGCCGAGCCTGTCCACAGCAGATATCCAAGACCCGCAATCTGTCCGGCCATGAGCGCGATCATTATCCCGCGGTCGGCCAAGGGGGTCACCGTGAGGAAGGCGGAACCTACTGCGCAAAAAGCCCACCATAAGCTCGCCTGCGCGAGCACCTGCGTACGGCCGATGGTCCGATAGTAGGTAGCAACCATCCGATAACCGTGTGCGATGAGATAGTACACACCGTGAAGTACCACGAGAACGGCGAATGCCCGGTACTCCTCCCCATAGAGAAAGACGATCAGCCACTGGTCGACGACCACCAGCACTGCCACAAGCAAGCTCAAAAGCACCGTGCCCGTCCAACCGATCCGCCAGAGGTACGCGCGCAGCGACGTGATGCCCCCATCGCGTAATCTCGCAGAGGACTTTACGGGCACAACGTTATCCATCCACTGGTAGAGCGCATTCACTGGCCCTAGCAGATTCTGGGCTGCTCGAATAGCACCAGCCGCGTGCTGACCGACCATGCCCGTACCTAGTAGGATTACCCCTTGCGAGCCCAACCACTGAAGTTGCCAGGTAGCGAAGAGATCGCGACTTGCTCGCCAGTGGGATCGCGCAACATCTATCGCCATACGCAGATTAGGCCAGTACTGGGAAACCGCGAGGGTGACGCCGGCTGAAATGAGGAAACATACGGCTAGTGCCCAGAGTGCTGTCTCAGGCGTAAGGGCACCGTTCATATACAGTGCTGCAAGCGTAATGAATTGGCCTCCGTACGCTGCCGCGTCCGATAGGAAGACACGGCGGTTTCTCAATTCCACATAGAGTGCTCTTCTTACCCAATCCTGCAACTGAAAAGCGAACATGGCGCCCGCCAAGGGAGGACCCAGTGGGCCAACGCTCAAATGCGTTGATGCGAGCCCCAGAACAGCGCTCAGTAGGAGAACCCCCAGGATGCTTGCAAAAGCGACCAGAATCGAGCATCCCATGAACCCGCGGAGCACCTCCAATTGGTGGCGACCTTCGCGATGGGCCGGCACGACGGTCATCATTGGCGCTGCTATCAGAGACATTTGGAAGGTATTCGAATAAAGCAGGTACATCTGCGCAACTACATAAGCTCCGAATCCTTCCACACCCAGGGTTCTGGCAAGTACGACTCCTGTTACGAAATTCGAACCGCTGACTAGCGCCTGGTCGCCGAGCGACCACAAGTGCGACGTCGGTTCAATCAGTGACGAGGTAGTCCTCAAGTCCTAACGCCCTGCATCTATGTGCGCGGCTTCTACGCGTTCGTAAACCCTGGCTACGGCGGCACTCCAGGACATATCGTTCGCCCGCCGTATGGCCCCCGCCCGCAGCGCTGTAAGCCTTTCTGGATCCCGAGCCAAGGCTGCCAGCTCGCTAACCAACGCGCCAGTCACGTGCTCGCGCTTGCTGGTGCGGCAAACTGCAATCAACTTGCCGCACGATTCAGTAACCAGCACACCCGGCCCACCAAGCTTCAGAGCCACCACGGGAAGACCATTCAAGAACGATTCTAGAATTACGTTCCCGCTCGAATCGTGCAGGCTAGGAAACAGAAACAGATCATGACGACGGAACTCCTGAAACAGCGAAGGCTGATCGATCCAATCGATGAACCTCACATGGTTGTCTAGACCGAGTTCTCTCGCCATTCGCCGCAGCGGTCTGGATCGTGGCCCACGGCCCACGACTGTCAACGTCGCGTTGACGTTCGCCGCTCTCGCCATCGCAATGGCGCGCAATGCCAAGTGAACGCCCTTCCACCCCAGCAGGCGCCCCGCGTAGATGCATCTCAGCGTCCCACGCGAAGGTTCTAAGGCCAACGTACGGCCGTTAACAGATTCGATGCCAATCTCGATCGACTGAAAGCACTCGGCGCCTGTCCTTTCGATCAAACGGGCCGTATCACTGGTCTTTGCGACGACAAATGCGGCACTGCGTAGACATCTCCGAACAGCCGGATTGAAGCATGCAGCGACATTCCACGCTGTCCGAAGAAGCTCCTTGAACCGATCCGCATAGGATGGCAGATCCAGCAATAGCGACCATGGAGCCGTCTCTCCACCGCCTACTGGACCGAATACCATCGGTATACCCAGTCGGTACAAGTGCGCGGGCTGCCGCCAAACGCCAAACGTCAGATGGTGTACCACATGGAAACCATGGGTATGATGGGCCGAGCGCGCAATAGGCAGGATCGCGCGTTGCCAGAGCGCGTAGTAAAGATGGACGCCAAATGAGCCCCGTTTCCACCAGGAGGCCCATGCCGGCAGGTCGTAGTAAATGAAACGAAGCTGACGCACATTCGCGGCCCTCAGGCGAGCGTACGCCTGCTCAATAATGGGGCGATTGTTAGCACGCGTAAGGACCCAGACGTGATGGCCACGCCGAACTAGTTCTACCGCCCAATTCCATCCGACGCCGGGCTCGGACCCCTTTCCTGGCTCGCATGCATACGCGGAGAGCAGGATGCGCATGATGCCAGACCCTGAGGTCAACCCATGTCCTGTATGCGCTGTGCCGTGCGTGTCGCCATGAACTCGCAAACTGCCGAAGCGGCATTACGAAGTGTCTCCGACATAGGCGCACCACTGTCGATAGGCATAGCGGCCGAAAGCAAATCCGCGAGCCGCCTATAGCCTGCCGATAGGCGGTGCGCAGCCTCTAGCGTGATCTCGCCTTTACGGGAAACGAGCTGTTCCGGAGGCGCCGCCAATATGAGCCATAAATCGGGCCGAGGCACCATCGGTGCGAGCGTACGCACAAGTCCGAATGTTTCGGGCAACCGGTATCGGAGGGGATCGACCGGCATGTCATGGTAATACCTGTCGAAGACAATCAAGGTAGACCTAAGCTTGGCGGGTAAGACCAGTGTCACCCAGCCGATCCCGTAGTAGGCAAGAAACAACATGATCTTGAGTGCGCTGGCGGCGTAGCCTCGAGGGTTCTGATCGTGCGGATTGGTCACCCTGTTAGCCGCTGCGACCGCCCCCCGATGCGGCCGCAAATGAAACCGCCGCGTGCGCCGGAATGCCGGGGCGAGCTCGCGCTCCAGGTGCTCGATGACGGTGGTCTTGCCGCTGCCATCGGGGCCTAGAACCGCGACCACGAGCCCGCTCGGATGGAAGATCCGGTTTGCCATCCGCTGCAGGTCACGTAATCCAGCGAGGGCGCGCGCGATCAAGCCCTCGCGCGGACGGGATGCGCGCAGATCGGATCGCAACTTCCCGATGTGCTCCTCGAACCATGCGATGTCGTGATCGCGAATGGCGCGGGCGATCTGTGCCGCCCATTCCGGGCGCGTGTAGTAGCGCGCAAGAACCGCGGCGCAGGCGGGTGGTTCTTCCGCCAACAGCAGGCCCAGTTGGCGCACGTGGCCTTCCTCGACCGATCCCTTGTCGATTCGCTTGACGAAGTAGTATTCGAATTCCCGTTCGGCCGCAGGTATCCAGAAACCGGAAGGCGACATTCTCCTGGTCGAAAGCACGTCTTCGCTGTCGAGCCAGAGACGGCCGCGACGGCGATAGCTGGACGAGGCATCCGGATGCAAGTAGGCGATGCGTTCACGCACGGGCCGGGCGAATACGAAGTAGCAAGCTGTCGTCTCGTGCCTCAGAAACTGGACGAGGCGCGCGCCCGGTAACGCATCCGGGCTGCTGAAGAGCATGGGTAGACGCGCGAACGCACTCTCATCGACCATGAAATCGATATCCGATGCGATCTTGTCCGGGTATTCGGTGTAGCCCGACAGGATGACATACCGTATCCGGTTTCTTTCCAAGAGAGCGCAGAAGTCGAGAAACATTTGCCGGCGCACCGATTGGATTTCCTCGTCATCACGCGCTCGCGCGTCGTCTACAAGGGTCATCATCTCTTCGTGACTGCGCACTCGGCAATCCGAATCCGCCTGGATCACCAGCCCGAGGACATTCGTGGTGCCAGGCGCGAAGCGCGCCGGCTTCCCGCCGGACGCGATCAGCGGGCACCTACGAGCTTCACTCGGCTCTGGGGCTCCATGACGGCCAGCATGTCGGCCACGAATCGGTCCTGGAGCTGATAAGCGCCGCTGGCGTCGTTCTGGATCGAGGAGACTCGAACCAGCAGTCCGTCGGGCACCTTTCCGGTCAGTCCGTAGCCCAGTTGCGCGAGCTTCCTGCCGAATCCCGGCAGGGTGGCGCGGTCGCCGATCGTGATCCAGTAGGTGATCGGTTCATTACGCGGCCCTTTGTAGGCCTCGAGGCGGCGCACGGGGATCGAGCTGCCCAATGCGGTCAGGACACCTTCGGTGATCGCTTTCAGTTGGAATCCTTGTGCCACGTAACAATACTCGGGCCGATGCACCTGAAAATCGTCCGACCCCTGATTCGACCCGTACGCAATCGACAGCATGATGCGCTCGCCGCTATCCCGGCGGTACGTGCGAGTAAGCGTCTGGTTGTAGATCTTGTCGAGCTTCGCCTGCACATCGGGGCTTACCGTCAGCGGCACCAACGTGGTGTCGATGCGCCACGGCCCGAACTCGGCAGGCACCATCGTCTCCAAATCGACTTTCGGCCCATACTCCGCCAAGCGCTGGCGCGGCGTCAAAGCCAGTGCGAGCCCTGCCGCGGCGAGCATTGCCAGACCCACTGCCATGTGGCGTGCGCTAAGAGTTGACTTGGACACGAACCGCGCTCCAATTGCCGGGGAAACAGTCAATCCGCACCGGTATCGATGGCTCGCCGGCGTACACCTGCTGTCCGAAACAGCACGTCACCGAGCGCTTCATGCCGTGGCCGACTGCGTGCGACGCTCGGCACCACCGCGCAGCCCCCAGCCGAGCACGCTGTCCACCGCGAATAGAAACAGCAACCCGACGACGAACAGAACGATGCCGGACAAGTCGTGCAGGAATCCCTGGCCGGCCTCATCGCCGAAGTGATACGTGATCAGTACGAGCGCCATGACGCGCACGACGTTGGAAAGGAATGCGATCGGCAGGATGCAAGCCATCAGGATTGCGTTGCGGAGCCAGCTCTGATGCCCCATGAGGTAGATGTAGAGCAGGCCCATCGCGGTCAAAGTGAATATCGAATGCAGCCCGGAACACGCGTCCGCGACCAGGAGCTGGTAAGGGCCGATGGTGATCACGACCCCGCTGCGTGCGATCGGATAACCGAGCGCATACAAGACGTGCTCCGCAATCAGCGAGACGTAGTGCTTGAGCGGGCCCGTCAGCGCCTCGACCAGCATGCCCGGCAACGGCACCATGAAAAGCAGGAAGAACAGCGGGAACCACATCTGCCGCGCCGCTGCCCGGCCGCCCAGGATCAGGAGCGCCCCGAGAATCACCGGGATCTGTGAGCCCACTTCCAACAGCAATATGCTCTGCGAGCGGCCGAGCGCGTAGAGCAAGAGTCCACACGCCAGAAGGACCCACCCGAGCACTGCGCTGGCCCCGTGTTGCGGCAACGAGACCAGCGTCCCCCGCCCCTGCCACGCCAAGTACAGGGCGACGGCCAACACGATCGGTCCGTGTGCCTGTTCTTCCTGGTTCCAAAGGCCATTGGCGAGATCGTAGTAGGTCGGCAGGTACAGAACCGCGAGTCCGAGCAACACGGGCCACCATGCCGCCCAATAATTGGGGGCGCTGGAGGTCTCGGCCTTATCGAGCAGGACCGAGTCGATGGCGCTGCCGCCTGACGTGGTGGAGGAGTTCACTGTCGGCCGCGGTCAGACGTGATTGATGACGCAGCCTACGATCGCGGCTTTCGTGCCTTGGATCTCCGCGGTGAGCCTGCCCACCGCGTCCAGCCGCGAGCGATTTTGCCGCGCCAGAATCAGGGCGCCGCCTGCCCGCGCCGCGATCGCCTGCGCGTCGGACGAATATTCCGCCGCCGGCGTATCGATGAGCACGACATCGAAGCTGGTGGCTTCGTGCGCGAGCAATTCCTTGAACTCCGGTCGACTGACCAGCTCGAGCGGATTGGGCGGCGTCGCCCCGGCGGGAAGCACCGACAGGTTCGCGAAGTGGCCGACGCGCTCGATCGCGCTGGTATCCACGCGCCCGGTCAGCAGCGCCGACAAGCCATACTGATTGGAGAGCTTGAACAACTTGTGTTGCCGCGGATTGCGCATGTCCGCATCGATCAGCAGGGTCTTTTCTCCGAGCTGCGAGAATACGATCGCAAGGTTGGCGGCGAGATAGGTGCGGCCGTCGCCTCGCGCCGGGCTCGCGATCGCGAGCACCCGCCGATCGGCGCTGAACCAGCGTAACAGCAATTGCGTGCGCAGCGCGCGCAGCTCTTCCACCTGGGTGATGAACGGGTGGTATGCCGCGACCAGCTCATCGCTCAGATTGGCTTCGCCCGGGTGCAGGTAGGGATAATCGAACTGTCGCGACAACGCGCTATCGATATCCGCCTGGGTCACGAGCTTGAGCTGGAGGCAGGCTTCGCCGAAACGGATCGACTTCTCCTTGGCCAAGCGCAGTGCGCGTTCCGCGTCGCCCGCTTTCAGCTTGCCCGCATCGAGAAGAATTCTCCCGATGGAGCGATCCGCGGCGTGCCAGGTTTGGACGGACTGCGATTCGCCTAGCCGCTCTATCACGCTGCTCATGCCTTCCCCTTTTAAGCGCCGCTCGGCGCGACGGCAATCCTGCGGCGACGCGGTCGCTTCTCGCTGCCGAGAGCGCCCAACACCGGGACGCCGAGCGTTTCCGACAAGTCCGCATCGGATCGCACGATGCGATCGGACATCTCGCGCAACAGCGCGACGCCCACGGCGAGCATCGAGCCGAGAATCAGCGCCAGCGCGGTATTCAATATGAGCCTGGGACTCGACGGCTCGATGGGCTCTATCGCCTCGTTGATCACCATGATGTTGGTCTGGGTCGTCTGGCTCTCGAGCTTGGTTTGCGTCATCCGGCCTTGCGCACCATCGTACGCGCGCTGGGCGTTGTCCACTTCGCGCATCAGCACGGTCAGGTCGTCTCTCACCTTCTTCATCTGCAGCACCTTCGCGCGCTGCGCCCCGAGCGAGCCTCTCACCTGGTCCTCGCGTTTCTGGGCGAGGCTGGCGGCGTTGCCCAGCGTGGTGCTGATCGTCTTCATTTCGGCGATCAGTTGACGCTTGACGCCGTCGATCTCGGCCACCACTGCCTGGTAGGACGGATGGTTCTTCCCTAGCTTGCTGGTGAGCTCGTTCTGCTTGGCTTCCAACTGGGTCAAGCTCGCCTTGAGGCCCTGGATCACAGGGTTGCTCAGCACGTCGGGCAGCGTATCGGGCACCTGGCCTCGTGCGACGAACTCCTGGACCTGGCGCTGGCGCGTTGTCGCATCGTAGGTTTGCGCCTGCAAAGCGACGAGTTGGGACGAGAGATCGTTCAGGCGGTTGTTCTCGACGTCCAGGCGCTCATCAGTGGCGATGATGCCGTGCTCGCGTTGATACGCGGACAGGTTCGCTTGCGCCTTTTCGAGATTGTCCTTCAGCGTCTTGATCTGCTCGTTGAAGAAAGTATTGGTCTGCCGGGCAGGAGCGACCTTCAAGTCGAGATTGGTCTGGATGTAGCTTTGAACGATGGCATTGGCGACCGCGGCCGCGAAGCGCGGATCGTTTCCCGTGTAACCGATATTGATGACGCTGCTCTCGCGCGACGGCTCCACCTTGAGGTACTTCAAGAGCAGGTCCGCGAGCCAGTCGCGCATGTTCCCTTTACCGCCCGTATCCTTGTAGTACATCTCCTTCGCCGCCGGATTGTCGGCGAGCTTCAGCAGGTCCACTGCCCGGCGCGCGACGTTGTGGCTCTGGATGATGTCGACTTGCGTGGCGAGGTAGCCGCTCATCGGCAACATCGGCAGCAGCATGCCGGAAATCTGGTCGATCCCCTTGATGTCCACCACCACGGTCGCGGTCGCGGTGTAGCGCGGCGGCAGCAACAGACTCACCGCGATCGTCGTGCCGACAGCGATCGAAAGCGTCAGGAGGATGAGCAGCCAGCGCGCGCGCAGAATACGCAGGAATTGTTGTAGGTTCATGTCAGAACAAGCTCTCTTTGACGTGGATCACGTCGTTCTCCTTGACCAGGTCGGTCATCGCGCTTTCGATGGTCTGGACCTTGCCATTGTCCACGTTGCGGTTGATGCGGATCCCGCGTTCCGTGCCGCGCACATTGAGGCCGCCGCCGACGGAAAGCGCCTGCATGACGGTCATTTCCTTCTCCAGACGGTAGGCGCCGGGTCGCTGCACCTCGCCATAGATGTAGAACAGGGGCGCGCGCGGCACGAATATGATATCGCCATTGCTCACCGCGAAATTCTTCTCCATCTGGCCGTTCTTCAAGGCATCGTTGATGTCGATGTCGCGCTTTGCCGCCTTGCCGTCGGCACTCTTGGTGATGTGCGTGATGACATCGCCGCCCGTCTGGGAAATACCGCCGGCGATGGCCAACAAGTCGGCCAGCGTGCTCGCCTGCTCGATCGGATACTTGCCGGGCCTGTTCACCTGGCCGAGCACCGAGATCTGTTGGCTCTTGAACCCCAGCACCAGGACGTTGACTTGCGGCTTGACGACGAAGCCACCCTCGCCGAGCCTGCGCGCGATGATCTGCTCGGCCTGTCCCTTCTCGAGACCGCCGATTTGAATCTCGCCGATCAGGGGAAAAGTGATGCGGCCTTGCTGCGTGACCTGCGCTTCGGTGGTGAGGTCGGGATTGTTATAGACCGATATACGCACGACGTCGCCCGGTCCCAGCCTGTACTCGCCATTACCGAGTTGGGCATGCGCCGCGAGAGGCAGGAACGCGGCGCTCAACCACATGAGCCATAACAGAGCAGATCGTTTCACCGTTTGTCTCCCGATGTTGTGCCGTTTGCGCGCGGCCACGGATGCCATATCGGCATCGGCCGCTCGCTGACACGCGTGGCCGATAACGCAATGGCGACTCGTATGATCACGCGCTGTTGCTCCCGGCACGCCTCAGTGCAAAAATCCGGCCCGGCATGCGGCCGTCGGTCCACGTTCCCTGGCGGTGAATCCCGCCGTCATGGTCCTCGATGGCGCTCCGACCGTTGAATACGGCGGTCATCAGCGCCGCAAGCCCTGTAAACCCTTTTCCACGTGATCGTCCTTCTTGGCTTCGGCCGGCGCGGTCGCGGCGGTATTCGGCTTGACCTCGGCTGACTTCGCGTCTGCTTCGACCTTGGCGTAGTTGCCTACGTATTCGATCTTGCCCTTCGCACGCAGGTCCTTGACCTTGGTCTGCGCCAGCTCGCGCTTCTTCTGGTTGACGAGGAACTGCTGGATCGCCGGCGTCGCGCGCTCCAGCGCCACGGGCTGCTCCGCGTAATCGATCAACATCAACACGTTGGCCAGGTTCTGATCCGTAAAGGCCAATGTGTCTCCCTTGTTCATCTTGGCTATCCGCGGCAAGGCCTCGATAGGAAGCGCCTCCGCGGGGCGGCGGCTGTTGGTTTCCCGGTAGCGTATGCCGGCAGCATTGAGAATCTTGGACACGTCCGCGGGACTCTTCGCCTCATTGAGTTGGTCGCGCAGCGCGTCGGTGAAGTTGGCGCGTTCGAACAGAAACTCGCGGAAGGCGTATACCCGGCGGCGCTCGAACAAATCCGGGTTCTTGGCGAAGAACTCCTTGATCTCGTCCGGGGTGGGCGGCGAGGCTGCCGCCTGCCGATCGATGTAAGCCTGGGCGAGAATCTGGCGGCGATTGGCTTCCAGTAGCTGCAACACCTGCGGGTCGCGGTCGAGCTTTGCTTCCTTGGCTTCCTGCACGAGCAAGGTCTGATCGATGAGACCTTCCAGGATTCGCTTGCCTACGGCTTCCGCGTTCGCCCCCTGCGGTGGGTTTCCGCCTCCCACACGCAACAGCTCCGCGTTGATTTGATGCACCGTAACTTCGTCACCGTTCACCTTCGCGGCGGTCTGGCTGGCGGGCTTGTCCGTGGATTCGCCACCGCACCCGCCAACCAGCGCGAGCACGAAAAGTATTGCGATGCTACGGTTCCGTTTCGAATTCATCTGAAGCTTTCTCGGCTAGGACCCAACGCTATGATATACCGATACTTAAAGGCGGGGGCGCCGCTCCCTGCCGAGGTAAACGCTCCATGTGGCCGCATCCCGGGCGGCGAATACACTCGAAACCCTGCTGTAACGGCAAGGCGGATTCGACGCGACGTTTCCGCAAGCCCGTGGTCGGCCGCAGAAACCCTCGCCCACCTCGGCTTTGTTCCGGCCCAACGATGGCCGCTAGTACGCGTTGCGATCCCTCAACACCGTCACCAGCGTCTTGACCATGATCCACATGTCCAGCGAGACCGACCAGTTGCGCAGATAATCGAGGTCGTACTCGATGCGCTTGCGCATCTTGTCCACCGTCTGGGTTTCGCCGCGGAAACCGTTTACCTGGGCCCAGCCCGTTATGCCCGGTTTCACCTTGTGCCTGATCATGTAGCCGTCGATGAGCTTGCGATACTGTTCGTTATGCGCTATGGCGTGAGGACGGGGGCCCACGATGCTCATGCTGCCGCCCAGCACGTTGAAGAATTGCGGCAGCTCATCGAGCGAGGTACGACGCAAGAAGGCACCGTAACGCGTGACGCGCTTGTCCTGCTTGCTCGCCTGGACGACCATTGGGCCGTCTTCCTGTACGGTCATGGTTCGAAATTTGTAGACCATGATTTCTTCGCCGCCGAGCCCGTAGCGGCGCTGCTTGAAAAGAGCCGGCCCCGGCGAGCTCAACTTGACGCCGGCAGCGATCACCATCATCAATGGCCAAATCGCCGCGAGGATCAGGCTTGCCATGGCCAGGTCGAACACTCGCTTGACGACGGCATTCACGCCGAAGATCGGTGTTTCGCAGACCGCCACCACCGGGATGCCGCTGATCGAATCGACCCGCGCCTGGATCAGGTCGAAGACGAACAAGTGGGGCACGAAGTATACCGAGGCGGTGCTGTCGCGCAGCGCATTGATGAGCGCGATGATGCGCGGCTGCGCGGCTATGGGAAGGGCGATATACACGCAGTCGATCCCGTTACGCTTGACGAAATCCGGTGCATCGGCGACCTTTCCCAAGACCTCGGCTGGATCCAGCCCGGCCAGCCGCTCGGACTTGCGGTCGTCGAAATAGCCGCGCACGCTGATGCCGGAATAGAGATCACGCCGCAGGCGGGCGGCGAGCTCGCGCCCCAGCTCGTTCGCGCCCACGACCACCGCCGAGCGGGCGATGACGCCGCTCACCACGGCTCGCCGCACGAGTGACCGCGCCACCTTCGTTCCGGCGAGCAGCACGACGGGCGTCGCCGCGAACCAGGTCAAAATGACTTCCTGCTCGAAGTTGCCGGTGAGCTGGGTTGCGTAACCCAGGAAAAGCAGTATGGCGGCGACGATCGCCCAACCGACGACGATGCCGCGAATCAGCCGCGTGAGGTGAAAAGAGCTCCAAGGTACCAGAATGTCGATCTCGTCGAACACCTGCGACGAGATGAAGAACGTGAGCACCGTAAGGATCAGGTAATGCCCCGTGAAGTGCTCGCCGTAGGCATAGACGCAGACCACCAGCGTCGCCGTGGCAAGCAGAGGATGGAGCAAGCTGTTGACCAGCGCCGTAAGGGGCGTTTCGACCCCTGCCGGCATCCGTGTGCTCGCCGCACCCCGAATCAGTCTCGCAGGCGCGTTCAACAGCGGCAGCTCTTTTGCTTCCACGGCGCTTCGATATCCGTCGGCTGGCTTGAACTTGGAGTGGTGAGCAATTAGAGTGCCTGACGCGATGCTGACCGCGGACGCCGTCTCGGGTTTGCTCCCGTCACCAGTATATCGTCATGCATCAGCGTCGATGACCGCGATCCGCCCAAGCGAAAATTTTTCGCGAGCGCGGACATGTTTACCGGTACAGAAACGAAACTGGGCTGTCGGCGTTAGGCCGACAGCCCAGTTTGTCGCCCCGTGCGGCTGCCCGCGTATGCCAGCCTGTTAGCCGATGCGGGCGGCCGAAATGCGTTTGCTCTTGTTGCGTTTGCTCTGGTGGCGCAAGCGGAAGCCGACCAGCCCCGCGCCGACCAGCATCATGGCCCACACCTCGGGCTCCGGCACCGGGCTCACGGCGAGTATCGTGCCGGCATAAGTTCCGCCGAGCGAGCCATTCGCCAGGCCAATCACGCTCAAGAACATCGGGCCGGCTGCCAGGTTCGGCCCCAGGTTGAAGCTGATCGCATTCGAGCTCATGCCGGGGTCGCTCGAATTCACTGCCTTGATCACCGCCTCGTCACCGCTTGTCCCAGTCGTGACGCCGTCGGGATTCGAAAACAGCGTGAGCGTGGTCAACAACACGTTCAAGGTGCCGGACCCACCGAACGGAGGCGGGAAGTTGATCGTGATCGGAAGATTGTGCGCGCTGTAGGCGGAGCCGCCGTTCGCAGGCAGGGTGAAGGCATAAAGGTCTTGGAATTGACCATTGGCAATCGTGCCGTTGAAGACCGTAGCCACGTCCAACGTCACTGTGCCCAGATCGATCGGCGGCGCGGCGGCAGTTCCGACGGACGACACGCCGGCAATCGCCGCCGCGCAAACCAACTTCTTCATCGAAACCTTTGACATCGCCTGCCCTCTCTCTTTTTCTGGTTACTTCGGCTAGACCGTCACCCGCTGCCGAGCCCGGCAATCTCTCATCGAACTACTGGTACATAAGCTTGTGCACGAATGGCGCTTACTCTGAAGATCGCTGTCACACGCCTTGAGCACAAGCCAAGCCGACTCGACTACGCGCAAATTCTGCGCTTCGATGGCCGGAATTGCTGTTAACTGTATCACGGCCCATCCTACTCTCTATCAGATTCACACTGAGCCCCGCTGCCGAGTCACGAGCAATCTAGACGAACATCAAGCGCTCGTCATTAGCACAAACGTCATAAGCCGCGGCGCCGATCCTGGAGATCGATGCGCGCCCAATCGACCGAACTCGCTGCCCGGCGAGTGGCTGTCACGATCGACGCGAGCTCGATAGCGACAGCCCGCGCTGCCCCAGCCAAAGAGGCGCGCGCATTCTGCCGTGACGATCGCACATCGCGCCCCGCGTAGCTTGCCGCCGCACATCCGCGAGTGCTAAAATTTTCATTGTTTTTCAGGGCGGTTAGCTCAGCGGTAGAGCACTGTCTTCACACGGCAGGGGTCACTGGTTCGAACCCAGTACCGCCCACCATCCTTGATCTCATCGGCTATTCAAGGGCGTCGCGGAATCGTGTGGCGCTTCTGTCCCGGACGTCAGCGCCGACTCGGGCTTGTGCAGGATCACCCTGCCGCCGTTCTGTCGCGCCAGCGACCGAGCAGTCTTGACGACCTTGGCTTGCTGTGCGTCGGTAACCAGCGCGGACGGCGCATTGCCGGCATACAAGTGCCATGCGCCGTTCTTCATCATGACATGGTAGTGCTTGTTCACCACTTCCCCCGAAATCCCGGCGGACTTTGCCGCGTGGACGCGAATGCCCGTGCCGCACGTGGGATACCCGAGGGCGCTCGCCCTGCACCAGCGCCGCCAGCCTTGGGGGGCTACCTCATCGGCTGGTTCTTCTTGCCGAGCGATGGTTGACTCTTCGACGGAGCGCGCCGAATCGGGCGCAGGATGAAAAAGCCCCGCCGCAGCGGGGCCAAGTGTTGTAGCTCACGAAGGCTTAGACGCGGCGACGGCGGCGCACGACGTAGCCGATCAATCCCAAAGCAGACAACATCAGAGCATAGGTCTCGGGCTCCGGAACGGCAGTGGTCGTCAGATCCATGCTACCGGCCAGCGTGTCCGGATAGGGCGGGGCCAATCCGTTGAACGACGAACCGATGATGAAATCCGCGTTACCACCGCCATGAGCAGCAACCACGCCGTTCGAATCGAAGACCGCATTCGCGACTCCACCGGCGCCCGTATCCACATCCAGCAAACCGAAGCCGTGGCCGGTAAAGCTCGGCGTGCCGACATCCTCGCCCTGGCTTCTGAACGTGTTTCCGGCGGCGTTGATGGCGTGGCCCTTGAGGGTCAACCATAACGTGCCGTTGGAGGCCTCGGCTACGTCGTCGGCGACGGAACTGCCGGCATCGCGCGTGCTGAAGTCCTTGGTCGCGCCGACACCCATGTACACACGAACCGACCCACCGTCGAAATAGAAGCCGGTGGCGTCCGCGGAATCCAGGGTATAGCCGTCGAAGACATAGGTCAGCTCACACCCTCCGCAAAGGTCGCCGGTGGCGATCGAGTTGATCGAATCGATCTTCCCGTAGCCGGTGAGTGCATCACCGAAGACGACCGGAACGTTGGTGTAGATCTGGCCTGCGGAGAACGTAATGCCGAGCGGAATATCGACGCCGCCGACATCTACCGCGAGCGCCTGGCTGGTAGCGGCAGCGAGCAGCACAGACCCCGCGGCCAATAGTTTTGTCCGTCTTTTTCTCATCTCCTGGCTCCTTCACGTCGTGAGTGGAGCGGAAAAAATAAACCACGACTTTGCGAAACCTTGCGACGTGGTTCACGTTCCGCCGATTAAGGGAGTGCGACGCTCGGGCACGCCGATTGCCCATCCCGAGCGTCCAGGAACATTCCGCAATTGCTGTGCACGGCCTCGCGCGAGTGTCACCGTGCAGCGACACTCGCTGGCTTCGCCAGGAGATTCACATCTATGCCACCGTCATAGGTGTGGGCAGGCGCTTCCCCGCGGCAAAGGCGTAGCGGACGTCGGCCGCGCCATAACGTACGAACCAGCGAGAACCGCAAGCGCAGCGTGCGCTGCGGCAATGGCATCTCAGCCTAGCGAAAAGTGCCTTTGTCGCTAGCCGAGAAGCGGTGAGAAACCGCGTGCGTTACATCCCGAGCAGCTCCCGTACGGCGGAGGCGAGCGAGCTGCCCTCGACATCGCGGGCGTGGAACACCGCGCGCGCAATCGGTTGCCGGATGTCGATCAAGCGTTCCAGCGGCGCGGGCGTGCCCAGCAACACCGCGTCGCAAGGCGTGCGCTCGATGCTTTGCGCCAACTCGTGCAACTGGTGCTTGCTGTATCCCAGTGCCGGCAGCGCGCTTGCGATGTGAGGATAGTCGGTAAAGGCTCGGGCAATGCTGCCTACGGCGTACGGCCGAGGATCGACCGGCTGCGCGCCGAGCTCGCGCGCCGCACGCCCTGCGGCGCCATCAGGCAGTCCGCCGTGAGTGAGTGAGGGCCCGTCGTCCACCACCAGCACCTTGCGCCCGCGAACGAGCTCCGGGCGATCGACCAGCGCTGCCGAAGCCATCGCGATGATCTGCGCACGCGCGTTTAGATTCCTGGCTTCCGCAATACAGGCTGACACCGCCTCGCGTGTTGCCGCGTTCACCTTGTTCACGACCAGAACGTCCGCGGCCCGAACGTTGGCCTCGCCGGGGAAGTAGCTCGCGCCCTGCCGCGGCCGCATGGGATCGAGCACGGTGAGCGTCACGTCGGGCCGAATGAACGGCATGTCGTTGTTGCCGCCATCCCACACGATCACGTCGGCCTCACCTTGCACGCTATGCAGGACACGTGCGTAATCGACGCCCGCATAGACGACGGACCCCTCGGCTACGTGCTGGTGATATTCCTCCATCGCTTCGACGCTGATGTCCGCGCCCGCCACATCGGACGGCGTTTCGTAGCGCTCTACTGTCGGCGTCAAAGCGCCATAAGGCATAGGATGGCGAACCGCGACGGGTTGGCGGCCTGCGGCCTTGAGCGCGGCCATCAGGTAGCGCGAAATGGTGCTCTTGCCCGCGCCCGTTCTCGCCGCCACCACCGCGACGACCGGAAGATCACTGGCAAGCATCGTGTCGCGCGGCCCGAGCAGCGTGAACGACGCTCCGGCCGCCAAGGCCGCCGATGCGAGATGCATCACGTGCTCGTGGGTCGCATCGCTGTAGGCGAAGACGACATCGTTTATCCCTCGCCCGCTCACGAGCGCGGCAAGATCGGCCTCCGGTACGATCGGAATGCCCTGTGGATAGCGCGCGCCGGCAAGCTCGGCGGGATAGGTGCGATCGGCGATGCCGGGAATCTGCGTGGCGGTGAACGCCACCACGTCGTACGCGGGGTTGTCGCGGTAGACGACATTGAAGTTATGGAAGTCCCTCCCGGCCGCGCCGAGGATGATCACTTTGCGCATGGCGTCACCGTCTGCGATGTTGGATAGGGGATCGCGGCCCGATCGGAACCGCGACAGAAGTCGTAGCGGTGACGAATCGCGCGCCATGCAAGCGGCGCGCGATAGCCGGCAGCCGCCATCACATCAGACGCGCGCGGGTCAGCCGTGCGTCGCCCATGCAAGCGGCGCGCGCGATCGTCCGCTCCCGCCGCCGACAGGGAAGACGGGTAAAGCAGGCTACAATTCACGCCCATTGCGGCTGCGCCAGCCAGCCGCCCTTCGGGGACGATACCTTCGAGGAAGCGATGAGCATCGAATCGAATTTCGCCTTTGTTCCTGGGTTGACCCGTAACGACGAGAGCGCCCCGGCGCTGTGGTTCGCCTTCCACGAAGGGCGAATGCTCGTCGCGGTCGAAGGCGATGCGCTCGGCCTGCCGCGATGCACGCACTTGAGCGAGCTCGGATTGGCGGTGGCGCGCGTTCAATACCTCGGCACGTTGAACGGCGAGCCGGCCTACTCGGCGGAAATCGCCACGCCGGACACGCCAGCGGGAATGGTCTGGCACGGGCTGCGCACATTGTTCGGACTGTTCGACGAGCCGCTCGTGGCCATCGCGAGCCGGGCATCCCAGGTTCTCGAATGGGACCGCACCCATCAATACTGCGGGCGCTGTGGTACGCCGACGCTCATACGCACCGACGAGCGGGCGCGCGCGTGTCCGAGCTGCCGGCTCACGGTATACCCGCGGATCAACCCCGCCGTGATGGTCTTGATCACCAACGGCACGGAAATCCTGCTCGCCCGCAAGCCCGCCTTCCCGGCGAACCGGTTCAGCGCGCTGGCGGGATTCGTCGAAGCCGGCGAAAGCCTCGAACAAACAGTCGCGCGCGAAACGCTGGAGGAAGTCGGCGTCCAGGTGAAGAACATTCGCTACTTCGGCAGCCAGTCGTGGCCCTTCCCGAACTCGCTGATGATCGCATTCGTCGCCGAGTACGCGGGCGGTGAGGTCCGGCCCGACGGCGTGGAGATCGCGGAGGCACGCTGGTTCGCGCCCGATGCCTTGCCCAACGTGCCGGATCGGATCAGCATCTCGCGCTGGTTGATCGATGCCGTCAGCGCGGAGCTGCTAAGCGCGCGCGCATCGCGCTAACTGGACGCCGCGGCCGCGACCGCCAACCGATTCCACACGCACGGCGCGCGGCACGCCTTATCCAAATCCTGCAAGTACGCTTCGTGCGCGGCCGCCTCGTCGGCGCTGGCGACCAGTACCGTCAACGTGTAGTGCTCGACCATGCCGGTATCGATGAGGGTCGTGCGTTCTTCGGTGAGTCCGATGAGCAGGCTCTCCTGGCCTCGCGTCATCGCGAGATAGACGTCCGCGAGGAGCTGCGCATCGAGCAGCGCCCCGTGCAACGTGCGCTGCGAGTTGTCGATCTGGTAGCGGTCGCACAAGGCGTCCAGGCCGTTGCGTTTGCCCGGATGCAGGTCCCGCGCAAGGCGCAGCGTATCGGTAATCACCGGGCAGCAATGGCCGATCGGCGCCAAGCCAATTCGCGCCAGCTCGTAGTTCAAGAACGCGATGTCGAAGGGGGCGTTGTGGATGATGAGCTCGGCGCCCGAGACATAGTCGAGGAGCTGCGCCGCGATCTCGTGGAACTTGGGCTTGTCGAGCAGGAACTCGTTCGAGATACCGTGGACCCTCAGCGCCGCCTCGTCGCTCGCGCGCTCCGGATTGACGTAGTAATGAAAGTGGTTGCCGGTCGGACGCCGATTCTTCAGCTCCACAGCGCCGAGCTCGATGACGCGGTGACCCAGCTCCGGCTCCAAGCCGGTGGTCTCGGTGTCGAGGACGATCTGGCGCGTCATGGGCGATCGCTAAGACTTCCGTTATCGCGCGGGTTGCCAGCGAATGCCGGCGAGCCCATCGAAACCGGAATCATACCGGCATATCCGGCGGCGCGGCATGCTTGCCGGCGGCAACGCCGAGGTTCGCGAGCGCATCGGCGCGCTCGTTGCCGGCATGACCCGCGTGGCCCTTCACCCAAATCCACTTGACGTCGTGCCGTTGGGCCAACTCGTCGAGCTGGCGCCACAGATCGGCGTTCTTGACCGGCGTCTTGTCCACCGTGCGCCAGCCGCGCTTTTTCCACGCGTGAATCCAGGTGCTGATGCCTTTCTGGACGTACTGGGAATCCGTATGCACGCGAACGAGCGACGGACGCTTCAACGCTTCGAGGGCACGGATGACGGCGGTCAACTCCATGCGATTGTTGGTCGTGTTCGGCTCTCCTCCGAACAACTCCATGCTGTGCGCTCCGGAGCGCAGCAGCACCCCCCATCCTCCCGCGCCTGGGTTGCCCTTGCACGCCCCATCGGCAAAAACCTCGACGACTGCCTTGCCGCTCATTCGTTGCGGCTCGATTCCCTGGCAGCGACCTCCCGCCCGCGCACCCGGCGCAACGCGACGACATTGCCGCCGGTTGCAATCGCGGGGCGCCACGACGGGGTGATCACACGCATACCGCGCACGCGCTTCACCGCTTGCATGAAATAGACGCCGCCCGCGAACGGCCACCACCGATCGCCCGCGGCATCCATGAAGCTGAAACGCCGCAGCCAGCGCTCTTGCGAAAACGGCGGCACGTAGCCGTGCATGCGCCCACCCGAGACGTCGAAGGAAAGCAGCGACAGCCAATCCTTGAGCCGCGGCAGATTGATGAAGTGCCCGCGCCACGGCAATTGCGAACGCGCGCCCGGCAGGTAGCGCTTCCAGCCGAGCAGGCTCCAGGGGTTGAACCCCGAGATCACGACTTGGCCTTCGGGCACCAGGACCCGCACCACTTCGCGCAGGATCTGGTGCGGGTCGTCGCTGAATTCGAGCACGTGCGGCAGCACGACGAGGTCGATGCTGTTCGCCGCGAGCGGAAGATCGCGGAAATCGGTGCGCAGCGCGATCGCGCCGTTGCTACCGATGCGCCACCGCGAAGGAATGCGCGAAGTGCGCAACAAGTCGATCTCGGCGAGCCCGCACTGGAGAGCGTTGTAGCCGAAGATATCGGCCACCACGCGGTCGTAGTACTCGCGTTCGCGTTCGAGATAATACTGGCCGAGCGCGGTCGTGAACCAGGCCCCCAGGGTGTCGGTGCTCGCATGGTCGGTTGACATCGACGTGCTTTCCGGCGAAAGTTCTGGACCAATATCAAATGACGCGTGCGGGTCTCTGTCGGCCTGCGCGAGGGAGAGACGGTCGCGTTGCTCATAGCCTACGCGCGATTGCGAGAGAAGAACAGAAGCGGGGAATTGCCGTGCGCTGCCCCGTCACTTCGCGCATTCGACGGATCATCCGACACCTATCATGACCTGAAGCGGACGCTACACGCACTCGGCGCGCTGGCTGCGGGCCGGCTGCATCAGCCGAGGCAGCGAGCGCGAACGCCACGCGGCCCCACGGGCGCGCTCTTGGGGCAAGAAGATGTTTTCCGGGCGCGATGGCCTGCCTGCTCCGTAGCGCGCCTCGATACGAACAAGGGGTCTCATCGGCACTGCTAAGACGGCACTGTAAATACGTATTCTAAACCATTGACCCGACTGACTTGTTTCTTTACCATCGGGCTGCACGATCGTTACCGGGGGTGGCATGCAACGTACGACGGCCGTTCGCGCCGCAATGGCGCTCTGCGTTTCCATGGTCGCAAGCCATGCTCCATGCCAGGGCATGGCTACGGACGAACCCGTAGCTGAAACCGAAATCGTCGACGTCAGAGCCTTGACGCTGGTGCCCGCAAGTCCCGCGCCGCGCCAGTTCCTTTTGCCGCGGCCGCATCTACCGCTGCACGAGGCGCAGGACGATCCCGGTTCCGCGCATGTGCTGCTCGGCGATATCCCCTTCAACGCCGCGCCTGCGGCATCGACTTCCGCCAAGAGCCTGTGGGCACGCCTGCGTGGCTCCTTTGCCTTGGCCGAGTTGCCTTCGCCGCTGGTAAAGGATTGGGAGAACTGGTACGCGACCCGCCCGGATTACATGGCGCGCATGATCCAGCGCAGCGAGCGCTATCTCTTCTATGTCGTGGAGGAAGTGGAAAAGCGCGGCATGCCGGGCGAGATCGCGCTCCTGCCGATGATCGAAAGCGCCTATAACCCGAACGCCTATTCGACCGCTCATGCCTCCGGCATGTGGCAGTTCATTCCCTCCACGGGCAAGACCTACGGGTTGAAGCAGAATTGGTGGCAGGACGAACGCCGGGACGTGCTCGCCGCCACGCGCGCCGCGCTGGATTATCTTGAAAAACTCTACGAGATGTTCGGCTCGTGGGAGCTTGCGCTCGCCTCCTACAACTGGGGCGAAGGCGCGGTCGGACGAGCGATACAGCGCAACGAAGCACGCGGAATGCGCGGCGACTACTTGAGCCTCGACATGCCGGCGGAGACGCGCAACTACATCCCGAAACTGATGGCGGTGAAGAACCTGATCGCACGCCCGGAAGCATTCGGGATCGCGCTCGCTGAAATCGAGAATCAGCCGTACTTCTCGGTGGTGAATACCGACAGGCACATCGACGTGACCCTGGCGGCCAAGCTGGCCGAGATGCCGCTGGCGGAGTTTCAGGCGCTGAACCCCTCGCACAATCGGCCGGTCATCCGCGCCGACGTCCCTCAGTCGATCCTGCTGCCTGCCGATCGCGCGGAGCGCTTCCAGACCAACCTGGCGACGCACGGCAAGGCGCTGACCTCCTGGCAGTCCTATACCCTTAACAAGGACGATCGCCTGGAGCGTATCGCGCAGCGTTTCGGCATCGCGCTCGCCAAGCTGAAGGAGATCAACAGCATCCCCGCCCGGCTGCGCAGCTTGAGCGGGCTCACCATCCTCGTGCCCAACAGCGACGATGGCGCGGGCGGAGATCCGGCAGCGGCGGGTTTCACGCCGCCCGCGATCGCCGAGCGAATCATCAACGCCGCCGTTTCGAAACACGTGGTCAAGGCGGGAGAGACGCTCGCCGCGATCGCGCAACGCTACCGCGTGAGCATGTCCGAGCTCGCGAGCCGTAACGGCATTCGCAATGGCAAGCTTCTGATCGGTCAAACCCTCGCGATCGCGGAGACGCTTGCGAGCAACGCGCCGGCCGCGGCGCAGCGCGCCTCCTCCGCCAAACCGGCGGGTACAAGCTCGGTGAAGACGGCGGCGAAAGCAAACGCCAAGGTGAAACACACGGCTTCCGGTCGCACGCAGGTGGCCTACGCCGCGCGGCGCGACTAGGCGCGCTCGGCAATGTCGTCGCTCGGCGCGATCGGCCTCCCAGGGAAGACATCGTCATAGAGATGGCAGCGCACCCGGTGGAGCGGGCCCAAGGCCCGCTCCGCGGGATAAGTGACGGCACAAGGCTCAAACGCACGCGGACAGCGCGGATTGAAATGACATCCGGGCGGCGGCGACACAGCGGAAGGCAGATCGCCACCGAGCTTCAACACCTCGCGCTTGGTGTGGGGATCGGGCACCGGCACAGCCGAAAGCAACGCGCGCGTGTACGGATGCTTGGGCGCGGAGAACACGTCGTGCACGCTGCCCTGTTCCACGATCCGCCCGAGATACATCACCGCGACCTCGTGCGCGAGGTATTCCACCACCCCCATGTTGTGCGTGATGAACAGGTAGGCGATCGCGTGCCTGCGCTGGAGGTCGAGCAGCAGATTGAGTATCTGCGCCTGCACCGAAACGTCGAGCGCGCTGGTGGGCTCGTCGCAAACGATCAGGCGAGGCTCGACGGCCAGCGCGCGAGCGATGGCGATGCGCTGGCGCTGGCCGCCGGAAAACTCGTGCGGGTAGCGCGACTTGGCAGCCGGGTCGAGCCCTACCTCCCGCAGAAGTGCATCGATGCGACGCGCGCGTTCGCCGGCCGTGGAGCCGACGCCCAGTGCGCTCATGCCCTCGTCGAGGATTTCGCTCACCCGCATGCGTGGATTGAGCGAGGAATACGGGTCCTGGAAGACGATCTGCATGTCACGCCGGCGTGCACGCAGCGCCGGCGCGCTCAGCTCGCCGAGATCGACCCCGTCGAACACGACCTCGCCACCCGTCGGCGGTACGAGCCTCAACACGCCCTTGCCGACGGTCGTCTTGCCGCAGCCCGATTCACCGACCAGAGCGAGCGTTCGGCCCGGCGCGATGGCGAGCGTCACGCCATCGACCGCGCGCACGTAGCCCACCACCCGGCGCAATAGGCCCCGGTGGATCGGGAAATGCACGCGCAGATCGCTCACTTCCAGGATCGCACCTGGGCCCGGTGAGCTCGTCGGATCATTGGCGCGCCCCGCCGCCGGGGCCTGTTCAGCCGATGATGCTACCGGCGTCAGGGCTGCCGATCGATCGCCCAGCACCGCCGTGTACAGGTGGCAGCGTACCGAGCGCCCGCCATCGGTCCGCGTCAAGGCGGGGACGATGACTCGGCAGGGCGCCTGCGCATGATCGCAGCGCTCGGCGAATCGGCAGCCCTCGAACACCTGCGCGAGCGACGGCACGTTGCCGCCGATGACCGATAGCGCGCCGCCGCGCTTTTGCCGCGCGGGCAGCGACGCGAACAGCTTGCGCGAATAGGGATGTTGAGGATCGGCGAAAAACGCCGTGCACGGGGCGGTTTCCACGATCTGGCCGGCATACATCACGCCGACGCGGTGCGCGGTCTCGGCCACGACGCCGAGGTCATGCGTGATGAGCAGCATGGCCATGCCGCGGCTGCGTTGCAGATCGTGCAGTAGCTCGAGCACCTGCGCCTGGATGGTGACGTCGAGCGCGGTCGTCGGCTCGTCGGCAATCAGCAGCTCGGGCTCGCACGCGAGCGCCATCGCGATCATGACGCGCTGGCGCAGTCCGCCGGAAAGCTGGAAGGGAAACTCGTGCAAGCGCCGCGGCGCATCCGGGACACCGACCGAATCGAGCAGCTCGCGCGCTTTCGACTGGGCCTGCCGCGTCGACAGGCTCGTATGGCGTTCGAGCACTTCCAGAATCTGAGCGCCCACGGTCAGCACCGGGTTGAGCGAGAGCATCGGTTCCTGGAAGATCATGCCGATGCGCGCACCGCGAACTGCCCGCATTTCGGTCTCGGGAAGCTGTAACAGATCGACACCGCCCAAGACGATGCGCCCGTCGACCACGCGACCGGCATCGGGCAGCAGCCGCATGACGGACAGCGCCGTGATCGACTTGCCGCAGCCGGACTCGCCCAACAGGGCGAAGGTCTCGCCCGCTCGCAGCTCCAGACTCAGTCCGTCGACCGCGCGCACCGGATGATCGCCGGTATCGATCCAGGTCGACAGGCGGTCGATCTCGAGCAGCGGCTCGCTCATGCCGGCGCCTTGGCCGCAGCGAGCGCGGCGAGCCGCAGCCGGAACGGCTTGATCACCGCGACGCGCGGATCGAACGCATCGCGAACGGCATCGGCGAACAGATTGGCCGAGAGCACCAACGCGAACATGAAGCCGAAGGCGGAAGCGAGCGACCACCACACCATGGGATCGCGCGCCATCTCCAGCCGGGCGGCGTTGATCATGGTGCCGAAGCTGATCATCGAGGGATCGACTCCGACACCGACATACGACAGCACCGCTTCGGCCAGCACCAGGCTGCTGAACTCCATCACCACCGCGATCAACACGATATGCATGACGTTCGGCAAGATATGGCGGGTGATGATGCGCAGGTGGCTCACGCCGAACGCCTGCGCCGCCTGGATGTAGTCCAGCTCGCGAATCTTGAGCGTCTCGCCGCGCAGCAGCCGGCACAGCCCCGTCCAGCTCGTGACGCCCAGGATCGCGCACAGAAAGAGCAGGCGCAGGTCGGCACGCTCGACCGAGGTGGGAAAGGCTTGCGGGCGCGTGTCGATGTAGACCTGCATCATCAGCACGGCGGCGGCGATGAGCAGCACCGCCGGAATCGAATTCAAGGTCGTGTACAGATACTGGATGATGTCGTCCGCCCAGCCCTTGAAGTAGCCCGCGCCGATGCCGAGCAGGATGGCGAAAGGCAGCATGACCAGGGTCGTCAGCGTACCTATGACGAGCGCAATGCGCACGCTCTTGAGTGCCTGGTAGAGCACGTCCTCGCCGACCTTGCTGGTGCCGAGCACGTGGTACTTCCCGGCCAATGCCGCCGCGACGCAGACCAGCACCAGGAGTGCACCCAGGGTGGCGAGAATGGCACGCCATGGCATATCGAGCTCGCCTCGCGCCAAGGCACGCCACGCGCGATCGATACCCTCCCCGGTAGCGCGCGCGATGTGCGCGGACACCAGGGTGGCCGCGACGACCCATAACACGAAGCCGATCGCGGCACCGGCCAGTGCACGCCGGCCGACATCCGGGCGCCACTCGTCCTGCGGCGCCTTGAGATGCGCGCCGCCATGGCGCAGTCGCGGATACTCGCGGCTTTGCCGGCCGTCTGGCAACTCCACCGTTTCGCGCGCATAGAGCTGGTAGCCAAGCGGCGCCGAATAAGTCTTCTCCGGGCGCTCCTTGAGCGAGCGCAGCAGCGCGTCCAGCACGCTCGTGATCTCCACCGCGTAGACGTTGCCTCGGCTCGAGTCGCCGCCGGCGCGAGCGCGGTAGTGCAGCGAATCGAGCACACCGACCAGCACGAAGAACGCGAGCACCACGGCGCCCGCCATTCCGGTCGCGCTATGGGCGACGCGCCGCCAGGGCTGGCGCAGGTGTTCGTGCCGGCGCACGTAAACCACCACCCCGGCCAACGCGACGAGCAGCAGGAATACGAGCGCGTCGGTCCAGAGGATGACGGGCTGGAAGAGCATGGTCTAGGCGAGCCGCACGCGAGGATCGACCAGCGTGTACGAAATATCGGTGAGCAACAAACCGATGATGTACAGCACCGCACCGAGGAAGACCATCGAGCGCACCACCGCGAAGTCCTGGGCCTGGATGGCGTCGATCGTGTAGCTGCCCAAGCCGGGAATGCCGAAAAAGGATTCCATCAACAGGCTGCCCAGGAACAGGCTGGGAAGGACGACGACCGCGCCGGTCAGAATCGGAATGAGCCCGTTCTTCAGCACATGCCGAAACAATACGACCGACTCGCGCATTCCTTTTGCGCGCGCGGTGCGCACGTAGTCCTTGCCGATCTCCTCCAGGAATATCGTGCGGTACCAGCGGGCACCGGCGCCGATGCCGCCCACTACGCCGATCAGCACCGGCAGGACGACGAACTTGAGCGCGTCGGGACCGCCGGCAAAGCCCGAGATGGGCACCAGGTGCCACAGCTTGCTCACCAGGTACTGTCCGCCGATGATGTAGAACAGCCCGGAAATCGACATCATCGCGACGCACACGACGACACCCCAGAGGTCGAGATACGATGCGCGGAAGAAAGCCATCATCAACGCAAAGGTGATATTGACCGCGATGCCCACAAGAAACACCGGCAACGCGATCGCGAGACTCGGGCCCATGCGGGTGAGAATTTCATGGGCGATGTCGCGGCCATCGTCCGCATTGCCGAAATCGAACACGAACAACCGGACCGACTTGTCGTAGAAGATGGTGTCGGTCAGTTGCTCCAAACCGCTCGCGCCCGAATTCCACAGCAGCGGTTTATCGTAACCGCGCTCGACTTTCCAGCGTTCGATCGCCTGAGGCGTGACGCGCTTGGCGCCGAGTTGCATGCGCGCCATGTCGTCCGGGGTGTTGACGACGAAGAACAGCGCGAAGGTGATGAGGTTGACGCCGATCAGGATCGGGAGGGCATACAGAACGCGCCGCACGATATAGGCGATCACGCCTGCACCCGGCCTGCCATGCGTTCCCGGCGGCGATAGCCGATAAATGCCGGCAGCGACAACGCGACCAGCGCGACCAGTGCGAGCCCGACCGGCCAGAGCACGGGCTGATTCCACGCACTGCGTTTCTGCTCGCGCAGCGACGGATCGATGCGCTGATACTTGAGGCCGTTACGCGCGATCTGGTTGGGCTTGGAATTCGCGACCCATTGGTGCGACAGGCCGTAATCCTTGGGGTGGTAGCCCCACGCCCAGGGCGCATCCTCGCGCGCGATGCGCAACATCTGGTCGATGATGGCCTCGCGCTCCGGACCGTTGTCGAGGTTCTTCATGCGCTCGAACAGGCGGTCGTAATCGGGATTGTGGTAGTTCGCCGTGTTCTCGCCGCCCGTCTTGGCGCGGCTCTGCGCTCCGTTCAGCAGGAACATGAAGTTCTCGGGATCGGGATAGTCGGCGTTCCAGCCCAGGAAGAAGATCTGGGTGTTGCCGGTGCGGACTTTCTCCTGGAAGCGGTTCCAGTCGGTCGTGCGGATTTCGAGCTGGATGTTGAGCTTGGCGAATTGGCGCCGATACCATTCGAGCCGTGAGCTGTCGCCCGGGCCGCGCGCCACCGTGTCGAGGCTCAGCACCAGCGGCTGTCCCGTCTTGCTGTCGCGCCCGTCGACGTATCCGGCTTCGGCGAGCAGCTTGCGCGCCGCGTCGAGGGACTTGCGCCGCGGCTTACCGTCGACCCAGTCGTAGACCACGGGATTGATGCCGGCCGCGCCATCGCGATAACCGAACAATCCCGGCGGTATCGGTCCCATGGCTGGTATGCCGCGGCCGTTGGCGAAAATACTGATGAACTCTTCGAAGTCGACGGCGATCGAGATCGCTTGGCGCAGCTTGCGCGCGCGCGCGCTCAATCCCCCCACCACCCCATCGAGAAAATTGAACGCCAGGTAGTAGGTGCTGGTCGCCACCGAAGTACGCAGCTTGATGCCCTTGCGCTCCATCTCTGGGGTCAGCGTGGCCTGGCCTTCGACGTTGAGCTGCACGGCCTGATCGAAATTGTCGGAGGCGATCGCGGAGCGATCGTAATATCCTTGCAGAAACTTGTTCCAATAGGGGATGCTTTCCTTCTCACGGCTGAACACGACGCGGTCGATGAACGGAATCGTCTTGCCGGCGTCGCGCAGCAAGCCCTCCGCGGCATCGCCCGGTTCACCCTCCGAGGGATAGGCTTCGCCGCGGAAATTCGGATTGCGGCTGAGCACCATGCGCGCGTTCGGGTCGTTCTCGGTCAGCATGTACGGCCCGGTGCCCACCGGATACCAGTCGAGCGTGAGATTGCGGCCCGCGTTCATGCCGCGCTGGGCATAGAACTGGTCGGCCTCATAGGGAATCGGCGCGAAGAACGGCATCGCGAGCCAATAGACGAGCTGCGGATACTTGCCCTTGATGCGAATGCGATACGTGTACCGATCAACCGCGGTGACGCCCGCCAGGGTGTAGTTGCGCAAGTCCAACCACGGCAATCCCTTGTCCACGCTGCCGTAGCGTGCCCGGTGTTGCGCCACCAGCTTGGCGTTGTCCGCGCGCAGCTCGGTCGCGAGCTCCTTCAGGCCGATGATGTACTCACTGATGTGACCGAAGACGGGCGAGGTTGCGCGCGGATGGGCGAGCCGCTTGATCTGGTAGATGTAGTCCTCGGCCGTCAGCTCGCGCGTGCCGGTTTGCGGGAAGTCGGACAGCTTGAAGCGCGTGGCGATGTCGGCCTCGGACAAGGCGAGATAGAGCGCCTTGCCCGCCGCGTCCTTGGCGAAAGCAGGATGGGGCTGATAGAGGATGCCGGGGCGAATGCGGATTTCGAATTCCGATTGAGCCACCTGGTCCGGTGCGGCCTCGGCACCGAGCGCTCGCCCGTCGGTGGCATAGTAGCGCACTACCGGGAGCGCTTCGGCGCTTTGCGCAATGAGCTGGTAAGGCCGCTTGAGATAGTGGTATTGCAGCGGCGGCTCGTAGATCTGGCTGATGAAATCCCATTCGTCGGAGGCATACGAAAGGGCGGGATCGAGATGCCTGGGGCGGTCGATGAACGCGCTGTACAGCGTGTTCGATTGGCGATCCGCGCCCGGGTAGGGATCGTTCCAGCGCGTTTCGCCACAGCCGGTGAGCAGCACGAGCGCGAGAAGGGCTGCGGACAAGACCGTCATGGCGAGGATTGTAGCCAATGGCAAGCGCTTTTGCGCACCGGCGAATTCGAGGCTCTCGGCTATAATGCGCCGGCTTGGCAACCTGCGCCGCTCATCGAATCGCGCGAGCCCGCCGGCAATCCGCTGCCCGCCTGCCATCGCCGGGCGAAAGCGGATCGCGCGGCGCGTTCCCGAGTGCGAGCGCACCGGGTCGCGGGCATCAGTGTGCGTGGCGAGGCGTGACCCCGAGTGAAGCGAGCGTTACGCATCGACTTTGAGAGCGATAGGAGATTGTCCCGATGGGGTTCCTCGCCGGCAAGAGATTTCTGGTCAGCGGCTTGCTGAGCAACCGCTCGATCGCATTCGGCATCGCGCGCGCGCTCGCGCGCGAAGGCGCCGAGCTCGCTTTCACTTACCAAGCCGAGAACGTCAAGGATCGGGTCGTCGCGCTCGCCACCGAGCTCGGTTCGGATCTTGTATTCGCCTGTGACGTGACGCGCGACGAGCAGATCACGGCGCTGTTCACCGAGTGCGGCCGCCACTGGGATGGCCTCGACGGCCTGGTCCATTCGATTGCGTTCGCGCCGCGCGAGGCCTTGTCCGGCGATGTCCTGGAAGGCTTCTCGCGCGACGCCTTCCGGATCGCACACGAGGTGAGCGCGTATAGCTTTCCCGCCCTGGCGAAGGCCGCTCTGCCCATGATGCGCGGGCGCAAGGCCGCCCTGCTCACGCTCACCTATCTCGGATCGGTGCGCACCGTGCCCCATTACAACGTCATGGGCATGGCCAAGGCCAGCCTGGAGGCATCGGTACGTTACCTGGCAGCCGGGTTGGGTCCTCGCGGCATACGCGTCAACGGCATTTCGGCGGGGCCGATCAAGACCCTGGCCGCCGCCGGCATCGGCAGTTTCAACAAGATCTTCAGCTTCGTCGCCGAGCATGCGCCGCTGCGGCGAAACGTGACCATCGATGACGTTGGCAACGCGGCCGCCTTCCTGCTGAGCGATCTGGCCGCGGGCATCACCGGCGAGGTGATGTATGTCGACGGCGGCTTCAACACCGTCGTGGCCGGAATGGAATAGCTACTTCTTCTCGATCAGGTCGGGCTTGACCTTCACCTCGACTCGCCGCTTCATCGCGCTCACATAGTCTGTGAGCTGTTCCTGCGCGATCATGCGCTTGAGCTGCTCCGCGGTCGCCTTGCGCGCTTCCGCGCTGAGCTCGGTCGGCTCGGCGATGCGCGAAACGCGGATCAACTGGAACCCAAGCTTGGGATCTTCAGCGCCCGCGTAAGCCGGCAGCTTGTCGGCTTCGGCGCGGAAGATCTCGCGCACGACGGGTTCCGCCAGCCCGTGCGTCTCGCCGCGGCTCACGCTCAACGGCTTGCCCCAGGCGACACCTACCTCTTCGCCTTTGCGTAGCTTCTCCAGCTTGGCGCGGCCTTCCGCGACAGCGCGCTTGCGCGTCTCTTCGTGCACCAGGCGTTTGCGTATGTCGTCGCGCACTTCCTCGAACGGCCGGCTTGCCGCGGGCTTGTGCTCGAGCAGTCGCGCCGCGATCAACGTGCCGGGCGCGACTTCGACCACTTCGCTGTTGCGCTTGTTCTTCAGTACATCATCGGCGAAGGCTGCCTTCAGCAGCCGCTCGTTGCCCAGCGGCGAGCCCGGAACCGGCGAGCGCGTGATCCAAGGACTTTGCTGCACCGGGACTTTCAGCGCTTCGGCGGCCGGCTGAAGGCTATCCGACTGCTCGTAAGCGATATTGTTGAGCTGCTCCGCAAGCTCCGCATAGCGCTTTTGCGCCCGGGCGCGTTTGAGCTCCGCCTCGATCGCGCCGCGCACCTCGTCGAACGGCTTGGTGCCCCCGCCGCGGATGGCATTGAGCCGAATGATGTGATAGCCGAATTCGGTCTGCACCGGACCGATGATTTCGCCGGCTTTCATCCCGAACAGCGCGTCGTCGAAGGCCTTCCTGGTCGAGCCGCGCACGAGAAAGCCCAGTGCTCCGCCTTCTTTCGCCGAACCGGGATCCTGCGAGTGGCTGCGCGCCACGTCGGCGAAGCTCTCGGGCTTGGCCCGTATCTCGCCGAGCAGCGCCTCGGTCTTTGCGCGCGCCGCCGCCTTGGCTTCCGCCGTGGCATCCGCGCTCACCTGGATCAGGATGTGGCTCGCATCGCGTTCTTCGGGCGCGGTGAAGCGCGCCGCATTCTGCTCGTAGGCTTGGCGCACTTCGGTCGCCGGGATTTCGACATGAGCGGCAAGGTTGTCGAGCGATAAGACGACGTACTCCAGGCGCACTTGCTCGGGCACTTCGAATTCGCGCGCGTGGCTGTCGAAGTAGGCCTTGACCGCCGCATCATCCACGCTCACCTGGGCCACGAACGACACGGCCGGAACGGTCGCGAGCGAAACCTCGCGCGTTTGCTCCGACAAGCGCATGATGCGCTCGACCACGGCGTTTGAGACGAATGCGCTCTGGCCGAATGCATCCATGAGCGGCTGCTGCAACAGATCGCGCTTGAGCTTGGCCTCGAAGGTGAGCTGGTTCATGTTCTGCGAGCGCAGAAACGTCTCGTACAGCTCGGGCGAAAATTTCCCGTCTTGGCGAAACGCCTCCTGGCTCATGATCACGTCGCGCAACTGCTCGTCCGTGACCGCGATGCCATTGCGTAACGCCTGCGACAGCAGCAGCCGCTCGCGCACCAACTGCTCGAGCGCGGCGAAGCGCATCTCGGGCGATTCCAGCACCGATTGATCGATCGGCGCATTGTTGAGCATCCTGCGCATCGCATCCTGGCGCTCGCGCAGCGCCTGCTGATACTCCTGCTGGGAAATGCGCGAGTCGCCGACCCGTGCCACCTCCGCGCCCAGCTCGCCGCCCCGGAAATAGCTGTCGATGCCGAAAAACGCGAATGGGAGAAAGATCAGCGCCAGGATGACCTGGATGACGCGCTTGTTGTTCTGAACCCAATCGAACATGGATACGAATAACGCCTGGCGATGCAGGCGTTATGGAAGTTGGCGGAGTGGACGGGACTCGAACCCGCGACCCCCGGCGTGACAGGCCGGTATTCTAACCAACTGAACTACCACTCCGTACGATTGGCCGAAATCGGCTGGTGGGTGCTGAGAGGGTCGAACTCCCGACATTCGCCTTGTAAGGGCGACGCTCTACCACTGAGCTAAGCACCCGATGCGAACTGTTGCGACTCCGTCTCGGCAGACATCGACCGAGCCGATTAGTTTACCGCGCCCTTCAGCTCCTTGCCAGCCCGAAACTTGGGCACCTTGCTCGCCCGGATCTTGATCGCGGCGCCGGTGCGCGGATTGCGCCCCGTGCGCGCGGCACGCCGGCCGACCGAGAACGTACCGAAGCCGACCAGGGTCACGCTTTGGCCCTTACGCAAGGAGACCGTGATGGCATTCAATGCGCCGTTGACTGCACGCTCGGCAGCGGCCTTGGAAATGTCCGCGGCTTTCGCGACGGCTTCGACCAGCTCGGCCTTGTTCACGTGGGTCCCCTTTCGTAGCTCGTGATCGTTGTCGCCGGCTGAATGCCGGCGCGATGGTGGAACGCGCTTTATAGCAAGCTGAAAAAGTGGGTGTCAAGACGACCGCGGCGCGCGTTGCGAACGAGCGCGCGCCGCGGACGGGAGTCGACGCGCTTCAGTGCTTGAGCACCGTGCTATCCGGATCGGATGCGGGCGGCAGCGGCGCGACTTCTTTGCCTTCCGCCGGCGCGGGGAGCGCTTCCGGGACGCGTTCGAGCGCGAGCTCGAGCACCTGGTCGATCCAGCGCACGGGGTGGATGTCCAGCCGGTTCTTGATGTTGTCGGGGATCTCGGCGAGGTCCTTGGTGTTCTCCTCCGGGATCAGCACGGTCTTGATGCCGCCGCGATGGGCAGCCAGGAGCTTCTCCTTGAGCCCGCCGATCGGCAGCACCTCGCCGCGCAGCGTGATCTCGCCTGTCATGGCGACGTCCGCGCGTACCGCAATGCCCGTGAACACCGAGACCAGCGCGGTGCAAATCGCGATGCCGGCGCTCGGACCGTCCTTCGGCGTCGCGCCCTCGGGAAGGTGAATGTGAATGTCATTCTTCTGGTAGAAGTCGGGCTCGATGCCGAGCTTGCGCGAGCGGTTGCGCACCACGCTCAACGCGGCCTGCACCGATTCCTGCATGACCTCGCCGAGCTTGCCGGTGGTGATGGTCTTGCCCTTGCCGGGCATGACGACCGTCTCGATGGTGAGCAGCTCGCCGCCGACTTCGGTCCATGCGAGGCCGGTGACCTGTCCGATCTGGTTGTTCTTCTCGGCTTGGCCATAGGTATAGCGCCGCACCCCGAGATGCTTTTCCAAGTTGCGCGAGCTGATGTTGACCTTGCCGCCGCTCTCTTGCTTGAGCAACAGCGATTTCACCACCTTGCGGCAGATCTTCGAGATCTCGCGCTCCATCGCGCGCACGCCGGCTTCGCGCGTGTAGTAGCGCACGATGTCCCGAATCGCGCTCTCGGAGACGTTCAGCTCGTCGGCCTTCAGGCCGTGGTTCTTCATCTGCTTGGGCAGCAGGTAGCGCTGGGCGATGTTGACCTTCTCGTCCTCGGTGTAACCCGAGAGCCGAATCACCTCCATGCGATCGAGCAGCGCGGGGGGAATATTGAGCGTGTTCGCGGTCGCAACGAACATCACGTCGGACAGGTCGTATTCGACCTCCACGTAGTGGTCGACGAAGGTGTGGTTCTGCTCCGGGTCCAGCACTTCGAGCAAGGCGGAAGCCGGGTCGCCGCGAAAGTCCATGCCCATCTTGTCGACCTCGTCGAGCAGGAACAGCGGATTGCGCACGCCCACCTTCGCCATGTTCTGGAGGATCTTGCCCGGCATCGAGCCGATGTAGGTGCGGCGGTGGCCGCGAATCTCGGCCTCGTCGCGCACGCCCCCGAGCGACATGCGCACGAACTTGCGATTGGTCGCCCGCGCGATCGATTGGCCGAGCGAGGTCTTACCGACACCCGGAGCGCCCACCAGGCAAAGGATCGGCGCCTTCACCTTCTCCACCCGTTGCTGCACGGCGAGATACTCGATGATGCGCTCCTTCACCTTCTCCAGCCCGTAGTGATCCTTCTCCAGCACCGCCTCGGCGACCTTGAGGTCCTTGCTGATCTTGCTCTTCTTGCGCCAGGGCAGGGAAATCAGCGCATCGATGTAGTTGCGCACCACGGTCGCTTCGGCCGACATCGGCGACATCATCCGCAGCTTGCGCAGCTCCGCCTCGGCTTTGACGCGGGCATCCTTCGGCATGCCCGCCTTCTTGATCTTCTTGTCGACCTCGTCGAGGTCCGCGCCTTCCTCCAGCTCGCCGAGCTCCTTCTGGATCGCCTTGACCTGCTCGTTGAGGTAGTACTCGCGCTGGCTCTTTTCCATCTGGCGCTTGACGCGGCCGCGAATGCGCTTCTCGACCTGCAGGATGTCGAGCTCGCCTTCGATCAAGCCGAGCAGATGCTCCAGGCGCTTGCGCACGTCGAAGATTTCGAGGGCTTCCTGCTTCTGTTCGAGCTTCAGCGGCAGATGCGCGACGATGGTATCGGCCAAGCGCCCGGCGTCGTCGATTCCCGACAGCGAGGTCAGGATCTCGGGCGGGATCTTCTTGTTCAGCTTCACGTACTGGTCGAACTGCGCCAGCATCGCGCGGCGCATCGCTTCGACTTCCGTGCTTTGTACGGGCTGCGGCGGCACCGGCACCACGGTCGCGGTGAAATGGGTACGAACATCGGCGACGTCGTGCACGCGAGCGCGCTGCGCGCCCTCGACCAGCACCTTCACCGTGCCGTCGGGTAACTTCAGCATTTGCAGAATGTTCGCGATGCTTCCCGTCGCGTACAAGTCTTCCGGGCTCGGCTCGTCCTTGGCCGCGGACTTCTGCGCGATCAACATGATGCTCTTGCCCGCCTCCATCGCCGCTTCCAGCGCCTTGATGGACTTCGGCCGGCCGACGAACAGCGGAATGACCATGTGCGGAAACACCACCACATCGCGCAAGGGCAGCAAAGGCAGCGTCAACGAGGTGCTGGGTTCGACATCGGACATGATGAGATAACCTCGAAAGGATGCATGAGCTTACGTTGGGGTGGGCGGCGAATTCTCAACCGCGCCCCCCAAGAATGCGGCCGTGAGCTCGGCGCCACGGCGTGGCCGTTCACGCCGTGCCGGCGATCTTCGGCTGATCGGCGTAGATGAGAATAGGACGCACGTCTTCGCCTCCGGCGCCCTCGTCGATCACGACTTTGACGACGTTCTCCATCGACGGCAGATCGAACATCGTATCGAGCAGCGCGTGCTCGAGAATCGAGCGCAAACCGCGCGCGCCGGTCTTGCGCGCCAACGCGCGCCGGGAAATGGCCCGCAAAGCCTCGTCGCGCACTTCGAGCTCGACGCCCTCCATCGAGAACATGCGCTGATATTGCTTGATCAGTGCATTCTTCGGCTCGGTGAGAATCTGGATCAAGGCACGCTCGTCGAGCTCTTCGAGGGTCGCGACGACGGGCAGCCGGCCGACGAATTCGGGGATCAGCCCGTACTTGATCAAGTCCTCGGGCTGAACGTCCTTCAATACCGCGCCGATGTCCTTGCGATTGTCGCGGCTATGCACCTCCGCCCCAAAGCCGATGCCGCCTTTCTCCGAACGGGCGCGGATGACCCGTTCGAGGCCATCGAACGCACCGCCGCAGACAAACAGGATGTTGGTGGTATCGACCTGCACGAACTCCTGGTTGGGGTGCTTGCGCCCGCCCTGAGGCGGGACCGAGGCGATCGTGCCCTCGATCAGCTTGAGCAGAGCCTGCTGGACGCCCTCGCCCGACACGTCGCGCGTGATCGACGGGTTGTCCGACTTGCGCGAGATCTTGTCGATCTCATCGATGTAGACGATGCCGCGCTGCGCCTTTTCGACGTCGTAGTCGCACTTCTGCAGCAGCTTCTGGATGATGTTCTCGACATCCTCGCCGACATAGCCCGCCTCGGTCAGCGTGGTCGCATCCGCGATCACGAAAGGCACGTTGAGTAGTCGCGCCAGGGTCTGGGCGAGCAGCGTCTTGCCCGAGCCGGTCGGTCCCACCAGCAGGATGTTGCTCTTGGCAAGCTCGACGTCGTCGCTCTTCGACAGCGTCTTCAGGCGCTTGTAATGATTGTAGACGGCGACCGAGAGTATCTTCTTCGCTTGTTCCTGGCCGATCACGTAGTGATCCAGGATGCGGCAGATCTCGTGCGGGACGGGAAGATCGGACTTGGCGCCCTTGCTGCCGTGATCGGTCTGCGCTTCCTCGCGGATGATGTCATTGCACAGCTCGATGCACTCGTCGCAGATGAACACCGACGGGCCGGCAATCAGCTTGCGAACCTCGTGCTGGCTCTTGCCGCAGAAGGAGCAGTACAGAAGCTTCTCACCGCCGATCTTTTCTGACATGTGCGCCGAATCAACTATCGTGATTTTGAGGGAATTCCACCGTAGACTTCGTTAGTCGCCAGCCATCGCCCCGAGGTTCCTGCCCCCCGCCGGCTTTCCCTGCCGTACGTGCCCCTTGCGCACACCTGGCGTCCTGAACTAGCGAACCGCCAGGGCCTCGGTGCGGTTCGATAACACGCGATCCACCAGGCCGTAGCGCACCGCTTCATCCGCGGCCAGGAAATTGTCGCGATCGGTATCGCGCTCGATCTGCTCGACCTTCTGCCCGGTGTGCCGGGCAAGAATCTCGTTCAATCGTCCCTTGAGGTACAGGATTTCGCGCGCGTGGATCTCGACGTCGGATGCCTGACCCTGGAATCCCCCCATCGGCTGATGGATCATCACGCGCGAATTGGGCAGACAATGGCGTTTGCCCTTGGAGCCGGCCGCGAGCAGCAGCGCGCCCATGCTCGCCGCCTGACCCACGCACAGCGTGCTCACGTCGGGTTTCACGAACTGCATGGTGTCGTAAACCGCGAGGCCCGCCGACACCGATCCGCCCGGCGAGTTGATGTAGAAATAGATGTCCTTGTCGGGATTCTCGGATTCCAGGAAGAGGAGCTGGGCCACGATCAAGTTGGCCGACACCTCGTTCACCGGCCCGACCAGGAAGACGACCCGCTCCTTCAACAGGCGCGAGTAGATGTCGTAGGCGCGCTCGCCCCGTCCGCTTTGCTCGATCACCATCGGCACGAGCCCCAGTGCCTGCGGCTCGAACCGCTCGCCCATTACGCGCATCGTCATGCGTTGCTCTTTCCCATCAATTCCTCGAACTGCACCGGCTTGTCTTCGGTCAGGGCCGCGCTAGCGACCCAATCCACCACGTTCTGCTCGATTACCGACGACTCGAATTCGTTCAGGCGCTCCGGTGAGGAATAGTACCATTTCACCACTTCCTGGGGCTGCTCGAAGCTCTTGGCGTGATTCTCCACCGCGGCCAGGACTTGCTCGGGCTTTGCCTGGAGTGAATTGGCGCGTACCACCTCAGCCAGGATCAAGCCGAGGCGCACCCGCCGCTGCGCTTGAGCCTTGAGTATATCGGCCGGTATCGGCACATCTTTGGTCTTGATGCCGCGTCCCTGCAGGTCGCGTTGCGCCGCCTGCGCCAGGGAGCGCATTTCCAGGTCGATCAGCGACTGCGGAATCTCGAGGCTCGCACGTTCCAGCAACAACGTGAACGCCTGTTCCTTCATGCGCGCGCGGATGCGAGCCTCGACCTCGCGTTCGACGTTGATGCGCACTTCGGAGCGCATCTTCTCGACATCGCCGTCGGCAACCCCCAGCGACTTGGCGAAATCGCCATCCAGGGCCGGCAGCTTCGGCTGCTCCACGCGCTTCAACGTCAGATCGAATCGCGCGCTCTTACCGGCCACTTCCTTGCCGTGATAATCGGCCGGGTAGGTCAGGTCGAATTGGCGTGTCTCGTCGGGCTGCATCCCCAGGATGGCGCGTTCGAATTCGGCCAGCATGCGCCCCGAGCCGAGGACGATCTGGACATCCTTGCCTTCACCGCCGGTGAAGGGCTGGCCGTCGATCCGGCCGGTGAAATCGATCGTGACCAAGTCCTCGTTCTGCGCCGGCCGCTCGACCGCCTCGAACGTGGCCCGCTGCTTACGCAGCACCTCGATGGTCTTATCGACCTCGGCATCGGTCACCTGAAGCACCGGGCGCTCGATATTCGCATCGGCGACGCTACCGACCGTAACCTCGGGATAGACCTCGAAGGTCGCGCTGAAACCGAGCTCCCCATCGCCCTCCCCGGCGGGCTTGGTTTCGAAGCGCGGATAACCCGCGACGCGCAGATTGTTCTCGCGCACGGCATCGCCAAAACATTGCTGCAATTTCTCGGCCAGGACCTCCTGCCGCACTTGTGTGCCGTACTGCTTTTCGACCACCTTCAGCGGGACCTTGCCCGGCCTGAACCCGTGCATCTTCACGGTCTGCGCCAGCCGTTTCAGTCGGGTCAAGATCTCAGTGTCGATATCCTGGGTAGGCACGCTGATGTTCAGCCGCCGCTCCAGGTTGCCGATGGTTTCAATATTTGCTTGCATCATGCAGCCTCGAAGAATTCCACTTGGTGCGAAAGAAGGGACTCGAACCCCCACGCCTTTCGGCGCCAGAACCTAAATCTGGTGCGTCTACCAATTCCGCCACTTTCGCACGGCCGGAAAGGCGGACCCGATGGGATCCGGCTTTCCGGCCGGACGGGCAAAGAGCGCCCGCCAATAAACGACCCGGGCTCTCGCTCGGGTTGCCGCATCCGCCAGCATAGACTGCGACAGCGGCAACGCCGGCTGCCATCCGACGCCCTCTCCGGGCGACCGCCGGCAGCCCGACAAGTGTAATATTATTAGCTACTTGCCGCCAGCGTCAGTTTTCTGCCGCAGCTTCCGACCGAGACCTAAGCGCTTGTTCCGAGGTTATTTTCATGGGGGTCGGACATTACGAGAATTTTCCCGTAGCCTCGCTGCTGCTGCCGGCGCGGCTGCGCCGTCCCGTCGCGGCGATCTACCGCTTCGCCCGTACCGCCGACGACTTCGCCGACGAGGGCGACGTGCCGACTCCCAAGCGACTGCGACGCTTGGCCCAGTTTGACGAACGACTACGCCGGCTGGAACGCGGAGAACGGTTCGACGATGTGCTGTTTTCCGAGCTTTCGGTGGCGATCGAACAGCACCGGCTGCCGTTTGCCTATTTTCACGATTTGATAGACGCCTTCTCGCAGGACTGCGTCAAGTCCCGCTATGAAAGCTTCGCCGAGCTGCAGGATTACGCGCGGCGTTCGGCCGATCCCGTCGGTCGCCTGCTGCTACACGTGTTCGATGCCTGCAACGCCGAAACGCTCACGTGCTCGGATCGTATTTGCAGCGCCCTGCAGTTCATCAACTTCTGGCAGGACGTCGGCATCGATTATCGCAAGCGGCGAATCTACTTGCCGCGCGAGGACATGCAAGCCTTCGACGTGACCGAAGCCGACATCGAAAAGGGCACGATGAACCCGAATTTTCGCGCGCTGATGCGCTTCCAGGTGGAGCGTACGCGCAGCATGTTGCATGCAGGCGCGAGCTTGGGTCGCTTGCTCCCGGGCCGAATCGGCTTGGAGATCCGCATGGTCGTCGCGGGGGGCGACACGATATTACAGAAGCTGATCGAAGCCGATTTCGATATTTTCCGGCGCCGGCCCGTGCTGCGCGCGGCCGATTGGCTGTCCATGCTGTATCGGGCCATGCGCGGCGACGGCAGGGTCGCGACGTGAGCGCGCGCCGGTTCGCGTTACCGGTCTATTGCGGCAGCGCGGGCGCAGCGTGACCGCACCGATGGACCCGCATCGATACTGCGCCGAGCGTGCCGCGCGCAGCGGCTCGAGCTTCTACTACAGTTTTCTGTTCCTGCCGCAGGAGCGGCGCCGCGCCATCGTGGCGCTATACGCCTTTTGCCGCGAAGTCGACGACGCGGTCGATGAAACCTCGGACCCGGGCGTGGCGCGGTTGAAGCTCGCGTGGTGGCGCACCGAGCTCGCCGCCGTCTACGAGGGCAAGGCACAGCACCCGGTTGCACGCGCCTTGACCGACGTGGTCGCAGCATACGACCTGCGGCGCGAGCAACTGGAGGAGATCATCGCCGGCATGGAGATGGATCTCGAGCACAATCGTTATCCCGACTTCGCCGCGCTCAGCGTCTACTGTCACCGGGTGGCCGGCGTCGTGGGATTGCTGTCGGCAAAGGTATTCGGCTATTCCAGCCCCGCCACGCTCGACTATGCCCACGACCTCGGCATCGCGTTCCAGCTCACCAATATCGTGCGTGATGTCGGCGAGGACGCACGCCGCGATCGGGTCTATCTTCCGCTCGACGATATCGCTCGCTATGGCCTCACGCCCGCCGATATCCTGAACGGCCGCGATTCCGATGGCATGCGCAACCTGCTGCGGTTTCAGATCGCGCGCGCGCGCAGCTACTATCGTCAAGCGTTGGATAAACTGCCCGCGGCCGATCGGCGCTCGCAACGCGCCGGGCTCATCATGGCGGCGATCTATCGCCGCCTGCTGGACGAGATCGATGCCGAGGGTACGCACGTGCTCAAAGCGAAGGTATCGCTCACGCCGCTGAGCAAGCTCTGGATCGCCTGGAAGACCTGGGCTGCGACCTGAGGAACGCATCACGGGGCAGCGAAGGCAACTTCACACGCCCGCGCGTTGGCGGGCTCGACACGCATCACCCGACGACCGAGGAGACAAGATGGACTTGCAGTTGAAGGGCAGAACGGCGCTGGTAACTGGCGCCAGCATGGGTATCGGCCGCGCCATCGCGAAGCTCCTGGCCGCCGAGGGCGTTCGCTGCGCCATCGTTGCGCGTCGCCGCAGCTTGCTCGACGCGCTGGCGAGCGAGATCGTGGCGAGCGGTCATCCCCAGCCGCTAGCCATCGAGGCCGACGTGATGCCGGAAGGCGCGCCGCAGAAGCTTGCGGCGGAGGCACTGCAAGCGCTGGGTCGGATCGAGATCCTGATCAATTGCGCCGGCGGCAGCAGGCCGCTGCCGATCGACGCGCCCGAGGAACACTGGACCGAGGCCATGACGCTCAACTTCACCCGGGTGCGACAGCTCACCCATGCCGTTCTGCCGGACATGATCAAACACAACTGGGGCCGCATCATCAATATCACCGGCAAGTCGGAGCCCGAGGGCCTCAATGCCGCGTTCTCGGCCAAGGCCGGCGTGCATGCCTGGTCCAAGGGCTTGTCGCGCGAGATCGGCCGCCATGGCATCACGATCAACTCCATTCCGCCGGGACGCATCATGAGCGAGCAGATTCGGCGCAATTACCCGGAAGACTATCGCCGCGAGCATTCGCAGAAGGAAATCCCGATGGGCCGCTACGGCGAGCCCGAGGAGCTCGCGGTGCTGGCGGTCTTTCTTGCCTCGCCGCTCGCCGGCTACATCACCGGCACGGTGATGCCCGTGGACGGAGGACTGCGCCGCTACTCGTTCTGAACGGTGGATCGAATCGCTCGCACGGGCGCGGACGTCGCCATCGTCGGCGGCGGATATGCGGGGATGGCCGCCGCCGTCGCCCTGGTCGAGCGCGGCATCCCGGTAACGCTCTACGAAGCGGCGCGCGATCTCGGCGGCCGCGCGCGCCGCGTCGTGCGCAATGGGCAGGTGCTCGATAACGGCCAGCACATCCTGATCGGCGCTTATCGGCACACGTTGGATCTGATCGAGCGCGTCGGCACGCCGGCGGGGAGCTTGCTGCGCATGCCGCTGCAATGGGCCTTCCCCCCGCATTTCGCGTTGCGCTGTCCGCAGCTCCCTGCGCCCTGGCATCTCGCACTGGGGCTCTTGCGCGCGCAGGGCATGAGCGCCGGCGCGCGCCTGGGCTGCGCGCGCTTCTTCCTGTGGTGCGGGCGGCACGAATTCCGCCTGAGCGCGGATACCTCGGTGACCACGCTGCTCACGCAACGCCGCCAGCACGCGAGCGCGATACGCTTTCTATGGGAGCCGCTTTGTATCGCCGCGCTCAATACCCCGCCCGGACAAGCATCGGCGCAGGTCTTTCTCAATGTCTTGCGCGATGGCGTGGCGGGGGCTCGAACGGCGTCCGACCTGGTGCTGCCGCGGGTCGACTTGACCAGCCTCTTTCCCGCACCGGCCGCCGAGTACATCGTGCGGCGAGGTGCTACGGTGCACCTGGGCCGAATGGTGACTCGCATCGAGCCCAGCGGCGAGCGCTTCATGCTCGCCACGCACAGCGGCGCGGCGTCTCATAGCGCGGTCATCGTCGCCACGCAGCCCACGCGCGTCGCCTCCCTCGCCGGTCATATCGCTGCCCTGGCGGCGCCGTTGCGGCAGATCGAGGCACTCGCCTACCAGCCCATCGTCACGCTCTACCTGCGCTTCGCCCAGCCGTGCGCGCTGCCCTTGCCGATGCTGGGCATGTCGGGAGGCGTCGCGCAATGGGTTTTCGACCGCGCGGCGATCAGCGGGCAAGCGGGCCTGCTCGCCGTGGTCATCAGCGCCCGCGCGCGCGACGAGCTCGATAGGAATGGGCTTGCGCGCGCCGTGCAGCGCGAGCTCGGCATGCTCGTTCCCGAGCTTGGTACGCCCGAGTGGATCCAGGTAATCGAAGAGAAGCGCGCGACCTTCTCCTGCACCCCCGGCTTGCACCGCCCCGATCAGCGCACCGGCGTGCGCGGGCTCTTCCTCGCCGGCGACTATACCCGCGGCGACTATCCGGCGACCTTGGAAGCGGCCGTGCAAAGCGGCTTACGCTGCGCCGAGCTCGCCGCCGAAGAGATCGGCGCCTGATCGCGCCGCGACCAGCATGCGCTCGGCGGCGGCGCAGCCGCCGCTGTCCATGGGCCGCCGGCTGCGACCCTGATCCGAGATTTCTCGCGGCCGGGGCGAGGCGTGATGGCAAGGTCTCACGGGATTGCGCACCGGGCCGAGGACATGAATCGGCAGGCGTATCGCGCACTGGCGCGGTGTAAGATTACGGGCAAATTCTAGCGAATGGCGTTCCTGGAAACGCCCTGGGAGAGCGACGTTGGCGCAACGCGAATCGATGCAGTATGACGTTGTCGTGGTCGGCGGCGGACCGGCGGGGCTGGCGGCGGCCATTCGCATCAAGCAGCTCGCCGCGGAGAAAGGTACCGAGACCAGCGTCTGCGTGCTCGAAAAAGGCTCCGAGATCGGCGCGCACATCCTCTCGGGCGCGGTCATGGATCCACGCGCGCTCAACGAATTGCTGCCCGATTGGCAGGCGCAAGGCGCGCCGCTCAATGCGCCGGTGAGCGAAGACCGATTCATGTTCTTGTCGACGGCGGGCAGCTTCAAAGTGCCCGACGTGTTCCTCCCCGCGTGCTTTCGCAACCATGGCAACTACGTCGTCAGCTTGGGCAACGTCTGCCGCTGGCTCGGCCAGCAGGCCGAAGCGCTGGGCGTGGAGATCTTTCCCGGCTTCGCCGCCGCCGAGGTGCTGTTCAACGACGACGGCAGCGTGAAGGGCGTAGCCACCGGCGACGTGGGAGTCGGCAAGGACGGCCAGCCGACCGAAAACTACCAGCCCGGGATGGAGCTGCACGCGAAATACACGTTCTTCGCCGAGGGCTGCCGCGGCCATCTCGGCAAGCGCATCCAGGAGCGCTTTCGCCTGCGCGAAGGCGTCGGCCCCCAGGTCTACGGCATCGGTTTGAAGGAGCTGTGGCAGATCGATCCGGCCAAGCATCATCGCGGCCTGGTGGTGCATACCGCGGGCTGGCCGCTGGATCGATCGCAGTACGGCGGCTCCTTTCTCTATCACATGGAAGACAACCTGGTCGCGGTCGGATTCGTCGTCGGATTGGGCTATACCAATCCGTATCTCAATCCGTACGAGGAGTTCCAGCGCTACAAGACGCATCCCCATATCCGTACCTTCTTCGAAGGCGGTAAGCGCCTCGCCTATGGCGCCCGCGCGATCGCCGCGGGCGGACTGCAGTCGCTGCCCAAGCTGGTCTTTCCCGGCGGCGCGCTCATCGGCGACGACGCCGGCTTCCTCAACGCATCCCGCATCAAGGGCAGCCATGCCGCGATCAAGTCGGGCATGCTGGCGGCCGGGAGCGCCTTCGACGCGCTCGCCGCCGGGCGCGCCGGCGACGAGCTGGAAAGCTATCCTGCGGCATTCCGCGCGAGCTGGTTGTACGAGGAGCTGCACCGGGCACGAAATTTCAAGCCCTGGATGGGCCGCGGCCTCGTCACCGGCACGCTCATGGTCGGCATGGATCAGATCATCCTGGGCGGCAAGGCGCCCTGGACCTTGCGCCACCGGCACGCGGACAACGAGACGCTCGCCAACAAGCGCGATGCCAAGGCGATCGACTACCCCAAGCCCGACGGCGTGGTGAGCTTCGATCGGCTGTCCTCGGTGTTCATCTCCAACACCAACCACGAAGAAAACCAGCCTTGCCATCTCACCCTCAAGGACCCGACGGTGCCGATCCGGGTCAACCTCGAGCTCTACGATGCGCCCGAGCAACGCTATTGCCCGGCGGGCGTGTACGAGATCGTTCGCGACGACGACGGCGCCAATCCCCGCTTGCAGATCAATGCGCAGAACTGCGTGCACTGTAAGACCTGCGATATCAAGGATCCGACCCAGAACATCGTCTGGGTGGTGCCCGAAGGCGGCGGCGGCCCCAACTACCCGAACATGTGAGCGCCGTCCGAATCGTCCCCCGATCGTAGCGCGACCCAAACCGGTCTGCTTCCCGCCGCAGCCTCCCGAGCTCCCTGTCCGGATCGTCCCCGTCGTCTCTGCATCCGAACCGATTCGGCTGCCGCGCCGGTCTCATTTGTCTCGGTGCCAGCGCCACCGGGTGCTACAATCGCGCCCCTTCCCCGGTGCGCTCCCATGTCAGCCCCCATCCGCAACATCGCGATCATCGCCCACGTCGACCACGGCAAGACGACCCTGGTCGACAAGCTCCTGCGCCAAGCGGGTGTCTTTGCCGCGCACCAGCAGGTCGCCGAGCGGGTCATGGATTCGAACGACCTGGAACGCGAGCGCGGCATCACCATCCTCGCCAAGAACACCGCCGTCGAATACCGGGGCGTCAAGATCAATATCGTCGATACGCCCGGGCACCGCGACTTCGGCGGCGAAGTCGAGCGTGCGCTGTCGATGGTCGACGGCGTGCTGGTCCTGGTCGACGCGGTCGAAGGTCCGATGCCGCAGACGCGCTTCGTCACCAAGAAGGCGCTCGCGCTCGGCTTGCGCCCGATCGTGGTGGTGAACAAGGTCGATCGCGACGGCGCGCGGCCCGAATGGGTCGTCAGCCAAACCTTCGATCTGTTCGATCGGCTCGGCGCGACCGAGGAGCAGCTCGACTTCCCCGTCGTCTATGCCTCGGCCCTCCAGGGCTGGGCGGTGACCGATCTCGATCAGGCCCCACGTGCGCTCGGATCGCCCGCCGCAGGCGATGGCAGCGAGGCGCCTTCCATGCGTGCGCTGTTCGATGCGATCGTCACCCATGTCGCCGCGCCTGAAGGCGATGTCCGGGGAGCGTTTCAGCTTCGCATCAGCGCGCTCGACTATTCGAGCTACGTCGGGCGCATGGGCATCGGCCGCATCAGCCGCGGCCGCCTGCTCCCCGGCCAAGAGATCGTCGTCTTGGCGCCGGACAAGACGCCGCAACGCGCGCGCATCGGCCAAGTGCACGGCTTTCGCGGCCTCGAGCGCGTCGCACTGGCCGAAGCCGGCGCGGGCGATATCGTGGTCGTCTCCGGTGTCGAGCAGGTGAGCATCGGCGCGACCCTGGCCGATCCCGAGCACCCCGAGGCGTTGCCGGTGCTGGCGGTCGACGAGCCGACCTTGACCATGACCTTCCAGGTCAACACCTCGCCATTCGCCGGGCAGGAAGGCCGCTTCGTCACCAGTCGCCAGTTGGCCGAGCGCCTCGCCCGCGAGCTCAACACCAACGTCGCGCTGCGGGTCGACGAGACCGCTGACCCGGACATCTTCCGGATATCGGGCCGCGGCGAGCTGCATCTCACCATCCTGCTGGAGAACATGCGCCGCGAAGGCTACGAGCTCGCCGTCGGCCGCCCTGAGGTCATTACGCGCGTGCTCGATGGAGTCCCGTGCGAGCCGTTCGAAGCGCTCACCATCGACCTCGAAGACGCACACCAGGGCTCGGTCATGGAGGCGCTCGGCGTACGCCGGGGCGAGCTGACCGACATGGCACCCGATGGCAAGGGACGCGTGCGCCTCGAGTACCGCATTCCGGCGCGCGGCCTGATCGGATTCCAGAACGAGTTTCTCAATCTCACCCGCGGCACGGGCTTGATGAGCCATGTATTCGACGATTACGCGGCCATGAAGGCCGACATCCCCGGCCGGCGCAACGGCGCGCTCATTTCCGGCGACGACGGCGATGCCGTGGCCTACGCGCTGGGCAAGCTGCAGGAGCGCGGGCGCCTGTTCGTCAAGCCGGGCGATCGCGTGTACGAGGGCATGGTGATCGGCATCCACAGCCGGGACAACGATCTGACCGTCAACCCGGTCAAGACCAAGCAGCTCACGAACTTCCGCACGGTGTTGAAGGACGACGCCATCCTGCTCACCCCGCCGATCCAGCTCACGCTGGAATACGCCGTGGAATTCATCGCCGACGACGAGCTGGTCGAGATCACGCCCAAGACCATCCGCATCCGCAAGCGCCATTTGAAGGAGCACGAGCGCAAGCGCGCGGCGCGCAGCGGCGAAAAGGCGACGGTCGACTGAGCAGCGTCGAATCCGCTTCGCTCAGAACGGCAACATACGTCCGACGGATCGACGTGCACGTGGCTCACTGAGCCCGCCGGCGAATCCGCTTCGCTCAGAACGGCAATACGCTGTCCTTGCCGCCCAGCAGCGCCTGCTTCAGGCGCCCGTCCACGGGCCGATCGCCGAGCCAGATACGCAGCAGGGCGCGATTGAAGTCCTCTCCCGCAATGGTGAGCCGCGTCACGCCGTTGATGGTGACGCGGGTGCCGATGCCGGGCAGGTAATCGAGCAACACCACGCCCCCCTGGTTGATGCGCCCGACCTGGCGCATCATGGCCGCCAGGTCGCGTATGCGTTTCTCCAAAGGCGCGAGCTCGGGCGGCTGATTGTTCGCCGCCAAGCCGTCGTTGAGCGCGGCCACGAATTGCTCGGCGGTGATTTCCTCCTGCAGGACGTGCATCGCGAGCCGCTTGGGACCCGGATCGGCGAGCACTTCATCGGAGACGTTCTTCTTCTGCGCGAGGTACAAGGCGCTGACGTAGACCTTGGCAACCAGCAGCTTGCGCCGCACCCCGGCGCCGTTGAGCACGAGTTCGGGAACGCCCTGGGCGATATAGACTCGGTCATCGAGCCTTATGCCTTCGACTTCCGCCGCCGCCACGGTCGCGACCGGGATGCCCGCTGCGACGGCGCACAACAGCAGCATTCTCAAAAACGGAGACATGACCGGAGGTGCGTTGCGCTAGAGCGATTCGAAGATACCCGCGGCGCCCATGCCGGTGCCGATGCACATGGTCACCATGCCGTATTTCTTGCGCCGCCGCCGCAGCCCGTGCAGCAGCGTCGCCGTGCGAATCACTCCGGTCGCGCCGAGCGGATGGCCGAGCGCGATGGCCCCGCCCAGGGGATTGACGCGGCCGTGATCCAGGCCGAGATCCTGGATCACGGCCAGGCTCTGGGCCGCGAACGCTTCGTTCAGCTCGATCCAGTCGATGTCCTCGAGCTTCAGCCCCGCCTGCTGCAACGCCTTGGGTATCGCCTTCACCGGGCCGATCCCCATGATGTCGGGCGGCACGCCCGCCACGGCGTAGCCTACGAAGCGACCCAGCGGCGCGAGTCCGCAGCGTTTCAGCGCGGCCTCGCTCATCAGCACCACGGCGCCCGCGCCGTCGGACATCTGCGAGCTGTTGCCGGCGGTGACCGACCCCTTGGCCGCGAACACCGGCCGCAGCTTCGCCAGCCCTTCCGGGCTGGTGTCGGGCCGCGGGCCTTCATCGCTGCTCGCCAGCCGCGTCTTCACCGCGATCTCGCGTGCCGTCAAATCCGGCACCCGATCTTCGATCGGATAAGGCGAGATCTCGTCTTTGAATTCGCCGCTCTGGATGGCATGCAGTGCGCGTCGATGACTTTCAGCGGCGAACAAGTCTTGTGCCTCGCGCGCGATCTTCCACTGCCGGGCCACGCGCTCGGCCGTCACACCCATGCCGTAAGCGATACCAACGTTTTCGTCCTTGAGGAAGATGGCGGGATTGTAGGAGATCTTGTTGCCGCCCATCGGCACCATGCTCATGCTCTCGGTCCCCGCGGCGATCATCACCTCGGCCTCGCCGAGCCGGATCCGATCGGCCGCGAGCGCGACCGCCTGCACCCCTGAGGAGCAGAAGCGATTGATGGTCATGCCAGATACGCTGTCCGGAAATCCCGCCAGCAGCAGACCGATACGCGCGACGTTCATGCCTTGCTCGGCCTCGGGCATGGCGCAGCCGACGATCACGTCATCGACCTGCGCCGCCTCGACGCCCGCACATTGCGCCATCGCGGCGCGCAGCGCATGCGCGAGCAAGTCATCGGGCCGTGTATGCCGATACATCCCGCGCGGCGCCTTGCCCACGGCGGTACGCGTGGCGGCGACGATATAGGCATCCTGGATCTGTTTCGACATGAGCAAGCTCCTCGAGCGCCGGGCTGCGGCAGCGCCGCGCCGGGCGGGGTCAATTCCTCAGCGGTCTTCCGGTCTTCAGCGTATGGTCGATGCGGGCCTGGGTCTTCTCGGTCGCCAGGAGCTCCATGAAGTGCGTGCGCTCCAGGTCCAGCAGCCAGTCTTCGTCCACGAGCGAGCCGCCTTCGACGTCGCCCCCGCAGATCACCGTCGCCACCTTGCAACCGATGAGATAGTCGTGCTCGGAGATGAAACCGCCTTCGAGCATGTTGACCATGTACGCCTGCAAGGTCGCGATCGCCGATCGGCCCGCTACCGGGATCGAACGCGGCCGCAGCGGCGGCCGATAGCCGCTCTCGGCCAAGGCGCGCGCCTGCGCCTTGGCCACGGTGAGGAGCTCGAAACGGTTCATCACGATCGGGTCGGCGGCGCGCAGATAACCGAACTCCTTGGCTTGCTCCGCGCTGCGCGCGACCTCTGCTTTCGCGATCACTTCGAAATAGCGCCGCACGAACGGGAACAAATCGGCTCCGCGCGCTTCGTGCGCGGCACGCATCGCGGCCTCCTTGCAGCCGCCGCCCGCGGGCAGCAAGCCCACGCCCGCCTCGACCAGGCCGATGTAGCTCTCGAGCGTCGCAGCGGCGCGATCGCAGTGCAGGATCATCTCGCAACCGCCGCCCAGGGCGAGACCGTCGACCGCGGCGACGGCGGGAATGGTGCTATAGCGCAAGCTCTGCGTGGCCGCCTGGAATTTCTCGACGATCTTCTCGACTTCCGCCAGCCGGCCCGCCATGAGCTGATCGGCCATGCCGACTTGCCGCGCCGCTTTCAGCGCGAGCGACTCGGCCTCGCGCCGCAGCTTCTTGAACAAGCGTCCCACGCTCGAAGGCGCTTCCTTCCGGCGCGCGCCGGAGTCTTTCTTGAGATTGGCGCCGGCCGAGAACGGCGGCTCGGTCTGCCACAGGACCAACGCCGTGAAATCGCGCTCGGCGATCTCGATCGCTTCGAGCACGCCATCGAGCACGTCGTCGCCGATGGTGTGCAGGCGCGACTTGAAGCTTGCCACCGCGATGCCGTCGCCCGTGTGCCAACAGCGCAGCCCGTCGTTCTCGAATACGGTTTCGCCGTAGCTGCGCGCTTCGCCGACGAGCCGATCGGGAAAAGGCTGGCGCCGATAGACCGGCAGCGTCGAGCGCGGTTGGGGCGTGTTCTCGGTCGGCGAATACGAACCCGCGGGACCGTGCACGCCGCTTCGGCCGGGCTCGATGGCCCACGCCGGCAACGGCACCGATGCCATGGTGCGATCCTGCGCGAGGTCCTCGCCGATCCATGCAGCCACTTGCTGCCAACCCGCCGATTGCCAGATCTCGAACGGCCCGCGCTCCCAGCCGAAGCCCCAGCGTATGGCCAAGTCGACGTCGCGGGCGTTGTGCGCGATCGCGTGCAAGTGCACCGCGCAGTAGTGGAAGGTATCGCGGAAGATCGACCACAGGAACTGCGCCTGGGGATGGCTGGATGCGCGCAAGCGGGCAAACTTGTCGGCGGGATCGGCCGACTTGAGGATATCGACTACCGCCTCGTCGGCCTTGCCCAGCGAGGGACGATAGTCGTTGCTGGCGAGATCGAGCACCTGGATTTCCGCGCCGGCCTTGCGATAGACCCCGCGACGTGTCTTCTGCCCCAACGCGCCCGCATCGATCAGCCGGCGCAGCCAATCCGGCAGGGCATAGTAGCGATGCCATGGGTCCTGCGGCAGGCTCTCGGCCATGGTGTTGACGACGTGCGCGAAGGTATCCAGGCCGACGACATCGGCGGTGCGGAAGGTCGCGCTCTTGGGCCGCCCCACGCGAGCACCCGTGAGATCGTCCACGACATCGAAGCCGATGCCGAGTCGTTGCGCGTGGTGCAGCGTCGCCAACATGGAGAACACGCCGACCCGGTTGGCGATGAAATTCGGCGTGTCCTTGGCGCGAATGACGCCCTTGCCGAGCGTGGTGACGAGGAAGGCTTCCAGCACGTCGAGCAGCGCCGGCTGCGTCTGTGCCGATGCGATCAACTCCACCAGGTGCATGTAGCGCGGCGGGTTGAAGAAATGCACGCCGCAAAAGCGTGCGCGCAATGCCTCGGGTAAAGCCTGCGCGAGCTGGTTGATGCTCAAGCCCGAGGTGTTGCTGGCGAAGATGGCGCCTTCGCCGATGTGGGGCGCGACCTTGGCATACAGATCGCGTTTCCAATCCATGCGCTCGGAGATCGCCTCGATCACCAGGTCGCATTCCTTGAGCGCCGTGAGATGCTGATCGTAGTTGGCCCATTCGATCTGATCGGCCGTGGCGCGAACGGCCAGCGGGCTCGGCTCGAGCTTGCGCAGGTTGTCGATCGCTCTGGCCACGTTGCCGTTCGGATCGCCTTCCTTGGCGGCGAGCTCATAGAGCAGCACCGGCACGTTGGCGTTGACCAGGTGAGCAGCGATCTGGGCGCCCATCACGCCGGCACCGAGCACCGCGGCCTTGCGAACGACGAACGGGGATGAGGCCATGCGGGATCCTTCATACGAGCGAGCGCCCGGCGCTGGGCGCGGATCAAAGCGGCGCCGGCGCCGCCGGATGGCGCCTACTATGCGGAAAAAAACTGCCCGCAGCAAGCCGTACGCGCGCCTGTAGAGGGCGCGCGCCGGCTCAATGCCGAAGCTTCGGAACGCGTGCGATCAGAACGCGTGCGAATAGGAGATGGTCAGGATATCGGCCTTGTTGTCGAACGAGCCGACCTGGCGCAGCGGCCCGGCGCCCACCAGGGTGTTGACCTTGGCGTCGCGTATGAACTCATGCGCATAAGCGATGTCGAGCTTGCCGCTCTTCGACACAGCGTACTGGAGACCGAGCGCGAGCCAGACCCGATCCTCGTCGGGCAGGCGTGCCGTGCGGTCGGTATCGTTGGTGGGCGTGGGATCGTATGCGACCCCCATGCGCAGCTTCAGCGCCGCGCTAGGCTTGTAGTTCGCGCCGATGCCGATACGCCAGGTATCTTTCCAGTTGGTGGGTAGCGTGCCGCCGGGCAAGGCCGCACCCACCGCGGGGCAAGCCGCGGAGACTTGCTGGCAGATGGGCCGGATCGCCTTGATGCTGCTCCAGCCCGTCCAGGTCACATCGGCCATGAGGTCCAACTGCGGCGTGACCGCGCTGAAGACGCTGATCGAAACGCTGTCGGGCACGCGCAGGTCGGCCTTGACACTGGCATTTGCGGCCGGCAAGCCGCTGAAGCTCGCCGTCCCGTCGAGCTCGTACTTGATGGACGAACGATACGCGAGACCGATGCGGGTCGAAGGTGTCGCCTGCACGGCGATGCCCAGGTTGAAGCCATAGCCGATGTCATCGGCGCTGAGATTCGCGCTGCCCAGGGGCGGGTTGGCCGCGTTCGTCAGCTCGGCATCCAGGTACTGCACGCTCACGCCGGCGCCGATCGAGACGCTCGGACTGACCTTGAACGACAGCGAAGGGTTGATGTTCACCGACTTGATTTCGGACTTCAGACCGATGAAGCGGCCGATCCAGCCGGCGTCGTAATCGGTCTTCAGACCGAAGGGCGCGTTGACGCCGATGCCGAAGCTCAAGTTGTTACCGAGACTCGTGGCGAAGTAACCGTTCGGCACCAGCGCCCAATCGCCGCCGTCGCCGCCGACGGCCGTACCGAGCGCCGCCGAGGAGCCCTGGTTCTGGAACTTGAACGAGGGCCGCAGCAGATGTGCCGCGGCCTGCACATGCCTGCCCTGCGGCAGCATCGACATCGCGGCAGGATTGGACCACACCACGCTCGCATCCTCCGCGGCCGCCGCCCCGCCCGCGAAGGCGTTGCCGGTGCCGCTGCCCGATTGCGTGCCGATTCCGAAAGCGCCGGCGAATGCGGCTCCGGCGGCACTCCCCAGGATGGCGCCCACTGCGATACCGATCAGCGTCCGTTTCATCTCACTCGCCTCCTTCGACCCATTCCGTACGTGACTACGATAGCCCCACAGGCCCACGCTGTCTTGCTCCAGCAGCGCTTGATGGCGCCGATCATGCCTGCAATTGTTGCGACGATACGACACGCGGCCGGCCGTCCTCGCCGAGCGCGACATAGGTGAGCGTCGCCTCGGTCACCTTGACGCACGTATCGCCGAGCGGGCGCCGATGCGCGAATACTTCCACGTCGACCGTGATCGAGCTGCGTCCGACCTGAGCCACCATGGCATAGAAGCTCACCAGGTCACCGACGAATACCGGCTTCTTGAACACGAACGAGTTGACCGCAACCGTAGCGACACGCCCGCGCGCCAGACGAATCGCCGGGATGCTGCCCGCGATGTCGACCTGTGACATGATCCAGCCGCCGAATATATCGCCGGCGTAATTGGCGTCCGAGGGCATCGGCACCAGCCGCAGGACCGGCTCGCGATCGGGCGGCGCTTCGGTATCGGGGTTCTCGCTCACTGCTGCTGCTCCAAGCTAATGAAGATGGCCTGACCCATCCGTTCCATCCGGGCGGACCGGCGCAACGGCGAAGTGCTCCCCGGCATTCGCTACGACGAGAAACTAGCGATCCTGGGAGCCTGTCCTTGCGGCCGCTCAATGGCCTGCGTACATGGCATCGAGATCGGCATAGAATTTTTCCAGCACCTTGGCGCGCTTGAGCTTCATGGTCGGCGTCAGCAGTCCGTTATCTACCGTCCACGGTTCGCGAGTGAGCGTGACGCGTCTCACTTGCGCGAACCCCGGGAACTCGCGCATCTGGGCACCGATGCGCGCAAGCGCCATGGCCACGACCTGATCGTCGCGCAGTGCGCCGTCCGCGGCGGGATCGACGCCCAGGCGCCCCGCCGCCGCTTGCCATTCCGGCTCGGCCACGACGGCGATCACCGACAGGAAGGGCTTGCCCTCGCCGATCAGCAGCACTTGCTCGAACAGCGGATCGCGCATGATCGCGGCCTCGACATCGCCGGGCGGCACCTTTTCGCCGTTGGAGAGCACGATGATTTCCTTCAACCGCCCGGTGATGAAGATGTGCCCGGCGTCGTCGATGCGCGCCGTGTCGCCGGTATTCAACCACCCGTCGTCGGTGAACATGGCGCGGGTCGCCTCGGAATTGTTCCAGTAGCCCAGCATGATGTTGGGACCGCGCGCGTGCAGCGCGCTGGCTTCGCCGATGCGCACTTCGACGCCGGGAATCGGCGTGCCGACGCTCGCCGGCAGGTTGTCCTCGGGACTGTTGGCGCTGACGATGGGGCTTGCTTCGGTCAGGCCATAGCCTTGCAGGATCGTCAGGCCCAGGCCGATGAACACACGCGAGATCTCGGGCGAAAGCGCCGCGCCGCCGGACAGCGCGGCGCGCAGGTTGCCGCCCAAGCGCGCTCGTATCTTCGAGGCCACCAGCGCGTCGAGCAGCGGCCAGAGCAGGAACCCAAGCGCCCAGGAGCCGCGCCCTTGCGCGTGCTCGAACTTGCGCCAGCCGATGTCCACCGCCTGCTCGAACAGCTTGCGCCGCACCGCGGGGCCGTCCGCGAGCTTGGCCTTGATCGCGGCATACACGCGCTCGTAGATCCGCGGCACCGAAATGAGAATGGTCGGCCGGATCGTGAGCAGGTCTTCGCCAAGCTGCTGAACGGAGCGGGCGTAGGCGGTCACCGAGCCGGTCATCACGGTGAGGTAATAGCCGACGGTGCGCTCGAAGGTATGCGACAGCGGCAGGAACGACAGGAACACGTCGTCGCGGCGCACCGCGAGCTTGCTCAACGCCGAGAAGGCATTGGTCAGCATGTTGTCGTGCGAGAGCATGACGCCCTTCGGCCGCCCAGTCGTCCCCGAGGTGTAGACGATCGAGGCGAGCTGCTTGCCGTCGCTGTTTACGTGCTGCACCTCGACCGCCTCTTCGGGCAGCCAGCGCTCGACCTGGAGCACGCGCGCATCGCCGGGATCGCGCGCCGGCGCCTTCACCAGCAGGACGCGAATGACGCAATCGAGGGTCGCGCGCAGGTCTTCGAACGCGTGCCACTGCTCTTCCGATTCGAGCAGCAACACCCGCGCGCCGGAGTCCTTGATGATGTAGGCCACGTTGTCGGGCCGATCTTGCGTGTACAGCGGCACGACCACTGCGCCAAGGCCCATCGCCGCCTGGTCGTACGTAACCCACAGGCTACAGTTGCGCAGCATGACGGCAACCCGATCGCCCGCCTTGATGCCGTCGCGTTGCAGGGAGTGCTGCCAGCGCGCCACCTGCCGATCGACCTCCGCCCAGCCGATATCGCGCCAGCGCGACTGCGCCTCGTCGTACTCGCGGTAGGCGACGGCCTGCGGGCTACGGCGCACGCGCTCGGCGAAAAGCCCGTCGAGGGTGCGCGCGCCCTCCACCGGGATGATGTCGACGTCGCGGTTGGTATCAGCCATGAAGCCTCCTCCGCTGCCTCGTTGGTGTCAGAAGGCGCCTGCGATGCGCCGAAAATATGTCTGCATCCTCGCCCGTCACGGCGCCGTGCGCGCGCTGGCCTCCTTGAACGCGTGCCACAGCGGCTCGAAGCTCACCGCCTCGGTCGTCTGATGAATCTCGCTCGGGCCGAGATCCCGCGGAAAGTCGTCGACCATGATCGCCTTGCGTCTGAGCTCGACCGCGCGCCGGACAAGATTGGCTTCGGCAGCATCGATGACGCCCGCCGCAAGCGCGGCGTCGATACGATCCGTGCGCAGCACGTCGCCAAGCTTGCCGGCGCGAACGCCGGCCTGGATCTTGGCCTCTACTGGCTCGGCCGCGATCACCGCCACCAGCGCCGCTTCGAGCGTCCCGATCGCGTCGTTCTGGTCTTTCGGCACGTAGGCACCGCGCGTGAGCCGTTCGCGCGCGGGCCCGGGCGCGCTCAGCGTGCGCGCGATCCGCTGCCCGATCGAATCGGGCGGGACGCGAAACAGGCGGCCCAGCGGAAAAACGACCCAACGCAGCAAGACGACCGCGGCTCGATTCGGCAGGTTGCAGAACAGCGAGAAGAACGCCTCCTGGATTCGATACAGCGCATCGCGCACCCCCCAGTGCAGCATCGGCAGATCGTCCGCGGGCGAGCCCGCATCGTGGTAGCGCTTCAACGCCGCGCAGGCGAGATACATCTGGCTCAGGATATCGCCCAGGCGGGCGGACAACAGCTCGCGGCGTTTGAGCGCGCCGCCCAGTAGCAGCATGCACACGTCGGCGGTGAACGCGAACCCGGCCGACATGCGCGTGAGCTGTTGGTAGTAACGGCGCGTGTGGCCATCGCCGGGACTGCGCGCAAGCCGCGCTTCGCTCAAGCCCAGCCACAGCGCGCGGCAGAAATTGCTCACGATGAATCCGACGTGGCCGAAGAACGCGCGATCGAATCGCGCCAGCGCGCGGGCACGATCGGCTTCGCCCACCGCCTCGATTTCCTCTCGCACCCAAGGGTGGCCGCGAATCGCCCCTTGGCCGAAAATGATCATCGAACGCGTGAGTATGTTCGCGCCCTCGACGGTGATCGGAATGGGCGTCGCCTGGTAGGCGCGCGCAAGATAGTTGCTCGGCCCCAGGCAGATGCCTTTGCCCGCGTGCACGTCCATGGCGTCGTTGATGACCTGGCGGCCGCGCTCGGTCAAGTGATACTTGACGATCGCCGACACCACCGCCGGCTTCTCGCCCAGGTCGACCGCGCCGGCGGTCATCACGCGCGCGGCATCCATCACGTAGAGATTGCCGCCGATACGGGCGATCGCTTCCTCGACGCCTTCGAAGCGGCCGATCGACAGGTTGAATTGCGAGCGCACGCGGCCGTAAGCGCCCGCGGTCAGCGCGCACAGCTTGCCGACGCCGACGCCGTTGGCGGGCAACGAGATCGAACGCCCGGCGGCAAGGCAATTCATGAGCATGCGCCAGCCCTGCCCGGCGTACTCGACCCCGCCGATCACGTACGCCATGGGGATGAAGACGTCGCGGCCCCAGTTCGGTCCGTTCATGAATGCCGAATCGAGCGGCAGGTGGCGCCGGCCGATGTGCACCCCGGGTGTATCGGTGGGAATCAGCGCCAGCGTGATGCCGACCTCGTCCTGGCCGCCGATCAAGTGTTGCGGGTCGTAGAGTCGAAACGCGAGCCCGAGCAGGGTCGCGATCGGTCCCAGCGTGATGTAGCGCTTCTCCCACGTCACGCGTATGCCCAACACATCGGCTTCGCCTTGCCATTGCGCCCGGCAAACGATGCCGAAATCGGGGATGCCGCCAGCGTCGGACCCGGCCTCTGGACTGGTCAGCGCGAAGCACGGCATTTCCAACCCTTGGGCGAGCCGCGGCAGGTAATGCTCCTTCTGCGCCTGCGTCCCGTAGTGCAGCAGCAGCTCAGCCGGCCCCAGCGAATTGGGCACCATGACCGACACCGCCGCGGTGCTGCTGCGCGAGGTGAGCTTCATCACCACTTCCGAATGCGCCAGCGCGCTGAAGCCCTTGCCGCCGTATGCCTTCGGAATGATCATGCCGAGAAAGCCCTGCGCCTTGATGTAGTCCCAGACGTGCGCAGGCAGGTCGCCCAGCTCGTGGGTCACCTGCCAGTCGTCTACCATGCTGCACAGCTCGTCGACCGGGCCATCGACGAAGGCTTGCTCTTCCGCGCTCAGCTTGGGCGCGGGATACGACAGCAGCTTGCGCCAGTCGGGGCGGCCGCTGAAAAGCTCGCCTTCCCACCACACCGTGCCCGCATCGAGTGCCTCGCGTTCGGTTTGGGAGATCTGCGGCAGGATGGAGCGAAACAGACCCAGCAGCGGCCGGGAGAGAAGCTGCCGGCGCAGCGCCGGCACATTGAAAACGACGGCGATGAGCGCGAACACGGCCCATTCGATCACGCCGGCCGCGGCGATCGCGAGCACCCCCGCCGCGGCCAAGGTCCAGAGCCAAAGCGGCGCGGCGAAATAGCCCAGCACCCAGGCCGCCGTGAAGGCGACGAGGAGTGCGACCGGAAGAGAGACCACTAGCGGCGGCCCTCCCGGCGAGCATCGACAGTGCAAGAGCGGGTACTGAATGCCGGCACGATGCTCCCTGTGCGTGGTTGTCGCCTGCGGCTGTGCCGGCGGCGACTTTACACGCGGCCTGCGGCCCCGTCCAGCCGCTTACCGGGGACACGCGTCGAACGGGAACTTAGAACAGCGCCGCGTCCAGCGCGAGGGTGGCCTCCGCGCCGTGAGTCACACTGTGGGCCAGCGCGGCCGACTGGGGCAGCAGGTGCTCGGCAAAAAAGCGCGCGCTGACGAGCTTCGCACGATAGAAGTCGCTGTCGCCTTCGCCCGCGGCGAGGCGCTTGGCCGCGATGAGCGCCGCGCGCGCCATCAGCGCACCGCCGAATACGATCCCGGACAGCTTCAGAAACGGCACCGCGCCCGCGGCGATCTGACGCGGATCCTTCGCCGCGACGTCGACCAGCCACTGCGTGGCCTCTTCGAGCGCTTGCCGCGCCAAGGCGAGGCGCGCGCGTATGGCTGCGACTTCGGCGTCGCTGTTGCCGGCGAGCATGTTGTCGAGCCCCGCGGTTTGCGCGAGCACCGCGCGCATGGTCGCACCGCGCTCCGCGGCCACCTTGCGGGTCACGAGATCCATGGCTTGAATCCCGGTGGTGCCTTCGTAGATCGTCGTGATGCGTGCATCGCGATAGAACTGGGCGGCGCCGGTTTCCTCGATGAACCCCATCCCGCCGTGGACCTGCACGCCGAGGGAAGCAATCTCGACCGCCTGTTCGGTGCACCAACCCTTCACGATCGGCGTCAGCAGGTCGAGCAGCGCCTGCTGCTGCGCGCGCTGGGTGGGGTCGGGATGATGATTGGCGAGATCGAGCGCACCGGCAGCGGTGTAGGCGAGCGCGCGCATCGCTTCGGTCTGCGCCTTCATCGACATCAGCATGCGCCGCACGTCGGGATGATGAATGATCGTCACCCGATCCCCGCTCTTGGCGCCGAGCTCGCGGCCTTGCACGCGCTGCTTGGCATACGCGAGCGCGTGCTGGTAGGCGCGCTCGGCCATCGCCACGCCTTCGAGGCCCACGCCCAGGCGCGCATGATTCATCATGATGAACATGTAGCGCAGGCCCTCGTTTTCCTCGCCGACCAGGTATCCGGTCGCGCCGCCCTGGTCGCCATAGGCGAGCACGCAGGTCGGGCTGGCGTGTATGCCCATCTTGTGCTCGATCGAGACGCAGCTCACGTCGTTGCGCGCGCCGAGCTTGCCGTGGTCGTCGGACAGGTACTTCGGCACGATGAACAACGAGATGCCGCGCGTGCCTTCGGGCGCATCGGGCGTGCGCGCCAGCACCAGGTGCACGATGTTGTCCGTGAAGTCGTGCTCGCCGTAGGTAATGAAGATCTTTTGCCCGAACAGCTTGTAGGTGCCGTCGGGCTGCGGCACGGCGCGCGTGCGCACGGCGGACAGATCCGAGCCCGCCTGCGGCTCGGTGAGGTTCATGGTGCCGGTCCATTCGCCGCTCGTGAGCAGCGGCAGGAATCGCGCCTGCTGCTCGGCGCTGCCCTGGCGCTTCAGCGCCTCGAGCACCCCGGTCGTAAGCATGGGGCAGAGGCAGAACGCCATGTTGGCGCTGTTCCAGATCTCGGCGACCGGCATCGCCACGATCTGCGGCAGCCCTTGGCCGCCGAATCGAGGATCACCGGCGAGAGCGTTCCAACCCGCGGCGGTGAAGCGCTGGTAGGCGTCCTTGAATCCGGGCGGCGTCGTCACTGCGCCCTCGTGCAGCCGGGACGGGTGCGTATCGCCGACGCGATTGAGCGGTGCGAGCACCTCGGCCGCGAACTTGCCTGCTTCGGCGAGGACTTGATCGACCAGCTCGGGCGTGACTTCGGAGAACTGGGGAACGCGAGCGACCTCGTCGAGCCCGACCAGCTCCTGGATGACGAACCGCATATCGGCGAGCGGCGCAGCGTAGTCGGACATGGCAGACCTCGCGATGGCAAGTGGAAAAGCGCGGGGCGCGCAGGCGCACCTGGCTTATTATGACTCGGGCGGATCGCGCACGCTCAGGGGTTCGAGCGAAATGCTCGCAGGCTGGCCGGACGCGGCGCGCGCGTGCGCGACTTCGAGCACGCCTATCGCAGCTACCGCGTGCCGCTCGGCAAGTCCCTGCGGGTGGGGCTGTGGAGCAGCGCGGCCTGCAAGCCTCAGCCGAGCTGCTTCGTGAGCTCCGGCACGACCTTGAACAGATCGTCCACGATCCAGTAGTTCGCCACCTGAAAGATGGGTGCTTCCGGATCCTTGTTGATGGCGACGATCACCTTGCTGTCCTTCATTCCGGCCAAGTGCTGGATCGCGCCGGAGATGCCGACCGCGATGTACAGCTCGGGCGCGACGATCTTGCCCGTCTGGCCGACCTGGTAGTCGTTCGGCACGAAGCCCGAATCGACCGCGGCACGCGATGCGCCGACCGCGGCATTGAGCTTGTCGGCCAACGCTTCCAGGATCTTGAAGTTGTCGCCGCTGCCCATGCCGCGCCCGCCCGAAACGATGACGCGTGCGGCACTGAGCTCCGGGCGCGCCGACTTGGTGAGCTCTTGACCTTGTACCACCGTGAGCCCGCTGTCCGGCCCGGGTGCTACGGTTTGCACCGGCGCGTTGCCCGAGCCCTCCGCGGCCGGGTCGAAGGCGGTGATGCGCACGGTGACGACCTTGATCGGATCCTTCGATTGCACGGTCGCGAGCACGTTGCCAGCGTAGATCGGGCGCACGAAGGTGTCCGCGGAAACGACATCGCTGATATCGGAGATTTGCGCCACGTCGAGCAATGCCGCAACTCGGGGCATGAAGTTCTTGCCGAAGCCCGTCGCTGCCGCCAGCACGTGGCTGTACTCCTTCGCCAGCGTGAGGACCAGCGCCGCGAGGTTCTCGGCGCTCGGACTGGCGTAATGCGCAGCGTCGGCGTGCAAGACCTTGCCCACCCCCTCGACCTTGGCGGCCGCCGCGGCAGCCGCGCCGGCCTGATGTCCGGCCACCAGCACCGCGACGTCGCCGCCGATCTTGCGCGCGGCGCTTATCGTGTTGAGAAAACCCGGTTTGAGCCGGCTACCGTCGTGTTCCGCGACTACTAGAATGCTCATCGTCTCTACCCTTAGCGCCCAGGATGGCGAAGCGCTCGCGCTTCCCCTCGTTTGTCCAGACCTGCATGCGCCGCGCGCCGTTCACGCGCGGCTAGATCACTCTCGCTTCGTTCTTGAGCTTCTGCACAAGCTCGGCGACATCGGCCACTTTCACTCCGGAGCTGCGCTTGGGCGGCTCGGCGACTTTCACCGTGGTAAGCCGCGGTGCGACATCGACCCCGAGGTCGGCCGCCTTGACGTTCTCCAGCGGCTTCTTTTTTGCCTTCATGATGTTCGGCAGCGTCACGTAGCGTGGCTCGTTCAGGCGCAAGTCGGTCGTCGCCACCAGCGGCAGCTTCGCGCTCAGCTTCTCGAGCCCGCCGTCGATCTCGCGCGTGATCTGCGCGCTGTCGCCGGAAATTTCGATCTTGGATATGAAGGCGGCCTGTGGCCAGCCGAGCAAGGCGGCGAGCATCTGGCCGGACTGGTTGCAATCATCATCGATGGCCTGCTTGCCCATGATCACCAGCCCGGGCTTCTCCTTCTCGCACAGCGCCTTGAATGCCTTGGCTACCGCCAGCGGCTGGACCTCCTGGTCGGTCTCCACCAGGATGGCGCGATCGGCGCCCATGGCGAGCGCCGTGCGCAGCGTCTCCTGGCTCTGCGGCCCGCCGATCGACACCGCGACGATCTCGGAGACAGTGCCTGCCTCCTTCATCCGCACCGCCTGCTCCACGGCGATTTCGCAGAACGGGTTCATCGCCATCTTGACGTTGGCCGTCTCGACCCCGCTGCCGTCGCTCTTCACACGCACCTTGATGTTCGCGTCCACGACGCGTTTGACCCCGACTAGAACTTTCATCGGCCCTTCCCGTTCAATGGCGTCCAAAGCTTTGGATTATAACCACCGAAGCGGCCCGGCCGGGGTATCGCCAGGGGGGCTGGTCCGGATGGGTCGCGCAGGCGCAACGCCGGGCCGGACCGAACGCCGTGCCCATGCCCCCGAGCAGGGTCATCAGCACCACTTCCGCGGACATGGTTCAGTGCACGTCGGTTAGCGAGGCGAGTTGGAACACGAGCGCCTTGGTGTTCTGAGTCAAGCCACCTTCTGGAGCAGCCCGGAACAGGTCGCCATCTTCTTCCGCGAGGGAATTCGGACCGAGCTGAGGATGGCCGCCGCGTTACTGAACGTGACTGCGCTTCAGGCTGGGCTCGTGGGCCGCGATCTACAGCCTCGGATACGACAGCATTGCCGAGCTAATGCAATTCATTTCGGAGGCCGCGCAGCGAAGTAACAGCGAGCTGCGAGAAAGCTCGCCTTGCCACCTGCCTGCCAATCGTAGAATTGGCGCGTTCCGACAGCGTTCCGAAATTCGGGTCCGCAAACAGAATGATGTGGTCTTCAACGGCGGCGCGATGGAAGATGCGTTCGCCGTCAACCGCATGTAAACCCAAAGTCTCGCCGGATTGACCGGCGCACGAGGAGGAACGCATGAGCTGCACCCTGCTGGACTACGCGGTTCGCGAGCGGGTCGCCGAGATCGCTTTGCGCCGGGCGCCGGTCAACGCGCTGAACCACGCGCTCGTCGAGGCGATCAACGCGGCGTACCGGCAGGCGCGCGACGATCCCGGTGTGCGGGCCGTGATCCTGACGAGCGCCTTCGACAACGTCTTCAGCGCCGGGATGGACCTCGCCATGATCCGCGGCGGCACCGGGCTCGACCTGAGGCGTTTTCTCGAGAAGCTCTACTTCGAGATGCACGATCTGCAGTACCGGCTCGGCAAGCCAACGATCGCCGCGCTCACCGGGCCGGCGCGCGCGGCCGGGGTGACGCTAGCCGTCTCCTGCGACGTGATCCTGGCGGCCGAAACCGCGAGCATCGCCTATCCCGAAATCGACGTCGGCGTGATTCCGGCCATGCACTTCGTGCACCTGCCGCGGCAGATCGGACGCCACAAGGCCTTCGAGCTGCTCTTCAGCGGACGCGTCCTTTCAGCGACCGAAGCCGAGCGTCGCGGGTTGGTGAACGCCGTCGTTCCACGCGCACGGCTGATGGACGAGGCCCGGCGGCTCGCGCAGGAGTTCGCGGACAAGTCGCCGGTCGTCATGAAGCTCGCCCGCGACTCGTTCATGCGCCAGAACGACTTCGAGTACCGGCGTGCGATCGAGAACGTGGTGGAGACGATCTGCAACATCATCGCCACCGAGGACGCGCAGGAAGGTCTCGACGCGTTCAACGAGAAACGCAAGCCGCGCTGGTAGTTCGATACATCCCGCGCCGGGCGCTCACGCACGGACTGCCTCGGCCCACTTGTCCGAGAGCAGCGTGGCGACGGGCTCGGAGATCTCGTATACGCTCGCCACGGCCAAATCCGGGCCGTAGGCGATCTTGTCCCGCCTCGCCCGCAAGCGCAGCTTCGCCTCATGAATCTCCATCACCTCGCGCGAAAACGGCATCAGCCCCGGATCGACGATACGCAGATAGCCATCGGCATCGCGCGCGGGCAACACCTTGCTCTTCACGAACCGGTTCGGCGACCAGGGGATGTCGAGCACCCCGGCCTCGAACGCCCGCACCGTGCCGAGCGCGACATCGCCCTCGCCCATCTCCAGCACCTTGTCGATCACGGGCCGCACTTCCCGCCCGATCAGATCGACCTCGGCGCGAAACTCGGGCATGGTGTCGAGACGGATGTTACGTGCGAGATAGATCGCCATGCGGGTAATGCGCAAGCCCTCGGCGTTGGCCTCCGGGGTCGGAATGCCGAACGCCTCGTGGGTGCTCTTGGTCGTGACCGAGGCGGCCCCGGCGATCGCGGCGAGCGTGCCGCCGTAGGCGACCAGCGCGGCGCACTGGGCATCGTCCTGCGGCCACGCACCCATCCAGTGCAGCAGTGTGACCGAGGTGAACACGTCCGGATGACCGAGTCCACACAGATACTCCTGACAGAGCTCGCGGCAGGCGCTCACCGCGGCCGCATCCTGCACGAGGTGCAGGGTCTGCCCCATCTCCAGGCCGTAGTTGCGCACCCCTTGGCGCGCCGCGAGCAGCGCGTCGAGGACGCAGGTCATGATCGCGATGCACGGCGGGACGTTGGTCCCGGTGAGGAACCCCGGCTGGCGCCGATGCAGCTCGACGCCGTGCTCGGCGTACATCGCGGCGAGGCGGTCCAGATACTGGTAGTTGCGGATGCCGCCCTCGATCGAGAGCTCCTTGGTGTAGGAGGTCGTGTAGGCGATGCCGGAGCCGAGATAGCCCGAGTAGCCGCCGGCGAAACCGATCTCGCCGGTGAGCTTGGGCAGGGCCGTGCCGGTGAGCATGATCGCCGGCTTGTCGATCGCGTCGATCAGCTGGCGGGCATGCTCGACGCCGTAGTTCACCAGCGGATAGCCGTTGAGCAGCGAGCGTCCGAGGCGCTCGGACTCCTCTATGCCCTTCTGCGCGAGGTGGAACTGCTCGTTGCGGGTGTAGCTGTCGGTCGTGGTCGGCACGATGTCGGCGAGCCCGTCGCGGTCGAGCATCTGCATGAGCGTCTTGTGCAGCGCGAAGGTGCCGAAACCGCCGCGCGGCTGGGTGAGACAGCGCTTTTCCTCGACCGCGCGCCGCATCACCCAGGCGAGCTGTTTGTGACAGGGCAGGGATCGCTGGCGCTCGAGCGCCGCCTCGAAGTCGACCCCGGACCCCGTGGGCCAGCGTGCGAGATTCTCCCGGCGCATGTCGGCGAACACGTCGTCGTCGATACGCGCATCGCGAAGTGGCGGGTGGGCTTTCACCTCGAGCGGAGCACTCATCCTCGGATAGCCCGGCTATTCGGCCGCGCGGCGCTGGCCGCGCTCGCGGGCGGCGAAATCACGCTCGAGCCACTGCAGCACGGTCTCCAGCCGCGTGCCCGGCGGCGCGGCGCGGTCGAAACCCATGTCGAGAAAGAGCTTCTCCACTACCGGCCAGGGATGTTTGCCGACGATGAGATTGCCGCCGACGTAGAGCAGAATGTCGCCGAGGCCCGCCTCGATGCACAGATCGCGAAAGCCGCGGCAGTCGAGCTCGCCCTGGCCATACAGAGAGGACACGAGGATGGCGTCCGCGGCCGTCTCCACGGCCGCCATGATGAATTCCTGCGCCGGTGTGAGCGCGCCGAGCGAGACCACCTTGTAGCCCGCCGTCTCCAGCGCCATCGCCAGGATGCGATTGCCGACGATGTGCGTGTCCGAGCCGATGACGCCAGTGACGAGCGTGCGCGCCGTCATGCGTACGCGCGCCGGTGCAACGCAACGCGCGCCTCCCTCCAGCAGCCGGTCTCCCCGGGGACGCCGTCGCCTAGCACCGGGGCCATGGCGTGCTCGCGGATCACTCGAAGCGCGCGCTCGGAGCGCCAGAAATCGAACGAGCCACCGCGTCCGCGTTGCAGCGCGACGCGCACGTTATCGCGCACGCTCAGGTGCGCAGACACGGCCGAGATCTGGAACGAGCGCACCATGCCCATGCGGGCGATCTGCGCCGGCGAAGCCGCGCTGATATCGCGCCCCGCGTAGACGATCCTTCCACGCGTCGGGCGCAGAAACTGGCTCAACAGATTGAAGACAATGGTCTTGCCCGCGCCATTGGGCCCGATCAAGGCATGGATGCTGCCGCGCCGGATGCTCAGATCGACGTCGCTCACCGCGAGGAAGCCCTTGAACTCCTTGGTGAGCCCCTGCGCTTGCAGGATCACGTCATCGCCGGCGAGCGGCATGCACTCCTCCTCCGAATGACCGCGTGGCGTGCGCGACCGAGCCGGAAGCCCTGCCGCCCGGTCCGCGCATGCTAGCCGCGGGCGGCCACGTGCCGAGCATCGGCCGATGCCCCCGTTTGGCTGAAGCTGGCGGCCAGATCGACAATAGCAGGTTTGCGTAGCGGACAGAACCGTCACGTGCGCGCGGGGTCCGAGGTCTCCCGCGCCCGCTCGCGCAGCACGAATTTCTGCACCTTGCCGGTCGCCGTCTTCGGTAACGGCCCGAACACCACGGTCTTCGGGATCTTGAAGTGCGCGAGGCGTTCGCGGCAGAACGCGATGATGTCCGCCGCGGTCGCGTCCGCGCCCTCCTTGAGCGCGACGAATGCACACGGCGTCTCGCCCCAGTGCTCGTCCGGGCGTGCCACGACCGCCGCCTCCAGCACCGCCGGATGTTGGTAGAGCGCATCCTCGAGCTCGATCGATGAGATGTTCTCGCCGCCGGAAATGATGATGTCCTTGGAGCGATCCTTCACCTGGATGTAGCCGTCGGGGTGAACGACGCCGAGATCGCCGGTATGGTACCAACCGCCGGCGAAAGCCTCGTCGGTCGCCTGCGGGTTCTTGAAATACCCGCGCATCACGACGTTGCCGCGCATCATGATCTCGCCCAGCGTCGCGCCATCCCAAGGCACGGGCTGCATGCTGGCCGGGTCGATCACCGTCACCGCCTCCATGTTCGCCTTGCGCACCCCGACCCGGCTTTTCAGCCGCGCGCGCGCATCCAGCGGCAACTCGTCCCACGCCTCGTGCCAGGCACACGCCACGGTCGGCCCGTAGGTCTCGGTGAGGCCGTAGAGATGCGTCACCGCGATGCCCATCTCCTCCATGCGCGCGATCACCGCGGCGGGCGGCGCCGCACCGCCGGTCATCGCCTCCAGCGGGTGATCGACCAGCGCTCGCTCGGCCGCCGGTGCGTTGATCATCATGTTGAGCACGACGGGCGCGCCGCACAGGTGGGTGACGCGATGCTCGTCGATCGCTTGAAAGATCGCCTGCGTCTCGACCCGGCGCAGGCAGACGTTGGTTCCGGAAAGCAGCGCCATCGTCCAGGTGAAGCACCAGCCGTTGCAATGGAACATCGGCAAGGTCCACAGGTAGACCGAGTTGGCGGCCATCGCGGAGGCCACCGCGTTGCCGAAGCAGTTGAGGTAGGCGCCGCGGTGATGAATCACCACACCCTTGGGATTGCCCGTGGTCCCGGAGGTGTAGTTGAGCGCGATCGCCTGCCATTCGTCCTCGGGAAGCCGCCACGCATAGCCGCCGTCGCCCTGCGCGAGCAAGGCTTCGTAGTCGATGTCGCCAATGGTCGCGCCGGGCCCCTGGTACAGCGGATCGTCGATGCGCACGAGTGACGGCCGGTTCGACAGCCGCGCCAATGCTTCGGCGGCGACGCCGGCGAATTCGCGATCCACCAGCAGGACTTTCGCGCCGCCGTGCTGGAGGATGAACGCGATGGTCGCGGCATCGAGCCGGATGTTGATGGTATTGAGCACGGCGCCCGCCATCGGCACGCCGAAATGGGCTTCGTACATGGCAGGCGTATTGGGCGCGAGCACCGCCACGGTATCCCCGCGGCCTACGCCGCGCAGCGTCAAGGCCGATGCGAGCCGGCGGCAGCGCCGATAGGTCTCGGCCCAACTCTGGCGCAACGAGCCATGAATCAGCGCGGCCTTGTCCGGGTAGACCTCCGCCGAGCGGGCGAGAAAGCTGAGCGGCGACAGCGGAACGTGGTTGGCGGGATTCTTGCCGAGATGCTGTTCGAAAGGATTCACGTCGTTGTTCCTAGGCGGTCGAGGTGCACCCGCCGAGCAAGCGATCATGGCGGCACGAAAGTCCGTCGCCGAAGCTCGCACGGTCGGGATCTTGGCGGCGCGCCCGCCGTCCGTCATGCGAAACGCGCGCGGCGAAGCGCCCGTGCAGCCGCGTGCGCGTTCTCCATATCTGGTTGCGATCATAAGCCGCGCGGGGCGCGCGCCTCAAGCCGAACGCTACGCCGCCGCGCACGGCGCGACGGTGCTACCATGCGCAGGCAACGAAACGCCCACCGAGCTCTCGATTCGGGATCCGAGATGAACGATCGCGCGAGCGACTACCTCGTCAACGAATACGCCCCCGACCCGGCGGTGCAGCTCGACCGCGTCATCGGCGAGACGTACGTGCGTTATGCCCACCGCCTGGCCAACCGCGGCTACGTCCAGAGCACGCTCGGCGGCATGGTGATCCGGGTCGCGCATGCCGATTATCCCGATGGGATCGCCTATGCCAAGCCGGCCGGCGTATCGCTCGAGGAGATGACGCTCGAAGATCTCGTGATCACGGATATCCCGTGCGGGCGCATCCTGTACGGTAACGCCGCTACCAGCGTCGGCCACCAGATGAACCGCGAAATCCTGCGCCTGCGGGCCGATGTCAATTGCGTCATTCACCTGCACCACGACGAGACCATCGCCCTGCTCGCCGCGGGCTGCGGCGAGATCCGCAGCTTCTCCTTGACGCTGGCCTACCTCATGCAGAAGCCGCTCGCCTACCTGCCGGCGCATCTGAACGTCGAGGAAGACGTCGCACCGATCAAGACCTTCATCCAGGATACCAATTGCATCGTCATGAAGCGCCACGGCATCACGGTACTCGGGCGCAACGTCTCGGAGTGCTATCACCGGGTGAACGTGTACCATGCCGAGACGAAGCGCCAGATCATGGTCGAGCTGCTGTGCGCCGCGAAGGGCACCCGGCCGGAGTATCTCAGCAAGGAGGAAATGGAATGGATGTACGCTCGCGGCGACGGCGTGGTTTATCCTCGACTGATTCGCCGGTCAGGCGCCTAGGCGCACGCTGGCGCCTCGTCACGACGCCCGCGGCGCGGCATGGCGGGCGACAACAATCAACCACGGAGGACGATAGGATGAACCGCGGCTTGCTCGGTCAGGCGTTGCTTGTGGTGGTGCTCGGGGCGGCCGGCGCCGCGGCCTGGGCACAGCCGTTTCCCAACCGGCCGATCCGGATCGTGGTGCCGTTTCCGCCGGGGGGGCCTTCCGACTATGCCGCCCGGGTGATCAGCGCCAAGCTGCCCGAGTTCTTCGGCCAGCAGGTGATCGTCGACAACCGCCCGGGCGCCTCCGGCACCTTGGGCGCGGAACAGGTGGCGCGAGCGGCGCCCGATGGCTATACGACCGTCATCGCGAATCTCGGCATGCTCACCATCCTGCCGCACCTGCAAAAGAAGATGCCGTACGATCCGTTCAACGACTTCACGCCGATCACCAACCTGATCGGCGGCCCCTCGTTCCTGCTCACGCATCCGTCCATTCCGGCGAACAACGTGGCCGAGCTGATCGCGATCGCGAAGAAGCGCCCCGGCCAGCTCACCTATGCGTCCGCGAGCGTGGGCCAGATATCGCACATGAACGGCGAGCTGATGAAGCTCCTCGCCGGCATCGACATGCTGCACGTACCCTACAAGGGCACCGGTCCCATAATGCCTGAGCTGATCGGCGGCCAGGTGTCGATGACCTTCTCGACTTCGGTCGATACGCTGGGATTCGCCAAGGCCGGCCGCGTACGGCTGCTGGCCGTGACGGGGGCCAAGCGCCTTTCGATCCTGCCCGACACGCCGACCATGGCCGAATCCGGCTTGCCCGGCTTCGAGTCGCTCAACTGGAACGGCATCGTCGGGCCGGCGAAGCTGCCGCGCGACATCGTGGAGCGTTTGAACCAGGCCATGGTGCGCGCGCTCAACCAGCCCGACGTGAAAGAGAAAGTCGCCGCCCAAGGCAACGACATCATCGGCGACAGCCCGGAGTCCTTCGCCAAGTTCATTCGCGCCGAATCGGCGAAGTGGGGGCGCGTCGTCAAGCAGGCCGGGATCAAGCTCGAATAGCACGTGTACCGGGCTTGGGCCGCCTTCGTGGTGCAGCGATTCTCGGCGATCACGCCCGCGGCAAGCTCAGCACCGTCCGCAGGCCGCCTGCGGGCGATGTCGCCAGCTCGATGCCGCCGCCGTACAGGCGCGCCAGCTCATCCACGATCGCCAGGCCCAGGCCCGAGCCGGGTGTCTGCTCGTCGGCACGCGCGCCGCGGCGCAAGAGGTGCTGGCGCTGCTCTTCCGCGATCCCCGGCCCATCGTCGTCGATGACGATGACGAGCATCGACGCGTCTTGCAGCGCGCGCAGCTCCACCCGTCGCGTCGCCCACTTGCAGGCGTTGTCGAGCAGATTGCCGAGCATCTCTTGCAGGTCCTGCTCCTCGCCGCCGAACGCGAGCTCCGCGGCGAGCGGCGCGATGACGATGTCGAGGTTGCGCGCGGCATGGATGCGGCGCATGGCTCGCACGAGCCCCTCTGCCACTGGCCGCAATGGCGTGCGTGCGCCCGGTATGCGCACGGCAGCCGCGGCGCGCGCCCGGCGCAGATGGTAGTCGACGTGCTTTCGCGCCGTTTCCACTTGTTCGCGCACCAGCGCAGCGAGCTTCCCGTCTGCCTCAGCCGCGCCGGCCGCGTTGGCCGCGTTGGCGAGCACGCTCAAGGGCGTCTTGAGCGCATGCGCGAGATTGCCGGCGTGCGTGCGCGCGCGCGCGACGATGTCCGCGTTCTGGCTGAGCACGGCATTGAAGTCCTGCACCAGCGGCTCGACTTCGGCCGGGTATTCGCCTTCGAGCTTCTGCGCGCGGCCCGCGCGCACCGCCGCGAGGCCGCGCTGCAAGCGCTGTAGCGGCGCCAAGCCGACCACGACCTGGATCACGGCCGCGGCCACTAGCCCCAACCCCAACAGGGCAAGCGCGAGCCACAGCGCGCCGCTGAAGCGCGCCACGGGTTCCATCATCAACGCCTCGTCCGCGGCCACGGCCAGGCGCACCGGGTGGTCCGGCCGCGCCTGCGCGAAGACGGTACGTGTGACCGCACCGAGCGGTTTGCCCTCGGGACCGGCCAAGCGATGGCGCTCGAGCTCACCGCGAGCCACCGCGGCCGGAGGCAGATCGAGCACGCCGTCCCACAGCGAGCGCGAGCGCAATACGCCGGCCGCGCCGGTGCTTCGGTCGCTCGGCAGGCGATCGATCTGCCAGTAGAGACCCGAGTAGGGCTTGCTGAAGCGCGGATCGCTCAGCGGCATGCTGAGCGCGACACCGCCCTGCGCGTCTTGCACCAGGTTGGCGGTGAGCTGATCGAGATGGATGGAGAGCTCGGCGTGAAACTGGCGCTCGACGTGCTGGCGGAAAAGACTTGCCAGCCCGAAACCCGCGACAACGATCGACACGACGATCCAGGCGAGCGTTCCAGCCAGCAAGCGGACCCGCAACGAGCCCCGCAGCCCGCGCAGGCGCTTCATTGCGGGCAGACGATGCGGTATCCCAGGCCGCGCGCCGTCTCGATCAGCCCGGCGGGCAGCTTCTTGCGCAAGCGCGCGATGAATACTTCCACGGTGTTCGAGTCGCGATCGAAATCCTGTGCATAGATGTGCTCGATCAGCGCGCTGCGCGAGACGATTTGGTTGCGATGATGCATGAGGAATGCCAGCACGCGGTATTCGTGGCTCGTCAGGGCAACCGCGCGCCCGTCGACGCTGACCCGGCTGCTGCGCGTATCCAGCACGAGCGGACCGCAGACGAGCTCCGCGCTGGCGTGCCCGCCCGAGCGGCGGATGAGCGCCCGCAGGCGCGCGAGCAGCTCTTCGACATGAAAGGGCTTGGTCAGATAATCGTCGGCGCCGGCGTCGATACCGCCGACCTTCTCATGCCAGTTGTCGCGCGCGGTGAGTATCAGCACCGGCATGGCTCGCCCTGCCGCACGCCAGCGCTTGAGCACGCTCAAGCCATCGAGCTGCGGCAGGCCGAGGTCGAGAATGACGGCATCGTACTCGCCGCTCGCGCCGGCGTGGTGCGCATCGATACCGTTATGCGCGACATCCACGGCATAATCCGCGGCGCGCAGCGCCTCGGCGAGTTGGGCGGCAAGTACCGGCTCGTCCTCCACCACCAAAATACGCATCAGGGCGCTCCGGATCGGTCGCGATGATCCGCGCCGCGCTGTTTCGCACCGAGCACGGTGCCGTCGCGGGCGTCGACCTTGAGTTTGACCAGCGATCCGCCGGCGCGCAACACCTTGATCTCGTAGAACCAGCGTCCCGAGTCGCGTTCGAGCTCGACCTCGATCACCTGTCCCGGCATCTCGCGCTCGACGCGATCGAGTATCGTTCGTAACGGCAGAATCTCGCCAGCCTCGAGCGCCCGGCGCGCGCGGTCGTGGTCGCGCGCCTCGCTCGCCTGCGCAGGCGCCGCTGCAATGCCGGCGAGCAGCGCAGCCGCCGCCCAGGCGCTCAGTGTGTTCCGAATGGTCATGGCATCGGTCCCTAGCTAGGAGCCTGTCGGACTTGATTTCACGTGTGCGACGGAGGCGATTTTCGCGCAGGGCTAGGAGGACGACGCCGCCGATAGCGAGACTATCGGCAAGTCGTCCGACACCGCCGTGCGCGAAAACCGCCCCGTCCCTTCGGGTTGCGCCCACAACGCATCGCGCGAAATCAACTCCGACAGGCTAGGAGCCTGTCGGACTTGATTTCACGTGTGCGACGGAGGCGATTTTAGCGCAGGGCTAGGAGGACGACGCAGCCGATAGCGAGACTATCGGCAAGTCGTTCGACACCGCCATGCGCGAAAATCGCCCCGTCCCTTCGGGTTGCGCCCATAACGCCCGCATGCTGCGTTGCTCGG
>JADLAC010000053.1 GCA_020848435.1 Burkholderiales bacterium | reverse complement strand
GATGCTCAGCGTGCTCGCGCCCTGGGTCGTGAAGCTGCCCGAGCCGCTCAGGGTCGCGTTGCCGCTGACATCGAACGCCCCGCTCACCGTCACCGCGCCCGTGCCCCCCAGCGTGCCGGCGCTCATGACGAGGCTCGGCAGCGTCGTTTGCGCATTGAGATTCAGCGTGCCGCCGGCGAGACGCACGGCGATATCGAGCGCCTCGTTCGCGTTCACCGTCGCGGCGGACACGACCAGTTGCCCCGCCCCGGCGAGCGCGCTGCCGGCATCCAGCGTGCGCGTGCCGGCGGTAAAGCCTAGGGTCGCACCGGCGTCGACCGCGTAGAGCCCCGCCCCCCTGCCGCCGCCGACGTTCAGCACCCCTGCATCGACGTTCAGCGTCCCGGCATTGTTGAACACGATGTTGCCGTGGATGGCGTGCGTTCCAGTCAACGTGTGGTTCAAGGTGCCGGCGTTGTCCAGCGTCGCAGCGCCGGTCCAGAAATTGAGCGGGTTGGCGTTGGTGCTGGAAAGATTGAGCGTTGCACCGGCGGCATTGGTAAGGACATTGCTGCCCCCTCCGGGGGCGCCTAGGCCAAAATAGATCGCATCGTCGCCGCCGATGGTGAGCGTGCCTTGATTGATCCACGTCTTGCCGCCCGAGAACGCGAGGTTCGCGTTGGCGGCGCTCATGCTGACCGTGCTCGTGCCTTGCGTGACCAGCGTGCCGCTACCGGCGAGGGTGCTGGCACCGGTCACGTCATAGGCGCCGGTGAGCGTCAACGCACCCGCGCCCCCTAGCGTCCCGCCGGCCTGGGTGAGTCTGCCGTTGATCTCCGAGTCGGCCGCGAGCGTCAGGCTCCCCGACTGAAGCACGATGTCTTCGTTGCTGAGCAGGCTGCGGACGCTGGCCGCGCTGCGCACGGTGATGACGTTGATCGCTCCGGCGCGATCGATCAACACGTCGTCGGCGATGCCCGGCGCCACGCCGGTGCTCCAATTGGAGCCCACGTCCCAGAAGCCGTCGCCGCCGATCCAGGTGACGGTCGGTACGAGGATCAAGGGCTCGCCGAGCGGGTTCGACGGCTCGGTCGTAGGACCCGAGGCCGGCTCGCCAAGCGCCGCCCGCGCATTCGAACCAGCGTCAGGATGAACGCCGCTCGGCGCAGTACGCCGCACGCCTGCGCCCAGGTCCGCGTGCATGGCATCGCTCGCAACGGCGTCCTCGGCGGCGTGCGGCGTGCCGGAGAGGTGGCCGATCTCGTGCATCAGCACGCTGAGCAGGTCGATTCGCCCTGCCGCCGGACCGTCATTGCGTGCGGCCCATGTCTGTCGATCGGCGTCGAAGGTGAACTCGGCATCGTCGGACGGGGTCGGGTCAACGAACCAACCGTAGCCGCCGCCGTCGGCGTCGATGCGGATCACGTCGCCGCTCGCCCGCGCCAGATAAGGCCCCGCGAGATCGGCGATTTCGATCCGCGCGGGATTCGCGCCGTGCATGCGGGTCATCGCTGCGTGCAGAACCGCGTCGAGCGCACCCGCAGGGGAATCGGTAGCGAATTCGATACGCGGCCCCGCGTCCGGCGCGTAAGCCTGCGCGGTCGCGATCGCCGCGCTGTCCTCGACAAGCGCGGGAAGCGGATCCGCGGCGAGCAACAGGCGCGGTTCGAGCGGCTCGAACAATACCGCCCGCTCGCGCGCGGGCCCATGCGCGATGACGCCGAGCGCCTGCGCTACCAGGCGAGTGACCAGACGTTTGCCGCCGCGGAACGGCGCGCGCAGCCACCCACGCTGGCGACGAGGGTGCGAAATCGGATTGATGCGAAGCGAGGCCATGTGCGCGCTCCTTACATCGCCCAAGCATTTGCGCACGGCGCTCGGACGCCACCGTACTCGCCGCAGTGTCGGCTCGATCGAGTATGCGTGGCTGCCGCCGAAGGCGCAACTGAAAGCGATACTGATTGCGATTGCGATGCGACGTTTTTGGCACTCTGGGAACAGATGCGGGCTTCTACCGCACCTTCGGTTCGGCGTCGTAGGCGCCGCGACCGCCGGCAGGCGTGCGCTGGCGGGGCGGGCAAGCTTGCGAGCCGGCGGCTGAGGGTTGACCGCGGCGTCGAAGAGAATTGAAGCGTCCTGCCAGGAATAGGGAACGCCAGCATGACGGCGAGGTTTGCTCGCAGCGCCGAAGGCAACTGGTGTCCCCAAACGACTACTCGGTGTCGCGCTCACCCATGATCCTGCGCCGGAATCGTGCGGGCCGCGGCAATCGGGGCCAAAATCACCGCTTCGCTACGCAGAAGGGAAACGCTCGATGATGCTCAAGGACAAGATCGCCGTCGTCACCGGCAATCCGTACGGCATCGGCCGCGCCAGCGCGGCGCTGTTCGCGCGCGAAGGCGCGAAGGTCATCTGCATCGACGACAGCCGCGAGGGCTGGTCAGACGATGCTGCCGCGAGCGCCGAGTTACCGCACTTCCTCGCCGATGTAACCGACTCGAACGCGGTCGCGGGCGTCGTCGGCCAGTGCGAGCGGCTGCTCCAACGCGTGGACGTTCTCTTCAATCTCGCGGGGCGCACGATCAAGCAGCGCTTCGAAGCCACCACCGACGAGACGTGGCAGCGGATGATCGCACGCAATCTCAGCGCCGCGTTCGTCTGCTCGCAACGCTTCTTGCCGTTGCTGAAGAAATCGCCCGCGGGCGCCATCATCCATCATGCATCGATCGACGGCTTTCTCGGCAATCCCTCGCTCGCTGCCTATTCGGCCGGGAAGGGCGGATTGATTCCGCTCGCTCACGTCATGGCGCACGATCTCGGCGGATACGGCATTCGCGTCAACTGCATCTCGACCGGTGGGATACGCGACACGCATCGACGCGCGCGGCCGGAAGACGCCTCGCGAATCCGCGTGACGCCGCTGGGCCGAACCGGAATGCCCGAAGATGTCGCTCGCGTCGCGCTGTTCCTTGCATCCGAATGGTCGTCCTACGTGAACGGCGCGAACATCGTCGTCGACGGGGGTCGAACTGCGATCACTCAAGGCTGTTATGAAGACTGAGGAGGCGTCGCGCTGTCGAGCTGCTCGTGGTAATCGCGGCTCGCTGAGTCGCGCGGTCCTCAAGGGCTGTCGCGGCGATCGAGAAGAGCGCGCAATCGGCGCGACTTCTTGCTGTGCTCGACGCAGCGTCGCTGTTCCGCCGCCCTGCCTCCCGGCGCGGCTGGGAGCGTGCTACTCGGTCGTGACGCCGATCGAAGTGATGAGCTTCGCGAGCTTGTCATGGTCGGAGCGCATGCGCTGCGCGAGCTCCGCCGGGGTACCTATCCAGGGCTCGAGCCCTTGCGCCAGCATCGTTTTCGCGACGTCCGGCTCGCGCAGCGCCTTGGCGAGCGTGGCGTTGAGCGTGTCCACGAGATCGCGGTCGAGACCGGCGGGACCGAAAAGGGCAATCCAGGGATTCATTTCGTAGCCGGGCAGGCCGGATTCCGCGATGGTCGGGATGTTCGGCGCGCTGAGCGAACGCTTCGCCATCGTGACGCCGAGGGCGCGCAGGCGGCCCGCGCCGATCTGCGGCAATGCGTTCGGCAGCGTCGCGACGGAAGCCTGGGTCTCGCCCGCCACGAGCGAAGTCATCGCGGGCGGGCCGCCCCGATACGCTACGTGCACCAGCTCGATCCTCGCCAGCGTCGTGAACAGCGCCATCATGAGGTGCGGCGCGCTGCCGTTACCCGACGAGGCGTAATTGATCTGGCCCGGCCGCCGCTTCGCCAGATCGATGAGCTCGCGCGTCGTCTTCACCGGCAGGGACGGATGCACGACCAACACGGCCGGCTGCGACGAGAGCAACGCGATCGGCGTGAAATCCTCGAACGTCCGATAAGGCAGCGACTTGTAGGTGGTGGCGTTGGCAACGTGGGTGGCTGAGTGGGCCATCAACGTGTAGCCGTCCGCCGGCGCCTTGGCGACCAGCGCAGCACCGATCGTCCCTGCGCCGCCGGCACGGTTGTCGATCACGAACGAACCGCCCATGGCAGCCTGGAGTCGCTGTGCCGCGATGCGCGCGACGCTGTCGTTCGATCCGCCCGCGGGCCACGGCACCACGACACGAACGGGGCGCACCGGATAGGCCTGCCCGTCAGCGCGCAACGCAGCCAAGACCGTGACGAACGAAAGCAAGAGATTCACTACGTACTTCATGCGCCGTTCCCCCGTCTTCTCACGTTCGAAATGTAGCATTGGCGCTCAATTCGCAGCGGCTATCGGAACTGGTCATGCGCTCGATGATCCCTGAGCTGCAAGTACCGTTGCCGCTCGATTCGCAGCGCTCATCAATCAGCGAAGGGCACTTTCGCGTCGCGAATCACCTTGGCCCACTTCGTCACCTCCGAGCGCACGAACGCATCGAACTGCTCGGGTGAGCTGCCGACGGGCTCCGCGCCCTGGCTCGACATGCGCTCCTGGATGTCGGGAGCCTTGAGGACCTTCACCAGCTCCGCGTTGAGGCGATGGACGATCTCGCGCGGGGTCGCAGCCGGCGCGAGCACGCCGATCCACGTATTCGCCTCGTAGCCGGGCAGTCCCTGGCTCGCGATGGTCGGGACTTCCGGCGCGACGCGCGACGCCTTGAGCGTGCCGATGCCCAGGGCACGAATGCGCCCGGTCTTCATGTGGGGCAGCGACGTGTTGATCGCATCGAACATGAAGCCGATGTGGCCGCCGAGCAGATCCGTCATCGCCGGTGCGCTCCCCTTGTACGCCACGTGCGTGACCGGCGCGCCGGACATGATCTTGAACAGCTCGCCCGCGAGATGATTGGAGCTGCCGTTGCCGGCGGAGCCGTAGGCAAGCTCGTTCGATTTCGATTTCGCGAGCACGATGAATTCCCTCACGTTGCGCACGGGCAGCGACGGATGCACGACCAGCAGGTAGGGAACCGTCACCAGCTGGGTTATGCCGGAGAAGTCCTTCACCGGATCGAAAGGCAGCTTCCTGTAAAGCCCCGGCGTGGTGGTGTGGCTTGCCGCCGGTATCGTCAGGGTATAGCCGTCCGGCGGCGCCTTCGCGCCGATTTCAGTGCCGATCGTACCGCCGGCGCCGCCCCGATTGTCGATCAGGACTTGCTGGCGCAATGCTTCCGCGAGCCTGGGCGTCACGGTTCGCGTAACCACGTCGGCAACCCCGCCCGGCGCGAACGGCACGATGACTCGGATCGGCTTCGCCGGGTATGACTGCGCGTGCGGCACGCACGGCAGCAACGAAGCCGCGCCGACGAGGGCGAAGGTTGCAGTCTTGCTGGCGGCCTGCATGATCATGAAGTCTCCCACTCGTGTCGTCTGCCGATTGAGCCCCATGCCGAGCCCCGTTTCATGCTGCGAGCTTCTCGTACGCAAGCGCCGCGACGGCGACGTCCTCGAGCGCGGACCCGACGGACTTGAAGAACGTGATCTCCTGGTCCGACGCTCTGCCCAGGGCGCGGCCGATGACCATGTCGCCGAGCGTGAGCACGCGATCCCAGTGCAGCGGCGCCGAATCGACCGCCTGAATGAGATCGCCGGCCTCGTGCTGGGCATGGTCGAGCGCCTCGACGGCTATCCGGTCGCAACGCCTGATGCTGTCCGCTCCGATCTCCGCGGCGCTCGGCACGGCCGAGCCGACCGCGGCGATGAACGCGCCTTGCGGCAGCAGCTCTCCGGGAAACAGCGGCGTCATCGAGCGCGTCGCGGTGACGATGATGTCCGCGCGCGCCAGCGCATCTTCCGTTCGCGACTGTGTCACGGGCACGCCGGCTTCCCGGGTCATGCGCTCGCAGAATGTGCGCGCATCGCCGCGGCTGACGACATCGATGCGCTCCAGGTCGAGCACCCTGGGCAAGACGCCGATGTGCGCTCCGGCCTGCCGGCCCGAGCCAAACACGACCAGTCGGCGCGCATCCTTGCGCGCCATGTAACGCGCCGCCAGCGCCGACACCGCCGCAGTGCGCAGCTTGGTGAGCTCGCCCGCGTCCAAGGTCGCGAGGATGCGGCCGTCTTCGGCGGAAAACAGCAAGACGACGAAGCTATAGCCGCTTCCCATGCGAGTATAGACTTTTGCCGCACAGTAACGCGCCGCCGGCAGAATCGCGGACATCGTGCTGAGCTCGATCGGCCCGGCGCCGATGGTGTGTCGTGGTTGAGCGCTCGCCTCGCCGCGCGCGTACGCCGCGAAAGCCGCCTCCAGCGCGGCAACCGCTTCCGGCACGGTGATGAGATCCTTGAGATCCTGGTCGGAGTAATGGCGCATGGTCATCCGATCTTCGATTCCACCCTGGGCTTGGAAAGAGCTTCGCAAACGGCGCATAGCCGCGAGGCAAAGACCTCGCAGCACCCGCTCAGATGATGCCTCTCTCGGCGTAGGGAACCCTGTCCCGCACGCGCTGGTAGCCCATTCGAGCGAGGTCGATGGTTTCGAACCGGCCTCGCACGATCAGCTCCGCGAGCGCCCGTCCGACCGCGGGCGCGTGCATCAGACCATGCCCCGAAAAGCCGCAGGCGACGAAAAAGTTGTCGAGCTTGCCGGGCCAATTGCCCAGGATCATGTTTCCGTCCAACTCGCATTCGTCATAGAGCCCGGCCCATTCGCGCTTGAGCTTCAGTCCCTCGAAGGCCGGAATGCGCTTCGCACACGCCGGCCACACCACACGTTCGAAGTAGCTCGGATCGACGTCGAAGTTGAAGCCGCGCGGCTCGTCCGAATAGACCAGGCCCACCGCGTAACCCTTGCCTTCGGGACGGATGACCAACCGATCGGGGTCCTTGATGAGCGGCATGCGAGGCAGATCCGTGGCGAGCTCGACGTAGTGCTCGAACCGGCGCATGGGATTTACGGGCAGATCCATGCCCGCGAGCTTGGCGATGGAGGCCGCCCAACAGCCGGCGGCATTGACGACGGCCTCGGGCCTTATGCGCATCCCGGACGCCAGCTCGATCTGGGAGACTCGCCGCGCGCCGACGTGCAGCTCGACCACGCGGTCGCGCCGGAACTCGACCCCCAACGCCTGGGCCTTCCTGCGGAAACCCTGCAACACGCTATTGGGGTCGAGCCAGCCGTCTTCCGGGGACAGCACGCCGAGCGTGAGATCCTCGCAGCGCATCCACGGATAGCGGGCTGCAAGGGCCTCGCGATCCATGAGCTCGACCTTCACGCCCGATTCGTGCTGCACGCGAAAGTTCGCTTCGAGCACGCGCTCGTGGCCAGCGCCGACGACGAACAGATAGCCCTCCTCGCGCCATTGCACGTCCGCAGCCTCGCCGTCGAGCGCGACATGGTGAGCGAAGCTCTTGAAGAACTCGATGCTGAACTGCGACATCAGGATGTTCTCGCGCAGCGCGAACAGCCGCCGACAACCCCCTGTCGCGATCGGGCTCGCCGCCTTGGCATACGTCGGATCGGGCTCGATGACACAGACGCGCGCAACACCAGCGCGGCGCAAGAAGTATCCCGCGGCACAGCCGATGACACCGCCGCCTATGATCGCTACGTCGTGGGATACGTCCATCGCTGTCGGACTCGCAGGCACGAAAAAAGGTTCTAGGAGCCTGTCGGACTTGATTTCACGTGTGCGACGGAGGCGATTTTCGCGCAGGGCTAGGAGGACGACGCAGCCGATAGCGAGACTATCGGCAAGTCGTCCGACACCGCCGTGCGCGAAAAGCGCCCCGTCCCTTCGGGTTGCGCCCATAACGCCAGCATGCGGCATTGCTCGGCTTGCCAATATTCCCGATATTGGTCTGCACCGAGCGCCTTGCCTGCGGGCGTTGTGGGCGCAACGCATCGCGCGAAATCAAGTCCGACAGGCTCCTAGAGGCTGCCCTTGCCGAGCTGGGCCAATTCGGCCATCAATGCAGCGTCGGCATGACGAGCGCCGGACAACGCTTTTGCGTAATCGGGCACGGGCGAACCGGCTGCCCACGAGGCGCAAACCGAGCCCGCGGCACACGCGGCCATCGATCCGAACCCCGACAACGCGCCGGCGAGGAATGCGCCGGTGGTCCGCATGGGCCCGATCAACGGCCAGTTCTCCTCGGTCATGGCGTAGTAGCCTCCGTAGTGGTGTAGCCCCCGCGGCAAGCGGCCGACATACGCAGCCAATGCCGGATACAGGCGGCTGGCGGCGCGCAACACGACGTCCGGGAAATTCGGATCGAGCGGCTCCTCGGCGTGCGGGTCGGACGCTTGCGCATTGTATGCCCAGCCCAGCTTGATTCTCGTGCCGTCGACGCGACCGTCGGGACGACAATGTACGCCCCCGGGCATGGGCTCGAGCAGGCGGCGCGCGGCCGGGTCGCCGGCCAGAAGCTCGCGCTCTTCGTCGTTCCACGCGAGATGCTGTCCGTCGAGATCGATCGCGAAGGGCATGTCGCGCGGGATCGCGCCCGAGCGATCCTCGAACGAGATCTTCTGCTGGTACACGCAGCGCACGGGCAAGTCCTCGCCGAGCATCGCGCCGATATCCCGGACAAAAGGTCCGGCCGCGTTGACGATGCGCTCCGCCGTCACGCGCTGCGCGCCGCCCTCGGAGGTCATCTCGATATCGAAGGCCGGCGCCGCGGCGATGGCGCGCACTTCCGCGCGGCGCACTCGCACGCCTGCTTCGGCCAGCGCTTCCAACATGAATTGGCCCAGTTGCTGAGCGCTGAACGAGCCCGCGCGCCGGATGTGGATCACGCTGGCCACGTCCCGCGCAAACGATGGGAAGTTCCGCCGGATGAGCGCCCGGTTCAACAAGACATCGACGCCGTCAGGCGCATCGGCCCACGGCCCACGCTGAGACGGCCGATACTCCGCGGCTGCCGATTCGTGCAGACGGACCTGGCCCGGCGCGCCGTCATAGCCTCGGTACAAGCTGCTGATGAGGTCTTCCGGCCGCTCGCGGCGGGAGGCGAGCGCATATCCGCCCCGCGTCATGTCCAGGCGCGAGCCGGATGCGCGATCGATCTGCTCCATGAGCGAGATCGAGTGGTCCGTAAAGGCCGTCATCACCGGATGCGGCCACCAGTTGCGGTAGTTCTCACCGGAGCGCGCGGAAGTGAAGCTCATCGCGGGCCGGCAATCGATCAGCGCTACGCGCCGCCGCCCGCGCTCGACGACGAGGTAATAGGCCACCGCGATGCCGACGCTCCCCGCGCCGATCACGGCGACTTCGACCTGGTCGATTGCGGCGGCCGACACCTGTGTTTCCTATCGATGGATCAATCGGGGCGTGCGCCCGACTCGCGAACCACCTTGCCCCATTTCACGATCTCCGCTGTGATGGTCTGTGCGAACTGCTCGGGCGTGTTGCGACGCGGTTCGAAGCCCAGGGCCATCAGCCGCTCCTGCACGTCGCGTAGCTGCATCAGCCCTTCGATTTCGCGATTTATCTTCCTGACGATCGATTGCGGCGTTCCCGCCGGCGCCAGCAGGCCGTACCACACATCGGCCTCGTAACCGGGAAGGCCCGCCGCCTCCGCGATCGTCGGCAGATCGGGCGCGATTTGCGTGCGGCGCGCGCCCGTGACGCCGAGCGCTTTGAGCCTGCCGCTGCGTACATAGCTGAGCGTGCTCGGCAGGGTGCTCGTCAAGATCTGCACCTCGCCCGCCATTGCCGCCGCCGTCGAGGGTGCACCACCGGCGTAAGGCACGTGAACGATCTTGATGCCGGCCATCGAGCAGAACAGCTCCATCGCCAGATGCTGCGCGGTGCCGGTGCCGGTCGAGGCATAGTTCAGGTGCCCAGGCTTGGCGCGCGCCAACGCGACGACTTCACGCGCGGAGTGGGCGGCGAGCGATGGATGGGCGGTGATCAAGTTGGGCCCGGCCCCGACCATGCTGATCGGTGCGAAATCCTTGACAGCATCGTAGGGAAGCTTGCCGTAAAGGCTCGGGTTGATGGCGTGAGACGGCACCGTCATGAGGAGCGTGTAGCCGTCGCCGGCCGATTTGGCGACGATGTCCGTGCCGATGTTGCCGCCGGCCCCCGGGCGGTTGTCGACCAGGACGTTTTGCCCCCACGCCGCCGTGAACTTCTGTGCGAACAGGCGCGCAACGATATCCGTTCCCCCACCGGGCGCAAACCCGACCACGATGCGTACCGGCTTGGCCGGATACTCTCCACCGCCCTTGCCCGCCTGGCCCCAGGCGCCGAACGCACACGACGCGGCCAGGACGAGCGCGATCCATTGCGACGTCAGCTTATGCATCCCCATTGTCTCCCTTCCGGGGCAGGTGCCAACCGTGCCACTCACATATGGCTCGTCCCATGATCCACTCCTTGTCCACCGTGGTGAGCCACGGCACTTCCTCAGTGAACATCGACAAACCCTCGCGATACGTACACGGCAGTCGCGACAGATCGGTACCCCAGAACATGCGCTTCGGCCCGAAGGCGTCGTACACACGCCGCAGATACGGGTGCAGTCGCCGGTACGGATAGGTATCGGTGGTGTACAGCGGCAAGCAGCTCGCCTTCACCGCTACGTTGCGATGCCGCGCCATTGCGAGCAGCTTATCCAGATCGGCGAAGGCCTCGTCGTCCTTCTTCGCGCCAGTAAGCGCGAGGTGGTTGATGGCGACCTTCAGGCCGGGATGCCGCGCCGCCGCGCGCTCGATCAGCGGCAAATGGCGATGCGGCAGATAAACGTGGATGGGAACACCGAATTTCTCCGCCGTGGGCCACAGCCATTCGATGCGGCCCTCGACGAGCGGTTTTTCGTTGAGCGGCGTCTGGAACGTGAGCTGCACGCCGAACATGCCGGGCTGATCGAGCCAGCGCTCGAGCTGCTCTCGCGCCTGCGGCGCATCGAGGTCGAGCCGCCCCACCGCGGCAAAGCGGTGCGGATGCTCCCGAGCCGCCGCCAGCACGATATCGTTGCGCTCTCCCTCCCAGGAGGGCGGTATGACGAAGGCACGATCGATGCCGAGCGCGTCCATTTCGCGCAGCAAACTGTCGCTGGAGATGGGCACCGCCCGATGCGGCGGCAACGGTTTCAAACCGCCCTGCCCCCGGGGCCATGGACGCTGCGGCGTATCGGCTGCCCAGATATGGACCTGCGCGTCGACTATCGGCAACATCGACCCTTCAAATCGAGCTTCGTCATCGGAGCACGGAATAATGCCACAGACTCTTTTCAGGCTCGCGCGAACGCACCCGCGAGAAAGGTCGCCATCGGGATCGTCGGGCCCGAATCCTAGCGCAATCCGGGTTTCCTGACGCCGCCCGGCGGGAGGATGCAGAAGAAACCCTGCGGCTCGACCCGGAAACTGCGGTTGAAGCGGCTCGTCAGGTTCTCGGTGGCGATGATGTACGCGAGCTCGACGATCTGAGCGTTGTCGTAGTGCGCCTGTACGCGCGCGAACAGCTCCTCGGAGACGTCGTGCGGCGTCGCGGAGGCGCCGTCGGCGAATTCCAGCGCGACGCGCTCGGCTTCGGTGAACAAGGGACTCGCCTTGTAATCGCCGAGAGCGGCGATCTTCTCCACGCTCGCCCCCGCTTCGCTGCCGCCGGCAGCGTTGATGTCCACTCAGAACTCGCAGCCGACGAGGCTCGCGATGCGCACCTTCACGAGGCTGCGCAAGGCGGGATCGATCAGGCCGCTGTCAGCGATGGATTTGCCCAGATTCTTGGCCGCGTTCGAGATGGCAGGGCGGTAGGCCGCCACCCGCGTGCTGTTGAGGATCTGCCCATCGCGGGCGAGATCGCGCTCGAACAACGCCTTGACTTCGGGCGAGGCACTCGCTTCTTCGAGCGGAGGTAGTCTGGACACGTCGATCTCCTGAGAAATTTGGCTACGAGGGACGAATATAGCGCTCCCAAGGGTCGGCCGGCCACCCCCGTTCGTCCGCGTGAGGCGCTGCGCGCGAACGACAGCGGCGGTCATGGGTGGCAGTGCGGGCAAGAGACCGGCCGGTGCGTCCGGAGTTTCGGCCGCATTGCCGCTATCCGTGGCGTCGAGCGTTCCAACGTCATGGCGCGCGCGCAGCGATATTGCTAACCTGAGGGTTCGTCGTCCAAGAATGCTGCCCGCTTTCCCCTTCGAGATACCGCCCGGCAATCCTACGGAGACGATGCCAAATGGACCAGCCTGATCCCGCCCGTCCGTCGGTTGTTCCCGATCGCACTTGTCGCGCGCTCGCCGGACTGCTTCTCGCCACGGCCGCGGCCGCGGCCATCGCGGCCGCGGCCGAGCACTATCCGTCACGGCCGGTCACCATCGTGGTGTCCTTCCCGCCGGGTGCGGCTACGGATATTTCCGCCCGCGTGGCCGCCAATGCCATGAGCGAGACCCTGGGGCAGAAAGTCATGGTGTACAACCGCGACGGTGCCTCGGGCGTGATCGGCACGGATCATGTAGCGAAATCCGCGCCGGACGGCTACACCACCCTGTGGGGGAGCTCGGCGCTTACCATCAGCGCGTCCATCGCTGCCAAGCTGCCCTACGACCCGCGACGGGACTTCCTGCCCGTCGGCCTGTTCACGCGCATTCCTTTCCTGCTCGTGGTGCACCCGTCCGTACCGGTCAAGACGGTGAAAGAGCTGGTGACTCTCGCGAAAGCAAACCCCGGCAAGCTCAACTACGGGTCCTCGGGACACAACGCCTTCAATCATCTCGGCGTCGAGCTGCTCAAGCTCAAGACCGGCGTGAAGCTCATGCACATTCCCTACCGGGGAGCGGCACCGATGTCCGCCGACTTGCTCGCTGGACAGGTGGATCTCGCCATCACGGGGCCGACGACGGCCGCCCCGCACATGGATCGCGGGCGGCTGCGCGCCATCGCGGTCACCTCGCGCGAGCGCTCCGCCACGTTCGCTGCGCTACCCACCATGATGGAGGCCGGCGTGCCGGACTATGAGTTCACCCAGTGGTACGGGCTGATGGCGCCGGCCAAGACGCCGCGCGAGGCCATCGACAGGCTCAACGCCGCCTTGCGCAAGGCCGTGGCGGACCCGCTGGCGCAGAAACGCATGGCGGGTGAGGCCGGGGTGCTGGTCTCGACCACGCCGGAGGAATTCACGGCATTCGTCCACGCTGACATCGATGACAAGGCCAAGCTCGTGAAGGCGATCGGCGCTCAGCCATGATCTTTTCGAGAGAGCGCCCGCTGCCGTAGTGCCTGCGTTGATGCCACAACCCTAATACCATCGAGCCCCATGTCTTTTCGCACATTGGAGCGTGGCCAGGGAAGCGTACCTGCATGGGGTGCAGGTGATCCACTCTGGAACTCCTGGGGATCAGGACAGCGCCCGCAGAACAGCACGAGGCGCCCGATCGATCACATGCAGGAGCACCAGCGCTGTGCCGCGCGGCTTGCGATCACCCCGCTCCCAGTGACGCAGGGTACCCAGCCGAATGCCGAAGCGAGCTGCAAACTCTTCCTGCGTGAGGTTCAGCCTTGTGCGCAGCGCCTGCACGTCAATATCCTCTATGTGATGTACTCGCGCCGTGCCGCGCCCCTGCTGGTGCGCGATGGCTTGTTTCAGCCCGCGCCGGATACTCTCGAATGCCTCGCTCATGTCTTTACCTCAATGCGTTGTCGACCAGAATCTTCACCAGATCGGCCAACTCGTTGCGCTCCTTCTTACTCAGATTCTCTCGGTCGCCCTTGGCGAAGACCGTCAACAGGTACAGCGGCATGCGCTCGCTGTGGAAGTAATAAATCAAGCGAACCCCGCCACTCTTGCCGCGGCCCTCACGTGCCCACCGCAATTTGCGCACACCGCCGGTCCCCTGCATTAGATCGCCCGAACGTGGATACGCTGCAAGATAGGCAACGATGTCCTGCCGCTCGGACTCGCTCAGCAGTTTCGCGGCAAGACGCAGGTACTCGGAGACCTCGACGACCGTAATCAGCATGCACAATAGTAATCCAATGGATTACCTAATGCTAGACTGACCGACTGGGGAACGGGACGAACTTATCAGGTAGTCCAGGCTGGGCGCCGTTGCCGAACTGCTGAGAAATCCGGGCGCGAACAGTTGGTTGCTCGCAGCTTGGAAGAAAAGCCCCGTTGCCGACGCGGTGGCCAATGACGCCGCGCCGGCTACGCAACGCACCGCTGACTCTAGCGACGATGCGCAGGGAGCGGGACCGAATGAGAGGTTACCACGGAGCATGCTGTTCAGCCGGCCTGGTTCGGACACGCGGGCGCCCTCGAAGGGCTTCGCGCCGCTGGAGGCAACGACAAAGCTCGCCGGCAAAGGCTACTGGTACGACAAGACGGCGAAGCTCTGGCGCATCCGCTTCGCTATCCCTGGGCAACATGGGCGAAGCTACAAGGCGAGCCTTGGGTCTGAGTGGACCGAGCGCCAAGTCATCGAGCACGTCGCCAATACCAGAAAGCAGTCGATCGACGGCACACTTGGGCGCGAAGATCGTCTCATTGCCGACGCGCTAGAGATCTTCCTTGAGCGCGCCGAGGGCGAATTCAAGGGATACGCCAAGCTGCAGGGTCACGTGAAGGCCATATGGCCGTGGATCGACGGCAAACGCTTCAGCGAGATCGGTGAGATCGCGCGCAACTATCGTCGATTCCACAAGGGCAAGATCAGCGGCGCGACCATCAATCGGCGCATCGCCCTACTGCGCCGCGTCACGAACATCGCGTGGAAGGAACTGCGCTGGATCGATCGGCCGGTGCACTTCGAGATGGCGCGCGAAAAGGCTCGGACGACGCACTTGACGATGGATCAAGTCGAAGCGCTGGTCGCCAAGCTTGATCACCAGCCGACCATCGATGCAGTATGGATCGCCGTGTGCACAGGCATGCGCCAAGGCGAGATCTGGTCGCTCACGCAACGCAACGTGCGCGGCGATGTGCTCGTGCTCGGCGACACCAAGAACAGCGACCCTCGGCTATGCCCGATCGTCGATCAGATCAAGGAAGCGGTCGCGCGCCTGCCGATGCCGTGCGGCCACCGTTGGGTCTACCTGCACTTCAAGGCGGCGGCGAAGGCGATCGGAATGCCTGACCTACGTTTCCACGACCTGCGACACACGACGGCGTCGCTCATCATCAACGCGGGCGGGTCGCTCAAGGATGTGCAGGAAGTGCTCGGGCAGCGCAGCGTGGCGTCTGCGAATCGCTATGCGCACATGCTCACGGAGCGTAAGCGCGCCGTGCTCGCGATGGCGTTGAAGCCATCTATTGCACCGGAGCAAGGGAAGAAGATCGGAGGCGAATCAGCGTAACTTGCTGATTGCACTCTGGAGGCGGGGGTCGGAATCGAACCGGCGTCCACGGCTTTGCAGGCCGCTGCATAACCACTCTGCCACCCCGCCATAAAACAAAACGGGGAAAGCCGATCTTTCCCCGGGTATTCGATGGAGCGGGAAACGAGTCTCGAACTCGCGACCTCAACCTTGGCAAGGTTGCGCTCTACCAACTGAGCTATTCCCGCCCGCAGCTCGGGAATTATAGGAAGCCACCCGCCCGCAGGTCAAGGCGAGCAGCGCTCCGTCAGGGTTCGCGCCGGGGCTACAGGGACAGAGCCGCTATGCGGTGAGATGCGGCAGCGCGAGCTTGAGGTAGTACACCATCGACAGCACCGTCAGGATGGAAGCGATCAGCATCAGCATGCTGCCGATGAACTCCATGTCGAACGGGCCGATCGCGTATTGGTAAAGCAGCATCGGGATCGCGACCATCTGCGAGACCGTCTTCACCTTGCCCAGAAACGAGACCGCGACGCTGCGGCTTTTGCCGATCTTGGCCATCCATTCGCGCAACGCGGAAATCGTGATTTCGCGTCCGATGATGATGAAGGCGTAGATCGCATCGGTGCGGTGCAAGTCCACCAGTACCACCAATGCGGCCGCGACCATGAGCTTGTCGGCTACCGGATCGAGAAAGGCGCCGAATGCCGACGTTTGATTGAGGCTGCGGGCCAGGTAGCCGTCCAGCCAGTCGGTCAAGGCGGCCAAGGTGAACAAGACCGTCGCGATGATGTTACGCGCCGGCCACGAGATCCACGCCTCGGGCAAGTAGAAGATTCCCACGAACAGCGGAATCATGACGATCCGCAGCCAGGTGAGAACGTTCGGGATGTTGAGCGGCATCAGTGCAGTCGTTGGTAGATGCGCTGCGCCAGCGTGCGGCTCACGCCTTCCACTTGAGCCAGGTCATCCACGCTCGCCGCCAGCAGCCCCTTGAGGCCGCCGAAGCGCGTCAACAGCCGCTGCCTGCGCTTGTTGCCGATGCCCTCCACGGCATCGAGCACCGAGCCGGTGCGCGCCTTGCCGCGGCGCGCGCGATGACCTTGAATGGCGAAGCGGTGCGCCTCGTCGCGAATCTGCTGGATGAGATGCAAACCGGGATGGTTCGGGGCGAGCTCCAGCGGATGCTCGCGGCCCGGCAGCCACAGTTGTTCCAGTCCCGGCTTGCGCTCTTCGCCTTTGGCTACACCCACCAACTGCACCTCGTTCAGGCCGAGCTCCGAGAAGACCTCGCACGCGACCCCGAGCTGCCCCTTGCCGCCGTCGATCAGTGCGATGTCGGGCAGTTTACCCTCGCCATCGACCAGTCGTCGATAACGCCGCTGCAGCACCTCGCGCATCGCCGCATAGTCGTCGCCCGCCTCAGCCGTCGAGATGTTGAAACGCCGATACTCGTTCTTGCGCATGCCGCCGGCGTCGTAGACGACGCAGGCAGCGACGGTCGCCTCGCCCATGGTATGGCTGATATCGAAGCATTCGATGCGCGCCACCGTATCGGGCAGCTCCAGCGCCGCTTGGAGCGCGCGCAGCCGTCCCTCCTGCGTCGCTTGCTGCGCCAGCCTTTGCTCGGCCGCCAGCCGCGCGTTCTGCTCCGCCATCTCGATCCAGACCCGACGCTCGCTGCGTACGTTGTGGGTGATCTCGACCCGGTGATGCGCCTGCTCGGATAGGAGCTGTGCCAGTGAGGCCGCCTCGAGCGGCTCGTTGACGATGATGCGCCCGGGCACCGGCCGCTCCAGGTAATGCTGTGCGAGAAAGGCTTCGAGCGCGCCGGCGCGGTCTTCCGGATCGGCGTTCTGAGGAAAGAAGCTCTTGTCGCCGAGATGGCGGCCGCCGCGGATCATGACGAGATTGACGACCAGCATGCCGGCCGCGGTAACGCATGCGACGACGTCGGTATCGACGCCTTCGCCGCGGTCGATGAACTGCTTCTCGCGCACGCGCCGCAGCGCCTGGATCTGATCGCGGAGCACCGCGGCCTGCTCGTATTCGTAGCGGCTCGCGGCTGCCTCCATGCGCTCGGTCAATCCCCGCAGCACCTCGTCTTCCTTGCCTTCGAGGAACAGCGCCGCATCGGCTACGTCGCGCGCATAGCTCGCTGCGTCGATGAGCCCGACGCACGGCGCCGTGCAGCGCTGGATCTGGTGCAGCAGGCAAGGTCGCGAGCGATTGCCGAATACCGTGTCCTGGCAGGTTCGGATCTTGAACACGCGCTGCAGGAGCTGGATGCTGTCGCGCACCGCGCCCGCATTGGGAAAGGGACCGAAGTAGCGATGCTCGCGCTCCAGGGCGCCGCGGTGAAATGCCAGGCGCGGAAAAGCATGCCCGCTGAGGACCATGTAGGGATACGACTTGTCGTCGCGGTAAAGGATGTTGTAGCGCGGCCCGAGCGACTTGATGAGGTTGTTCTCTAGCAGCAGCGCCTCGGCCTCGGAACGGGTAACCGTGGTTTCGACCGCTGCCACCTGCGCCATCATCACGCGCGTTCGCGGCGGATGCATCGCGCCATTGCGGAAATACGACGCGACGCGCTTGCGCAGATCGATGGCTTTGCCGACATACAACACCTCGCCGGCAGCGTTCAACATTCGATAGACACCCGGCCGATGCGGCAGCGATGCGAGCGTTTCGGTTGAATCGAACACGGGTGGTATGGATGCGCGTCAAGGGCCGCGCAGGTGGCGCACGATGGCGCCGAAAACAGCCTCGAACATCTCGGCGCTGAGGCGCCGAGTCTGCGTATTATAGCGACTGCAGTGATAGCTATCGAACAGCGCGTGGCCCTGGGGCAGATGATGAACCGCGCCGTGAGTGAAGGGATGCTCCCGGGCCTTCAATCCGAGGGCGAGCAGGACGGCGCGGTGCGCCACGGCGCCCAGGGCGAGGATCGCGCCGGCAGGATCGAGCGAGCGCAGCTCGGCTTCGAGATAGCCATTGCAGTTACGGATCTCCGCGGGCTCGGGCTTGTTCTGCGGCGGCAGACACTTCACCGCATTGGTGATGCGGCAATCGATGAGCCGCAAACCATCGTCGCGGGCGACCGCGACCGGCGAGGACGCGAAGCCGCAGCGATACAGCGTCCGATACAGCAGTATCCCGGCATAGTCGCCGGTAAACGGCCGGCCGGTCCGATTGGCGCCGTGCATGCCCGGTGCCAGACCGACGATCAGCAAGCGGGCGGCGCGATCGCCGAACGGTGCGACCGGGTGGGCGTGATACTCGGGGTGGGATGCCTTGACCGCGTCGAGAAAGCCGGCGAGCCGGGGGCAGCGGCGGCATTCGGGGTCGAACGGCACATGGCTCGGCGCGGCCGCGCTCATCTATAATGCGGCCTTTTTCCGCGAGCAGAGTCCGATCATGGCGAAAGTATTGGCAACCGAGATCCGCGTCGGCAATCTCATCGAGTGGGAAAAGCGGATCTGGCGGGTGCTGAAATGCTATCACGTGCACGTCGGCGGTCGCGGCGGCGCCTTCATGCAGGTCGAGATGAAGGATATCGAAGCCGGAACCAAGACCAACCAGCGCATCCGTACCGAGGAGAAGGTCGAGCGTGCGTTCGTCGAGCCGCGAGAAATGACCTTCCTCTACGCCGACGGGTCGAGCTTCGTGTTCATGGACAAGCAGACCTACGAGCAGCTCACTCTCGACGCCGACTTTCTGGAAGGTCAGTCCGGCTATCTCCTACCCAATACCGATGTGCAGGTGAACTTCCACAATGAGCGCGCGATCGGCGTTCAGCTCCCCGGCAGCGTGGTGCTTACCGTGACCGAGACGGAGCCCAACCTGAAAGGCGCCACCGCGACCGGCTCGTTCAAGCCGGCGAAGACCGAGACCGGGCTCACGGTCATGGTGCCGCAGTTCGTCGTCGAAGGCGAGAAGATCAAGGTCAATACGGACACCGGCGAGTACATGGAACGGGCCTGACGGCGAGCCGCGGGATCGCCCCCTCCGGTCGGTGTAAATCTGCTTCAGCTCACCGACCGCGGCGCAACGGAATCACCTCGGCGCTGGGCCGCGGGTTTGCCGCCGCCGGCTTCCCGCCGACGCCTTCGTTCAGCTCCTTGCGCAGGCGATGGAACCCCGCCCACATCAGCGAATTGAGCCGCAGGCACGAAGCGAGCGGCGAACCCGCGCGCTTGCGTTCGAGATCCAGACGAAACTGAAGCCCCTGTAGACGATCGCGGTGTTGCGGCGGCGCGGCCGCGATGATCGCGCGCAAGGTTTCGTCGCGCCGGCGCTCGAACTCCGCCGGGTCTTCCTTGGCGAGCTTGGCCCAGCGATCGAAGTCGAAATCCATGATTATTTCCTCGGTTCTGGCCGTGTAGCGACGCATGCATAGCCGTGGAGCAATATCCGCACCTGCCGCGTCATGTCTCCACCATGCGCAGATGCGCTCGCGCATCTTCGAGCTTCGCCCGCGCCTGCACCTGGCGCGCGCTCGCGTTCGACGTAGCACCGAACATCGCCATCAGCCTGCGTCGTGACTCCGCCGGCATCTCATAGCGCAAATCGGCGAGCAGGTCATCCGCGTTGCCGGGCGTACACGCCAGGACGAGATCGCAGCCGGCCGCGAACGCAGCAAACGCTCTCGCCGCCATGGTACCGAAGCTTGCGGCGGCTTGCATGCCAAGATCATCGCTCACGATCGCCCCGGCGAAGCCGAGCTCGTTCCGAAGTATCTCCCGCAGCCATGTGCGTGAAAAACCCGCGGGCGAAGCGTCGATGGCCGGATACACCACGTGCGCCGGCATCACTGCGGCGAGTCGGGATGCCAAGGAGCGGAACGGAATGAGGTCCACCGCCTGAATCTCTGCGCTGCTCCGCGCGTCCACCGGCAACTCCAGGTGTGAATCGGCCGCGATGCAGCCATGACCGGGAAAATGCTTGCCGACGCCCACCAAGGCGCCTTCGCGCATGCCGTCGAGCAAGCTCGCCGCGAGCGCGACCACGACTGCGGGCTCGCGATGGAAGGCGCGATCGCCGATGATGCTGCTCGCGCCATGGTCGATGTCGAGCACCGGGGCGAAGCAAAGGTCCACGCCGCAGTCACGCAGCTCGCTCGCCATGATATATCCGGCGGCGGCCGCGCAGTCGCGGGCGAGCTGCGGGTCGCGCTCCCATATCTGCCCGAGCCGGCGCATCGGCGGCAGCGGCGTGAAGCCGGCTCGAAAGCGCTGCACCCGCCCGCCTTCGTGGTCGACGCAGATCAGCAATGGCGGCGAGCGCAACGCGTGTATGTCGCGGCAAAGCTCGCCGAGCTGCACCCGATCGGCATAGTTGCATGCGAACAGCGTGACGCCGCCGACCAGCGGATGGCACAGGCGTTCGCGATCGAGCGCATTCAGCGCGAGCCCGCTCACGGCGGCGATGACAGGGCCGAGCTCCATCGCAGCCGCGCTCATCGCCGCTCCAGCACGACGACGGCGCAGACGACGCTTTGCTCGTCGCTGATGGTGACGTAGCCAGCGCCGATGCCTTCTGATTCGACCATGCGCTGCAAATCGGGGCTGTAATACAGCTCCGGCTTGCCGCGCTTATCGGCGATCACGCTGATCTGGCCCAGCGTCACCGGATAGCGGAACCCGGTCCCCATGGCCTTGGAGAACGCTTCCTTGGCGGCGAAGCGATTGGCGATGAACAGGGCCGGGCGGCGGCTGCGCTGATATGCCGGCCACTCCTCCTCGGTGAGCACTCGGCGCGCGAAGCGCTCGCCATAGCTCTCGAGCAGCCGCGCGACCCGAGCCGGCTCGAGCACGTCGACACCGATGCCGTAGATCAAGGGCGCGGGTCCCCTCTCTTGCTCACGCCGCCGAGCGCATCGAGATAGGCCCGCACGGTCGCGTGCAGGCCGAGCTCGAGCGCATCGGCCGTGAGTGCGTGACCGATGGAGACCTCGAGCACATCCGGCACCGCGGCGAGAAACTCCGGCAGGTTGTCGAGATTGAGATCGTGACCCGCGTTGACCCCCAGGCCCGCCGCCTGGGCCGAGCGCGCCGCCGCGGCGTAGCGCGCCAGCTCGGACGCCTGCGCCCCGCTGCCGTACGCGCGCGCATAGGGCTCGGTGTAAAGCTCCACGCGGTCGGCGCCGATGGATCGCGCCAATGCCATCGATGCCGGTTCCGGATCCATGAACAGACTCACGCGCGCGCCGATCGCATGCAGCTCGTCGATCACCGGCCGCAAGCGGCCGGCGTGAGCCGCGACATCCCAACCATGGTCGGAGGTGAACGCCGCCGGGTCGTCCGGCACCAGCGTGCATTGATGGGGCCGCACGCGTTTCACGAGGTCGAGCACCTGGTGAAACGGGTTGCCCTCGATGTTGAGCTCGATTGCCGGATAAGCGCGCAACAGCTCCGCCAGCTCGAACACGTCGTCGCGACGGATGTGACGAGCGTCGGGACGCGGATGAACCGTGATGCCATGCGTGCCGGCTTCGATCGCGATGCGCGCGCACCGTGTCACGCTCGGAATACCCAAGGTGCGCGAGTTGCGCAATAACGCCACTTTGTTGAGATTGACGCTCAGCTTGGTCATCTACCGGCCCCTCCGGCGTATCAAAGCTGCTGGAGCTCCAGCAAGAGCTGGCGCGTATTCAACGTACGCTGCTCGAGATGATGACCGATGAGCCAGCGCATCAGGAGCTTGCTCTCGGCCGCGGTGAGCGGATCGGTGAAGTCGCCGCGCGCCATGTCGAGCAAGGTCTTGCCTTGCAATTCTACCGTCCCCGCATCGGCGCCTGTGCCCAGCCGCAAGGGACCGCGCTCGGGCAGGTAGGCATAACGCTGCTCGGCGACCAGCGGCGTGCCGCGCTCGGCCTCGCAGTCAAGCTGCAACGCGTAGCCGATCTCCCGCAGCAAGGCGATTTCGAATCGGCGCAGCACCGCTTGGGTCGACTCGCCGCCGGCGAGCGCGGCCAAGGCGCTGTCGTAGGCATCGAACAAGGCTTCGTGCGGATCGTCCCGGTGCAGCAGCTTGAGGATCAGCTCGTTCAAGTAATAGCCGCATATCATGGCGATGCCATTCAGCGCGTATTGCCTGCCGCTCCACTCGGCACGGGTCAGCGTGCGCAGCTCGCCCCGCCCGGACCATGCCATGGCAACCGGCTGAAAAGCGAGCAGCGCGGCGCGCAAGGGCGACTTCGGGCGCTTGGCGCCCTTGGCGAGCACGCCGAGCCGGCCGTAGCGGCGCGTGAACGCTTCGACGATCACGCTCGTGTCCCGAAACGGATAGGTGTGAAGGACGAAAGCCTGGTCGTCCTCGAGCGGAGCCTTGGCCGCGGTCATCACCGGCGAATGGCGAAATCGAGCACGATCAGTAACCGAGCCGTTCGAGCTGAGCTGCATCGTCGGCCCAGCCGCGGCGCACCTTCACCCATACCCGCAGGAACACCTTGCCCTCGAACAGGGCTTCCATTTCCTTGCGCGCCTGGGTCGCGATCGTCTTCAAGCGCTCGCCGCTCTCGCCCACCACGATCGCCTTGTGCGAAGGCTTGTCGACCAAAATGGTCGCATGAATGCGACGCAGCTTGGGCATTTGCTCGAACTTGTCGACCACCACCGCGGTGGCGTAAGGCAGCTCGTCGCCGAGCAGCCGGAAGATCTTCTCGCGGATGAATTCGCCGGCGAAGAAGCGCTCGTCGCGATCGGTGAGCTGATCGGCCGGGTACAGCGGCGGGCGCACGGGCAATGCAGACTCGATCTCCTGGAGCAGACTCGCGACCTGAAATCCCTGCCGCGCCGCCACGGGCACCAGCGCCCGCGGCGACAAGCGCGCTTGCAGATCTTGCAGGAAAGGCAACAGCGCCGAGCGTTCGGCGAGCCTATCCACCTTGTTCACCGCGACGATGAGCGGCACCGGCTTGGGGAGGAGCTTAGCGACCCGCTCGTCGTCCTCCGTGTAGCGTCCTGCCACCACGACGAAGACGACCACGTCGACCTCGGCCAGCGCGCGCGTCACGGTCCGGTTCATCGCCGCGGCGAGCGCATTGCCGCGGCCGGCCTGGAATCCGGGGGTATCGACGAACGCGCATTGCGCATGCGCATCCGTGACGATGCCGCAGATCCGGTGTCGCGTCGTCTGTGGCTTGCGCGAAGTGATGCTCAGGCGCTGCCCGATCAGCCGATTCAGCAGCGTTGACTTGCCCACGTTGGGCCGGCCGATGATGGCGGCGTGGCCCGATCGAAAGCTGCCGGCTCCAGCCACCGCGTCCCCCACCGGCGTCAACGCGCAAGCGCTTGCCGATAGGCAAGCTCCGCGGCGTCCTGCTCGGCCGCTCGCCTACTCATCCCCTCACCCGTCACCCGGATCGACAAACTGGGAATGATGCACTCGACCTTGAAGCGCTGGCGATGCGCTTCGCCTTCGGTGGCGACGATCGAATACTGCGGCAGGGGCAAGCGCCGGCCTTGCAGCAGCTCCTGCAGCAAGGTCTTCGGGTCCTTGCCCAGAACGCCCTGGTCGGCATTGCGCAACACCGGGTCGAAAATAGTGCGCACGACCTTGCGCGCGGTATCGAACCCGGCATCCACATAAACCGCGCCGATGATGGCCTCCAGCGCGTCGGCGAGAATCGACGGGCGCTTCTTGCCGCCGCTTCGCAACTCGCCTTCGCCGAGCAGCAGGACCTCGCCGATGCCGAGCGCCTCGGCACGTTGAAACAGCGTCTGTTGGCGCACCAGGAGCGCGCGCGCACGCGACAGCTCTCCTTCCGCCAGAGCGGGGAAACGGCAATAAAGCTCATCGGCGATCGCGCAGTTCAGGACGCTATCGCCGAGGAATTCCAAGCGTTCGTTGTGCTGCGCACTGTGGGAGCGATGCGTGAGCGCGGTGCGCAGCAGCGCCGGGTCGTGGAAACGATGTCCGAGATCGCGTACCAGGGCATCCCAAGCCATCGCGGCGCAAATGTGGCGCTACTCGCCGCGCGCCTCGAAATCCATGCAGGCACTGACGTTGTAGAACAAGGGCACCTTCACCGACCAGCTCGCGCTCACCGCGACGCCATCGCCTTGCTTGGTGATCTCGAGATCCTTGCCGCCGACCACCGAGATGCTGTCGATCGCCGCGCGCCGATCGAATGCCGCCTGGATCTCCTTCACCGAGCTCTTGTACTCGGGATTGCGCGCGATCTCGGACACGGCCTTGCGCACCTTGAAGTATTCCGTATAAGCAGGGAACAGCTTGAAGCCCAGCAATGCCACCGCAACCAGGATGACGCAGATCACCAGCAGTCCCGATAACGAGATGCCTTTTTGTCGTCTCATCGCTCCCCCGTCATTCGATGAACTTGCCGATGCGCTTCAACTCGTCGAAATTCCACCAGATCATGAAAGCCTTGCCGACGATGTTGCGATCCGGCACAAAGCCCCAATAGCGGCTGTCGCTGCTGCTATCGCGGTTGTCGCCCATCAGGAAATAGTGGCCCGGCGGCACCTTGCAAGTGAAGCCCTGGTCATTGTAGACGCAATTGTCGCGAAACGGGAATTGCCGCACGCCCGAGAGTTGCACCGGCGGCACGTCCGGCTGGATCAGTATGGAATGGGCGTGATCGTTGAGCTTCTCGCTCAAGCGCTGCGCGGAGATGTAATTCAGGCCGGCCTCGACGTAGTTGTAGCTGCCGTCGGGCGCGACCGGCACCTGCTTGTCGTTGACGTAGAGCTGCTTGCCCTTGTACGTCAGCGTGTCGCCGGGAACGCCGACGACGCGCTTGATGTAATCGAGCGAGGTGTCCTCGGGATAACGAAACACCATCACTTCCCCTCGCTGGGGCGGCGATACGTCGAGCAGCTTCAGATTCACCACCGGGAGGCGAATCCCGTAGGTGTACTTGTTGACCAGGATGAAATCGCCGATGAGCAGCGTAGGCAGCATCGATCCCGAGGGAATCTTGAACGGCTCGACCAGGAACGAACGCAGCACGAACACGATCAGGATCACCGGGAAGAAGCTCACCGGATACTCGATGTACCACGGCACGCGCGCGTCCGCCGGGCGCCGCTTCCTCAGCAGGAAGCGATCTATCGCCGTGACGATCCCGGTGGCGACCAGGAGCAGAAACAGGATGAGCGCGAAGTTCACGCGCCGCCCCGGTGCGGCCGTGCCCGCATTTCGGGCGCCCCGAGCATCCCAGGGCGCGTCCGTGACACTGTCATTATTTTTCTCCCACTTGCAGTATGGCGAGAAAAGCCTCTTGCGGGATCTCCACCGAACCGACCTGCTTCATGCGCTTCTTGCCTGCCTTCTGCTTTTCGAGCAGCTTGCGCTTGCGGGTGATATCGCCGCCGTAGCACTTGGCGAGGACGTTCTTGCGCAAGGCCTTGACGTTCTCGCGGGCGATGATATGCGCGCCGATCGCCGCCTGGATGGCCACGTCGAACATCTGGCGCGGAATCAGCTCGCGCATCTTCGAGGCGAGCTCGCGCCCCCGGTAAGGGGCGTTCTGCCGGTGCACGATGAGCGAGAGGGCATCGACCTTGTCGCCATTGATGAGAATGTCGAGCTTCACCAGATCGCCGGCGCGAAACTCGCTGAGCTCGTAATCGAGCGAAGCATAGCCGCGGGACACCGACTTCAGGCGATCGAAGAAGTCCATCACGATCTCGTTGAGCGGCATCTCGTAGCTGAGAATCACCTGGCGTCCGGTGTACTGCATATTCTTCTGCACGCCGCGCTTCTGATTGCACAGCGTCATCACCGGCCCGACATAGTCCTGCGGCACGATGATGGTGGCGAGGATGATGGGCTCGCGGATCTCCTCGATCTTCGAGGCGTCCGGCAGCTTGGACGGGTTCTCGATCTCGATCAGCTCGCCGTCGCGCAGCAGCACCTGGTAGACCACCGTGGGCGCGGTGGTGATCAGATCCATGCCGTACTCGCGTTCCAGGCGCTCCTGCACGATATCCATGTGCAGCAGGCCGAGAAAGCCGCAGCGGAAGCCGAAACCGAGCGCTTGCGAGGACTCGGGCTCGAATTGCAGCGAGGCGTCGTTGAGGTGCAGCTTCTGCAATGCTTCGCGCAAGGCTTCGTACTGATTGGACTCGACCGGATAAAGGCCGGCGAAGACTTGCGGCTTGATGGTCTTGAAGCCAGGCAGCGGCGCCTGCGCGGGCTGCTCCGCGAACGTGAGCGTATCGCCCACTTGCGCATCGCGCAGCTCCTTCACCCCGGCGATGACGAAGCCCACTTCGCCGGCGCAGAGCGAGTCGCGCTGCGCCGACTTGGGCGTGAACACGCCGACCTGCTCGCACGCGTGGACCGCCTGGGTGGCCATCATGAGCACCCGATCCTTGGGCCGAAGGCAACCATCGACCACGCGCACCAGCATCACCACGCCGACGTAGTTATCGAACCACGAATCGATGATCAATGCTTTGAGCGGCGCATCGAGGCTGCCTCGCGGCGCCGGTATGCGCTCGATCACTGCCTCCAGGATGTCGGTCACGCCTTCGCCGGTCTTGGCGCTGGCGCGGATCGCATCCTTGGCCGGAATGCCGATGATGTCCTCGATCTCGCCGATGACGCGCTCGGGTTCGGCCGAGGGCAGGTCGATCTTGTTGAGCACCGGGACCACCTCCACGCCCTGCTCGATCGCGGTGTAGCAGTTGGCCACCGTTTGCGCTTCCACGCCCTGGGAAGCGTCCACCACCAGCAGCGCCCCCTCGCATGCCGCCAGTGAACGCGATACCTCGTAGGAGAAATCGACGTGACCCGGGGTATCGATCAAGTTGAGCGCGTAAATCGAACCGTCGCGGCTGTGATAGCGCAATGCCGCGGTCTGCGCCTTGATGGTGATGCCGCGCTCGCGTTCGAGCTCCATCGAATCGAGCACCTGCTCGCCCATTTCCCGCTCGGACAAACCCCCGCAGAGCTGGATGATACGATCGGCGAGCGTGGACTTGCCGTGATCGATGTGCGCGATGATGGAGAAGTTGCGGATGTGTTGCATCTGGTCGGTGGTCGGCCCGCGAGCCGGGTGACGGCGCGGAATGCATCCTCGGGGCGCCGCCGATTCAGCCGCGCTCGCCGGCGGCGAAACGGGGGATGCCTCGGTTTGCGCGCGGTATTCTAGCGGAATGCGGCCAGGTACGCAGTAAGCCGGGTTTGGTCGAGATGGTAATGACAAATCTCGGCGTCGCCGTGAACCAGGACCGGGACCCATTGACCGTAACGCGCTTCGAGCGCAGGGTCGCGATCGACATCGATGACTTCCACGTCGAACCCGAGCCGCGGCGCCAGCGCGTCCAGCGCGCTCAGCATGTCTTCGCACAGATGGCAGTAGCCGCGCCCGTACAAAGTCAGCCGCGGGCGGGCGCGGCGCGCGCCCTCGCTCACTCGATGCGCAACGGAATATAGATCGCACCGCCTGCGCGGCGCACCAGCAGCGCGACGCTACGACCTTTTTCGAACTGGCCGATGAGCTGCGAGAAGTGCTCGACTGATTTCACGCTTTGGTTGTTGACCGCGACGATGACGTCGCCGCGGCGCACGCCCGAGCGGGCGGCGGCGCCGCTCGCGTCCTCCACCAACACCCCGCCCGAGAGCTTGAGCTCCTTCAACTGCTCTTCGCGCAGGTCCGACAAGGTCATGCCGAGCTTGCTTACGGTCGCGGCATCGGGTGCGGGCTTGCTCGGCGCGCCGCGACGCTGGCCGCGGCTCGCGCTGCGATCGTCGCTCATCTCGCCGATGGTCACGGTGAGATCGCGAGTGCTCTTGGCTCGCCAGACCTGGACCTGGGCCTTGGTGCCGGGCTTGGTGTTGCCCACCATGCGCACGAGGTCGTCGGCCGAATTGACCGGCTTGCCGTCGAAGCGCACGATCACATCGCTGACCTGCAAACCGCCTTTCTCCGCCGGGCTGCCCGCCTCGACCGCATTGACCAGCGCACCGGCGGCTTTCGGTAATCCGAACGACTCCGCCATCTCCTTGGTCACGGGCTGAATGCCCACACCGATTCGCCCGCGGGTCACCTTGCCCGTGGTGCGTAGCTGCTGCTGGATGTCCATCGCGACGTCGATCGGAATCGCGAACGACAAGCCCATGAAGCCGCCCGTGCGGCTGTAGATCTGCGAGTTGATGCCGACGACCTCGCCTTTCAAATTGAACAGCGGCCCGCCGGAATTGCCGGGATTGACGGCCACGTCGGTCTGGATGAAGGGAACGAAGTTCTCCTGCGGTAGCGAACGGCCTTTCGCGCTCACGATGCCCGCGGTCACGGTGCTCTCGAAGCCGAACGGCGAGCCTATGGCGACGACCCATTCGCCGACCTTCAGGCGAGTGGGATCGCCGATCCTCACCGCCGGCAAGCCCGTCGCGTCGATCTTGAGCAAGGCGATGTCGGTCTTGCGATCGGTGCCGATCACCTTGGCCTTGAATTCGCGCTTGTCGTTGAGCTTGATCGTGATCTCGTCGGCGGCTTCGACCACGTGCGCGTTGGTGAGCACGTAGCCGTCGGTGCTGATGATGAACCCCGAACCGAGCGACTGCGACTCGAACTCCCGCGGTCCGGGAATCTGGGGCATGAAGCGGCGGAAGAACTCGTAGAACGGATCGTCCTCCGGGACGTTGGGCAAGCGCGGGCCGCCTCGTCCCGCCCGGCCGGTCGACGTGGTGCTCACGTTCACCACCGCGGGGCCCTGCTTCTCGGCGAGATCGGTGAAATCGGGAAGCTGCGCTGAAGCAGCGAACGACAGCGCAAGCAGGACGAACGCAAGGCAATACGGTCTCATGATGGATCGGGCGGTCGATTGAGCGGATTATTATGGCGCCTAGGCGAGGCGCCGGGGGAAAGCGCTATCGGCTACCGGGCTTCGAGCGCAGCATCACCGAATTGCCGAACTGCATGATCGTCGCCGCGGGTGCCTCCCCTAGCGCGGTGACGACGTAATCGGCTTGTGGTCGGATGAATATGCTGATCGCCCCCTGGTGGGTCAATTCCTGGGCCGCGCGGGTGCCGACCACGGCGGGCTCGATGAACACCGAGACGGCCGCCAAGCCGTCGGAGAATACGATCTGCGCCGCCGACTTGCCCTGGATCGTGCGCTTGAGCTCGAGCACCTTGCGAAAGCCGGCCGGCCGATTGAGCACGGTCCAGCGCATGTCGCTCTCGGCATTCTGCGACAGCGCGGAGCGCTCGAGCTTCCACCCGGGCGCTAGCGGATCGTAGCTCGGACGCAGCTTCTCGCGCGGGATCTCGCCGCCGATGTCGACCTGGGTGAAGGCGAACAGCTCGACGGTTTCGTTGCGCTCGTTCACCGTCCTGGCGCGCAACGGCAGGCCCGACTTGAGCTCGGCGCAAAAGACATGGCCGTAACGTAGCGTATCGCGGGGCTCCAGCGTTGCGATCTGGCAGTCGTAGCCCGCGACCCGATCGATGGCGCCCTTGCGTACCGTGTAACTCGCGACGATGGCGGCGAGCTGTTCCGAAACCACGCCCGGAAATCGGCGCGAGGAATTCCATTGCTCGACCTTGGCCGTCTTCGATCCCGGATAGAAGCAGGTCACTTCCTCGTTCGAGCGGACCACCTCGCGCCTGGGACCATCGAGGGTCTCGAGGCGCTCGTAATCGCCGCTGGCGTCCGTAAGGTGCCAGATGCGGGAGGTTTCGATCTGGGCACCGTGACGGTAGACGAACGTGCCGCTGTAGTTGAGCTGGCGGGCCGCATTCGCCATCTGCCGCAACAGGCGCATGCCTTCCGCCGGGGAGGTGGCGTCCGCCGCTGATGCGAGCGGAATCGCACCGAGCCCCAGCAGCAGCGCCGCCAACAATGCCTTCATTTACCGTTTGACCTCGGCTGGGCCGGACGTCACCGTGCGAACGTACGGCGCGAGACCCTGGATCGCCGTGCTGGGCGAGAATTCCTGATGCGCCATCAGGTACGCATCGAACTCTCGGACAGGAAGCTGGATCGGGGGAACAACGGAGGAGGAGTTAGGGATGTGGGCGGTTTGCGCGAAGTCGGCGAGCGGATTCTGCGCTTGGATTCCCATCGCCGGCACCAGCAGGTGGGAGGCTGGAACCGCGATGGGTCCGTTGGCCGTCCCCTGCTGCGTCTCCAGGCTCATCCAGGTGACGGTGGCGACGGCTGCCGCGGCTGCCAGGCTCGGCAGTGCCCAACGCTTGCCGAACCCGCTCGAGCCGGGCCGCGGCGCCAATACCGTCGGCTCCTTGGCGAGCCGTGTCGCCACCGCGCTGGCGATGCCGCAATCGACACAGGCGTCGCCGCGTAATGCGTCGCTGATCAGATGATAAGTTGCCCAGGCCTCGCGCAGATCGTTGCGCTTCCTGAGGTCGGGTAGGACGCCGGCCGCCTCGTCGCGGTCCAGCTCCCCGTCCATCAGGGCCGAGATTCGTTCCATCTCACCATCTCCTGTCTTTGCGTGTCTCGAGTTGCGGCCGGAGCTTTTCGGCGATCGCCTCGCGCGCTCGGAAGATCCGCGATCGCACGGTGCCGATCGGGCAATTCATGATGCCGGCGATTTCCTCGTAACTCAGACCTTCGAGCTCGCGCAAGGTGATTGCGGTTCTCAACTCTTCCGGCAGCTCCTCGACCGCGCGGTTCACGGTTTCGGCGATCTGCCGGCTCATCAGTTCGTTCTCCGGCGTATTGAAGTCCGGAACCTGGCCGCTCTCCTCGGAACCTTCGCCGTCCCCGCTCTCGGTTTCGCTCACGGTGGGCGCGCGCCGCCCCAGCGCGACCAGGTAGTTCTTGGCGGTGTTGATGCCTATCCTGTACAGCCATGTATAGAACGCGCTGTCGCCGCGAAACGATGGCAAAGCGCGATATGCCTTGATGAACGCTTCCTGCGCCACATCCTCAACTTCGGTCGGATCGCGTATGAAGCGCGATAGCAACCGGACCAGCTTGCGCTGATACTTGGCGACCAGCAGCTCGAACGCCGCCTTCTCGCCACGTTGCGCACGCTCGACCAGTTGCTGGTCGACTTCACGATCCCCCATGGTTTCCGTTTCCTGGTTGTTCTGCTTTGGGCGAGCGGTTGTCCCGTCTCACTCCTCCCCAAGAGAAGACGGGCCGTTCCACGCTTATGCAACCGATTGATCGCAGCCTTCGCGTGGCCCGGCAAGTATACCGTTCGGAGCCTGTTCCAGAAAACGGACGCCTGACCGATATGGCAGTGACAGCGTGCACTGGGGATTAGTTCACCAACTGCGCTCAATGCGTTCGCATGTCAGCCCGCACGGGAACGATCCGTGTGCAGTCGCAGCCCACGCGAGACGATGGCTCGTTCGGCAAGATCGAATACGCCTTGAACCACCAGCGCCATGGCCGCGGCCGGGACAGCGCCGGCGAGCAACAGTGCGTTGTCGTTGAGCGCGAGCCCGCTCGCGATGCGTTCGCCGTAGCCGCCCGCACCGATGAAGGCCGCGATGGTCGCCGTGCCCACGTTCCACACTGCGGACGTCTTGATCCCCGAAAGTATCGACCGCGCCGCGAGCGGCAGCTCAATGAGAAGCAACTGCGAGCGCGCCGAGAAGCCGAGCGCGAGCGCCGATTCGCGTAGCTGTGGCGAGATGTCCTGCAACCCGCTGACGGTGTTGCGCACGATCGGCAACAACGAATACAGGAACAAGGCGACCAGCGCCGGTCCCGTGCCGATGCTCGACATGAGCGTGATCAGGAAGGCGAGCAAGGCAAGCGCGGGAATGGTCTGTACCACGGCCACGGCCGGAAGTATCGCCCGGCGCAACCCGGCCGAACGATCGGCGAGTATCCCAAGCGGTATGCCCACGGCGACGGCACAGGCGAGCGAGACCATGACGAGGTACAGGTGCTCGAAGCTCAAGCGGGCGAGGTCGGGCGCGATCAGCGCGGCCCACAAGCCGGTGCCGGCGATTCGCCGCTCGGCTGAGTCGCCGCCGCCGGAGTCGAGAAAGCTCAACGCGATGGCGCGAAAGCGACGCCCCGCGAGCTCCGCCTCGGCGTTGAGCGCGGTCATCTTCGCTTCGTCCAAGCTCCCGGCCAACGCTTCGATGGCGCGCCACGTGCGCGGCGCGCGCTGCTCGAGATCGGAGCGCGCGAGCACGAGCGCCCGGTACGCGGGAAAGATGGCCCGGTCATCGCGCAGCACCCGCAGGCGGTAGCGAATCTGCTTGGCGTCGGTGGAGTACATATCGATGACATCGATCTGGCCCGCCGCGAGCGCCTCGTATGCGAGACCGTGATCAACGCCGCGCGGCTTGGCCTCGAGGCCATAACCCGAGCGCAGTGCCGGCCAGCCGTCCTTGCGCTGCATGAACTCCTGCGACAGCCCGTAGCGAAGATCGGGATGAGCCACGATATCGGAAATCGTGCGGATATCGCGTCGCTGCGCTTCCTCCTCGCGCATCGCCAGCGCATAGCTGTTGTTGAATCCGAGCGGCGCGAACGCAACCAAGCCGAGCGCTTTCAGCTCGCGATTCAGGGCTTCGAGCGTATTCAGAGCGGGCATTGCGAGCAGCTCGTGCGCGATCGTGCCGCTGTATTCCGGATACAGGTCGATCGCCCCGCTGCGCAGCGCGGCGAACACGATGCCCGTGTTTCCCAGCCCCGCTTTGTGCAGCGCATGGACTTCGCCGGCGCGCAGCGCCGTTTCGGCCAGGATCTCGCCGAGGATGTAGGACTCGGTGAAGCGCTTGGAACCGATGTTGAGCGTGGGCGAAGCCGCGTTCGCCAGATCGAAGGCCGCAACGGCGGCGATGATCAACCCTAGCACGCGCCCGAGCAGCGCGCCCGCCTGAGCGCGCAGCGAATCCGTCTTCACCGGCTCGGCGACTCGCCGCGCGCGCCCGCTTCGCGGCTCAAGCCGGATGGGCGAACGGCACGCGGCTATCGTAGGCGCGGGCCGCATCGCGCATGGTCATGAAGCAGGCACCCTCGGCCGCCAGCCGTTCGATCAGGCGCTCGAGCATCAGCATGCGATGCCCACGGCCGATGACGAAGGGGTGCATCGTATAGGTGAGCACTCCCCACTGGGCATTGCGCTTCATGTAGAGGAAGTCGTCGATCCAGTTCGACAGTACGTCGTTGGCATTCATCATGCCCTGCAGGATCGTGCTCTTGGTGCGCAGGAATTCGAAGTGCGGATAGTCGTCGGTGGACCAGGCGATCGGCATCTCGATCAAGCGCGTCGTGCCGCCGAACTGCGCCGGCTGCTCCAGGGTGATGACATCGCCGTGGCGCACCCGGTACGGCAGCCAGTCGTGCCCCATCATGCTGGAGTCGTAGTAGAAGCCGTGCGCGAGCAGCAGCTCGATCGAGTGCGGGCTCAGGTCCCAAGACGGGGAGCGATAGCCCCGCGGCGTAGCGCCGCAGACGCGCTCGATCGCCGCGATACCGCGCGCGAGACCCTCGGCTTCCTGCTCGCGCGACATGTCGTTGGGCGGCACGTGGGTCCAGCCGTGATGTCCGATCTCGTGCCCGGCCGCCGTGACTTCGGCACAGATCCGCGGATAGGTTTCGACGGTATGTCCGGGGATGAACCAGGTGCTCGCGATGCCGCGCAGCTTGAGCAAGTCGAGGATGCGAGGTGCCGCCACCACGCCGAACTCGCCGCGCGATATCGGCGTCGGGGTCGTCATGCCGCGAGCGATGAAGCCCGACATCGCATCAAAATCGAACGTGAGACAGACGATATGCGTCGCCACCCTTGCCTCCGTATGCGCGCCCCAGCGCCGCGACAGCCCCGAGTATAATCGTCCGTTCATCCTCGGGAGCCTGCCGATGAGCGCACGCGATTACGATCTCGAACCGTTCTGGATGCCGTTCACGGCCAACCGGCAATTCAAGGCCGCACCGCGCATCCTGGTGTCGGCCAAAGATATGCACTATACGGCCGAAGACGGGCGCAAGATCCTCGACTCCACCGCCGGGCTGTGGTGCGTGAATGCCGGCCACTGCCGCGAGCCGATCGTGCGCGCGATCAAGCAGCAGGCCGAGTCGCTCGACTTCGCTCCGACGTTCCAGATGGGGCATCCCGGCCCGTTTCGCCTCGCGCAGACCATCGCCCACCTGGCGCCCTCGGACCTGAATCACGTCTTCTTCGCCAATTCCGGCTCCGAGGCGGTCGACAGCGCTCTCAAGATCGCGCTCGCCTACCACCGTGTTCGCGGCGAGGGCCAGCGCACGCGCTTGATCGGCCGCGAACGCGCCTATCACGGCGTGGGCTTCGGCGGCATCTCGGTCGGCGGCATGACGCCCAACCGCAAGGTCTTCGGCGCCATGCTGCCCGGCGTCGACCATCTGCCGCATACGCACGATCTCGAAAAGATGGCAAAGTCTCGCGGCCAGCCGGAATGGGGCGCGCATCTCGCGAACGACCTCGAGCGCATCGTCGCGCTGCACGACGCATCCAACATCGCCGCCGTCATCGTGGAGCCGGTGCAGGGATCGACCGGCGTCGTGGTTCCCCCCAAGGGCTATCTCGAGAGACTGCGTGCCATTTGCGACAAGCACGGCCTGCTGCTCATTTTCGACGAAGTGATCACCGGATTCGGCCGTCTCGGCAGCGCGTTCGCGGCCGACTACTTCGGGGTCATCCCGGACATGATCACCTTCGCCAAGGGCGTGACCAGCGCGACCGTGCCCATGGGCGGGGTCATCGTTCGCAAGCACGTCTACGATGCGTTCATGGGCGGGCCCGAGGGCATCGAGCTGTTCCACGGCTACACCTATTCGGGGCATCCGCTGGCGGCTGCCGCCGGCGAGGCGACCTTGGCGCTGTACCACGACGAGGAGCTGTTCGCCAACGCAGCGCGGCTCGCGCCCTGCTTCGAGGACGCTGCGCATTCGCTGGCGGACATCCCGAACGTGATCGACGTGCGCAATATCGGGCTCATGGCGGGGATCGAGCTTGCTCCCCGGCCCGGTAAACCCGGCGCGCGCGGCTACGAGGCTTTGGTGGGCTGTTTCGAAGCGGGCCTGCTGACGCGAATCACCGGCGACACGCTCGCGTGCTCGCCGCCGCTGATCGCGACCAAGGCGCACATCGATCAGATCTTCACTACCATCGGCAAGGTGCTGAAAGCCATCGCGTGAGCGCGCATGCAGCCATGTGCCTTGAGAATCATCGCGTTGACCGGCTAGGGGGCGGACTTTAGAATACGGGGCTTCTGACGCCCCATCCATCGGGATGAGGTATTCCCCGATAGCTCAGTCGGTAGAGCGACGGACTGTTAATCCGCAGGTCCCTGGTTCGAGCCCAGGTCGGGGAGCCAATGGCCGTCAGGCAATGTTTTGGAAGGAAGCGTCTACCACATGAGCGCCAAGACCGGAAGATTGTGCCCCTGCGGATCCGGACTGCCCGGACGACGTCAATGGTCGCAAGGATGTCCCGACAAGATCGCGTGCCCGGCGTGCTTCGTGCGAACCCGCGAACGCACCCCCACCGCCCCGATCAGCGGCAAGCGCGATCAGCGCAATGCCATAGCGCGACGCAAGCTCGAGGAGTTGCGCGAGCAGCGGGCCTTGTCCGAGTTCTAAGCCGGCCAGGGCCGCCTGCTCGCGGCCCTTCCCGTCCGGTCGCCCCCTTTGGCCCTTTGGGGTCAGGTCTTGCATGTTTCACAAGACCGGTGCAACACGCAAGACCTGACCCCCAGCGCTGACCGCGAGCGCTGCCGCCGATGCCGCCACCCCGCGATAGCCTGAGCGCCGGGGCAGGCACGCGGCTCTTCACCCGTCCCTTCCTGTTGCTGTGCATGGCCATGGTCCTCGGCTATGCCAATCACTGGATGCTGACTCCGGTGATACCGCTGTACGTCCATGCGCAGGGCGGCTCGGCGTTCGTCGCCGGCGTAGCCCTGCTCGCATTCGCGCTTCCCAGCGTCGCCGTGCGCCCCTTCGTCGGCATGCTGGCCGACCGCTGGAACGCAGCCGCGGTCTTGGCCGTGGGCTTGTCGATGCTCGTATTCGGCAGCCTGATGCTGCTGTTGCCGGTTCTCGTCATGCTCTTTGCCGGCAACGTGGTGCGCGGGCTTGGCTGGGCCGGGCTGAACACCGGCGGCTACACCGTGCTCGCAACCGCAGCGCCAGCGCAGCGCAGAGGTGAAGCGGCCGGCTATTACTCGAGCGCCACGTCGGGCGCATCGATGCTGTTTCCGGCAGTGGGCCTGTGGTTGCTGGAACAACCGGGCGGCTATCAGAACGCCTTTGCATGTTCAGCCGTGCTGACGTTGATCGGTCTCCCGGTCGCGCTCGTGCTGACGCGCTTGAACCGCGCTATGCACGCTGCGGCGAAGGTCACGGCCGACACCGCGGCCGCGGGCCTCATCGATCGCGGCGTGCTGATCGCCACCGGCCTCAACCTCTGCTCCACGCTGGCGATGCCGGCGGTGATCGCCTTCCTGCCGCTTTATGCGCGCTCGCTCGGCGTCGCGCACGTCGGGTTCTTCTACGTCATCGCGGGCATCATCCATATCGTGGTGCGGCCCGTGCTCGGCAAATGGTCCGACGCCATGGGACGGGGGCCGGCCGTCGCCATGGGCCTGGGCGCCCAACTCGCCGGCCTGCTGCAAATCCTCCTCGCCGATGGACTGACCCTGATCCTGGCGGGCGGGGCTTTCGTGGCGATCGGATCGGCCATGATCAGCTCGACCACGACCGCCTTGGCGATGGACCTCGCCAATCCCCGTTCGCGCGGTCAGGCGATGGCGACGTTCAGCATTTCGTTCCAGATCGGCGCCGGCGTGGGGGCCATCATTTCCGGCGCCCTGGCGGACCTGGTCGGCTTGCGCGGCATGTACGCCGGATCGATCGTCATTACCCTGCTCGGGATGGGCTTGCTCGCAGCCTCGTGGCGTCTGCTGCCCCGTCCGCCTACGCAATCGCGAGGGCCAACGTGATCGTCAGGGTCAGGTCTTGCGCGCTGCATGGGCCTATGCCGCACCCAAGACACACGAGCGCAGCGCGCTTGCCTGTTAAAATCCGCGCGGCCCGCGATACGCCGTGGCGTGGCAGTGCCCGATCGAGGATGACGCACCATGTTCTCCAAGTTGATGCCGCAGGAGCCTCGCTTCTTCGACTACTTCACGGCTCTGGCGGACGAAGCGGTCAAGATCAGCCTGGAGCTGGAAGCCATGCTGAGCACCTTCGACGAGCTGCAGCGGCGCACCTTCAACATCGAAACCATCGAGAAGCGCGGCGATCGCATCACTCACGATACCATCGACCTGCTGCACAAGACGTTCATCACGCCGATCGACCGCGACAGCATCCATCGGCTGATCACCCGCATGGACGACATCCTGGATCTGTCGGAGGACGTGGCGCAGTCGATCGTGCTCTACGACCTGCAAGCCTCCACCGCGGAAGCCTGCAAGCTCGGCGCACTGTGCGTCGCCAGCTGCCAGCAGGTGAAGCAGGCGACCGAGTCGCTGCGCAACATGGGCAACGCCGAGAACATTCTCAAGATCTGCGCCGAGATCGACAAGCTCGAATCCGAAGCCGACCATGTCATGCGCTCGGCGATCGCCCGGCTGTTTCGCGAGGAAAACGACGTCAAGAAACTGATCAAGCTGCGCTCGATCTACGAGCTGCTGGAAGCGGTCACCGATGCGTGCGAGGACGTGGCCAACCTGATCGAGGGCATCGTGGTCGAAAACGCATGAACGGGCGCCGCGTGACGGTCGGTTGCAACGTGTGCTCGGACCGACTCGCGGGACAGCACGCATGACTTTCGAGATTTTCGTCTTCCTCGTCATCGTCGCGCTGGTATTCGATTTTCTGAACGGATTTCACGACGCCGCCAACTCCATCGCCACCATCGTCTCCACGGGCGCCATGAGCCCGCAATGGGCGATCGTGTGGGCGGCGTTCTTCAACTTCATCGCGTTCCTGTTTTTCGGCCTGCACGTCGCCGCCACCATCGGCAAGGGCATCGTCGATCCCGCGATCATCGATCATCACGTCGTGTTCGGCGCGCTGGTCGGAGCGATAAGCTGGAACGTCATCACCTGGTACTACGGCATACCGTCGAGCTCCTCGCACGCCCTGGTCGGTGGCATCGCGGGCGCGGCCATCGCCAAGGCGGGGCCCGGCTCGCTGGTCGGTGCCGGTTTCGCCAAGACCGCCGCCGCCATCGTGCTCTCGCCGATGTTCGGCTTCTTTCTGGCGGCATCCCTCATGGTGGCGATCGCATGGGCTTTCCGCCGCGCCACACCGCAACGCGTCGATCGCTGGTTTCGGCGCTTGCAGTTCGTGTCCGCGGCGGCCTACAGCCTCGGCCACGGCAGCAACGACGCCCAGAAGACCATGGGCATCATCTGGATGCTGATGATCGCGGCGGCGATGATCTCGCCCAGCGATCCGTTGCCGCTGTGGGTGGTGTTGACGTGCCAGGCGGCGATGGGCCTCGGCACGCTGTTCGGCGGCTGGCGCATCGTCAAGACCATGGGCCAGCGCATCACCAAGTTGAAGCCCGTGGGCGGCTTCTGCGCGTCGGCAAGCGGCGCATGTACGCTCTTTCTCGCCACCGGCCTCGGCATCCCCGTCTCGACCACCCATACCATCACCGGATCCATCATCGGCGTAGGCTCGGTGCGCAACGTGAAGGCCGTGCGCTGGGGGGTAGCCGGCGGGATCGTGTGGGCCTGGGTGCTCACCATCCCCTGCTCGGCATTGATCGCCGCCCTCGGCTGGTACCTGGGCCAGCGCTTCATGCCCTAGGAGCCTGTCGGACTTGATTTCACGTGTGCGACGGAGGCGCTTTTCGCGCAGGGCTAGGAGGACGACGCAGCCGATAGCGAGACTATCGGCAAGTCGTTCGACACCGCCATGCGCGAAAAGCGCCCCGTCCCTTGGGGTTGCGCCCACAACGCGCGCATGCGGCGTTGCTCGGCTTGCCAATATTCCCGATATTGG
>JADLAC010000052.1 GCA_020848435.1 Burkholderiales bacterium | reverse complement strand
GCCAAGAGGCAAGGTCGGCACTACACGCCCCTTTGCGCTTCACGCACGATCCAACTCGATGATTCCATTCAACCCCGGTCCGAAAAAAATGCCGAAACGGGGGTCGAACTGCTCAAGTTGGGCTAGTGCAGCGTACTCTCGACGATCGCGACACCGGGGACAGACCCGGTCTTTTCGGTCGGGCCAACAGCAACGATTCGAGTTGCGGAAGAACGTGGTCCCGATTTCGCCCGGTTTCGCGCGGCCGGCGCCCGGCCAATGGCGATCAGATCGTACCGTCGGCGCGCAACGCGGCGAACCGCTCCTCGGACATTCCCAGCCACTGCTTGAACACCAGCTCATTGTCGGCGCCCAGCCGTGCGCCGCTACGCCAAACCTCGCCTCCATGGCGAACCAACTTGGGGATCACGCCTTGCATCTTGATCGGGCCGAGATCGTCATCGTGCACCGAGACGATATCTTCGCGCGCCGCGTACTGATCGTCCGCCATGATGTCGCGAATGCCATAGATGCGTGATGCGACCACGCCGGCCTCTTTCATCCGCGACAGCGCTTCGTCCGCGCTGCGGCTTCGAACCCAATCTCGCAAGCACTGGTCGAGGATATCGGCACGCTCGCGTTGCGCCGCCGGGGTCTGGTATTCGTCAGGGCGAAGGCCGATCAAAGCCACTATCTTGATCACCGAACGCGGCGTTCCGGACGTGACCGTCAGGTATTGACCGTCCGCGCTCTGGTAGACGTTGGCGACCGCGGCGGGGGAAAACACGAGCCGGTTGCCGTTTCTCTGAATGTCGCGGTCGATCTGGTCGTGCGCAATGACCTGCCATTCGATGAGTCGAAACAGCGACTCGAACAGCGCGAGGTCGATGACTTCGCCGTCGAAGTCGGGATCGTGATCGCGGCGGTATAGCGCGGCCATCAGGCCAAACGCTCCCATCAGCCCGGTGGTCGCATCGCCGTGGGAGAATCCGCAGTGAAGCGGCGGCTTGTCGGCATAGCCCGTGATGTTGACGACGCCGCTCATCGCCTCTCCAACCTTGCCGAAGCCCGCCTCGTCGCTTCTTGGGCCCGTCAAGCCGAAGCCGGTAATATGGAGCATGATCAGCTTGCGATTCCTCGGGTGGAGCCGCTCCCAGTCCAGACCCCACTTACGCAGCGTCGATGGCCGCACGCTGGTGATCACGAGATCGGCCCACGCGGCCAGGTCGCGTGCAATCGCAGCACCGTCGGGTTTGCGCAAATCGAGGGTCACCGAGCGCTTGTTGCGCCCGGAGACCTTCCACCACACGTGCACGCCGTCTCGATCGAGGCCCATGTAACGCGCGGGATCTCCCACGCCGGGTTGTTCGACATGCACGACTTCGGCGCCCAGGTCGGCCAATAGGCCGGCCGCCAAGGGTCCCGCTACGACGTGGGAGAGCGAAAGAACCTTCAATCCGTGCAGGGCAGCACATCCCTCGCCAGTTGCAGTGTGCTTATACGCGGACATGGGGTCGCTCTGATCCGAGGAAGATGAATGAAGCGAGGCGTTAAGACCGCAGGCAAAAGCCGCAGGGATGGGAATCCGCTATTCGGTAGCGTCGGACTTGATGCGAGCCTTGCGGACGACTTCCGTCCATCGGGTCAGATCGTCGCGTAATATCGTCTGGAACTCGGCCGGCGTACTCGTCAGTGGCATTGCACCGGCCCGTGCGAGCGCGGCCCGCGCTCCCTGCGACTGGAGCACTTCCGCGATGACGCTATTCCAGCGTGCAACGATCCTCGAAGGCAAGCCCTTCGGCCCCCACACGCCGTACCACAGCGTCCCCGCATCGAACTGCGGGATGCTCTCGGCCACGGTGGGCACGTCGGCAAGCTCCGGCCAGCGCTTGGGCGAAGTCACCGCGAATGCCCGAATGCGCTTGGCGCGAACCTGCGGCATTGCCGGGCCGATACCGGTCATCATGAACTGGATGTTGCCGGCGACGAGGTCGATGAGCGCCGGCCCACCGCCTTTGTACGGCACGTGATTCATCGTCGCCCCGGTCACCATCAGGAAGTACTCCATCGACAGGTGCGCCTGGCCGCCGACGCCGCTGGTGCCGTAACTCAGGGATTTCCCTTGGCGCTTCGCGTAGGCGACGAGCTCGGCCGTCGAGCTGACCGGTACGGAGGGATGCACGGCCAGCAGGTACGCGGAGAATGCCGTGAGGCCGATCGGCGTTATGTCATGCAAGGGATGATACGGGAGCTTGTGCAACGCCGCGCTCGTGGTGTAGCTCGAAGCGCCGAACGTCAGCGTATAACCGTCCGGATTCGCGCGCACGCCCATTTCATTGCCGATCAAGCCGCCCGCGCCGCCGCGGTTGTCGACCACGACACTGGCGTGCAGCGACTCGCCGACCATCTGCGCCAGCACGCGCGCCACGATGTCCGTCCCTCCCCCGGGCGCAAAGGGAACGACGAGACGCACGGGCTTCTGCGGATAGGGCGCCGGTTGCGCGGCTACCGATGAGATACAAGCCATGAGCGCGACGAGGGCGCCGCCGGCCCGGTGACCCATGGTCGCGACCGCGTCGACGCCAGCCTTACCCATGCTGATCATTCCTCTCCGTGCCTCAGCGCACGTGCACAGTGACCGATCTGTATCCACTTCAAGCAACCGTCATCTCCAAGGCCCGCCGCCCGCAGGATTGCGCCCACAGGAGCCAGTCGCCGGCGCGATCCTCGCCACAGAGCGTGACGGGTTCGCCGCAGTAGATCGGGGCGAGATTGCGGGCCGTAACGCGCCGGCCGTTCAGCGTCTTGCGCGCCCTGAGCATCTCCAACAGCAGGAGCGCGGGGTAGCCGCCGTTCACGAGCAGCGCCGGATACCCCTCTTCGCGCGTGGCGTAGGGATGGTCGTAATGTATGCGATGAGCATTGAAGGTGATCGCGCAATAGCGAAAGAGCATCTGCGTATCGAACGTCAGCGTGCGACCGAGGTCGGGCCGCGGATTCGGCGCTAGCGAGGCCTGCGGCTTGCGGGCCGCCTCGGTCTGCGCGACGGCGGGCTCGCGAAAGATCGCGTCCTGTTCTTCGACTATGGCCGGCTCGGCCTGTCCGACCTCGAAAATCGAGTGTCGCACCGTCACGACCAGCAACCGGCCGCTGCGGCCGACCTTGGGTGTCGCGGCCGTGACGGCACCTTCGCGCAGCACTTCGGCGCCGATCCGGATGGGACGATGGAACACGGTGCGCCGTCCGCCGAGCATCTTGCGCGGCAGCTCGGGCGTGGGATGGGGCAGCAGGGTCTCGTCCTGTGCGACCCCGTCGGTTCCGAGAGTCTCCTGGCGTGCGGTGGGGGCAAAGAGCACGACGTGCCAGCCTTCGGGCAGCGGATCACCGGGCTTGAATTGGCCGCGCACATTCAGCAGCGCAGCCAGCCGCCGCACGAGCGTCGGAGCGCACCAGTCCTCGACGCTCTGCCGGCGCCCGACGACTTCTCGCAGGTTCATCTTGCGCTCTCTTTCGGAAAGTACGAAAAGCCGCGTTGACCCTGGGAAGGCGCTGCCCTCAGGGTTTCCGCGTTGCGCCGAGCGCTGCCTGCCGGCCGTGTGCCAAGCTGGCCATCGAGATGGACACTTCGCTTTCGATCCATTTGCGGAACTGCTGCACCCGCCGATCCGGCTTGCGTTCGTTGCGCCAGATGAGCCAAAAGGAGCGTCCGCTGCGACGCACCGTCCGGAACGGGGCCACCAGCCGGCCCGCTTCGATATCGTCCGCCAACAGCAGATTGAATCCGATCACGACGCCGCCGCCCGCCAGCGCGCCCTGGTAAGCCAGGTTCGCGTTCTCCAAGCGCACACCGCGATCGGGATCTATGTTCGAAATATCGGCCGCGCTCGCTTCGCCGGATGCCACCGCGGCCTCCAGCCACACGCGCCAGTCCAGCGCTCGCAAGTTGGAGTGCAGCAGCGTTTGCGTCGCGAGGTCGCGCACGCATCGCAACGGATGGACAGGCTGAACGCACAACGCGGGCGCACACAGCGGCGACACATCCGCCGGCGCCAAGCGCGCGGAGGCGTGATTCGGCGGCGGTGTCCCTCCGAACCAGATCGCGACGTCGCACTGATCTCGGTAGAGGTCCGGCGCTCGCGTGGTAGTGAAGAACCGAGCATCCAGGTGTGCGTGCTGCCCAAGAAACCGGATCCAACGCGCTGCAAGCCAACGCAACGCGAACGTCGGATACGCGGACACGATGAGCGGACGCGGCACGACCTTCGGTGCACGGCGCGAAACGACCGCGCTCGCATCCGAGATCCGATCGAACAGCCCCTCGATGGATCCCGCATAGCTCTCGCCCGCTGCGGTCAATCGCACCTTGCGGTAACCGCGCTCGAACAGCGCCACGCCCAGCGCGTCTTCGAGAACCTTGACGTGCCTGCTGATCGCACTTGGCGTAAGGCACAGCTCCTCCGCGGCAAGACGAAAGCTGAGCCGTCGGGCCGCCGCCTCGAATGCTCTCAAGGCGTTTAGGGGTGGTAGATAGCGTGCCATCGTGGCGCGCTCGAGGCGGCGCGGGACGCCGATGCCCATCCCGGCGTACATGGACGATCCGGCTGGCCAGGTACGGCGCATCCTGTACGAGCACAGTCTGCAAGACAGCGCTGATTATATTTCGAGTACCGGCCAACGGGGCGCGATCGCATGGGCGATCCAAGCCAGTCCCGGCAACTACCGCGAGTATCGCATTGGCCGATGCATCCATGCTGTTGGGAACGCGATCGGCGCGGCTTTCGTTCGGCTGCATCTCGATCAGTGCCCCTTCCACAGCGGTTGCCGCTTCTCCACGAACGCCCGCGGACCTTCCTTGAAGTCTTCCGTCGTCGCGTTCCTCATCGAGGCAGCCGCGCTCGCTTCCTTCAGCTCGATCTCGTTCAAGTCCAGCGCTCGCCTCGCGACGCTCAGGCTTTCCCTCACCGCCACGGGGGCGTTGGCGCAGATGGCCGACGCGAGACCGAGCGCCTCGCTGATGAGGTTCTCGCCTGCCACCACGCGATTCACCAACCGCCAATCGAACGCCTGGCGCGCGTCGAAGACAGCGCCGGTCATGATCAACTCGAGCGCTATCGCCCTAGGGATCGCACGTGGGAGCCGATACAACCCGCCCGCACCTGCGAGCAATCCGCGCTTGACTTCGGGCAAGCCGAACTTCGCGCTCTCAGCCGCGATGATGAGATCGCACGCCAATGCAATCTCCAGCCCTCCGGCAACGGCGAATCCGTTCACCGCGGCGATCCAGGGTTTCGTTCGCGGCTGATGGACGAAGCCCGCGAATCCGCCGAATTTGGTACGAATCCCCCGCGGGCCTTCGTTCGAGAGCGCCTTGAGATCGGCGCCTGAACAGAACGCCTTGTCCCCCGCGCCGGTGAGTATCACGACCCAGCAATCGGGATCCGCCTCGGTGCGGTGCACGGCGCGCTCCAGGCCCTTGGACACATCCGCATTGACCGCATTGCGTACGTCCGGGCGGTTGAGCGTTACGAGAACGACGTGCTTTCCGATCGCTTCCGTCAGCACCGCCTCATCGTTCATTCGTTGCTCCGATCGACGCTGCCCGCGACCACTGATCGGCCGCCCCCCCGCGCTGAAGTCGGCCAGCACGGATACGCAGCTCGGTGTGCCCATCACAGCGCATGGGCTCAGATGACATGGGCTGCTCTGAGCTGAGCGATCCGGTTTGGATCGAAGCCCGCGTCGCTCAGCACTTCCTCGCTGTGCTCGCCCAACAACGGCGCCATGCGTTCGAGCGCCGCATCCACACCGGAGAGCTTGAAACCCAATCCGGCGAATCGGAGCGTGCCGTATGGCGTGTCGAGATGCTGGATAGCGCCGCGAGCGGCGATCTGCGGATGCTCGATGATCTCGTCGACGCGCCAGATCGTCGCGCACGGCGCACCGGCCGCGTCGAGGATCTCCTGCCATGCCTTCGCCGGCTTCGTCAGCAACACCTGTTCGATAATCTGACGTAGTGCCGGTTCGTTCTGCTTGCGGACATACCAGTTGGCAAAGCGCGGATCCGCGAGCACGTCGCTGCGTCCCAGCGCCGTCATGAGCGCGTCGAATTGCTCGCGGCTGTTTACTGCCAGCAGCAGCAAGCCCTCGGCGGTCCGGAAGAGGTTCGTGGTCGGTTTGCGGCTGGGAGCATAGTTGCCCAGCAGCGTTTCCCTGTGCCCGGCGATGGTGTAATCGGCAACCTGGCTGGACAAAAATGCGAGCGCGGCTTCGAGCATCGACACGTCGATGAGCTGACCCTTTCCGGTTCTTTCCCTTTGATACAGCGCCGTCGCCAAGCCGAAGGCCGCGGTCGCCCCGGCAATCACATCGCAGACCGGGAAGCCGACCCGCGTAGGCCCGGTCTCCTGTTGCCCGGTGATCGCCATCATTCCCGACATCGCCTGGATCTTGCCGTCGTAACCCGCGCCGAGCCGTTCCGGCCCTGTCTGGCCGAAGGCACTGATGCAGCAGTAGATCAACCGCGAATTCAGGGCCGACAGTGCGGCATAGCCGATGCCGAGCTTGTCCATCACGCCGGGACGGAAGTTCTCGACGACGACATCGGCGTCGGATGCCAGCCGCCTGACGATTTCGATCGCCTCGGGTGTCCTCAGGTCGAGCGTGAGGCTGCGCTTGCCGCCGTTCAGGGCTTGAAAGGCTGGCGCCAGCCCACGCTCGGACCACTGCTTGCTCAACGGGGAGCGGCGCATCTCCTCCCCTTCCCGGCGCTCCACCTTGATCACGTCCGCGCCCAGAAGCGCGAGCTGGAACGTGGCAAAGGGCCCGGAGAGCACTTGCGTAAAATCGAGAACCCGCAGACCTTCGAAGGGCTTCACCCACACGACTCCAACGTGGCGCATTCCTGCCAGCATAGATCGGCGTCGGCCTGCGTTGATCGCTTCTTACGCAACCGTAAGGTGAGTTTTCGTTATGCGAAGGAAATCGCCGGCATGCTACGCTGCCCGCCGAGCTCGCCTTCTTGCCTCCCGACCGGACACCCTGGACCATGAGCGACACGCACTCGGCGCTGACGCCGGCAGCTTCCCCACTACTCGACGCGACCGCGCGCGCCAGCCTTCGGCTGCTTCTGAATCCCGATAGCATCGCCGTGATCGGCGCCTCCGAGGACTCCGGCAAGTTCGGCGGCCGGGTCATCGAGTACTTGCTCAAATTCGGCTACCGCGGGCGGCTGATACCGATCAATCCACGCGTAGCCACTGTGCGCGGTCTTCAGGCCTATCCTTCGATACGCTCGCAGCCGCATCGCATCGACGTTGCCGTGATTGCGGCGCCCGCCCGATACGTGGCCGACGCCATCGATGAATGCGCGCAATCCGCAGTGCGGGCGTGCGTGCTGATCACGGCTGAATTCGCCGAAGTCGGCGACGAAGGCGCGCGCAGGCAGGCGCAAGTCGTTGAGCGCGCGCGCGCGCACGGCATCCGGCTGCTCGGCCCGAACTGCCTGGGCTACGTCAACACCCACGGCAAGATTGCGCTGTCGCCCAGCTTGTCCTTGTCGGCCCTCGACACGATCGAGCCCGGAGGTGTCGGCCTGGTGAGCCAGTCGGGCGCGCTGATGGGATCGCTCATCGCCATGGGGACCGACATCGGCGTGCGCTTCTCGACCTGCGTGTCGGTCGGCAACCAGGCCGACCTCGAGCTCGCCGATTTCATCGACTACATGGCCGACGACGCGACGACTCGGTTGATCTGCCTCTACGTCGAAGGCGTTCCGTCGCCGCGGCGATTCCTCCAGGCTTTGGCGCACGCCCGCGCCCGCGGCAAGCGGGTGCTCATGGTCAAATCCGGGCGGACGGAATCAGGGGTGCGCGCCGTCAAGTCACACACTGCCAGCATGGCGGGCTCCTATGCCGCGCTGCGAGCAGCCAGCGAAGCGCACGGCGCGCTCGTCATGGACGACGTCTTCGACATGCTCGCCGTGGCGGAATGCCTGAAGCGTCACGGTCCGCTCACGGCGAACGGTGTCGCGGTGTTTTCCGCATCCGGCGGCGCGGGTGCGTCGCTGGTCGATTCCCTTTCGGACTACGGCTTGAGCCTCGCCAGCCTGACCGAAGGCTCGATTCGCGAGCTCGCACCGTGGCTGCCGCAGACGCATCGTCATCTGCCCGTGGACTTCGGTGTCGCCCGCCTCAGCCGTCAAGCGGATGGAGCGAGTCCGTTCGGCGCGATCGAGGCAGTCCTGCGCATCGTCATGGCGGACCCCAACGTGCATGCCGGCGTCGTCATGCTGACCACGGGGTCGATGATGGCGCCGATCGCGCAGGCGGTGGCCGCTGTCGGCCGTCTCGTCGACAAGCCGCTGTTGTTCGTGAACGCGGCCGGACGCGCCGGCGCGCAAGCGCAGGCGATCATCAATGCAGCGGCACATCTGAGCTTCAAGACCTCACACGACGCTTTCCGGGTTATCGCAACGCTCCTGCGCGACTTCGACCAGCGCGGCTCGCCTGCACCGGCTGCACGCCGAGAGCTATCGCTCGAACCGGTCGTGAAGACACTGCCGCAAGGCCTGCTCAACGAGCACGATACGAAGCGGCTGCTCGCCGCCGCAGGGATCCCGGTTACCCGTGAGCGCTTGGCGCGAGACGCGGACGAAGCGGCTCGCATCGCGCTGGAGATCGGCTTTCCGGTCGTCCTGAAAGCACAGGCACCGAGTCTTTCGCACAAGAGCGACTCGGGAGGCGTGGCGCTCGATTTGCGCTCCGAACAAGCCGTGCGCGAGGCCTACCGCGCGATCGCCTTCGCCGTAGAGTCGCGGGCAGGCATCACGATCGAGGGATGCCTCGTGCAGGAAATGATCGAGGCACAAGCGGAAATCATCGTGGGAACCCGATGGGACGAGCAGTTCGGAGCCTTGGTGCTGGTCGGCTCCGGCGGAATCTACGTGGAATTGCTGCGCGACATCCGGGTGGCAGCCGCACCCATATCCGCGAATGCGGCGATCGGGCTGCTACGCTCGCTCAAGTCGGCGCCGATTCTCACGGGCTTCCGCGGCAGGCCGGCGCTCGCCCTCGAACCCATCGCCCAGGCCATCGAGGCCATCAGCCAGCTTGCCACGAATCTGGGCCCGCGCCTGCGCGAGCTGGACGCCAATCCCTTGCTGGTCATGCCGCAGCGCGTCGTCGTCGCCGATGCCCGAGCAGTGCTGCAAGGCGCCCCTTGATCGACACCACGCCCGCGGCGGCGACACTCTGGTACGCTGCGGTGGGACGTTCCGATTGATTCAGATCAGTGACGCGCTGACATGCCTGCCATCTCGCACGAGTTTCAAGTCCTGGCGAAGCCGCTCGGGGCGGTGTGCAATCTCGATTGCAGCTATTGTTACTACCTGCGAAGCCGCGATTTGTATCCGGCTGCGCCCAGCATGCGCATGGACGAGCGGCTGCTCGAGAGCTACATCGTGCAGCACATCGAAGCGTGTCCTACCAAGGCGATTCTTTTTTCCTGGCATGGCGGGGAACCCACTCTGCTCGGGCTCGACTACTTTCGCCGCGTGGTGGCGCTGCAACGCAGGCACTGCCCCGCGGGACGCGAAATCCTGAACGGCATACAAACCAACGGGACGCTGATCGATGACGACTGGGGGCGATTTCTCGCCGCGGAGAAGTTCTACGTCGGTCTGAGCATCGACGGTCCGCGCGAAGCGCACGACGTCTACCGCATCAGCAAGTCCGATCGTTCGACCCACCGGCACGCCACCCAGGCTTATCGGCTTCTGCGCCGCCACGGCGTGCGCCCGGACGTGCTCTGCGTGGTGCACGCGAGGAACGTGCAGCAGCCGCTGCACGTCTATCGCTTCTTTCGCGACCTCGGCGTCGGCTACCTCCAGTTCCTGCCGATGGTCGCGCGCCGGCCCGACGGCGAGCTGCGTCCGGAAACCGTCCCCGCCGATGCCTACGGCAGCTTCCTGTGCGCGATCTTCGATGAATGGATCCGGCACGATAGCGCCCGCATGGTGATCCAGAATTTCGACGAAGCCTACCGTCCCTATCGCGGCATGGCGCACGCGCTGTGCGTCTTCCGCCCCACCTGCGGCGACATCGCCGTGGTCGAGCACAACGGCGATTTCTACTCCTGCGATCACTTCGTCGACGCCGCGCACTGCCTCGGCAATATCCGCGAGCGCCCGCTGCACGAAATGCTGGAGAGCGCGGCGCAACGCGCGTTCGGCGCAGCCAAGAAGTCACGGCTGCCGCGGCTGTGCCGGGAATGCGAGTTTCTGGACCTGTGCAACGGCGGCTGCCCCAAGGACCGCTTCATCGCCTCGCCCGAGGGCGAGCCCGGGCTGAATTACCTGTGCTCGGGGCTGAAGGCGTTCTTCGAGCACACCAGGGCGCACTTGCGCCAGCTCGCCGCCCTCGAGCAGGCCGGCTATCCCATCGAGGAGCTCGCGCGCCGCTTGCGCGAGGCCGACGCGCAACCGGCAGCGCGCGCAGGCCGCAACGATCCGTGTCCCTGCGGCAGCGGAAAGAAATACAAGCGATGCTGCATCGCCGGCGCGCCGCGGTCCTGAATGCAAACAGCGCACCTGTCACGAGCGTGCCAGGGCGCGGACGAGCGCGGCGACGACAGCTCTTGACACTGTCATGCAGCGGTGCAGAATCGGGGGGCTGCTACAGATTCGGCCGCTGTGATCCGTTGGGAGGTATTCAACGTTCGCGCAAGGCAAGCACCCTGCTCGGCACCGTGTGCCGAGCAGCATCGCCGTCCGGTGACGGAAGCTCCGAGGGCGCCTGAAGCGAAGCAAGGACAAGGAGACCCGGACAGGGCGGAGGTGACGCGCGCATTCGGATGAAGCGCTCGGCGCGCAGGGCCTGACAGCGCTTGCGCTTCAACACGTCCCTGATCGGTTTGCGGCTGCTCGCCATGCACCTGGTCCAGATCCTGCTCCCTCTGTACGACAACGACAATCGGGCGCTGCCGCGCAGCCGCTTCGAACGCGTGCGCCGCGAGCTGACCGAGCGCTTCGGCGGGGCGACGCTGTACACGCGCGCGCCCGCCGAGGGCACCTGGAAGAACGATGCAGGATACGTACAGCACGACGACGTGGTCGTGGTGGAGGTGATGGTGGATGCGCTGGAGCGCGACTGGTGGTCGCGCTACCGGGACAAGCTTTCAAGGCGCTTCCGGCAGCAGGAAATCGTCGCCCGCGCCATGCCGATCGAAAGCTTGTAACTCACGCCTTCGACACGCTCGGCCCCGGCGCTCGCGTCGCCTGCACCAGCCTGTTCGCCGTCTTGGGGTCGAACCCGCTCAAGGTCGTCAGTACCTGCTCCAGTTGCTGCGAGCGCCCCAGCGCATGATACGCAAGCCCCAGCTCGAACCACGCGATCCCGTTCATCGGTTGCAGCTCGGCGGCCCGCTGGAACGCCTTCACGGCCTCGTCGTGGCGGCCGAGGCTGCGCAACGAAAGTCCCATGCCGTACCAGGCGCGGTCGAGCTTGGGATCTAGCCGGACGGCCTCGTGCAGGGCGCCGAGCGCCTCCTCATGACGATGCATCTGCTGCTGGACGAAGCCGAGGTCGAAATGCAGTGCCGCACTGTTCGGCTCGGCCGCGAGCGCGGAACGAAAATGCGCACCGGCACGTGCATGGCGGCCCAGCAATTCGTTCAGGTAGCCCAGGCTCGCGTGCGCGCCGGGATACTGCGGCTCCAGCGCCAACAGACGCTCCAGCGCCGCAACCGCTCGTTCGTTGCGGTTGAGCGCCGCCCACAAGCGCGAGCGCCGGAATTCACACCATGCCGCGAAGCTCATGCGGCCGATTCTAGCCTGGAACTTTCGTCGCGGCGCGCCCCTGCCAGGGATTCGCGAACGCAGCCCTCGCGCCTGAGGAAGTCGGTCTGAGTGGCGGGCGCGCTACTGCGTGCGCAGGCGCGGATCGAGCGCGTCGCGCAGCGAGTCGCCGAACAGGTTGAAGGCGAACACCGCCAGACTGATGGCCACGCCGGGAAAGATCGCCATCCAGGGCGCGGTCTCGGCGAACTCCACCGCCGCGCCGCGCAGCATCAAGCCCCAGGCCGGCAGCGGCTCCTGCACGCCCAGGCCGAGGAACGACAGCGAGGCCTCGAGCAGGATCGCCTGGCCCAGGAATGCCGTCAGCATGACCAGGTAGGAAGCCATCACGTTGGGCAACATGTGGCGCAGGATGATGCGCGAATGACCGAAGCCCGCCGCCCGGGCCGCATCGACATAAGGCATCTCGCGGATCGACAGCGCGGAGGAGCGGATCACCAGCGCGCAGCGCGGAATCATGGGCACCATGATGGCGATGATGAGATTGGGGATGGAATTGCCCAGGATCGCGACCAGGGCGAGCGCCAGGATGATGAGCGGAAACGACAGCAGCACGTCCATGATCCGCTGCAGGAACAGATCGATCCGGCCGCCGAAGTACGCGCTCGCGACGCCGATCAGCGCGCCAATCGTGGCGCCCAGCAGGGATGCCCCGAACCCTACCACCAAGGCGGTCTGCGATCCGTAGATCAAGCGCGACAGCACATCGCGCCCGAACGCATCGGTGCCCAGCCAGTGCTCGGCCGAAGGCGGCGCCAGCATCGCGGCGAAATCGACGGCCACCGGATCGTAGGGGGCGATCAGCGGTGCGGCCAGCGCCGCGACGAACATGAGCACGATCACGCCGGCGCCGATCGCACCGAGCGGCCTGCGGCCGATGAAGTCGCGGCAAGCGCCGATCCAACGGCTGCTGCGCGACGGGACATCCAGGCTGGCGACCAGCTCGCTCATCGTGCCGCTCCTTTTCGCGCTGCCCGCTCAGGCATAACGCACTCGCGGATCGAGCCAGGCGAAGGCGACATCGAGCAGGAAATTCATGACGATGAAAATGCCGGCGACCAGCATCACCAGCGCCTGGATCAAGGTGTAGTCGCGATGCGAAACGGCCTGCACGAACAGCAAGCCCAGGCCGTTCAGGTTGAACACCTGCTCGGTCACCACCAGTCCGCCGATCAAGAACGCGAACTCGACTCCGACCACGGTCATCACCGGCAGCATGGCGTTCTTGAGCGCATGGCGGCGCAGCAGCAGGCTTTGCCATAGCCCCTTGGCTCTTGCGGTCCGGATATAGTCCTCGCGCAGCACCTCGAGCATGGCCGAGCGGGTCATGCGGGTGGCCACGGCCGAGTAGCGGTAGCCCACCGCGAGCGCGGGCCAGATGAGCTGCTGCATGTTCGCCCAGGGATCCACCCAGAAGGGGGTGTAAACCATGGGGGGCAGCCATTTGAACACGATCAGCAACACCAGGATGAACATGATGCCGAGCCAGAACGAGGGCACGGCGAGCCCCGCGATGGAGAAGATGCGCACGGCATAGTCGATCCAGGTGTCCTGCTTCAACGCCGCCAGCACGCCCAGCGGCAGCGCCAGCAGCACCGCGACGATCGTCGCCATGATCGCCACTTGAAGCGACAGCGCGAAGCGCAAGCGGATCTCGTCCCAGATCGGGGCACCGGTCCACATCGAGGTGCCGAAATCGAGCTTCGCCATGCCGATGAGCCAGGTGCCGAGCTGCTTCCACACTGGCTGATCGAGCCCGATGCGGGCGCGTTCCTGGTCGATCACTTCCTGCGACACCGCGCCGCGGTCGCCGGAATAGCGCAGCTCCACCACGTCGCCGGGGATGACGCGGATCAGCAGGAACGTGACCAGCGCCACGCCGAGCAGCGTGGGGAACATCAACAGGAAGCGCTTGACCAGGTACGCGCCCATGCCCGCCGCACCTTGCCTACTGCGCCAGCCAGACGGTGTCGAGCTGGTTGTTGAGATAGTGGCTCGGCGTGATGGTCCAGCCCTTAACCTTGGCGCTGTGCGGAATGATCCGATGCCATTGCAGGGTGTAGAGCACGTGCACTTCCTCGTCCAACAGGCGCTTCTCGAACTCGCGCAAGACCTTGCGCCGTTCGTCGGGGCTGGTGGCGCGCGCCTGTTTCACGTACAGCTCGTCGATCACCTTGTCCTGGTGCTTGCCGTAATTCGCATCCGAGTTGGTGAGGAAGCGGGCGATATCGAGATCGGGCTCGACGATGAAGCCGCACTGGAAGTCCATCGCCGCTTCGAAGTCGCCGCGCTTGAGCATCGGATGGTAGGCCGACGCCTCGACGATCTCCTGCTTGACGTTGAGCCCGATCTGCTTCCACTGGTCGATCAGCCAGATGCCCAGCGGCTCGTAGGGCTGCGGAATGCCGCGGTTCTTGAAAGTGAACGCGTAGCCTTCGGGCACGCCGGCTTCCTTCAAGAGCTGGCGCGCCTCGGCGCGCGCGGCCTTGATGTCCTTGCCGTAGCCCGCGAGCTTCTCCAGATCCTCGGGCGGGGTCGCCCACGGCGTCCCCGGCACCTGGATGCCCGCAACGTCGCGCACGATCGCGATCCGCGACAGGTTCTTCGAGGCCGTATAGCGATCGAGCGCGAGCGTCAATGCCCGGCGGAAGCGCTTGTCGTTGAACGGCTTCTTCTCGTGATGCATCGCCACCATCAAGACGCAGTCCCAGGGGCTTTCCTGCACCGCGATCTTCGAATCAAGCGCTTTCACCAGGCTGTCGCGGTCCGCCGGGGTGAAACCGCGGAACTGGATATGGGCGCGCTCGCCGCGCACCGCGGCGACTTGCGCCGAGGACGAGGTGATGAACACCGCCCGGTAGCCGTCGAGATAGGGTTTGCCCTTGTCCCAATAGCTGGCGTTCTTCTTCCCGACCCAGTGCGAGCCCTTGACGTGCTCGACGAACGTGAACGGCCCGGTGCCGTTGATGTTCTTTTCGTACCAGCGCGGATCCTTGGCCAGGGTGTCCGCTTTGTAGATGAAGTTCCAGGGCGAGCTCAGGTTGAGCAGAAACGACGACTCCGGCCACTTGAGCCTGAAGACGATGGTATGCGCATCCGGCGTTTCGATCGCCTCCACCGCCTGGTATGCGGCCTTGCGCAGCGACTTGACGCCCGCCGGCGGGTTGAGGATCTTGTCGTAGGATGCCTTGACGTCACGCGAGCTCATGTCGGCGCCGTCGTGGAATTTCACGCCGCGCCTGAGCCTGAAGGTGTAGGTCTTCTGATCGCTCGATACGGTCCACGACTCGGCCAGGTCGCCGACCGGCTTGGTGCCCGTCTTGTCGGAGGGATCGACCCGCAGCAGCGTGTTGTAGTGCGGCGCCACCGGATGGATCAAGCCGAAGGTCTCTTCCTGGTGACCATCGTAGGACGGCGGCTCCGAAGGTACCGCGAACACCAGCTCGCCGCCGGGACGCGGCTTGTCCTGGGCCAGCGCTGGCCAAGCGGCCGCCATGACCATGCTCGTTGCCAGCATGAACAGCATACGGATGCGGTTATACATTTGCTCCTCCTGGTGATGTGCCGCTGTCGGGCCGTGTTGCATCGCGTGCAGCGAGCGCCCGCGCGCCGTGCTACGTCATCGCTGCACCCCTCTCGCCGCTAGTTGCCAAGGACTCTGCTCCTATTGCTCTTGCCGGTGCGCGCGTCAAACCAGATGACAGGCGGCTTCGTGGCCCGCGCCCAGCGCCTTGAGCGCCGGTACCTCGCGCTTGCAGCGCTCGATCGCCATGGGGCAGCGGGGATGGAACACGCAACCCGTGGGCGGGTTGAGCGGGCTCGGCACTTCACCGGAGAGCACTTGGCGCTCGCGGGTCGCTTCCAGCGCCGGATCCGGAATCGGCACGGCCGATAGCAAGGCGCGGGTATACGGATGCGCCGGCGCCTCGTACAAATCGCGCCGGCCGGCGATCTCGACGATCTTCCCCAGGTACATGACGGCGATCCGATCCGAGATGTGGCGCACGACCGCCAGGTCGTGCGCGACGAACAGGTAGGACAAGCCGAAATCGGACTGGAGCTCGGCCAGGAGATTGATGATCTGCGCCTGGATCGAGACGTCGAGCGCGGACACCGGCTCATCGCAGATGATGAGGCTCGGCTGCATTGCGAGCGCCCGCGCCACACCCACGCGCTGGCGCTGGCCGCCGGAGAGCTCGTGCGGATAACGCAACGCATGCTGCGGCGACAGTCCGACCCGCACGAGCAGATCGCGCACGCGCTCGTGGCGCGCACGCGGATCGCGTTCCAGGCCGTGAACGGCGATCGGCTCGGCGATGATCTGCCCGACCGTCATGCGCGGGTTGAGCGAGCTGTACGGATCCTGGAAGATCACCTGGATGCGGTTGCGCACCTTGCGCAGCTCGGCCGGCACCATGCCGACGAGGTTGCGGCCCTCGAAGCTCACCGCGCCGCTGGTCGGAGTCTCCAATTGCAGCACGCAGCGCCCGGTGGTCGTCTTGCCGCAGCCCGATTCGCCTACCAGGCCCAGCGTCTCGCCGCGCCGCAAGCTGAAGCTCACGCCATCGACCGCCCGTACCAGGCCGGAGCGGCCGAAGGGGCCGCGGCTGACCTTGAAGTGCATCACCAGGTCGCGCACCTCGAGCAGCGTTTCCGCCGGCGCCGGCTCCGGCGCTTGCTCCCTGCTCGCCGCCACCGCGCTCATTGCGTGACCGCCTCGCCGAGCCGCTCGGCCTGCCAGCACGCGCTCATGTGCCACTCGCCGCGCAATGCCGCGAGCGCAGGTGCCTCGCGCTCGCAACGATCCTCGCGCCAGCGGCAACGCGGCGCAAACGAGCAGCCCCTGGGCAGGCGCGTGAGATCCGGCGGCTGGCCTTCGATCGGCGCCAGCCGCGCCCGGCGCGGCTCGTCGAGCCGCGGCACCGAACGCAGCAAGCCCTCGGTGTAGGGATGGCGCGGGTTGGCATACAGCTCGCGCGCGCTCGCCCGCTCGATGATCTTGCCGGCGTACATGACGTTCACCCGATCGGCATAACGCGCCACCACTCCCAGGTTGTGGGTGATGATGAGCATCGCCACGCCGAGCTTCTGCGACAGCGATTTCATCAGCTCCAGGATCTGTGCCTGGCTGGTCACGTCGAGCGCGGTGGTCGGCTCGTCGGCCAGGATGAGCGCCGGGTCGCACGATAGTGCCATGGCGATCATCATGCGCTGGCGCATGCCGCCGCTGAACTGGTGCGGATACTGCTTGAGCCGGCGCTCGGCGTCGGGTATTCCGACCATGCCGAGCAGCTCCAGGGCGCGCGCGCGCGCTGCGCCCGGCGTCATGCCGAGATGGATCTCCAGACCCTCGGTGAGCTGGCGCCCGACGCTCAACACCGGGTTGAGCGAGGTCATGGGCTCCTGGAAGATCATGCCGATCTCGCGCCCGCGCACCCGGCGCATCTGTTCCGCGCTCAGCGCGAGCAGGTCGCGGCCCTTGAACAGCACCTGGCCGGAGACGATCCGGCCGGCCGGCTCGGCAATGAGCCGCATGACCGACAGCGCGCTGGCACTCTTGCCGCAGCCCGATTCACCCACCAGGGCAACCGTCTCGCCGGCCTCGACATCCCAGCTCACGCCGTCGACCGCCTTGACGATACCCGAGCGGGTCGAGAACTGGGTGACCAGCGATACGACCGAAAGCAGCGGTGCGGGCATAGCGACTCGTTCCAATCGAATCGGGGACCGGAATCGTACCGATATTCCAATCGAGTGTATCGCCGGAACGAAAATATTTACTATCGTGCTCACACGCACGTGGTCATCCTAGGCGCCCACCATCGCGGCATCGCGCCATTGTTGCGCCGCACCCAGAGCCCGGAGAGTGGCAGGTCTCGCCAGCCGATTGGTAAGATGGCCTGACGGCATCCCCGCTAGGGACCGGTCGGACTCTATGGGCGCAACCCGAGGGGCCTGCGTCGCACCCGTGAAATCGAGTCCGACAGGCTCCCACGCAGCCCACACTCTCAGAAAATGCTCGCCGCCTTTCTTCGCGTCCTGCTCCTGCTCGAGCTTCTTGTGTACTGGGGTGTCGCTCGCAGTCTCGCCGCGACCGCACCCTGGTGGGGCATCGCCCTTGCCATCGGCGCGATCGCGCTCGCTTGGCGATTCGCGGCCGTTGCGGCGGTGTTCCTCGTGGCCGCCGTGTTGCGGGCCGGCGCTCCCCACCCCAAGCTCGGCGTGTTCGATGCTTGCGCCTTGTTCGTGCGCGAAGCGATGGCGCTGGCGCGTGTCTACGGATTGCACATGCCACTTTCGCGCCGGACGCTTTCTTGGCCCGACGGCCCTCGTACGCGAGCGGGCCGGCCTGTGATCCTGGTGCACGGCATCTATTCCAACGGCGCTATCTGGCACGGGCTCGCACAGCGTCTACGGCGTGCCGGCGTGGGTCCGTTGCTCGTTGCCGATCTCGGCCCGGTGCTGGGGAGCATCGATCGGCAGGCCGATTGGCTGGCCGCGACGATCGAGCAAGCGGCGGCGCGGTCGGCACTAGGGCGCGTGGCGCTGGTCGCTCATAGCATGGGCGGGCTCGTGGTGAGGCGCGCGATCGTACGCCACGGTGCGGCGCGCATCGAGCGCTTGATCACGATCGGCTGCCCGCATCGAGGCAGTCGCATGGCACGATTCGCATTCGGCGCGGCCGCACGCGAGCTCCTCCCCGGCAGCTCATGGCTGTCCGCCTTGCGCGCCGCGGAACCGGCTGCCCTGAGCGTGCCGACGACCGCGCTCTACAGCCTGCACGATGAGCTGGTCATCCCGCCGCAAAGCGCGCTGCTGGAGGGCGCTCGCAACATCGATGTGTCGGGCCACGGTCACGTGGCGCTGCTGTTTTCGAATCGCGTCGCCGCCGTGGTGGCCGCCGAGCTCGCCAAGGAAAGCTAGGATCGCCGCGATTGGCCATGTGGCGACGAACGCTGGACCCAGGACACTAGAAGTGCATGCCGCGCATGAGCTGGGTCAGCGCCACCTGGTCGGGCGTTGGCGCTGGGGCCGGTTCGCCGGGCGCCCCCGCCGGCGTGCGCCGAGCGCCCGCCGGCTCGCTGAACATGCGGTAGCTCACGCTCATCACCACGCGCGCCAGCCGCGGCGCCAGCGCATGCAAGGCGAGCGCGAACGCACCCAGCCCGGTCATCACCCGTTCGCGCCGGTGGATGATCGCTTCAGCGGCCAGGTCGGCCGCTTCGTCGGTGCTCAGCATCGGGACGTGCTGGTAGAGCTCGGTGGGGGCGGTCATGGTGCTGCGTACGAGCGGCATGTACACCGTGCTGAACACGATGTTGTCGGCCGCCAGCTCTCCCGCCGCGGAGTTGGCGAAGGCGTCCATCGCGGCCTTGGAGGCGACGTACGCCGAGAACCGCGGCGCGTTGGTGAGCACGCCGATCGACGAGATATTGATCACCTGTCCGCCGCCGCGCGCGCGCATGCTCGGCAGCAATCCGAGCGTGATGCGCAGGGCACCGAAGTAATTGAGCCGCATGGTGCGCTCGAAGTCGTGGAAGCGCTCGGACGATTCCGCCACCGTGCGCCGGATCGAGCGCCCGGCGTTGTTGATCAGGATGTCGACGCCGCCATGCTCGCTCAACACGCTTCGTACCAGGGCGTCGACCGCATCGAAATCGGTCAGGTCGCAGAGGTGGAAAGCGATGCCGGTAGCGGCTGCGCCGACGTCCTGGCGCATGCGCTCGATCTTGCCGGCGTCGCGGTCGACGATCACCACCGTCGCACCGGCGATGTGAGCCTTGAGCCCGATCGCCTTGCCGATGCCGTCGGCGGCACCGGTGACGAGCACGACCTTGCCCCGAACCGCGCCCGCGAGCGTGCGATCGACGAACAGCTCCGGATCGAGATGGCGCTCCCAATAATCCCACAGCTTCCATGCATAGTCCTCCAGCGGCGGCACGGCAATGCCGCTGCCCGCAAGCACGCGCTGGGCTTCGCGGCAGTCGTAGCGAGTCGGAAAATTGATGAAGCCGAACACCTCGGGCGGCAGGCCGAGCTCGTGCAGCACGGCGTGCTGGATTTTCTTCACCGGCGCGAGCAGCGCGAACGCCTGCTTGAGCGGCCCCGGAAGAAACGCAAACATCTGCGGATTGATGCGCAGGCTCATCGGCGGTGCATGCGCCGCACGCGCGAAGATGTTCAGCACGTCGCCCACGCGCCGCGGGTTCGGATCCGTGAGATGGAAGGTCTTGCCGTCGAGACCGCGAGCGTGCGCGATGTGGTCCATCGCCTTGACCACGAAATCGACCGGCACGAGGTTGAGCCGCCCGCCTTCGAAGCCGATCGAGGGCAGCCAGGGCGGCAGCAGCTTGCGCATCTTCTGGATGAGCTTGAAGAAGTAGTACGGGCCGTCGATCTTGTCCATTTCGCCCGTATCCGAATGGCCCACGACGATGCCCGGACGGTAGATGCGCCAGGCAAGCGTGTATTCGCGCCGCACGATGCGCTCGGACTCGTGCTTGGTGCGGAAATACGGGTGCTCCAGGTGCTCCGCCTCGTCGAACATGTCCTCGCTGAATACTCCGTCGTACAGGCCGGCGGCAGCGATAGAGCTCACGTGGTGCAAGCATCCGACCTGGATGGCTTCGGCGAAAGCGATGACGTTGCGCGTGCCGTGGACGTTGGCGCGCTCGAGCGCTTCTTCGTTCGCGCGCAAGTCGTAGACGGCGGCAAGATGGAACAGGTGCGCGATCTTGCCTCGGATCGCCTCGAGCTGCATCGCGCAGACGCCGAGCATGGGCGCAGTGAGATCGCCCACGACGGGAATCACCCTGCTTCGGCTCGCGCCCCAGCGTCGATAGAGCAAATCGAGGCTGGCGCTCTCTTGCTCGCGCAGCAGGAAGTACACGACGCTGCCGCGCCGCTCCAGCAAGCGCTGCACGAGGCGCTTGCCGATGAAACCGGTCGCGCCGGTCACGAAGTACTTCATGTCTCCTCCTACCCCGGGGAATGCTCTGCCAGTGTACGCGCGCGGCCCGGTTTCGCACGCAGCGGCGAGCCTGCCCTCGGACAGTGCGCTTGACCTTGGTCAAGCGAATGCCTCGTTGTCTCGCTGCACGGCGCATTTTGGGCTGTTTGCTCTATTTTTTGCCAATACAATGTGCTCGTCATCGGGTGTGCATCAGTGCCCGCCTGATGGATGCAGTGGATTGATCAATGTCGCTACCAGGAGACCCCGAGATGGATACGAAAGGCATCAAGCAGGCGCTCGACGAGACCCGCAAGGGGACCCAGTCCGTGCTAGACAGTGCCCACCAGATCTGGCTTGCCGGCCTCGGCGCCTTTGCCATGGCGCAGGAAGAAGGCGGCAAGCTGTTCGACAACCTGGTCAAGCAGGGCGAGCAGTTGGAGAAGCGCACGCGCAAGATCGCCAGCGAACGGCTGCAGGCCGTCACCAGCCAGACCAGCGGAAGCTGGGACAAGCTCGAGCAGGTATTCGAGGACCGCGTGTCGCGCTCGCTCAATCGGCTCGGTGTCCCGACCAAGAAGGATATCGACCACTTGTCCAAGCGCGTGGCCGAGCTGAGCACCGCGGTCAACGCCTTGGTCCGCAAGCAAGGCGACGGCAAGGCGCAGCGTCCCGCGCGCGCTTCCCGGCCCGCGAGCTGACGCGAGTCCGTGGCGAAGCGCGCGGTCGCGCTGAGCCGGGCCTCGCGCCGGCGCCCGAGGATCGGCCTCGCGCTGGCCGGGGGCGGACCGCTCGGCGGGATCTACGAGATCGGCGCGTTGTACGCGCTGGAAGAAGCGCTGGCAGGCGTCGATCTGCAGAACGCTGACATCTATGTCGGTGTCAGCTCGGGCGCGTTCATTGCCGCCGCGCTCGCCAACGGCATCAGCGCGGCCGAGCTTTATACGATATTCATCGAGAACGCCTCGGCGCAGTATCCCGTCTCGCCGCAGCTCTTTCGCTGGCCCGCGGCCGGCGAATACGTGAGTCGCGCGCTGCGTTTGCCCGAGCTGCTGTGGGAAGCCTTGCGCAGCTATGCGGGTCATCCCACCGACAGCGGCATCCTCGAACCGCTCTCGGCCTTCGGGCGCGCCATACCGGCCGGGGTGTTCGACAGCGCGCCGATCGAGGGCTTCCTCCAGGCGCTGTTCACCGCACCCGGCCGAAGCAACGACTTCCGGCGCCTGCCGCGTCGATTGCGCATCATCGCCACCGAGCTCGATACCGGCGCGACCGTCAAGTTCGGCCTGCCGCCGCACGACGCCGTGCCGATCTCGCGCGCCGTGCAAGCGAGCGTCGCGCTGCCGGGATTGTTCCCGCCGGTGCGCATCGCCGACCACGATTACGTCGACGGCGCGCTCAAGAAGACCCTGCACGCCTCGGTGGCGCTGGAGGAAGGCGCGAAGCTCGTACTGTGCATCAACCCGCTGGTGCCTTTCGACGCGAGCCTGGCGGCGCGCGCCGGCCATCCGCAACGCCGGAAGCTGATCGAGGGCGGGCTGCCGGTGGTGTTGTCGCAGACCTTTCGCGCCCTCATCCATTCGCGGCTGGAAGTAGGCATGTCCAAGTACGAGCACCAGTTCCCGGGCGCCGACGTGGTGCTGCTCGAACCCGACCGCAGCGATGCGAGCATGTTCTACACCAACGTATTCAGCTATGCCGATCGCCACCGCGTCTGCGCCCATGCGTACCAGCGCACCCGTGCCGACCTGCTGGCGCGCAGCCGCACCCTGGCCCCGGTGCTGCGCCGGCACGGCATCGCGCTGCGCATGGATGTGCTGCGCGATCGCGCGCGGCAACTTCCCGGCAGACGGCATGGCGACGCGCCGCGCTCGCCGGCCGCCGTTGCGCTGGCCCAGGCGCTCGATCGACTCCAAAGCTGGGTGCGGACCGTCTCCCACGGCTGAACGAGCCTCGCGTGCGTCCCCCCAAGCAGCGCCGCGACACGCGCAAGCTGATTCTCGATGCGGCATTGCGCCTGTTCAACGAGATCGGCGAGCCGGACGCCACCACCAATCACATCGCCGAGGCGCTCGACATCAGCCCGGGCAATCTCTACTACCATTTCCACAGCAAGCAGGACATCGCACGCGCGCTGTTCGATCGGTTCGCCGCGCGTGCCGGGCAGCTCGCGGCCGTGCCCGTCACGGGCCATGCCAACGTGGAGGACTTGTGGTTCCTGCTGCACAGCCTGTTCGAAGAGATATCAGCCTATCGCTTCTTGTTCCGCGACCTGCATCACCTGCTGCGGCGCGACCCGGCGCTGCGCCGCGATTTCGAGCGTCTGCTCGAGCGGATCGAACGCGCCATTGCCGCCTTGTGCCGCAACCTCGCCGGGACGGGTGCGATGCACGCGACCGAGCGCGAAATCGACGTGCTGGCGGAACAGCTGACCTTCATCCTGACCTCCTGGCTCGGCTACCGCAGCCTTCTGGGGATGCCGAGAAGCGGCGGCGAGTCCCAGGCCCCGGCGCGCGGCGCGCACCAGGCGCTCGCCTTGGCCGCACAGTATTTCGATCCGCCCGGGCGCAAGCTGCTCGACAATCTCGCCGGCGGCTATCTGGATCGCGCATGGGACGCTTACAACGCCGCCGCGCTATGACGCCGGCTTGGCCTCCCAAGGCTGCATCAACGCATGCAGCGTCAGGCTCTCCAGCTCGGCGCGAAAATGCGCCACGACACGCTCCGGGTGCGCGATGCGGTGGCGATCGCTCAGGATGCCCACCTGCACCCCATCCATGTAGCTCGCGATGCTCACCCCGACACCGATCTCGCCCGCCTGCGGCACCCAGAAGATCACCTCACGCACTTTCACCCCGGCGAGGCGGATCGCTGCGCGCGGACCGGGGACATTGGTCATCACCAGGCTCGCGTTGCGGCTCAGCGTCTCCAGTACCTCTTGTTCCAGCACCTCGGGCCCCATGCCGATCGCGTTCAGTATCCCCCACGCCAGCACCGGCTGAGAGGAGTGCTTGAGCTGCGCCATGCGCGCGCGCACCAGCTCGATGCGCTCGAAGGCATCCGCCATACCGACCGGAAGGCTGAGAAAAACCAGGCCGAAGTGGTTCCCCAGGACCTCGCTTTCCTCGGCCGGTCGCAGGTTGACCGGCACCATCGCGCGAATCTCCAGGGCGTCGATCGCATCGCCACGCTCCAGAAGATACGCCCGCAGCGCCCCGGCCACGCACGCGAGCAGGACGTCGTTGAGCGAGCAGCCGAACACGGCGCCGATCGCCTTCACCTCCGCGAGCGGTATGCGCTCGCACCAGGCCGCGCGCTTGGCCGTGCCGAGCGGACCCTTCAGGCTGGTCTGCGGGTCGGGCGGCATGAGACCGAGGCGCGCCGCCTCGGCTGCCAGGTCGATGCCGTGGGCGGCGAGCGAGAGCGCCTTGGGCGGACACGCGAGGATGTCGAGATACTGGCCCCAGAGCACGCCCCCCCAGCGATACAGCCCTGCGACCGCTTCGGTCACCGGTTCGAACAGTCGCACCAGGGGCTCGCTGCTCGCCTCGCGTTGCTCGGGGGGCGGTGCGGCTGGGCTCGCATCCGCCGTCGCCGGCGCGGCCATCGCTAGCAAGACACGAATGAGCGCGATGCCGTCGGCGTAGCAGTGGTGAATGCGGGCGATCACGACGCTGCCGCCGTGGTAGCTCTCGACCAGGTGGAACTGCCACAGCGGGCGCGAGGGATCGAGCCCCGTGCTCGCCAGCTCGCTCACCAGCTCCTGCAGCTCCGCGCGCCGGCGCGCCCCGGGCAAGGCGACGCGGTGGACGTGGTCGTCGAGGTCGAACTCCGGATCGTCTTCCCACCACGCCTGGTGCGCTTCGCGCACGACCCGCTGGCGAAATCTGGGATAGGCGAGAAAACGCTGCGCGAGCATCTGCTTCAGCTTGGCCGGCGCGAGCTTGCGTTCCAGCGCGATCACCACCACGACCATCATGGGGTTGGTCGGGCGTTCCATCCGCAGCCAGGCGTGGTCGACGTTCGACATCCGGCCGCGGCGCGTCGCAGCACTCGAGTCTGACAAAGGTCAATACCCCGGAAAAGCGTTTGCCTGATACTGTCGATTGTAGGTCCAGTCGCGCCCGCACCGGCAATCGCTCTTGGCGCGGGCGATGTCGCTCGCGCCCTTCGCGCGCCTCTCCCTTTCCACGGAGACGCTCATGGACAAGATCTGGCTCGCACACTACCCGCCGGGAACACCGGCCGAGATCGATCCCTCGCAATACCGCTCGCTGGTGGATGTGCTCAAGCGAAGCTGCGAGCGCTTCGGCGACAAGCCGGCATTCACCAACATGGGCGTGAGCATGAGCTTCCGCGAGCTCGACGAGCGCAGCCGCGCCTTCGGCGCCTACCTCCAGCGCACGCTCGGCTTCGAGAAAGGCGATCGGATCGCGATCATGATGCCGAACGTCCTGCAATACCCGGTCGTGCTGTTCGGCGCGCTGCGCGCCGGCTCGACCGTGGTGAATGTCAATCCCCTGTACACGCCGCGCGAGCTCGAGCACCAGCTCCAGGATTCGGGCGCCCGCGCCATCGTAGTACTGGAGAACTTCGCGCATACCGTCGCCGAGGTCGCACCCAAGACCCGGATCGAGCAGGTGATCACCACCCAGCTCGGCGATCTGTTCCCGGCGATGAAGTCGCTCGTGGTGAACCTGGTCGTCAAGTACGTGAAGCACCTGGTGCCTCAGTGGCACATCGCGACCGCGGTCGACTTGCGCAACACCCTGCGCAGCGGGCGCGGCGAGCGCTTGATCGAGCCGGCGCTTTCGCACGAGGATATCGCGTTCCTGCAATACACCGGCGGCACCACCGGCGTGGCCAAGGGCGCCATGCTCACTCACGGCAACCTGGTGGCGAACCTGTTGCAGGTCTCGGCTTGGATCGGCGGCAACCTCGAAGAAGGCGCGGAAACCATCATCACGCCGCTACCGCTCTACCACGTCTTTTCGCTCACCGCCAACCTGCTCACATTCCTGCACTGGGGCGCCAACAACGTCTTGATCACCAACCCGCGCGACATCCCCGGCCTGATCGCGGAGCTGAAGAAAATGCGCTTCACCGCCATCACCGGCGTCAACACGCTCTTCAACGCACTGCTCAATGCACCGGGCATACGCGAGCTCGATACCAGCGCGCTCAAGCTGGCGGTCGGCGGCGGCATGGCGGTGCAGCGCGCCGTGGCCGAGAAGTGGCAGCAGGTCTTCGGCATTCCCTTGCTCGAAGGCTATGGCCTCACCGAGACCTCACCGGTCGCCTGCATCAATCCGCTCGATGCCAAGGAGTTCAGCGGCAAGATCGGTCTGCCCATTCCGTCGACCGAGGTCAGCATCCGCGACGAGGCGGGCAACGAAGTCCCGCTTGGCACCGTGGGCGAGATCTGCATCCGCGGCCCGCAGGTGATGAAGGGCTACTGGAACCGGCCGGCGCAAACCGAGGAAGCCATGCTTGCGGGCGGCTGGTTTCGCAGTGGCGATATGGGCGACATCGACGAGCGCGGCTATGTGCGCGTCACCGATCGCAAGAAGGACATGATCGTGGTCTCGGGCTTCAACGTCTATCCCAACGAAGTCGAGGACGTGGCCGCCCTGCATCCGGGGGTGCTCGAATCGGCGGCCATCGGCGTCGCCGATCCGAAGTCGGGCGAAACGGTGGATCTCGTGGTGGTGCGCAAGGACCCCGCACTCACGGCCGAGGCGCTGATCGCCCACTGCCGCCAGCACCTTGCCGGCTACAAGGTGCCGAAGCACGTGAGCTTCCGCGACACGCCGCTACCGAAGTCGCCGATCGGCAAGGTGCTGCGCCGGGTGGTGCGAGACGAAGCGCGCGGCGCCCTGGCGTCCGCTTGATCGCGGACAGCTCGATTCGCGCTCCTCGCCGGTCCCGCCATTGCTCCCGCGGCGCACCCGGCTCTGCTTTCTCGTGGCCATCAAGACTTGCGTCCAACGCCGGATGCCTGACTGCAAGCTCGAACGGCTACGCCTTCTGCCCGTCGACGAGCCCCGCTGCGGCCGCTCAAGCTGCGTCTTCGCGAATGAGATCGGCCGCCTTCTCGGCGATCATGATCACGGCTGCGTTGGTGTTACCGGCGACCAGGCGCGGCATGATGGAAGCATCGACCACGCGCAGCCGCTCGACCCCCCGCACGCGCAAGCGCGAGTCGAGCACCGCGCGCGCGTCGCTGCCCATGCGGCAGGTGCCGGCGGGGTGATAGATCGTCTCTGCCTTGGCGCGGATGAATGCGCGAATATCGTCGGGCGTTCGCACCGACGCTCCCGGCGAGAGCTCCACGCCCCGATAGCGCTCGAAGGCGGGAGCTTGGAGAATGCGCCGCGCCGCTTGGAATCCGCGCACCAGCGTTTCCAGATCGGCCGCATCCGATAGGTATGCCGGATCGATGCACGGCGCCGTGTTCGGGTCGCGCGATTGGAGCGTGACGCGACCACGGCTCGCCGGTCGCAAGCCGCACACGTGCAGCGAATAGCCGTGGCCGAACAGGTAGCGCACGTCCAGCCCGTGGTTGTTGAGGCGGATCGGCGTGAAATGGAACTGGAGATCCGGGCGCGGCTCGGTCGCGGCGCTGCGCGCGAAGCCGCCGGCCTCGGCGCCGTTGGTCGTCAGCATGCCGCGCCGCGACCATGCGAGCCGGATCGCTTCCAGCGGTAGCCGGAACGTGCTCGCGGCCGTGAAGCCGTACGAGACGGGCTGCTTGCACGCGTGCACGACGATCACGTCGAGGTGGTCCTGCAGGTTTCCGCCTACCTCCGGCGCATCGACGACGGGTGCGATGCCGTGCGCACGCAGATGCTCCGCCGGACCGATCCCGGAGAGCATGAGGAGCTGCGGCGAATTGATGGCGCCGGCGCAAAGGATGACCTCGCGCCGCGCGCGAACCGTTTGCGCGCTGCCCCCGATGATGAATTCCACCAACTCGGCGCGCCGGTCCGCCAGGCCGATGCGACTGGCATGGGCATTGGTGAGGACGGCGAGATTTGCGCGGCCGCGCGCGGGCGCGAGATAGGCGCGCGCCGTGGAGCAGCGTAGCCCGCCCCGTTGCGTCACTTGATAGAGGCCGACGCCCTCCTGGCGCACGGCGTTGAAGTCGTCGTTGCCCGGGTAGCCGGCTTCGATGGCGGCCTGGACGAACGCGGTGCTCAAGCGGCTGGGCGAGCGCAGGTCGCATACCGACAGCGGGCCGCCGGCGCCGTGGAATGCCGAAGCCCCGCGCTCCTGACTTTCGGCGCGCAGAAAATAGGGCAGCACATCGTCGTATCCCCAGCCCGGGTTGCCGCAATCGCGCCAATCGTCGTAGTCGGCGCCATGGCCGCGGGTGTAACACATCGCATTGCTCGAGCTGCTGCCGCCCAGCATGCGCCCGCGCGGGCAGTAGAGCCGGCGGCCATTGAGCTCGGCTTGCGGCACCGTCCAGTAGCGCCAGTTGAGCGTGCGGCTGTGCATGAGCCACAGCAGCCCCATGGGCAGGTGGATGAGCGGATGGCGATCCGCGGGGCCGGCCTCGAGCAAGCACACGCTGGTGCGCGGATCGGCCGACAGGCGCTGGGCGAGCACGCAACCGGCCGAGCCGGCGCCTACGATCACGTAGTCGAACGTTCGTGTCACGTCAAGGTAACAGCCAGCGCAGCAGCCGGTCGAATCCCTTGCCGTACGGCGGGGTGAGCAAGCCCATCGCATTGACGCGCGCTTGCAGGAACACGCCCTTCGACTTGGAAAAGGTGCGGAAGCCGGCCTCGCCATGGTAGTGGCCCATGCCGCTCTGACCGACACCGCCGAAGGGCAGCGCGTCCTGGGCGATGTGCAGGATGGTGTCGTTCACGGTGACGCCGCCGGCATGCGTGCGTTCGAGGACGGATTGGATGCGCTCGCCGTCCGAATCGAAGTAGTACAGCGCGAGCGGACGGGCTCGTGCGTTGACGTAACGCAGCGCATCGTTCAGCTCGTCGTAGGGCACGAGCGGCAGCAACGGCCCGAAGATCTCATCGCGCATGATGCGCATTGCATCCGTAGCCCCGAGCACCAACGCAGGCGCCATCTTGCGTGCGGTGCTCACCGCTGCGACCTGCGCCAGCTCGACGACTTCGGCGCCGAGGCCCCGCGCCTCCTCGACATAGCTCGCCAGCCGGCGGTAATGGCCCTCGTCGACGATCGCGCTGTAGTCGGGATTCGCGTCCAGGCGAGGGTAAGCCCGAGCGACGAACGCGCGCGCCGCGGCCGTGAATTGCGCTTCGCTGCCACGCGGCAGCAACACATAGTCCGGGGCGATGCAGGTCTGGCCCGCGTTCATGCACTTGCCGACCATGATGCGCTCGGCGGCGCGGGCGATGTCGTAGCCCGGCGCGACGATCGCGGGCGACTTGCCGCCGAGCTCCAGCGTGACCGGCGTGAGATTCTCCGCCGCCGCGTGCATCACCTGCTTTCCCACCGCGCTCGATCCGGTGAAGAGCAGGTGATCGAACGGCAATGCGACGAAACGCCGCGCGACCTCGGCATCGCCGAGCACCACCTGCACATGATCCGCCGCGAACGCTGCGCCGATCATCGCGGCGAAGGTCTCGCTGGTACGCGGCACGCGCTCGGGCATCTTCAGCAGCACGCGATTGCCTGCGGCGAGCGCCGACGCGAGCGGCGCGACGGCGAGATAGATCGGATAGTTCCAGGGCACCACGATCCCGACCACGCCGAGCGGCTGCCAGAGCACGCGTGCGCGGCCCGGCAGCGACCACCATGCGACCGGCCTGGGCTGCGCGCGCATCCAGCGGCGCACGTGCCGGCGCGCGTGGCGGATCGCCGCATGACTCGGGAAAAGCTCGAGCAGCGCCGTCTCGTGGCGAGAGCGGCCGCCGAAGTCGGCATCGACCGCGGCGGCGAGCACATCGCCATGGCGCTGTAGCGTCCGCGCCAAGGTCTCGAGATGAGCCCGCCGCTGCTGCCAGCGCGGCAGCCGGTCGTTTTCGAACGCGCGCCGCTGCGCCCCGAACAGCGCGGCTTCAGGCAGGCAGTGTGCCTCGTTGGCTGACATCGGTGTGAGTATGTCGCTCGGGAATGCCGGCAAGCGGCCCGCATGGCGCAGGTCGCTCAGCGGCCAGCAGCTATAATCGATGCTTCCCTGTCCGCGTTCAAGCCCGCATATCATGGCGCTCGACGCCAACGCGCTTCCCTCCGACGTCCCTGCGCTGCTGCGCGCTCAGCTCGAACGCAACCGCTCCTTGCGCATCGGGCAGCCGGCGAACACGGGACAGGCTGGGCTGCTGGCTGCGCTGCGCGAGTGGCAGACGCGGCGTCTCGCGCGCACCTATGCCGATCTGCTCGCCGATCAGCGTTATCGCCCGGCGGCGGAGTTCTTCCTTAGCGACGTCTACGGCAGTCGCGACTTCAGCCGCCGCGACGAGGATGTCGAGCGCATCTATCCGTTGATGGTGAAGCTGCTGCCCAATCCCGCCTTGTACACCATCGCCTTGGCGATCGAGGTGAACGCCCTCACCGTCGAGCTCGATCGCGCGCTCGCCGCCGCGTTGACGAAGCTCATGGGCCGGCGCAGGCGCATCGAGGTGTCCGACTACGCGCAGGCCTATCGCGATTGCGACAACCGTGCCGATCGCAGCCACCAGTTGGAGCTGATCTTGCGCGTGGGTCAGGCGCTCGACGCGGTGGTCGCCAAACCGCTGCTCTATCCCACGCTGCGCATGATGCGCAAGCCCGCCCGCACCGCCGGTTTCGGCGAGCTGCAGGACTTTCTGGAGCGAGGCTTCGTCGCCTTCAGGCACATGGCCGGCGCGACCCACTTCCTCGCCACGATCGAGGCGCGCGAGAAATCGATCATGCGTCGCATCTACGCCGGCAGGGACGATCCGTTCGAGATCGGCTCCTAGCCGCGCGCCGGCTGCACCGCCGCGCGCGGCCGCGGCCCGGGATAGAACAGCGCGGCACTCGCCGATAGCAGCGCGACGAGGGTGAGCACCAGGAAGAGCCGGCGGAAGTCCCCGGTCGATTGGTGCAGCCACGCCACGAGCTGCACCGCGCCCGCGCTGACCGTGAAGGAGATGACGTACTTCACCGCGTACACGCGCGCCCGCCACGCCTCGCTCGTGTAGGCGGCAATCATGGCGTCGTTGATCGGAATCTGGCCGAAGACGAAGAACATCATCGCGAATGCCACCGCAATCAGCAGGTAGTCTTGCACCGAGCCCGCGAGGAACAGCAGCGGCACCTGCAGCGCCACCACCGGGATGAACACGCTGCGGATGGGCTTGCGATCGATGAAGAAGCCAACGACGAGCTGGGCCATGGCGGCGAAGGCGTAGACCACGGCGACGATCACCCCGATCCCGAGCGTGGTCTCGGTCAACGCCTTCAGCCGTTCGTCGAAGACTTTCGGCATCGCTACCGTGGTCGCATTGAAAATGAAACCGCCGCATACCGTCGCGATCATCATCACCGCGAACGCACGGACGAGGATCGAACGATCGACCTGGGCAAGCGCTTTGCGCGCGTTCGCCGCGGCACCCGCAGGCTCGTCCTGGCCGTACAGCAGAAAGCCCGCACCGATCGCAACGGTGACGGCGCCCGGAATGAGGAAAGCGGCACGCCAGCCAAATGCATGCGCCAGCGCGCCCGCGCTGAGCGCCGCGAATGCGATGCCCAGGTTGCCGTACACCCCGTTCACACCCAAGACCCGGCCGACATTGGGCTGGCCTTTGACCAGCATCGCGATGCCCACTGGATGGTAAATGGCACCGAAGAGACCTACCAGGGTGAGCGCGGCGGCGATCTCCAGCGTGGAGCGCGCCAGGCCGACCAGCACCCCGGCAGCGCCTATGCCGAAGAAGAAGATCACCATCATGCCGCGGCGGCTCCAGTGGTCCGCGAGCCAGCCGGCGGGCAGCGAGCCCGCGCCGAAGGCAATGAAGCCGCCGAGAGACAGGGCCAGCATTTCCCCGTAGGAGCGGCCGAACTCGGGCGCCATCGCGATCACCACCGTGGGAAAGATGAGCAGCATCAGGTGATCGATGGTATGGCCGAGATTCAGGAACAAGGTCTGCGCGTTGCGCATGCACGACTCCCGGCTGCTCGCGTTGCAGCGATCATAGGGTTCGCTGAGGGCGCGCGCAATCGCCATCCGCTGGGACCAGAGGCTCCAGTTGCGGATGTTGTTCTTGATTCGTGCCTAAGATGTGTACATTCCACATTTACAGTACACATCATGCGAACGAACATCGTCATCGACGACACGCTCATGAAAGAGACGCTGCGCGCTACAGGTCTCAAGACCAAGCGGGAAGTGGTGGAGCTCGGCCTCCGAACGCTGTTGAAGCTGCGGCAACAGGAGCGGATCCGGCGCTTTCGCGGCAAGTTGGATTGGCAGGGCGATCTCGACGCCATGAGAACAGATCAGTGATCCTGGTCGATTCGAGTGTTTGGATAGACTACTTTCGTGGCCTCGCAAGTCCTCAGACCGATAGGCTGCACGTACTTCTCGAAGCAGAGCCGATTGCCATCGGCGATCTCTGTTTGACCGAAGTCCTCCAGGGATTCGGCGCCGAACGCGAGTTCGTTCAAGCCAGAAAGCTTCTGACGTCGTTGCTCGTGGTGAACCTCGGCGGCAAGGAGATTGCTGTTCAGGCCGCAAAGAACTACCGCATCCTGCGCGCCAAGGGCGTTACGGTGCGAAAGCCGATCGACAGCGTGATTGCAACGCGTTGCATCGAAGACGGTTTCATACTGCTTCATAGCGACCGAGACTTCGATCCTTTCGTCGAGCACCTCGGCCTGCGGTCAGCCTTCCCCGGAACGTGACCGATGGAGCTCGATCCGCCCGCGACAAGCGATGCGAGGGGTAGCCGTTCTGTCCGTTAGGCAGCGCATTCAACACAAGATCGACACCGCAGCCGCAAACGTAGCGCGCTTCGATCACGCGTGGAAGCATCTTCATGGAGCGAGCCGATGCTCCGGCGGCGCGCGTGACAGTTACGTTGTCACCGAAGCGATCGCGCTCTTGATCTGCTCGATCGCCGCCGGATCGTCCAATGTGGTGAGATCGCCCGGGTCGCGTCCCTCGGCCAGCGCCTGGATGCTGCGCCGCAGGACCTTGCCCGAGCGGGTCTTGGGCAATAGCGTCACGAACAACACGTGCGCCGGCCGGCCGATCGCGCCGAGGTGCTGATCGACGATGTCGAACACTTCCTGCTCCATCGCCTTGCGTGCCGCGGGCGTCGTGAGGCCCGAGGGATCCTTGGCGACGGCGAATGCGAGCGGCACCTGGCCCTTCAGCTTGTCCTGCACGCCGACGACGGCGACTTCGGCCACGTTGGCGTGCGAGCAGACGGCCTCTTCGATTTCGCGTGTCCCAAGCCGATGGCCGGCGACGTTGATCACGTCGTCGGTGCGCCCGAGGATGAAGTAATAGCCGTCGCGATCGCGAATGCCCCAATCGAAGGTGGAGTACACCTGCTTGCCCGCAAAGCTGGTGAAGTAGGTCTGGACGAAGCGATCATCGTCTCCCCACACTGTCGTGAGGCAGCCCGGCGGCAGCGGCGGCACGATCGCGACCACGCCCTTCTCCTCGTCGCCGACTTCCTGGCCGCTCGTCTCGTGCAGCAAGCGCAGATCGTAGCCGTAGGCGGGGAAGCTCGGGCTGGCGAACTTAAGCGGCGTTCTTTCGACGCCGGGATACGATGCAAGGATCGACCAGCCGGTCTCGGTCTGCCAGTAGTGATCGATCACGGGACGCTCAAGGGCGTCCGCGATCCAGCGTGCGGTCGGCTCGTCCAGCGGCTCGCCGGCGAGAAACAGGTGCTTGAGCGAGCTCAGGTCGTACTTCTTGAGATACGCCGGATCGTGCTTCTTGAGCACGCGGATCGCCGTCGGCGCGGAGAACATGACCGCTACCTTGTACTGCTCCACCAGCTTCCACCAGATGCCTGCATCCGGGCGCACCGGAACGCCTTCGTACATCACGCTCGCCATGCCGCGCAGCAGGGGCGCGTACACGATATACGAATGCCCGACGACCCAGCCGATGTCGGAAGTCGCAAAGTAGGTTTCCCCCGGCTCGCCGCAGTAGATGTGCTTCATCGATGCGATGAGCGACACGGCGTGGCCGCCGGTGTCGCGCTGCACGCCCTTGGGACGCCCCGTCGTCCCCGAGGTGTAGAGGATGTAGGATGGCTCGTTGGATTCGAGCCAGGTCACCGGCACCTGCGCGTCCATGTGTCGAGCGCGCAGCTCGGCATAGTCGACATCCCGCCCGGCCACCCGCGCCATGGACTTGTCCAGGCCGCGATCGAAGATCACGACATTTTTCGGCGGCTGCTGGGCGAGCCGCAGTGCTTCGTCGACCAGCGGCTTGTAGGCAATCACCTTGCCCATGCGCATGCCGGCGTCGGCCGTGATCATCACGGCAGGACGGGCGTCGTCGATGCGCGCGGCGAGGCTGTGCGAAGCGAATCCGCCGAACACCACGGAATGGACGGCGCCGAGGCGCACCGTGGCGAGCATGGCGAAAACCGCTTCCGGGATCATCGGCATGTAGATGAGCACGCGATCGCCCTTGCCAACTCCGAGCGCCTGCAGCATGGCGGCACAGCGATTGACCTCGGCGTGCAGCTCGCCGTAGGTGTAGGTGCGCTCGGCCCCCGTTTCGGTGGAGACGTAGATCAGCGCCGGCTGGGCGGCACGCGTGGCCAGGTGACGATCCACCGCGTTGTGACAAAGATTGGTGCGCCCGCCTACGAACCAGCGCGCGAACGGCGGCCGATCGTAATCGAGCACGCGCTCGAACGGGCGCTCCCACTCGATCAAGGCGGCCTGCTCGCGCCAGAAGCCCTCGCGATCTTCGATCGAACGGCGGTGAAAATTGCGGTAGCTCTCGGCCATCTCAGTCTCCATGTACGCGCTGCGCCGATCGGCGGCCGCGGGATCATCCTTGTTCCACGAACCCGCCGCGCGCGAATTGATACGAATCAATCATCCTTCCGCATGCCGCGGCGTTCAATCCGCGAAAGCGACGACCGCACGGCCACGTATGCCTGCCTTCAACATGCGCTCGCAGTAGGCGGGTACATCGCCCAGGCGGATCGTGTGCGCGATGGCATCGAGGTGTGCAGGCTTGAGATCGGCTGCAAGCCGCTCCCAGACCTTGCGCCGCAGCGGCATCGGCGTGTAGCCGGTATCGACGCCGATCAGGCGCACGCCGCGCAGGATGAACGGCAATACCGTGGTCTTGAATTCGATGCCCCCGGCATTGCCGAAGCTCGCGATCACGCCGTTCTGCTGCATGGTGCGGGTGAGCCAACCGAGCTGCTCGCCGCCGACCGAGTCGAATGCCGCGGCCCAAAGCGGCTTCTCCAGCGGCCGCGACCCCATGTCGAGCCGGCCGCGGTCCAGCACCTCGGTTGCGCCGAGGGACTGCAGATAGGCAGCCTCGTTGGCTTTGCCCGTGAGGGCCGTGACGCGATAGCCCAGCCTGGCAAGCATGTCGATGCACAAGCTCGCGACCCCGCCGGTCGCGCCGTTCACCAGCACCGCGCCGCGGCTGGGCGCCATATCGTTCTTCTCCGCCAGCTCGATCGCGAGCCCGGCCGTGTAGCCAGCCGTGCCGAGCGCCATCGCCTCGAACAGGCTGAGCCCACCGGGCAGCGGCACCACCCAATCGGCCTTGGCGCGGACCATCGCCGCAAGGCCGCCGTCGTGCGACACGCCGAGGTCGTAGCTGGTCGCGATCACTTCGTCGCCCGCCTTGAAGCGAGGATCGCTCGATGCCGCCACCGTTCCCGCCGCATCGATCCCGGCGATGCAGGGAAAGCGCCGCAGGACCTTGCCGGCACCGGTCAGCGCCAGCGCGTCTTTGTAATTGACGCTCGAATACGCGGTGCGGATCACCACCTCGCCCGGGCTCAACTCGTCGACCGAGGCATCGACCACGCGCGCAACCGACTTGCCACTCTCTTCGAACACCCGCAACGCTTCGAATCTCTCGCTCATGCTCTGCTCCAAGAACAAAATCGACCCTGGTCCGACCCTGGTCCCCGCTACGGCAGATGGGGGAGTGCCAGGTAATCGTGGGTTTGCATTTCGATCAGCCGGCTCACGGTTCGATCGACGAACGCCGTGTTGAGGTTGCGCACGAAGGCGTCGCCCGCGTCCGCCACTTCGAACAACTCGTGTGCCGGCGCCTCCGCCGACACGACGAGCTTCACCCTGCGATCGTAGAACTCGTCGACCAGCCACGTGAAACGACGCGCGGCATCGAGCTTCGAGGGCCGCAGCTTGGGCACGTTCGACAGCAGCACGGTATGGTAGCGCCGCGCGAGCTCGATGTAGTCCGCTTGAGCGCGCGGGCCGTCGCACAGCTCCGCGAACTCGAACCAAGCCACGCCGTTGCCGACGCGGCGCGCGCGAATGATACGGCTCTCGACTTCGAGCGGCATGTCGAGCTCGCCGCGGTCGGCCGCGATCGATTCGAATTCCTTCGCCAGCATGCGCTCTGCCTCGGCGCCCGGCGGCGAGTGGTAGACTCCCGCCTGTTCGAGCACGCGCAGCCGATAGTCGATTCCCGCCTCGACATTGACGACCTCGAGATTGCGCTTCAGCAGCCCGATCGCCGGCAGGAACTGCTCGCGCTGCAGCCCGTGCATGTAAAGGTCGTCCGGCTCGAGGTTGGACGTCGTCACCAGCACGACGCCGTTTTCGAACAAGCCTTCGAGCAGGCGACGCATCAGCATCGCGTCGGTGATGTCGCTCACCTGGAATTCGTCCAGGCACAGCAGGCGAACCTGCCGGCCGATATCGCGAGCGATCAGGGTGAGCGGATCCTCCTGCCCCTGCAGCTCGCGCATGCGGTGGTGAATGTCCTGCATGAAGCGGTGGAAATGCGCCCGCCGCTTGGCATCGAGCGGCGCGCAATCGTAGAAGCCATCCATCAGGAAGCTCTTGCCGCGTCCCACGCCGCCCCACAGGTACAGCCCCCGCACCACCCGGCGGCGTGCGAGCAGGCGCACCAGCAACGAATCCATGCGCTCCAGCCCGAGCAGGTCTTCGTATAACCGCTCGAAGTGGCGCAGGGCGTGCTGCTGGGCAGCGTCGAGCACGATGCCATGGCGGGCGGCATGCTGTCGCAGCCACGCGTCCGCGCCGCCGTTTTCCTTCGCGGATGGCTCCAGGTTGGATCGGTCGTTCATCGCTGCGGCGATCGGCGGTGGCTGTCGCTGTCAGATGTGCAGCGTGCGCTTGTCCACGGCCAAGGCCGCCTCGTGCATGACCTCCGCCAGCGAAGGGTGCGCGTGGACGATGCGCGCGATGTCCTCCGACGAGGCATCGAACTCCATGGCGACCACGGCCTCCGAGATCAGCTCGGAGGCGAACGGGCCGATGATGTGCACGCCGAGAATGCGATCGGTCTGCTCGTCGGCCAGCATCTTGACGAAGCCGGCCGGTTCGCCGAGCGCGCGGGCGCGGCCGTTTGCCATGAACGGGAATTGGCCGGCGCGGTAGCGCACGCCGGCCTCGCGCAGGCTCTGCTCGGTGCGCCCGACCCAGGCGATCTCGGGCGAGGTGTAGATGACCCAGGGCACGTGATCGAGGTTCACATGCGCGGCTTGCCCGGCGATCCGCTCCGCAACCGCCACGCCTTCTTCCATCGCCTTGTGGGCGAGCATCGGTCCGCGCACGACGTCGCCGATCGCGAACACGTTCGCCAGATTGGTGCGGCAATGCGCATCGACCGCGACGAAACCGCGCGCGTCGATGTCGAGTCCGACCGCCTCGGCGCCGAGCCCGGCCGTGTTGGGCGCACGCCCGACCGCAACGATCACGCGGTCGAACTCGGCTTGCTCGTCCTTGCCCTCGGCGGCAAAGCCCACGCTCATCTGGCCGGCCGACTGTTCGATCCGGGTGACCTGCACGCCGGTGCGAATGACGAGCCCGAGCTCGCGCGTGAACACCTTCAACGCCTCTTTCGCGACCGCCTCGTCCGCCGCCTGCAGGAAGCCGGGCAAGGCTTCGAGCAGCGTCACCTCGGATCCGAGCCGGCGCCAGACGCTTCCCATTTCGAGCCCGATCACCCCGGCGCCGATCACCCCCAGGCGCTTGGGCACCTCGCTCAGCGCCAGCGCGCCCGCATTATCGAGGATCGCATCGTTGTCGAACGGCGCGAACGGCAGCGCCCGCGGCACCGATCCCGTCGCCACGACGACGTGTTTGCCTTGCACGGCCTCGGTCTTGCCCGCGTCGGTTACCTCGACGGTGTAGCCATCGCTCGTCTTGGCCTTGAACGCGCCCGTACCGTGCAGGCTCGCCACCTTGTTCTTGCGGAACAAGCCGGCGATGCCGCCGGTGAACTGATCGACGATCTTCTGCTTGCGCGCGAGCATGGTGGCAACGTCGATGCGCGCTTGCGTGACCGCGATGCCGTGGGCGCCGAATTTGTGCCGCACCCGCTCGAAGTTCTCCGACGACTCGAGCAACGCCTTGGAAGGTATGCAGCCGACGTTGAGGCAGGTGCCGCCGAGCGAGGGCTTGCCCGCGGCATTCTTGAAGTTGTCGATGCACGCGGTCTTGAAGCCGAGCTGCGCGGCGCGAATGGCGGCGACGTAGCCTCCCGGGCCCCCGCCGATGACGACGACGTCGAATGCTTGCGGCATGATAGTCCGTGAAATCGAGCTAGCAATAAGGCGCGATCGTCGCGGCGCCCGTGGCGCCGGCGGCCCTCGCACGCGGCTCACACATCCAGCAACATCCGGGCCGGGTCTTCCAGCGCTTCTTTCATCGCCACCAGGCTCAGGACGGCCTCGCGGCCATCGATGATGCGATGATCGTACGAGAGCGCGAGGTAGTTCATCGGCCGGATCACCACCTGGCCGTTCACCGCCACCGGCCGCTCCCTGGTGGCATGGACGCCGAGAATGGCGCTCTGCGGCGGATTGATGATCGGGGTCGAGAGCATGGAGCCGAACACCCCGCCGTTGGAGATCGAGAAGGTTCCTCCGGTCAGATCCTCGATGGCGAGCTTGCCTGCCTGCGCGCGCTGGCCGAAGTCGGCGATGGCCTTTTCGATCTCGGCGATGCAGAGCTGGTCAGCATTGCGGATGATGGGCACCACCAGCCCGCGCGGGCTCGCCACGGCGATGCCGATGTCGAAGTAGCCGTGATAGATGATGTCGTTGCCGTCGATCGAGGCGTTGACCACCGGATAACGCTTCAATGCGGCCACCGCAGCCTTGACGAAAAACGACATGAAGCCCAGCCGCACGCCGTGCTCTTTCTCGAACCGGTCGCGGTAGCGGCTGCGCAGGTCCATGACGGGTTGCATGTCGACTTCGTTGAAGGTGGTGAGAATCGCCGCGTTGGCTTGCGATTGCACCAGGCGCTCGGCGATGCGCGCGCGCAGCCGCGACATCGGCACGCGCTGCTGCGGCCGCGCGCCCACGATGGCATTGGCGTCCACCGCGCCCGCTTGGGAACGTTCCGCCGGCGCCACGCGCTGAGGCGCGGGTGCAGGCGCCGCTGCGCGTTGCGTGGCCGCCGCCTGCACGCTCGCCATGACGTCGGCCTTGGTGACGCGCCCGCCGCGCCCGCTGCCGGCGATCCGGCCCGCATCGACGCCGTGCTCCTGCGCGAGCTTCTTGGCCGCCGGCATGACGACCGCGCTTGCGGGCTTGGCTGCGCTCTCCTGCTTCGCCGCCACGGACGGCGGCACCGATGCGACCGGGGCGGCGGCCTGCGCGGCGGCCTTGGCCTCGGTGTCGATGCGCGCGATGACTTCGTTGCTGGTCACCGTTGCGCCGTCTGCCTTGATCACCTCGGCGAGCACCCCCGAGGCCGGTGCGGGCAGCTCCAGCACCACCTTGTCGGTCTCGATGTCGATGAGATTCTCGTCGCGCTCGACATACTCGCCCGCCTGCTTGTGCCAGCTCACGAGCGTGGCTTGCGCCACCGACTCCGAAAGCTGCGGGACTTTCACTTCAACGAGCATGGCAACTCCGTGTGCTGTTCTCGCCAGGTCGCGGTTGCTGCGCTCCGCATGATGGCCACGAGCCGCTCAGTGCCAGCGGGACCTCCGGGAGCATCGGATCGTCCGGGTCGGCGTGCGAGCAGCGAGGAAGCGGCGCGTTCGCGGTTTGCCTATTCCACCACATCGGCCAGGTCGCCCTCAGACAGGGCCGCGTTGATGAGCTCCTTGAGCTGCTTTTCGTGCAATGCCTTGTAGCCTACGGCCGGGGTGGCGGACGAGGCGCGCCCGGCATAGCCGAGCTTCTGCCCGGGGCGCATGTGGCGCAGCAGGTAATGCTGGACCCAGCGCCATGCACCCTGGTTGCGCGGCTCTTCCTGGCACCAGACGATCCCGGTCGCGTGCGCGTACTTGTCGATCATCGCCTTCACGTGCTCGTGCGGGAAGGGATAGAGCTGCGCGATGCGCACCAGGGCGATGTCCTTGATCTCGCGTTCGCGCCGCCCGGCCCGCAAGTCGAAGAACACCTTGCCGCTGCAAAACACCACGCGCTTCACCTCGTTCGCGTCGATGTCGGCGTCCCACTCGTCGTTCACGGGATTGAACTTGCTGTGGGCGAATTCCTCCAGCGGCGACACCGACTCCTTGTGCCGCAGCAGGCTCTTGGGCGTGAACAGGATGAGCGGGCGCCGATACGGCCGGATGGCCTGGCGTCGCAGCAGGAAGAACATCTGCACCGGCGTCGCCGGCACGCACACCTGCATGTTGTAGTCGGCGCATTGTTGCAGGAAGCGCTCCAGGCGGGCGGAAGAGTGCTCGGGCCCCGCGCCCTCGTAGCCGTGCGGCAGCATCAGCGTGAGCCCGCACAAGCGACCCCATTTCACTTCGCCCGAGGCGATGAACTGGTCGATGACGACCTGGGCGCCGTTGGCGAAGTCGCCGTACTGTGCTTCCCAGATCACCAGCTCTTCCGGGCTGGAGGTGGCGTAACCGTATTCGAATGCCATGACGGCTTCCTCGGAGAGCACCGAGTCGATCACGACGAAATCGGCCTTGCCCGGGTTGATGTGCTGCAGCGGCACGAAAGTACCCGAATCCCAGCGCTCGCGGTTCTGGTCGTGCAAGACCGCGTGGCGATGAAAGAAGGTGCCGCGGCCCGAATCCTGGCCGGATATGCGCACCGAGTAGCCCTCGTGCAGCAGCGTGGCGTAGGCGAGGTTCTCCGCCATGCCCCAGTCGAGTGGCAGCTTGCCCTGCGCCATCAGCTTGCGATCGGCGATGATGCGCTCCACCCGCGGATGGAGCTTGAAGTTCGACGGCGCCTGGGTGAGCTTTTCGCCCAGCATCTTCAGCGTATCGATCGACACGTAGGTGTCGTCGTTCTCGTTCCACTTGGTGCTCTGGTACTTCTTCCAGTTGATCTGGAACGGCGGGCGATAGTTCGACAGCACGGTCTTGTTGGTGTGATGGCCGCCATCCATGGCGCCGCGATAGGTCGTCACCATCGCCTCCGCCGCGCCGGCATCGACCACGCCTTCGCCCGCCAGCTTCTGCGCGTAGATCTTGCGCGTGGTCGGATGCTGGTGGATCGCCTTGTACATGAGCGGCTGCGTCACCATCGGCTCGTCCTGCTCGTTGTGGCCGAGGCGCCGATAGCACACCAGGTCGACCACGACGTCGCGCTGGAACTCCATACGGAAATCGAGCGCGAGCTCGGTCACGAACAGCACCGCTTCCGGATCGTCCGCGTTGACGTGGAAGATCGGCGCCTCGATCATCTTCGAGACGTCGGTGCAATAGAGCGTCGAGCGGGCATCGCGCACGTCGGAAGTGGTGAATCCGATCTGGTTGTTGATGACCAGATGGAACGTGCCGCCCGTGCCGAAGCCACGCGTGCGGGCGAGGTTGAGCGTCTCCATCACCACGCCTTGGCCCGCGTAGGCCGCGTCGCCGTGGATGGTGACGGCCATGACCTGCTTGCCTTCGCGGTCCTTGCGCCGGTGCTGGCGCGCGCGCACCGAGCCTTCGACCACGGGATTGACGATCTCGAGATGCGATGGATTGAAGGCGAGCGACACGTGCACCGGGCCGCCCGGGGTCATGACGTCGGAGGAAAACCCGTCGTGGTACTTCACGTCGCCGGCCAGCACCTCGCCGCTGTGCTTGCCCTCGAACTCGGCGAAGAGATCCTTCGGCATCTTGCCGAGCGTGTTGACCAGCACGTTGATGCGGCCGCGATGCGCCATCGCGATCACGACTTCCTGCACGCCCGCCGCGCCGGAGCGCTGCAGGAGGTGGTCGAGCTGCGGGATCAGGGTGTCGCCGCCTTCGAGCGAGAAACGCGTCTGGCCGACATAGCGGGCATGCAGATAGCGCTCCAGCGTTTCGGCCGCGGTCAGGCGCTCGAGGACATGGCGCTTCTCCTCCGCGCCGTAGCTCGGGCGCGAGCGTACGCCTTCGATCCGCTGCTGAATCCAACGCTTCTGCGGGATGTCGGTCATGTACATGTACTCGACGCCGATGGTGCCGCAGTAGGTCTCGCGCAGCATGGCGAGAATGTCGCGCAGCGGCGCCTCGCTCAACCCGACCAGCGTGCCGGCGTTGAACACCGTGCCCATGTCGGCCTCGCCCAGGCCGTAGAAAGCCGGATCGAGCTCGGGGATGTGCGGCTTCTCCTGGCGCCCGAGGGGATCGAGGCTGGCATGCCGGCTGCCCTGGAAGCGGTACGCGGCTATCAGCTGCAATACCGCGATCTGCTTGGCGACGTGCGATTCAGCCACGCCGCTCGGCGCGGCGTGGGCATCGCCGCCGCGGCGCTCGCGCGCCAACTTGACGAAGGCTTCCTGGATCGGGAAATGCGCGACGTCGCGCGGTCCCTCTTCGATGCGCTGCAATTCCTCGAAGTAGTCGCGCCAGCGCGGCTCGACCGAGGCCGGATCGCTCAGGAAGGCGTCGTAGAGCTGCTCGATGAACGGTGCGTTGGCGCCGAACAGGTAGGAGTCGGACAGCATCTGCTTGAACATCGTCAGTCTCCGCGCGAAGGCTCGCCGCCGTCCTACCCGGCCGGCCGCAAGCGCGCCCGGCAAAGGGCTTGCGCGGGCCCCTATGCTACGCGGCGCGCCGGGAAGCAGGCTACTTGCGTTGATCCATGGGCACGAAGTCGCGCCGGGTCGGACCTTCGAACAACTGGCGCGGGCGCCCGATCTTCTGCTCCGGATCGCCGATCATCTCGTTCCATTGCGCGATCCAGCCCACGGTGCGAGCCAGCGCGAATATGGCCGTGAACATGCCCACGGGGATGCCGAGCGCCTTGTACACGATCCCCGAATAGAAATCGACGTTGGGGTAGAGCCTGCGCTTGATGAAGTACTCGTCCTCGAGCGCGATCTTCTCCAGCCGCATTGCCAGCTTGAAGAGCTTGTCGTCTTTCAGGTCGAGCTCCTCGAGCACTTCGTGGCAGGTGCGCTGGATGATCTTGGCGCGCGGATCGTAGTTCTTGTAGACGCGGTGGCCGAAACCGAACAGCACCGAGTAGTCGTCCTTGTCTTTCACCCGCTGGATGTACTTGCCGATGTTGTCCGGACCGCCGATGCTCTCCAACATGTTCAGCACCGCCTCGTTGGCCCCGCCGTGCGCCGGGCCCCACAAGCTCGCGATGCCGGCCGCGATGCAGGCGAAGGGATTGGCGCCGGTCGAGCCCGCCAGGCGCACGGTGGAGGTGGACGCGTTCTGCTCGTGGTCGGCGTGCAGGATGAGAATGCGGTCCATCGCGCGCGTGAGCACCGGGCTCGGCTCGTACTCCTCGCACGGCGTGCCGAACATCATACGCAGGAAGTTCTGCACGTAGGTAAGCGCGTTCTTCGGATACATGAACGGCTGGCCGAGGTTGTACTTGTAGGCCATGGCCGTGATCGTGGGCAGCTTCGCGATCAGGCGGTAAGCCGAAACCTCGCGGTGGCGCGGGTTATTTATGTCGAGCGAGTCGTGATAGAACGCCGACAACGCGCCGACCACGCCGCACAGCACCGCCATGGGGTGCGCATCGCGCCGGAAACCGGAATAGAAGCGCGCGAGTTGCTCGTGCACCATGGTGTGATGGCCGACGATGCTGTCGAACTCGGCCTTCTGCGTCGCGTTGGGAAGCTGGCCGTAGAGGATCAGGTACGCGACCTCGAGAAAGTCGCAGTGCTCGGCGAGCTGTTCGATGGGATAGCCCCGATACAGCAGGATGCCCTGGTCGCCGTCGATGTAGGTGATCTGCGAGCGGCAGCTCGCCGTCGACATGAAGCCGGGGTCGTAGGTGAACACTCCGCTCTTGTTGTACAGCGCGCGCACATCCACCACGTCCGGGCCGATGGTCCCGCCGAGCATCGGCAGGTCGACCGAGGGCCGGCCATCGCTGAACGAGAGGGTTGCGATTCTTTCCTTGCTCATCGTCTGTCTCCAAATAGTTCGCTACGTCTGCGACCGCCTGGCCCAGGCGGTCGTTGCTCGCCGATCCCCGGCGATACTCTGCCGGGCATTACCGCGGTCGCTAATCCTGCCGCGCACGCCGCCACGCGGCCGGCGGCTCGCCACGGCGAGCGGCGCCGGAACGCAATCGCTACCCTCGAGCCGAATGCCGCACGGCGCGCAAACGTCGGACCAGCCCGGCCAGCGCGGGATCGGGCGGCTCGCAACGCGCGGCTACCCAGTCCCACAAGTCGTTGTCCTGCGCCTCCAGCAAGCGCGAGAACGATGCCAGCTCCGGCGGCGCCATCCGTTCCAGCTCCGTGCTCACGAAGGCTTCCAGCACCAGGTCCAGCTCCAGCAGGCCGCGCCGGCAGCGCCAACGGATTCGGTCCAACTCCGCCATGGCCTATTGTGCTCGCCGCGCGCGCTTTGTCCGCAATACTGCGGCGGAAAAACGCGCTAGACCGCGCGCTTGAGCATGATCTCCTTGATCTTGCCGATCGCCCGGGTCGGATTGAGACCCTTCGGGCAGACATCGACGCAATTCATGATCGAATGACACCGGAACAGCCGATAGGGATCGTTCAGATCGTCGAGGCGCTCGTTGGTTGCCTGGTCGCGACTGTCGGCGATGAAACGATACGCCTGCAAGAGCCCCGCCGGACCCACGAACTTGTCGGGATTCCACCAGAAGGACGGGCACGAGGTGGAGCAGCATGCGCACAGGATGCATTCGTACAGGCCGTTCAGCTCTTCGCGCTCTTCGGGCGATTGCACCCGCTCGCCTTCCGGCGGCGGGGTATCGTTGATGAGATACGGCTTGATCGAGTGGTATTGCTTGAAGAACTGCGTCATGTCGACGATCAGGTCGCGGATGACCGGCAGCCCCGGCAGCGGCTTCAATACCACGGGCTCCTTCAGCTCGGCGATCTTGGTGATGCAGGCGAGCCCGTTCTTGCCGTTGATGTTCATCGCGTCCGAACCGCACACGCCTTCCCGGCACGAGCGGCGAAACGCGATCGAATCGTCCACGGCTTTCGCGCGCACCAGCGCGTCGAGCAGCATCTGGTCGGTCGGCTCCAGCGCGACCTCCATGTCCTGCATGTAGGGCTTGGCGTCCTTGTCGGGGTCGTAGCGGTAGATGGATAAGCGCATCGGTTGATCCAGCGTTGCCTGTGAAGTGAGGCGAACCTCACGAAATCAATAAACCCTCGCCTTCGGCTCGAACGCCGCCACGGTGAGCGGTTTCAGCTTGACCGGCCGGTAATCGAGCCGATCGCCTTCCTTGTACCAGAGCGTATGGCGCATCCAGGCTTCATCGTCGCGCTTGGGGTAGTCCGAACGGTCGTGAGCGCCGCGCGACTCCTTGCGCGCCTCGGCGCTCACCAGGGTGGCGCGCGCGACCTCGATCAGGTTGTCCAGCTCGAGCGCCTCGACGCGGGCGGTGTTGAACACCTTGCTCTTGTCCTTGATCTCGGTGCGGGCGGCACGTGCCGCGATGTCCTTGATCTTCGCGACCCCTTCGACCAGCAGATCCGGAAACCGGAACACGCCGCAGTGCAGCTGCAAGGTGCGGCGCATATCGGCCGCGACGCTCGGCACGCTCTCGCCGTTGCTCTGGCCGTCGAGGCGCGCGAGGCGCGCTCGCGTCGCCTCACCGGCATCCCTGGGCAGATCCTTGTGCATGGGCTCGGACTTCAAGTCGCGGATCACTTGCTCGCCCGCACTCTTGCCGAATACCAGCAGATCGAGCAGCGAATTGGTGCCCAGTCGGTTCGCCCCGTGCACCGATACGCAGGCGCATTCGCCCGCGGCATAGAACCCGCGCACGACGGTTTCAGGATCGCCGTTCTTCGGCACCACGACCTGGCCGTGATAGTTGGTGGGGATGCCGCCCATCTGGTAGTGCACGGTCGGCACCACCGGGATCGGCTCCTTGGCGCAGTCGACGTTGGCGAAGGTGAGCGCGATTTCGCGGATGCCGGGCAGGCGCTTGTTGATGACCTCGGCGCCCAGGTGATCGAGCTTGAGCAGGATGTACTCGCCGTCCTTGCCCGCCCCGCGCCCTTCCTTGATCTCGGTGGCCATGGCGCGCGCGACCACGTCGCGGCTGGCGAGATCCTTCACCGTCGGTGCGTAACGCTCCATGAAGCGCTCGCCGTTCTTGTTGAGCAGATAACCGCCCTCGCCGCGCACCCCCTCGGTGATGAGCACGCCGGCTCCGGCGACGCCGGTGGGGTGGAACTGCCAGAACTCCATGTCTTCGAGCGGAATGCCGGCACGTGCCGTCATGCCGAGGCCGTCGCCGGTGTTGATGAAGGCATTGGTGCTCGCCGAGTAGATCCGGCCCGCCCCGCCGGTGGCGAACAACACCGCCTTGGCGTGGAAGATCACGACCTCGCCCGTCTCCATTTCCATCGCCGTGACGCCGACCACGTCGCCTTCGGCATCGCGCACCAGGTCGAGGGCCATCCATTCGACGAAAAAGTGCGCGCGGGCGCGTACGTTACGCTGGTAGAGCGCGTGCAGCATGGCATGCCCGGTGCGATCGGCGGCCGCGCACGAACGCGCCACCGGACCTTCGCCGTAGTTGCGCGTCTGGCCGCCGAACGGCCGCTGGTAGATGCGCCCCTCCGGCGTGCGATCGAACGGCATGCCGTAGTGTTCCAACTCGTACACGACCTCGTTCGCCTTGCGGCACATGAACTCGATCGCATCCTGGTCGCCGAGATAGTCGGAGCCCTTGACGGTGTCGAACATGTGCCAGTGCCAGTTGTCCTCGCCGTTGTTGCCCAGGGATGCGGCCACCCCGCCTTGCGCCGCGACCGTGTGCGAGCGCGTCGGGAACACCTTGCTCAGCACCGCGACCTTGAGCTCGGCCTCCGCGAGCTGCAATGCCGCCCGCATACCGGAGCCGCCCGCTCCGACGATCACCGCGTCGAACTTCCTAACCGCTAGGGCCATCTCACAAGCTCCAGAGAATCTGCACCGTCCAGACGGTGTAGGCGACCAGGGCTACGATCACGATCACCATGAGCGAGAGCCTGAGCGTTGTCGGCTTGACGTAGTCCATGAGGATGTCGCGCATTCCCACCCAGGCGTGCAGGTACAGCGCGACCAGGGCGACGAAGGTCGGCACCCGCATCCAGGTATGGGTGAAAAGCCCGCGCCAGCGCAGGTAATCGAGCGGCAACTGCGCCGCGATCACCGCCAGCAGGAACAGCGTGTAGACCGCGATCATGACCGCGGTGACTCGCTGCACCACCCAGCCGCGCAACCCGTAATGCGCCCCCACCACGATGCGCTTCACCATAGCCGCACTCCGATGAGCAGCGTGAGCAGCAGGCTTACGCCGAGCACCGCCTTGCTGGTCGCGCGCGTGGCGCGCAGCTCCACGCCCCAATGCAGGTCCATGGCGATGTAGCGCAAGCCGGCGAACAGGTGATGCAGATAGGCCCAGATCAGGCCCAACAGCACGAGCTTCACCAACGGCTGCGCGGCCACGCCCTGGAAATAACCGAAGCTCGAGCGCGAGTGCAGCGAGTTGTCCAGCAGCCACAGCAGCCACGGCAGGAACAGGAACAGGCCGAAGCCGCTGACGCGATGCAAGATCGATACCCAGCCGGGCAGCGGCAGGCGGATGCTGAAAAGATCGAGATACTTCGGTCGTGTATTTTCCATGGATCGGTCAGTTCGCCATCGTCATGCGCTTGCCTGCACACACGCCCGAGGCGCCGCTGCAAGCCCAAGCGGGCTCGCGGCGGGAAACGCCGAGCGCATTGGTAAGCCGGATCGAATTTTCGGAGGACACGTTGTGCAATGGCGCGAGGTCGACGGCACAACGTCGGGCGATCGATTCCAGGCGCGAGCTACCATTCATTATGTCGACCGCGAAGGTCGACGAAGTGTAACAGTTTTCCTTGGTCCAAAGAACCCTCGGCGCATCCGCGATCACGCGCGTTTCGGCGCTGCGCGCGGTTGACGCCGCGAGCGGCGGGCCGCTATGATCGGAGCGCTCCGGCGCCGTCCTTTGCCGCATCGCGCGGCCTCGCGCCGGCTCGCCAACCCGCACGTTCCGTCATGCCTTTCCCGGGAGCCTCCAAATGAAACGCCCGCTTCGCGTCGCCGTGACTGGCGCCGCCGGCCAGATCGGCTACAGCCTGCTCTTTCGCATCGCCAGCGGCGAGATGCTCGGCAAGGACCAGCCTGTCATCCTGCAGTTGCTCGACATCACGCCCGCGCTGGCGGCGCTGAACGGCGTCGTCATGGAGCTCGACGATTGCGCCTTTCCGCTGCTGCAATCGATCGTCGCCAGCGACGATCCGAAAGTCGCATTTCGCGATGCGGACATCGCGTTGCTGGTCGGCGCCCGCCCGCGCAGCAAGGGCATGGAGCGCAAGGACCTGCTCGAAGCCAACGGCGCGATCTTCACGACCCAGGGCAAGGCGCTCTCCGAGGTGGCGAGCCGCGACGTGAAAGTGCTGGTGGTGGGCAATCCGGCCAATACCAATTGCTACATCGCGATGCGCAATGCCAAGGAGCTGAAGCCGTCGAACTTCTCCGCCATGATGCGCCTCGATCACAATCGCTCGCTCACGCAGATCGCGCAGAAGGTGGGCAAACCAGTCGCCTCGGTGCGCAAGATGACCGTGTGGGGCAACCACTCGGCCACCCAGTATCCGGATATTTTCTCGGCCGAAGCCGACGGCGCCAAGGTCGCGGCCCTGATCAACGACCAGGCGTGGATCGAGAATCAGTTCATTCCGACCATACAGCAGCGCGGCGCCGCGATCATTCAGGCGCGCGGCCTGTCCAGCGCGGCGAGCGCGGCCAATGCCGCCATGGACCATGTGCGCGACTGGGTATACGGCACCCGCGAAGGCGATTGGGTCAGCATGGGGATTCCCGCCGAGGGCAGCTACGGGATCGCCGAGGGCGTGATCTACGGCTATCCGGTGACCTGCAAAGGCGGCAGCTATCAGATCGTGCAGGGGATCGAGGTCAGCGATTTCAGCCGCGAGCGCATGCAGGCGACGCTGAAGGAGCTGCACGAGGAGCGCGATTCGATCAAGCATCTTTTGGGGTGAGCCCGAATTCGTTCTCGAGAGGACAACGCCATGGCTGAGGCTCCGGCCTTCAAACCGAAGAAATCCGTCGCGCTGTCGGGCATCGCCGCCGGCACCACCGAGCTGTGCACGGTCGGGCGAACCGGCAACGACCTCGCCTATCGCGGCTACGACATCCTCGATATCGCCGAGCGCTGCGAGTTCGAGGAAATCGCGCACCTGCTGATCCACGGCAAGCTGCCCAGCATGGCCGAGCTGGCGGGCTACAAGGCGAAGCTCAAGCCTTTGCGCGGGCTGCCGGCGGCGGTGAAGGCCGGCCTCGAGTGCATTCCGGCGGCGGCGCATCCGATGGACGTGCTGCGCACCGGCTGCTCCCTGCTCGGCACGGCGCTGCCGGAAAAAGACGACCACAACGTCCCCGCGGCGCGCGACATCGCCGATCGGCTGATCGCCTCGTTCGCCTCCATGCTGCTGTACTGGCACCATTACAGCCAGAACGGCCGGCGCATCGAGGTCGAGACCGACGACGACTCGATCGGCGGCCATTTCCTGCACCTGCTGCACGGCAAGTCCCCGAGCGAAGCATTCGTGCGCGCCATGCACATCTCGCTCAATCTCTATGCCGAGCACGAATTCAACGCATCGACCTTCGCCGCGCGAGTGGTCGCCGGCACCGGCGCGGACATGCACTCGGCCATCACGGGCGGCATCGGTGCCTTGCGCGGGCCGAAGCACGGCGGCGCCAACGAGGTGGCCTTCGAGGTCATGAAACGCTACGAGACCCCCGCCGAGGCCGAAGCCGATATCGTCAGACGGGTGGCGGCCAACGAGGTCATCATCGGCTTCGGTCACCCGGTCTACACCATCTCCGATCCGCGCAACAAGATCATCAAGGAAGTGGCGCGCAAGCTCTCGGCGGCCTCGAACGACATGAAGATGTTCGACATCGCCGATCGCATCGAAGCGGTGATGGCGCGGGAGAAGAGGATGTTCGCCAACCTCGACTGGTTCTCGGCCGTTTCGTACCACAAGATGGGCATTCCGACCGCGATGTTCACGCCCATTTTCGTCATCTCGCGCACCAGCGGCTGGTCGGCGCACGTCATCGAACAGCGCATCGACAACAAGATCATCCGGCCCACCGCCGTCTATACCGGCCCCGAGGGCAAGGCGTTCACGCCGATCGAGAAGCGCTAGGGCTCGCCCCGCGCGCAAGGGAGACGATATGTCCAGCGCCATCTCCAATGTCCGCCCCGAGCCGGACAAGGTCATCACCGACATTGCCGATTACGTCGCGGGCTACAGCATCGAGAGCGCCGAAGCCTACGAAACGGCCCGCTATTGCCTCATCGATACGCTCGGCTGCGGGCTGGAGGCGCTGTCCTATCCCGCCTGCACCAAGCTGCTGGGGCCGATCGTGCCGGGGACCATCGTCCCGAACGGCGCCCGCGTCCCCGGCACCCAGTTCCAGCTCGACCCGGTGATGGCCGCGTTCAACATCGGCGCCATGATCCGCTGGCTCGACTTCAACGACACCTGGCTCGCCGCCGAATGGGGCCACCCATCGGACAACCTCGGCGGCATCCTGGCGACGGCGGATTACATCTCGCGCCAGAACGTGGCCGCGGGACGCAAGCCGCTCAGCATGCGTGCGGTGCTCACGGCGATGATCAGGGCGCACGAGATCCAGGGCGTGATCGCGCTCGAAAATAGCTTCAACCGGGTCGGGCTCGATCACGTGCTGCTGGTCAAGGTCGCCACCACCGCCGTGGTGGCGCAGATGCTCGGCGCGACGCGCGAAGAAATCATCAATGCCGTATCGAATGCCTGGATCGACGGACAATCGCTGCGCACCTACCGCCACACGCCCAACACCGGCTCGCGCAAGTCCTGGGCCGCGGGCGACGCCACCAGCCGCGGGGTGCGCCTAGCGCTGATGGCCCTAAAGGGCGAGATGGGCTACCCGTCCGCCTTGACTGCGACCACCTGGGGCTTCTACGACGTGCTCTTCAAGGGCAAGCCGTTCGCTTTCACGCGCGGCTACGGCTCCTACGTGATGGAAAATGTGCTGTTCAAGATCTCGTTCCCGGCGGAGTTCCATGCCCAGACCGCGGTGGAGGCGGCCTTGGAGCTGCACCCGGACGTCGCGCCGCGCCTGCACGAGGTGAAGGAAGTCGTCATCACCACGCACGAGTCCGCGATCCGGATCATCGACAAGAAAGGCCCGCTACACAACCCGGCCGATCGCGACCACTGCCTCCAGTACATGACGGCGATCGGCCTCATCCACGGCAACCTGACGGCGCAGCACTACGAAGATGCGGTCGCGCGCGATCCGCGCATCGACGATCTGCGCGAAAAGATGCGTTGTGTCGAAAACGCCGCGTGGACCGCCGATTACCTCGATCCGGCCAAGCGCTCCATCGCCAACGCGGTGCAGGTCGTCTTCAGCGACGGCGCCAAGACCCGCAACGTGGTGGTCGAATACCCGGTGGGTCATCGTCGCCGGCGCAAGGAGGGCATTCCTTTGCTGGTGGAGAAGTTCCAGACCAACCTGGCGCGGCGCTTCGCTCCCAGGCAAAGCCGGCTGATCCTGGATCTGTGCCAGGATGCGAGCCGCCTCGAAGCCACGCCGGTCAACGAGTTCACCGATCTGTTCGTCGTCTAAGCCCCGAGGAGTGCTATGACATCCACGTTTTCTCGATCGCCCGTAGCGGCGCTGGTGCTTGCCACTGCGCTCGCGAGTGCCTGCGCCGTGCACGCGCAAGATGCGCCCAAGCGCAAGCCCGGGCTATGGCAGCAGACCATGACGACCTCCGGGGCGGCCATTCCACCGCAGTCGATGAGCATGTGCACCGACGAGAAGACCGATCAGCTCGTCACCGCGCGGGCGGGCGACAACCAGCGCTGCACCCAGCAGTCGGCGCGCCGCCAGGGCAACAACGTGGTGATCGACGCGGTGTGCAACGACGGCAAGACGACCATACGCACGCACGGCGTGTTCAGCGGCGATTTCAACACGCGCTATTCGGGCGAGCTGCGCTCGACCTTCGAGCCGCCGATGCACGGCATGAAGGAGATGACGCAGAAGATCGACGCCCGCTGGGTCGGCCCGTGCAAGCCGGGGCAAAAGCCCGGCGACGTGGCGCTGGAGGGCATGGGCGGCATGAACATGAACGAGCTCATGGGTGCCGACCCGAAGAAGATGCAGGAGATGATGCAGCAGATGCAACAGATGCAGAAGATGCAGCAGCAGCCCCGCTAGCGCCCCGATCCGCGTCCGCTGCCAGGCTCGCCGCAGCGCGGATCCCGCGAGCCTGCGGGATTGCCGATCTCGCCTGTGCGGCATAGCGCTTTCCCGAGCCGCAATCGGCACAGCAACCGAGACCACGCCATGACGACCGCCTTGCCTCCTAGCCTGGAATCATTTTCGCCCCGTGCGGGTGTGAGCGGCAAGTTCCACCGGCTCGCCAACCTGGAGCAAGCCGGCCTGGGACGGATCTCCCGCCTGCCGATCTCGATCCGGGTGGTGCTCGAATCGCTGCTGCGAAACTGCGACGGCAAGCGCGTCACCGAGGCCCACGTGCGCAGCCTCGCCGCCTGGCAGCCCAACGCGGAGCGCACGACCGAGGTGCCGTTCATCGTCGCGCGCATTCTGCTGCAGGACCTCGCCGGGCTGCCGGCATTGAACGATTTCGCCTCGCTGCGCAGCGCTGCCCGCAGCCTCGGCAAGGACCCGGCCAAGGTCGAGCCGCTGGTGCCGGTCGACCTGGTCGTCGACCACTCGGTGCAGGTCGATCACCATAATTCTGCGCAGGCGTTGCGGCTCAACATGGAGATCGAGTTCAAGCGCAACGCGGAGCGCTACAGCTTCCTCAAGTGGGGCATGCAGGCCTTCAGCGGCATCAAGTTCGTGCCGCCGGGCATCGGCATCGTGCACCAGGTGAACCTCGAATACCTGAGCCGCGGCGTGTGGGAAAAGAACGGCGTGTACTACTTCGATTCCACCGTAGGCACCGATTCACACACCACCATGGTGAACGGGATCGGGGTCGTCGCCTGGGGGGTGGGCGGGATCGAAGCCGAGGCCGGGATGCTCGGCCAGCCGATCTACTTCCTTACCCCCGATGTCGTGGGCGTGCACTTCAAGGGACGGCTGCGCGAGGGCGTCACCGCGACCGATCTCGTCCTCACCGTGGTCGAGCTTCTGCGCAAGCACAAAGTGGTGGCGAAATTCGTCGAATTCTTCGGCGAGGGTGCGGCATCGCTGTCGGTTCCCGACCGCGCCACGGTCGGCAACATGGCGCCGGAATACGGTGCGACCATCGGTTTTTTTCCGGTCGACGAGGTCACCGTGGGATACCTGCGATCGACCGGGCGCACGAGCGACGAAATCGCGGCCTTCGAAGCCTACTGGCAAGCGCAAGGCATGTTCGGCATGCCACGCGCGGAGGAGATCGATTACACCCGGGTTATCGAGCTCGATCTCGATGCGGTACGTCCCAGCGTGGCCGGCCCGAAACGGCCGCAGGATCGAATCGCGCTGCCCGAGTTGAAGGCGCGCTTCGGCGAGCTCCTGACGGCCGCCACCAACGCGGGCGGATACGGGAAATCGAGCGCCCAGGCCGGCTTGCGTGTGCCCGCCGGCGGCACCGACGCCGGCCACGGCGATATCCTCATCGCGGCCATCACCTCCTGTACCAACACGTCGAACCCGGCGGTCTTGCTGGGCGCCGGGCTGCTGGCGAAGAAGGCGGTCGAGAAAGGGCTCAAGCCGAATCCACGAGTGAAGGCATCGCTTGCGCCTGGCTCGCGCGTCGTGACCGAGTATCTGCGCGCCGCAGGCCTGTTGCCCTACTTGGAGCAGCTCGGCTTTCATGTCGTCGGGTACGGCTGTACGACCTGCATGGGCAATACCGGCCCGCTCGATGCCGCGCTCGAAGAAGCAGTCGTTGCTAACGACTTGATCGGCGTCGCCGTGCTCTCGGGCAACCGCAATTTCGAAGCAAGGGTGCACCAGTCGCTGAAGGCCAACTTTCTCATGAGCCCGCCGCTCGTGGTCGCATTCGCGTTGGCCGGCAGCGTGCTGCTCGATGTCGAGCGCGATCCGATCGGCACGGGCAGCGGCGGCACGCCCGTCTATCTGCGCGACCTCTGGCCGAGCAACGACGAGATCGCGGCCGTGATGCCGTACGCCACCGATGGAGAAACCTTCCGCCGCTTGTACGGCGATTTCTCCGCCAGCGCCGAGCTGTGGTCGCGCGTGCCCGCGGCGCCGGGCGCCGTGTTCCAGTGGGACGCGCGCTCGACCTACATCAAGGAGCCGCCCTTCTTCGAAGGCTTCACGCCGCAGGCCGCGGCGGCGAAAGAATTCCGCGCCCTGCGCGCGCTGGGCATCTATGGCGATTCGGTGACGACCGACCACATCAGCCCCGTGGCCGCGATCAAGCAGGAGTCTCCGGCCGGAGCCTATCTCACCGAGCGCGGCGTCGCGCCGGTGGACTTCTCCAATTTCGGCATGCGCCGCTGCAATCACGAGATCATGGCGCGGGGCACCTTCGCCAACGTGCGCATCCGCAATCTCATGGCGGGGGGCAAGGAAGGCGGCTACACCACGCATCAGCCTTCCGGCGAGTTGCTGACCGTGTACGATGCCGCGATGCGCTATCAGCGCGAAGGCGTCGCGCTGGTCGTTTTCGGCGGCGAAGAGTACGGTACCGGCTCCTCGCGCGATTGGGCCGCCAAGGGACCGCTGCTGCTGGGCGTCAAGGTCGTGATCGCGCGCGGCTTCGAGCGCATCCACCGCTCCAACCTGGTCGGCATGGGGATCCTGCCGTTGCAGTTCCAGGGTGACGACAGCGTGCAAAGCCTCGGCATCACGGGCACGGAGCAGTTCGACGTCGTCGGTCTGACCGAAGTGACGCCCGGCCAACAGGTCACGCTGCTGATCCGTCCGGCAGCGGGCGCGGCGCGCGAGGTGTCGCTCGTATCGCGCATCGATACCCCGATCGAGGTCGACTACTATCGCAACGGCGGCATCCTGCCCTATATGCTGCGCGAGCTGGTCGCCGCCTGACTCCCGACTCCGGTCCGACTCCGGTCCGCCCGGTCCGCGGCCCTGGTCCGACCCCGGCCCGGGTTGCTATTGGTTATGCTTTGTTGAGGAACAAGCCCATGGCACTGGCCAGCAAGCGCATCGGATTGCTCGTCCCCTCCTCCAATTCCACCGTCGAAGTGGAGTTCTATCGCGCCCTGCCGGCCGACGTCTCGCTGCACGTCGCACGGCTGCCGATCACCCAGGTCGACCCGGAGTCGATCGCCGGCATGGTCGATCCGTTGGATGCCGAATCGCGCAAGCTCGCCAGCGCCGATGTCGACGTGATCGTGCTCGGTGCGGCCGCGCCCAGCTTCCTCAAGGGCATGGGCTACGACCGCGAGATGTCGCAGCGGATCGCGCAGGCGAGCGGCAAGCCCGCCACCACGGCATCGACCGCATTGCTGCAATCGCTCGCTGCCCTGGGCGCGAAGCGCATCGCGCTGGGCACGGCGTATTCGAGCAAGGTGAACGAGATCGCCATCGCCTTCCTGCGCGCCAACGGCATCGAAGTCGTGCGCACCGAATGCCTGGGCCTGGTCGACAATCTCGACATCGGCCGCCTCGACGTGCAGACGGCCTACGAGCTCGGCCGCCGCATCGCCTGCCCGCAAGCGCAGGCGATCGCATTCCTGTGCACCAACTGGCAGTCGATGGCGATCATCGACCGGCTCGAAGCCGACACCGGCCTTAGCGTGCTGTCGAGCACCCAGTTCAGCGTCTGGGCGGCGCTGAAGACGATCGGCTACCCTGGGAAGATCGCGGGCTACGGGCGCCTGCTGCGGGACATGCCGGCGCTGCCGCAGGCTTGAGGAGCGCCGGCTACTTCAGGTATTCGCCCTGCCAGCCCTTGTACTGCTTCTGTTTCAGCGCGACGTCCAGCAGCGCCTCGGACGCGACCTTGTCCGCGAGCGCCGCGGTCGAGCCGCCTTCGCGCAGATGCTTGAGCGTGTCGTATACGGCCTTGACGGATGCATAGAGCGGCTGGTGGCCTTGTAGCGCGACGCGCACGCCGTGCGCGGCGAGCCACGCCTTGTCGGACAGCTCGGGTGTGCCGCCGCCCAGGATGAGCGGCAGCCGGCATACCTTGTGCACAGCCTCGATTTCCGCGCGCGTCGTACCGCCGACTAGAAAGATCGCATCGACGCCGGTGTCCTGCGCTGCGTTCACCCGTTCGATCGTCTCCGGGATACCGGCGAGCTTCAGGCCGTTGGTGCGCCCGATCACCACCAGGGACGGGTCCTGCCGCGCGGCCACCGCCGCCCGGAGCTTGGCGGCGAACTCCGGCACCGAGATCATCGCTTCGCCCTTGGCGCCGAACGCCGCCGGCAGCACGGTATCCTCGATCGTGAGGCCGCAGACCCCAGCCGATTCGCATTCTTCGACGGTGCGCATGACGTTCAGCGCGTTGCCGTAGCCATGATCCGCGTCCACCATGAGCGGCAAGGCGCTCGCGCGGCAGATGCGCAGGATCTGGTCGGCGAACTCGGTCAGCGTCAGCACGATGATGTCGGGCGCACCCAGCACCGTCGCCGATGCGGTCGAGCCGGCGAACATCCCGACCTCGAAGCCGAGCGACTCGGCGATGCGCGCCGACATGGCGTCGAACACCGACGCCGGATGGACGCAGGCGTCGCCTTGCAGCACGCGACGGTAACGAGCACGGCGTTCACTGAGCAGCATGGACGTTACTCCCGCCGGGTTTCAATTGTTGAGGCACTCGCGCCGCCATCATGCCGAGCCGGGCTCGATATCGTCGGGCGGCGAGGTGACGACGATGAAGGTGAGATCGGTGAGCCCGGTGTTGTAGATCGCGTGGGCAATGCCGGCCGGCACGAAAATGACGTCGTGCTTGCGCACCACGCGGCGCTCGCCGTCCATCTCCATCAACGCCTCGCCTTCGAGGATGTGATAGATCTGCTCCTGCACCTTGTGCGCGTGCGACTCGACATAGCCCTTGGGCTGGTAGGTCGAGATGCGGTAATCGATCAGACGCGAGCCCGAAGTCTCGGGACGCACCAGGAATTTGGAGTACGCCCCGCCGAAATGCCCCGGCAGGTCTTCCCACATCACCTCGACCACGTTGCGGATCGACCCGCGTACCGGCTGCTCGCTCATGCGATTCCCTCCAGGTTCACTTGCGCTGGCGCGCGATGTGCTCGGCGGCACGAATGCCGAAGGTCGCGGCCTTGATGAGGCCGCCGACATAACCGATGCCGCTGCCGCCTTCGAGCCCGCCCGTCGTCCCGCCGACCGCGTACAAGCCGGGAATGACGCTGCCGCCTTGGCGCTGCACCTCGCCATCGGGATCGATCGCGATGCCGCCCATGGTATAGGTGATGCCCGCGCACAAGGGCACCGCGTAGAACGGCGCCTGAACGATCGGCATCGCGGCGATGCGGGTGGCGGAGCGCACCGGGGTGAGGCTCGACAAGGCTCCGGCGGCAAGCGCCTGGTTGTACCCTGCGACGGTGAGCTCGAAGCGCTCGGCCGGCACGCCAATGCGCTCGGCCAGGGCGGCCAGGGTCGGTGCCTGGTGCACCGTGCCGCCGGCCTTGATCAGGTTGGGGTTGGCAGGAATGCGGGCGTCCTTGCCCGGTCCGTTCCACACCTTCTCGTCGAACACGGCCCAGGTCGAAAGCGGATCGGCCAGGCGCGCGATCATGTTGGCGACGTACACCCCGCCCATGCCTTCGTCGGTGAAGCGCTCGCCGCGGCCGTCGACGACGATCCCGGCCGTGCCCAACTCGTCGAGCTGCGGATACGGCCACACCTTGTCGTTGTGGAACGAATCGCGCGACAGCATGTGGCCGTAGAACGTGTCCAGGGCGGTGATCGACGCCCCCATGGCCTGCGCCATGCGCAAGCCGTCGCCCATCCCGGTCGCCGCGCCGCGCTGCTTCACTTTCGCGGGCGCCGGGGCGATGTGCTTGCCGACCAAATCCAGGTTGGCCTGATAACCGCCGTCGGCGAGGATCACCGCGCCGGCGCGGAATTCGCGTACCGTGCCGTCGCTGTCGGCCTGCACACCGATGCAGCTCCCGCCGGACTCCATCAGCGCGCGTGCGGCGCTGCCCCGCAGTACCGCGCCGCCGCGCTTCACGATGTTGGCTTCCAGGGTGCGCAGGGTCACGTCGGGGCCGCGGCCTTTCCAGTCGAGCCCGGCGGCGATCGGACGCGGCGGCGCCAGCACATGCTGCTGCCATACGATCTGTCCGACTCGGATGAATTTCGCGCCTTCCTCGCGCAGCCACGCGACCGCGCGGCGTGCATCCTGGGCGAGCGCGCGCGCAAGCGCGCGATCGGCATGCCCCATGGTCGCCTGCTCGATCACCTTCTCCAGGCTCTCTGGGGGGTCTTCCACGTTGTGCATGGAGATGTGCAACACGCCACCGGAATAGCGCGAGTTGCACAGGTATTGCTGTTCGCGCCCGCGCTCGAGCACAGCCGCCTTGAGCCCGAGCTGCGCCGCGCGGCTCGCCGCGCTCAATCCGCCCAAGCCGCCGCCGACAACGACGACATCCCAATCGTTTTGACTACTCATTGCCTCGTATCCTGAATCGACGCGTTGAACCCCGCGCCGGCTGCGTCCATGCCGGACGCGGGCCGGCGCTACTTCGGCAGCAGCATATCGGCGATTACGCGCACCAGCTCCACGTAGCTGCGCATCAGCAGGTAGACCACGCCCGTGACCACGACGCCCGCGACCAGGATGAACCAGTGCATGCCCATCATGATGACGAGCAGCAGGGCGCCGGCGAGCGGGAGAAGGCCGATTGCGATGGCGAGCGTGCTGCCGCGCTCGACGATGAACTTGATGGTGGGATACTGATCCATGGTATGCCGTTGTCAGGGAATGACGCGCTGCGCGCGCAGCCGGGCGAACAAGCGCAGAAACATGTCTGCGCTATCGACGTGCTCGGTAAAGCCGCGCCCGCGCGCCTTGCCGAGATCGGAGTAAAGATCGTACTCGCACCCCAGGCGCGAATTCGGCGCCCGGTAGTCGCCCTGCGCCCAGCGCGCGATGTCCTGGTACGGAAAAGGCGCCAGCGATTTCGCCGCGGCGAGCTCGCGCCAGGTCGATTCGTGCGCGGCCAGGAATTCGGGCAAGCGTTGCGGCTGGGGACCGCTCGCTTCGAGACCGAAGAAGCCCGCGAGCCGGGGCCAGATGTCGCGCCAGCGGAAGACATCGCCGTTGTTGATGTTGAAGGCTTCGTTGCCGCATCCGCGCGTGGTCGCGCACCAGATGGCGGCGCGGGCGAGCAGTTCCGAGTCGGCGACGTTGAAGCGCGCTTCGAAGCACGCGCGGGTCGACGGGAAAGCGAACGTGCCCCCGAGCGCGTGTTGCAGGCTGCCGTAGATGGCCAGGACGACGGCGAGGTTGAGCGGGTTGCCGCGCGCGTAACCGCAGACCGAATGCGGCCGAGCCGCGGTCCACGTCCAACGCGCGCCGCGCTGGCGCTCGCGCACGCAGTCCTCTTCGCTGTAATAGAAATCCCCGCCGGCGATCCGCGCGTCGGTCTCCCGCGCAGGCACCTTGAACGGGCCCAGGTGGCAGCCGTAGTACTTCGTTCCCTGCATGAGATGAACGTTTTCGAGCCCGGCGGCGTGCTGGTCGAGCGCGTCGATGACGTTGCGCATGAGGCTCAGACGCACATCCTGGCGCGGGGCATTGCCGCAGTAGAAAAGATGCGTGACGTCGCGCAGGCGGCTCAATGCGGCCGCGCTCGCGCCCGCGTCGGTCAGGTCGACGCCGACATGCTGCAAGCCCGCGCTCGGCACGCCCGCGCGCAGCATCGGCGCGCGCCGCGACAGCGCGTACACCGGCCAGCCCGCGAGGAGCAACTCCTCCACCAGCGGCGTGCCCGTGACCCCAGTCGCGCCGGCGACCAGTGCTGTGCGTCGCCCTGGCATCAATCGACCGTCTGGATGTTCGCTTCCTTGACGATCCGCGGCCACAATGCCCATTCCTTTTTCAGGAACGCCACCGCCTCCTCCGGCGTCGTGCCCTCGGCTTCGGCGCCGAGCTCGATCAGGCGTGCCTTGACCTTCGGATCTGCCAAGGTGGCCACCGCCTCCTTGTGCAGGCGATCCACGATCGCGCGCGGCGTGTTGCCGGGCAGCACCAGGACCTGCCACTCGTTCACGTTGTAGTCCTTGAGGCCGAGCTCCTGCAAGGTCGGCAGCTCGGGCAGGGTCACCGAGCGCTTGTAATTGGTCAGCGCCAGCGCGCGCATGCGCCCGGCCTTGATGTGCGGAGACGAGGAGCTGATGGTGGCGAACAACACGTCGATCTCGCCGCCGATCAGCGCCGCGACCGCGGGGCCGCCGCCCTTGAAGGGCACGTGCACCATGTCGACCTTGGTGTAGCTGCGAAACACCTCGGTGGTGAGCTGGTTGGCGCTGCCGTTGCCGGCCGAGCCGTAGTTGAGCTTGCCCGGATGCTTCTTCGCCAGCGCGATCAGCTCGGCGAGATTCTTCACCGGCAGCGAGGGGTGCACCGTCACGACCATCGGCACCACCGCGATCTTGGAGACGGGCGTGAAGTCCTTCTGCGGATCGAACGGCAGCTTCTTGAACAGGCTCGGGTTGGCGCCGAAGGCGATGTTGGCGAGCAGCCAGGTGTAGCCGTCCGGCGCGGCCTTGGCGACGATATCGAAACCGGGTATTGCGGCGCCGCCCGCACGGTTCTCGACCAGCACCTGCTGGCCGAGCCCTTGCGTCATGTTCGGCGCCATGATGCGCGCGGTGATGTCGGTGGCGCCGCCCGGCGAGTAGGGAATGATCCAGCGCATCGGCTTGACCGGAAAGGTCTGCGCCGGCGCGGCGCTGCTCGCGACAGCGCACGCCGCTGCCGCCCATGCGATGATCGGTCTCACGATTGGCTCTCCTCGACGGATGCTGGATTACATCACATTGGGCGCCGCTGCGGCACTGTCTGTCGGAGCCTGTCGGACTCGATTCGCGCGCTGCGCTCTGCCCCAACGCGCGCAAGCAAGACGCTCGCTGCGAGCCACACCGACAGTTCTTCTAGCCAGCGGCCTGGTCGAAATCCTCCTCGAGCAGCGTGCGCACGCGCGGCAGGCCGATCGATACCGCGCCGCCATCGACGACGATCTCGGCCGCATTGATGTAGCTCGACTCGTCGCTGGCGAGAAAGAGCACGGCTTGGGCTACTTCATCGGGACGCGACTGGCGCTTGAGCGGCATCGCGCGCTCGTTGGCATGGAGATAGCCCGGCGAAGCGCTGGCGGCCATGTTGGTGTCGGCCACCTGCGCCGGGTGCACCGAATTGACACGAATATTCCAGTCCAGCAAGTCCAGCGCGGCGCTCTTGGTGACTCCGCGCAGGCCCCACTTGCTCGCGGCGTACGCCGGGCTGGGGTGGCCCAGGAGGCCCGCGGTGGAGGAGATGTTGACGATCGAGCCGCCGCCCGAGTCGCGCATCAGCGGCGCGCACGCCTGGATGCCCAGCATCGGTCCCGTGAGATTGATTGCGATGACCCGCTGCCATTCGGCGAGCGGCAGCGAGCGAATGCCGGTGCGACTCACCACGCCTGCGTTGTTGACCAGCACGTCGAGCCGGCCGTACGCGCGGCGGATGCGCTTGAGCGCCTGTTGCCAGCTCGCCGCCGCGGTTACGTCGAGCTTGGTGAAGAGCCCTGCCGCGCCGGCGGCGCGCATCGCCTTCACGGCAGCCTTGCCTGGGCCCTCGATGACGTCGCTCAACACCACCGTCGCACCCTGCTCGGCGAACATCCGGCCCTGTACCCGGCCCTGGCCGCCGCTGCCGCCGGTGATCAGCACCACCTTGCCTTCGAACCGCGCCTTCGCTCTTGCCATGCTTGCCTCCCTGGTTGTACCGCGGGCGCGCCGCTCGCGCCCGCCTGTCGTTGAACGCACGCGGCGCCGCGAAGACACTCGGGCGCGCACACGCGGCGTGCCGAGTGCTCCGACCCACAGGTTTCGAGTCAACCTGCCCGCGCGATCGCCGCGTTGAGCGCCGGCATCACCTTCTCCGCCATGAGCACCATCGAGCGGCGCGCGAGCTTCGGATCGGCCCAGTCATGACCGCAATAGAGCAGCGTACCGAAATCGCCGACGGTCTCGCGAAAGGCGAGGATCTGCTCGACGACACGCTCGACGCCGCCGGCGATCACCAGCTGATCGAGCAGGTAGCGCGGCGTCACTGCCGCTTGCGGCAGAGCCGGATCGTGCTTGAATATGTCGGCGCCGCCGGCCGAGCGGCGCTTGGTCAATAGGTTCCAGAAATAGAAGCCGTACGGACCCTCCGTGCTCATGGCGTAGCGGCGCGCCGTGGCGTCGTCGTCGGCGACGAAGATGCTCTTGCACACCCGCCAATCGGCGCGATCGGCGGCGAAGCCGCCCTGCACGCAGCCCTGCTCGTACATCGGCCAGTGCGTGGCGACGTACTGCGGTTGGAGGAAGTTCGCGCTGATCGGCTTCCAACCGCGCCGCGCCGCCGCTACCAGGCCCTTGGAATGGGGCATGACGACCGTAACGACGATCGGCGGATGCGGCTGCTGGTAAGGCTTGATCATCACCCCCTGCCCGGCTTCGCGAATCAGCGTCTTCTCGGTGCTCACGTCCCAGAAGCGGCCCTTCAAGGCGTAGGGCGCGTCACTGGTCCACAGCGCGAGTATCTGGTCGATCGCTTCGACGAACATGGCGTTGCGGTCGCGGTCGAGATTGCCGAGCGCCTCCATGTCCGAGCGTAGACCGCCCGGTCCGATACCGAAGATGAACCGGCCTTCGAGCAGGTGATCGAGCATCGCCACGTGGGAAGCCACCTGCACCGGATGATTGTTAGGCAGGTTGACGGTGCCGCTGCCCAGGCGGATCTTCTCGGTCTGGAAGGCGATGCTGGCGATGAAGCTCAGGCACGACGGAATCGATTCGCAGATGTCGGTGGCGTGCTCGCCGATCAAGGCGTCGCAATAGCCGAGGCGATCGGCGAGGATCACCGCCTCGCGGTCTTCCTTCAAGGTCTCGGTCAGATTGCGCCCCGGCGGGTGCATCGGCATGGTGAAATAACCCAGCTTCATCCGCTTACTCCTGTGGCATCGTTCGTTCGCCCGCGCGCCGGTACGCAGCCCACCAGCGCTCGGCGTCGGCTTGACTCCAGGGATGGATCGAGGCGAGCTGCTCCAGCACCACCATCACTTCGACGATGCTCGCCGGGCGCGCCTCGGGCTTCTTGGCGAGGCAGCGTAACACGAGCGCTTCGAGGGTCGCGGGAAGCGCGACGCCGCCTACGGCCGAAGGCGCAGGCACGGCGGTATGCCGGATGCGCAGTTGCAGATCCTCGCCGCTCGCCTCGGCGAAAATGCGCTTGCCCGCGAGCAGCAGGTAGGCCACGGCGGCGAGCGCGTAGATGTCGGCGCGCTCGTCGACGCTGCCGGCATCCTCGAAGCGCTCGGGCGCCATGTAGGCCGGCGTACCGAGCACCTTCACCGCGCTGGTCAAGTCGCGGCTTACCTCGTCGCTCTTGCTCTTGACCAGGCCGAAATCGAGGATCTTGATCACGTCGTACTCGCCGCCGCGCACGCAAGCCATGATGTTCTCGGGCTTGATGTCGCGATGCACGACCGCGCGCGCATGCGCCTCCTTCAAGGCCGCGCACACCTGGCGCAACAGATGAATGCTGCGCGCCGGTCCGATCGCGCCTTCGCGCTCGACCAGCGCGGCGAGCGTTATTCCGTCCAGGTATTCCATGACGTAATAGAAGTCGCCGCCGCGGGTACGCCCGTAGTCGTAGATCTCGATCGTATTGGGGTGCGAGAGCTGGCTCGCGAGCTGCACCTCGCGCTCGAAGCGGGCGATCCTCTCCTCGTTGGCCAGGGCGCGCTTGAGGATCTTGATCGCGATCGGCCGCTTCAACAGGGCATGGCGCCCCAGGTAGATCGATGCCATGCCCCCCTCGGCGATCTCGCGGATGAGCGTATAGCGCCCCAGCCGGCGAAACCTGCCCAGGCCGCGCCGCAGGCGCAAATTGGTGAGCAGCGCGAGCACGATCCCGGCGAGCGCCAGCGCCGACAGTCCCAGCACCCCGGTAAACGCGCGCTCCAGCAGCTCGACCGGCGCATAGGCCTCGTCGGTCTCGATCTCGAGCGCGGCGCCCATCTCGTAGCGCGGCAGCCAACGCCATGCGCCCACAACCTCGGCACCGAAGTAGTTGCGGTACGCATCGAGCAGTACGCCGCGCTGGCGCGCCGGCTCGGTCGCATCCTGGGCGGCGATGGCATGGGCGGCAAGGCGCGTGAGCGGCTGCACCGCACGCACGGCGTCGGCGGCGCTCGTCGCATTCTCGCCCGGATCGCGCACGTGCACCCGCAGCATGGTCGGCGCCTGCGGCGAGGCGATCAGGCCGCGGCGCGCGAGCTTGTCCGCATGCCTCGACTCGGTGAGCAACAAGCCGCTCGGATCGAACAGATAGACCTCGTCCGATTCGCCGGCGGCCGCCGAGCGCAGCAAGCTCGCGAACTCCGCCGACGCCAGCTCCGCGAAGCCCAGCGCGGCCACAGCGCGGCCCTGCGCGTCCAGCACCGGCGCCTCGAACCAGACCAGCGGCTCGGTGTGCTTCGGTTTGGTCACCGCGGGTAGCCGGTCGGCCTCGAAAAAAGGCCGCAGAAAGCTGCTCCGTCCGCCGAACGTGCGCTCGAGATGGCCGAGAAAGTTGCGCGCGCTCACCCGCATGCCGCAGTGCGAGGGCTCGTAGGAGGCGATCACCAGGCCACTGCGGTCGATCAGGTCGAAGGTCACGAAGCGGCGCACCATCAACGCCGGCTGCAGCAGCGCGATCAACTGCGCCGCCGCAGGGGCGTCGCAGCCGCTGCCCGCGGCCCCTGCGCGTGCGTGCGCTTCGATCAGCGAGAGCACCAGCGCGCGCACCGACTCGTCCTGGGCCCAGCGCTCGACCACGTTGGAGCGCTGCCTCACCCAGACGTCGAACGCTCGCAGCTCGGCGTCGAGTCGCGATTGCATGGTCGTGCCGCGCAGTTGACGCAGGCTTTGCTTGACACCAGCATAGGTCGCGAGCGCGAGCGCGAGGATGAGCATGATGCCGATCACGACCAGCACCGTGCGCCGCCTCTCAGATGCCGCGAACTCGATGATGGTGACATCCGGCGCGCCGGCCGGACGATTCATATCCCGCCGTGGTGTCTGCGGCATCAATAGCCACGCCGGCGACGCAGCTCGTGGCGCAGTCGCTTCTCCGGCCTGCCGCCCGGCGAGGGCGCGGGCTCGACACCCGCACGCCCGTCGCCGGCGGCCTCCAGGCGCCGCGCCCGGCTCGCTTCGTCTTCCAGCCGCTGGTCGATGCGCACGCCTTCGCTGGCTGCGTCAGGCTTCTCGGCAATCATGATGTCATTCGGGAATGCGGCGTGCTGGAGCTCGCGTCGAGGCCATGGGACAGCCGCGCCTCGACCGAGCTATGGTAGCGGCTTCATGGATCAGCGGCCAGCCTTGCCGCGTGTTGTCGCACAAAGGCAAACAGGCGACAATTGTTGCCTGCAACGACGGAGGTGGCGGTGGCGATCGTCGGCCGATTCGAAATCGAGTCGCGGCAGTATCTCGACCTTCACGGGCGCGCGCTCGAGCCCGTGCCTGCCGCGGCCCGCGAACCGCAGCTGCTGGTCGGGCTCTACCGGCAGATGGTGCTCGCGCGCAGCTTCGACCAGAAGATGCTCGCTTTGCAGCGCACGGGCCAGTTGGGAACGTTCGCCTCCGGCGTCGGCAAGGAGGCGCTGGACATCGGCGTCGGCTCCGCCATGCAGCGCGACGACGTGCTCCTTCCCACCTATCGCGAAACAACGCTGCAGCTCGCCCGCGGGGTCAGCATGCTGGAGCTGCTGCTGTACTGGGGCGGCGACGAGCGCGGCTCGGACTTCGCCGTGCCGCGCGGCGACTTCCCGGTATGCATCACGATTGCCGCGCATTGCTGCCATGCGGTCGGTGTCGCCTATGCCATCAAGCTACGCCAGCAGGCGCGCGTCGCGGTGTGCGTGCTGGGCGACGGCGGAACATCCAAGGGCGAGTTCCACGAAGCACTCAATGGCGCAGGGACCTGGCGTTTGCCGCTGGTGTTCGTGGTCGCGAACAACCAGTGGGCGATCTCGGTGCCGCGCAAGGTGCAAAGCGCCGCGGCGACGCTGGCGCAGAAAGGCATCGCCGCCGGGATACCGAGTATCCAGGTCGATGGCAACGATCTCATCGCCGTGCGCGAGGTAGCCCTGGAGGCGATGGCGCGCGCGCGCAGCGGCGGCGGTCCCACGCTGGTCGAAGCGCTGACCTATCGGCTCTCTGATCACACCACCGCGGACGACGCGACCCGCTATCGCAACGCCGACGAAGTGGCCGAAGCCTGGCAGCGCGAGCCGATCGGGCGCTTGCGCAATTACCTGCTCGAGCTGGGTGCGTGGAACAAAGCCGAGGAAGAGGCGCTCCTGAAGTCCTGCAACGAGCAGGTCCAGGCCGCAGCGCAGGCCTACCTCGATCACCCCGCGCCGAGTCCGGCGCAGATGTTCGATCATCTGCACGCTGCCTTGCCCGCGGCGTGGAGCGCACAGCGCGAAGCAGCGATGGCGCGAAAGACAGCCGATGCCGCAGGTCACGCTGGTTGAAGCTGTCAACATGGCGCTCACGCGCGCCATGAGCGAGGATGCCGGCGTGGTCGTGCTCGGCGAGGACGTCGGCGTCGACGGTGGCGTCTTCCGGGCGACGCTGGGCCTGCTGGAGCGCTTCGGCCCGCAGCGCGTGATCGATACCCCGCTTGCCGAGCAACTGATCACGGGAATGGCGATCGGCATGGCGGTCGAGGGCTTGAAGCCGGTCGCGGAAATCCAATTCTCCGGTTTCGCCTACATCTGCATCGACCAGGTCTTGAACCATGCCGGGCGCATGCGCCACAGGACGCAGGGGCGCTTGTCGTGTCCCATGGTGTTGCGCACCCCGTGCGGCGCCGGCATCCACCCGCCGGAGCACCACTCGGAGAGCCCGGACGCGATGTTTGCCCATGTTCCGGGCATTCGCGTCGTCTATCCGTCCTCGCCGCGGCGCGCCTATGGCTTGCTGCTCGCGGCCATCCGGGATCCGGACCCGGTGGTGTTCCTCGAGCCCACGCGGCTGTACCGGCTGTTCAAGGAAGAGGTGGACGACGATGCCAAGGCGCTCACGCTCGATACCTGCTTCACCTTGCGCGAAGGCAGCGACATCACCCTGGTCGCCTGGGGCGCGATGGTGCACGACACGCTGCAAGCGGCCCAGCGCCTGGAACAGGAAGGCGTGTTCGCCGAAGTCATCGACGTGGCCACGCTGCGGCCGCTGGACATGGATACCATCCTCGCCTCGGTGGCGAAGACCGGACGCTGCGTGATCGTGACCGAAGCCGCGCGCAGCGGCAGCTTCGCCGCCGAGATCGCCGCCAATCTCGCCGAGCACGGCCTGTTGTCGCTGTTCGCGCCGATCGCCCGCGTCGCCGCCTACGATGTGGTGGTACCGCTGTCGCGGCTGGAGAACGTGTACCTGCCCGACACCGAGCGGATCCTGGCCGCGGTGCGCAAGTGCCTCGCGTTCGGCTAGCGGGCACGCTGCCAGCATGAATCGGAGCCCATCTGAGCGATGAAGATCTTCAAGCTGCCCGACCTGGGCGAAGGACTGCAGGAAGCCGAGATCGTGCAATGGCATGTCGCGGTCGGCGACGAGGTGGGCGCCGACCAGCCCATGGTCTCGGTGGAGACTGCCAAGGCCCTGGTCGACATTCCCGCGCCCTATGCCGGCAAGGTCGCGAAGCTCTTCGGCAAGCCGGGCGATATCGCGCATCTGGGCGCGCCGCTGATCGGCTTCGAGGGCGAGGATGGCGAGCAGGCGAGCACCTCGGTGGTAGGCCGGGTGGAAGCTACCGGCCAGGTGATCGCCGAGCAGCAGATCGCGCCCGTGGCGAGCGCGGGCATCAAGGCGACCCCGGCGGTACGCGCGCTCGCACGCAAGCTCAACGTCGATCTCGCCATGGTGACGCCGACCGGCTCCGACGGGCTCATCACCGCGGGCGACGTGAACCGGGCCGCGCGTATCCTGGCCGAGGTCGGACCCCAGGAAGTGCTGCGCGGCACGCGCCGCTTCATGGCGCAGAGCATGACGCTCGCGCACGCCGAGGTGGCGTGCGCGACCATCATGGACGATGCCGATATCGAGGCGTGGCAGAGCGGTGCGCGCATCCTGTTGCGGCTCATTCGTGCGCTCATCGCTGGAGCGCGCGCCGAGCCGGGATTGAATGCCTGGTACGACAGCAAGACGGTGGGACGGCACATCATCAAGAAGATCGACCTGGGGCTCGCGGTCGACAGTCCCGACGGGCTGTTCGTGCCGGTGCTGCGCAACGTCGACACGCGTCCGCCCGAGGAGCTGGAACAGGCGCTCGGGCGCTTGATCGCCGATACCCAGGCGCGGCGGGTGCCGCCCGAGGACCTGCGCGGCAACACCATCACGCTGTCGAACTACGGCACCATCGCCGGGCGCTACGCCTCCCCGGTGGTGGTCCCGCCGACGGTGGCCATCCTCGGTGCCGGCCGCTTGCGCGACGAGGTCGTCGCGCGCAATCGACAGCCGGTCGTGCGCCGCATCCTGCCGCTGTCGCTCACCTTCGATCACCGCTGCGTCACGGGCGGCGAGGCGGGGCGTTTTCTCGCTGCTGTCATCGCCGACCTCGAGTTGGCACACTAGAAGCTCACGCGCGCGCCTTCGCGGGCCGACGCGCGAGCGGATAGGCACTCCGATACCACAACCACAAGGAGACTCGCACATGGGCAAGACGATCGAACTCACCGCCGCCGATGGTCACAAGTTCGCGGCCTACCGAGCCGAGCCGCCGGGCAAGCCGCGCGGCGCGCTCATCGTCATCATGGAGATCTTCGGCGTCAATTCGCACATCAAGTCGGTCGCCGACGCTTATGCCGCCGACGGCTACCTCGCCATCGCACCGGCCATGTTCGATCGCGTCCAGCCCGGCCTGGACATCGGCTATACGCCGGCGGATATCGACGTCGGCCGCGGCATCATGCAGAAGATCAAGCTCGAGGATGCGGTCAAGGATGTCGCCGCGGCCTTGAACGACGTGCGCTCGGCGGGCAAGGTCGGTATCGTCGGCTATTGCTGGGGCGGCACTTGCGCGTGGAAGTCGGCCTCGAGCGTCGACGGGCTCGCCTGCGCGATCGCGTATTATGGTGGCGGCATCCCGGGGCTGATCAACGACAAGCCGAAATGCCCGGTCATGTTCCACTGGGGCGAAACCGATGCCTCCATTCCGCTGGACAAGGCGAAGGAAGTCGCGGCGGCGCATTCCGCTCAGATCCACTACTTCTATCCCGCCGGCCACGGCTTCAATTGCGATCAGCGCGGCTCCTACAGCGCCGAGAGCGCCAAGCTCGCGCGAAGTCGCAGCCTGGAGTTCCTGCGCAAGCACGTCGGCTAGGAAATCGAAGCAGCCCAGGGGAAGGCGCAGCGCACGCCTTCCTCGACCCTTCTTCCACCGTGGCGGGCAGCGGCATGAAGTACATCTTCGAAGTGCGGATGAAGCCGGGCTACACGGTGGAGCAGTACGCCGCCGCCTGGATCGAGGCGAGCCGCATCATCCAGCGCACGCCGGGGGCGCGGGGTACCTACCTGCACCGCAAGATCGGCGAGCCCGACACGCTGCTCGCCATCGCCACCTGGGAATCGAAGGCGCAGCGCGATGCCAAGGACGACAGCCGCGACGCCACCGTGCGCGCAATCCTGGCGCAGCACGCGCAGCACTGCGAGACCCGGCTGATCGGCGAATTCGAAGAGCCGGAATGGCGCGTGCTGCCGGATGAGGCGCCGTAACCGCGGCGCAACATCCATCCACGCATTCTCGGACCCGGCGAGATCGGCGGACCGAGCCGGTCATTGCTTGATTGCGGCGGCGCAACGAGGCCACGCCGGCCGCGTCACGTGCAAGCTGCGGCCGAGCCGGTCATTGCTTGATTGCGCCGGCGCAACGCCGGGCTGCGCGTTCGCGTCCCGCGCGCCGATCCGCGCGCGGCGCAATCACCCGACCTTGAAATAACCGGGCAGCGCTTCGACGCGCTGGAGCCACGCCTGGACCTTGGGATAGGGCTCCAGCGAGACGTTTCCTTCCGGCGCACGCGCCGTATACGGGTAGCAAGCAATATCGGCAATGGTCGGCCGGCCGAGCGCGAGCCAATCGTTCCCCCGCAGGCGGCCCTCCAGGACATCGAGGCCCTTGCGGCCGAGGGCAGCGCACTCGTCGTAATGGCCGCTACGGATGCCGCGCACGATGCCGCGTGCATATTGCAGGCCGAACTGGATTTCGTTCAAGGCCAGCGCCACCCATTGCAACACCTCGGCCATTTGGCCGGGTTCCGACGGCAGCCACTGCTCGCCGCCGTACTTGCGCGCGAGGTAGGCAAGGCACGCGCTGGAGTCCCAGATCACCCGGCCGGCGTCTTCGAGCACCGGGACTTGCGAGCGCGGATTCAACGCCGTGAACGACTCGCGCTTGTGCTCGCCGCCCGGGAAATCCACCAGCACTGTTTCGTACTGCCGGTTCAGCATCGACAGCAGCAAGGCGACCTTGTAGCCGTTGCCGGAGCTCTTTGTGGTGTACAGTTTCATGCTGCCTCCGTTAGCGTCCTCTAGTCGGAAGTTTGCCATTCGCAGCCGCGGTTGCACCGTCGGCCATAGCAGCGACGAACCTCGGACTCCGGGCGCCAAGTGACGGCCCGATCCGGTCGGTTCGAAGCGCGCGGGCCGGAACATGTTACAACGCGCGGGGCGCGTCGCACGCGCATGGATGCGGCGGGCGCGCCAAATGCGCCATGGCTGGCGATTGCGTCCCAGGCGAAGGAGCAGGCATGCGCCAACGAATCGAGATACCGGGCGATCTACTGCCGCCCAAGTCCGCCGGCGTGGTGGTCATGCGGCGATTCCCCAATGGCTGGCGCTGCCTGGTGCTGCGGGCGTATCGCAACTGGGATTTTCCGAAAGGCCTGATCGAAGACGACGAGGGCCCGCAAGAGGCTGCGCGGCGCGAAGTCTGGGAGGAGACCTCGCTTGCCGACTTGCGCTTCAACTGGGGCGACGAATACAAGGAAACGCTGCCCTACGCCGGTGGCAAAGTCTCGCGCTACTACATCGCCGAATCGGCCGGCGATACGGTCAAGCTGCGGATATCCGAAGAGCTCGGCCGTCCCGAGCACGACGAGTTCCGCTGGGTGAGCTTCGACGATGCGGAAGACGTGCTGCCGCCGCGGCTCGCCATCGTGCTCGATTGGGCCCGGCAGATGGTCGAGGATAGCTAGCCTGGGTGCAGGCCGTTTGCCGGCCGCGGCGTCGGTCTCCCCCTCGGGCGCCACGACGGGGGCGCAACTCCCCGGCCCGCGGCTGCTAATCCATCCACCAAAGGACGAGCGCCGCGGTACAACCGAGCCACAGAAGCGCAATCACGAACGCGGCCTTGTTGTTGGCAGCCATCGGCGGCAGCGAGCGCGCGGCAGCGCGGTGTTCGTCCAGCACCTGCGTCGGGATCATCCGCAACACGATCCACAGTCCGATCGGCACGATCAACAGATCGTCGAGAAGACCCAGCAGCGGAATGAAATCCGGAATAAGGTCGATCGGCGAAACGGCATAAGCGGCGATCGCGAGCGCGAGCCATTTCGCGTACCACGGCGTGCGCGGATCGCGGGCAGCGAGCCATAGCGCATGGACGTCGCGCTGGAGCAACGCCGCCCATCGCCTCAAGCGCGCGCGCATCGTGGCGCTCGGCGCCGAAGCCGATCAAGTCCGCGCACTCGGTGTCCCAACCCACGCGCCTCAGGTGCCGCGCCCCCACAGGCCGCAGTAGCGCCGGGCGACGAACTGAAGATTGTTGGCATACCCGGGCCAGCTCGCGTAGTCGGCGAGCTTGAACTCCTTTTCTGCCGTATCCCAGCACTTGCCGGCCTGCGCCAGCGTCTTCATCTCGGCCGAGGCGGCTTGCAGCAGGGCGAGCTGATCCTGCGCGTCCTTCTTGGTGCCGAGCCGCCCGCCGGGGCCGGGATGGCCGGGAATGAGACGGTCCCAATCCATCGCCAGCACCTTTTGGATGAAGGCTTCGGATTCGAGGGGATGGAAATCGATCATGCCGCGTCCGGGCACCTGGCCCACCGGGATCGTATCGACGACGAAGATGATGCGCTCCTTGGGCAGGCGCATGACGAGGCTAGAGTCCGAATGGTTGAGGCCATGGTAGGTGAGCTCCAGGGTCGTGCCGCCCAGGGTAATGGTGCGACCCTTGTCGCTCACGGCCTCGTCCGGTATGACGGTGTGCGGGTCCTTGAGCACTTCCAGGCGTTCCTTCGCCCGGCGGTGCGCGACGAAGATCGCTCCCGCATCCTTTAGTGCCTTTCCGCCTGCGACGTGATCGAAGTGATGATGGCTGTAGATCACGTACTTGATCGGCTTGTCGGTGACCTTGCGGATTTCGTCGACGTAGGTCTGGCCACCGGTGGGGCGGCCATAGGCGATCGGGTCGGTGGCGATGACCCCGCCGTTGGTCACCACGAACATCGCCTGGTGGCCGCCGTTGCGGAAGATGTAGACGTTGTCGGTGCCCTCGACCTTGGTCGTGGCAAAAGGCGGCTGAGCGGCTTGCTGCGCCTGGACGCCGCTCATGCCGGCGAGCAGCGCGATCGACGCCAACAGCGATTGCAGGAAACGTGTCATTACGGATTCTCCTCGAGATGATGGCCTGTGGGCTCCCCGCGGGCGTAGTCACGGCCACGCCTTCGCGAGCCAGTACATATACATCCGTACGTGCCGGATCCAGCCCGATCCGACCCCGCCGGCCTGCGACCCCGGCCCGTGGCCGCTACAATAACAACCGGTCGGTGCTTTCTTCTCCCCGCGGCGAATACCATGAACGATGCAGGCACGGGCGCACTGCGCCTGGCGGTGCGCACCCTCGGCGCGGGTCCGCGCGTGGTGCTCATCCACGGCGGCATGGGATCCTCGAATCACTGGATCCGCAACGTCGAGGCGCTCGCGACCCATTTCACGGTGCACGCGATCGATCTGCCGGGCTATGGCGACTCGCCCGGGATCGCGAAGTCGGTCGCGCGCGAGCACTACATCGACCGGGTGGTAGAGAGTCTCGAGACTACCGTATGCGGTGAGGATTTCGCGCTGGCGGGGTTTTCCTTCGGCGCCGTGGTCGCCGCCATGACCGCGGCACGGCTGGGGCACCGAGTGCGTAAACTTTCACTGCTCGGCGCCGCGGGCTTCGGCCCGAGCGCCAAGATCGACCTGCGCCCCATTCCCCCCGCAGCGGCGGGCACGAGCGCGCGCCGCGAGGCTTTTCGCTACAACCTGGGCATCCTCATGATCGCGGACCCCGCGGCCATCGGCGAGGAGGCGATCGATCTCTACGCCGCGAATTTCGCGCGCACGCGCTACGACGGCCGCCGCCACAGCGCGAGCGACGCCACGGTGCGCGCGCTCGAGCACATCGCCTGTCCGCTCCAGGTCATCTATGGCGAGCAGGACAGCGTGGCGCATGCGGATCTCGAACGCCGCCGCGCGTTGCTGCTTCGCCGGCACCCGAATGCCCAGTTCGTCGTGCTCCCCGGCGGCCACTGGATCCAGTACGAAGCAGCCGCGGCGGTCAACCGCTGCCTGGTCGATTTCTTTCGCCGTTAGGCAGCGACCCTGGAATTGCGGCCTGCGCCGAAAAAGCGCCGCCGTCCCGAGCCGGCGGGCGGCGGCTCGCCGAGCCGCGCCGCCCTGGTCGATAGGCCGCCTTACTCGTCGCGCCCGTAATGGATGCGGCGGTACGGAATGCTCGGCACGGTGCGCGAGATGCGCACGTCGATCACCATCGGGCCGGGCTTCGCGACCCACGCCTTCACCGCCGCGCGCAGCTGATCGTTGTGCGTCACGAGCGCGCCGCGACCGCCCATCGATACCGCCACCGCGCCCAGATCGGGGGTCGGAATGACCGAGGTCATGGCATCCATCTTCTTGGCGTCGAGCTTGTAGTACTCCGCGCCCAGACACTGGTTGTTCATGACCACCACGAGCAAGGGCATCTGGTAGCGTACCGCGGTCTCGAATTCGGCGAGATGCATGAGATAGCTCGCATCGCCGTCGATCAGGCACAGCGGCGTATTGCCCGAGGCGACGATCGCGCCCATCGCCGCCGGCAGCATCTGGCCGATACAGCCGAAGAAGTGGCCGGCTTGCGTGATCGTGCGCGGACGCGTCATGAGCATGCTGGAGATGCCCGAGGTCATGCCGCTGCCCGAGAGCACGCCTACCGTCGCCGGCAGCAGCTCTTCCAGAGCGATCATGGATTCGCGCGGATCCACGGTTCCCGGATCGATCGGGAACTCGGTCCGGTCGGCATTGTGGTTGGCGAGCTTTGCCTTCACGTCCGGGGTGCGATAGCCGGTCGCCTTGTGCGACTTCTCGGCCAGCAGCTTTTCGATCGCCTCGACCGCGATGCGAGCGTCCGACTGGATGTAGAGGTCGGAGAACTTGCCGTTGGCCATGGCGACGTGGGGTTGGGAATCGATCTGCACGTACTTGGCGTTCGGATAGAGATAGCCGTTTTCGAGCGTGTGGCGGTTCAGGCTCGCGCCCACGCCGATGACGACGTCGGCCTCTTCCAGCAGCTTCATGGCCGGACGGGTCGCATACAAGCCGGAAATGCCGGCGTGATACTCGGTGTCGGCGGCGAGGAAGGTCTTGGCGAGCAGAGAAGTCGCGATCAGTGCGCCGATGCGCTCGCCGAGCTTGAGCACCGCGGGCCCGGCGCCGGCCCATTGGGCGCCGCGCCCCACGATGATGACCGGATGCTTGGCCGAGGCGATGAGGTCGGCGGCGCGCGCCAGCTCCTTCGCGTCGGGGCTGACCGTGCCGGTCTTGAACAGCTCGGAGGTCGGCCGATACGGCTCGTCGTCGTCTTCGAAATTCTTCTGCTGGATATCCATCGGACAGCTCAGCATGATCGGACGGCGCTCGAGCTTCGCCAGGTAGAAGGCCTTGCGCACGCAATCGTCGGTCTGCTCTGGGTTTTGCAGGCGCACGAACCCCGCCTCGCAGGCTTCCGCGAAGCGCGATTGATCGAGGTACTGGGTGTACTCCGGGTCGCTCCACGGGTACTCGCCGCAAAATGCGACCACCGGCGAATGGGCGCGCGCCGCGGTCACGAACGCGGTGGCGAGCTGCGTGACGCCGGGGCCGCAGGTGGCCGTCGCCACGCCGGGCTTGTTCGCCGTGCGCGCGTAGCCATCCGCCATGCCGAGCCCGGCACCTTCGTGCCGCACCTCATGGACCTTGACCCCGATCTTGTGTAGCTCGGAGATCCAGTACATGTTGCCGTCGCCCATCATGCCGAAGGTCGCCGTCACGCCTTCGCCTTTGAACGCCTGCGCCAGTCTCTGATACACCTTCATGGTCGCCCGCCCTCCGTGAGAAATGTGAAATCAAAAAACGCGGCCCATGCAAGCCGCGCCATGCGCGCCCGCTGCCCGCCGGGGCAATCGCCGGACGCGCTCACGCGGCGTTCGCGCCGGAACAGCGCGCCGCGATCTGCTCGGAAAAATCCTTGGTCATGCGTTTCACGACCATCGACGCCCCGGTTTCGATCAGCGACGCAAGGCGCCCGGAGATATCGACCTGGGCGAGGATGTTGATCGCGGAGCCCGCGCCCGGCTGTGCCTGCTCGGCCACCTTGAAGTTCATCGTGGTGTGGAAGCGCGCGCCGCCCTGGCTGTCCTTGCCGCGCGAGGTGACCTTCCCGCTCATGGTCGCCGCGTCGAACTCGATCGCAACCTTGGCGCGGAACGCGACCTTGGCCGGGCCGAATTTCACCGTGATGCCGGCGTCGTAGGTCCCCTCCTCGTCGCGTTCGCCCAGGGTCGCGCCGGCAACGCACTCGACCACCGCACGCGGATCCGACAGCAGGCTCCAGACCGTGCGAGGATCGGAGGCGACCTCGATCGTCTCGTTGACTTCGATCATCGTATTCTGGCTTGGGTGTTTTGGATGGCCGGCGCAAGAGCGCCTGCGTGCCCCGATTGTAACGGAGCGGGCGGATTTCTGGCGCCGAATGCGCTCGATCCGGCAGCAGGTCCGCTGGCGGGCCGCGAGGTGCTGTGATAGCGTGGCAGTTGCGAGTCGCTCACGGCCCTGACCGGCCGGGGCGCCGCGCCAGCCGCAGGCCCCGACAAGGAGGTGGCATGGACTATCGACGAATCTCCGCCGACTGTCATATCGACCTGCCCTGGCTACCTCCCGACCTGTTCACCGCCAACGCGAGCGCCGCCATGAAAGCGCGCATGCCCTATGTGGCGGACGGACCCGACGGAGCGCATTGGACTTCGAAGAGCGGCTTTTCCTACGGCCTGGTGTGCGGGGTCGGCCCCTCGGGGGCGAAGCTGGTGCCAGGCCAAAACCATCGGGTCGACCGGATGGCGCAGACCGGCCTGTACGAAGATGCCAAGCGCGGCGTACGCCGTGTCATCGACCCGGAGCTGCGCTTGAAAGACGCCGAGCTCGATGGCGTGGATGCCGAAGTGATTTTCGGCATCCTCGGGGCGGCAACCCGCCTCGGCGACCAGGAAGCCGCGCGCGAGATGTTCCGCATCTACAACGACTGGCTGGCGGGTTTTTGCAGCCATCATCCGGATCGGCTGATCGGGCTGGCATGCCTGCCCTACGGCGACGTGGGCGCGGCGGTAGAGGAAATCCACCGCGTCGCCGCCAAGGGCTTGCGCGGGCTGGAGCTGTCGTGCTCGTGGGACATGGAACCGATGTGGCATCCGTCGTGGGAGCCGCTGTGGCAGGCCGTGAGCGAAGTGAATCTGCCGCTGCACTTTCACACCTTTCCCTCGGTCTCGCCGGCCGCGCGCGAGAAGGAGCCGCCCGCTTCGCGCCGCGCCGCGATGTTCACGCGCGTGTCGGGCTTCCAGATGAACCTCGTCAACATCCTCGCCGCCGTGATCGGCGCGGCGGTGCTCGAGCGCTATCCGAAGCTGCGCATCTGCTTCGGCGAAAGCGGCATCGGCTGGATACCCTATGCGCTCGAGCGCATGGATTTCGAATGGGAAGACCGCTTCCGCGACCTGGGGCTGAAGATGAAGCCGAGCGACTACTGGCGCCGTCAATGCAAGGCGACCTTCCAGTACGACCGCATCGGCGCCAAGCTGATCGACGATCTCGGCGTCGAAACCCTGATGTGGGGCTCGGACTATCCTCATACCGACGGGGTATGGCCGGAGTCGTCGCGCTACATCGCCGACCAGTTCGCCCATGTGAGCCCCGCCGCGGTCCACCAGATCACGTGCCGCAACGCGGGCAGGTTCTACGGTCTCATGAGCTGACGCGCCCGCAGGATCGTCCGCAGAGCGAGCAAGCGCCAGATCGATAGATCGAGTCTCATGAGCTGACTCCCCCGCGGATCATCGGCAGCCCTGCGTTGTTCCCGGCCGCCGGTGCATGCGGGCACGCACCGTGCAGCCCACCCATGCTTGCGAGTCGCGCTCGCCGGATGCACGGAGCGTCACACCCATGCCCAGACAACTGGTCGAAACACGGATGAACCAGCCGCGCAACACCCCGCGGCACTTTTCGATGATCCGCAGCTTTCATCTCGCGGACTTCCTTACCCTCGCCAATGCCGCCTGCGGCATCGCCGCGGTCTTTCTCGCGATGCGCTACACCAGCAGCCGCGACAGCGACCATTTCATGGCCGCGGCCGCCATGGCGCCGCTCGCTTTCCTGTTCGACATGCTCGATGGGCGCGTGGCGCGCGCGCGCCACACCCATTCGGCGCTCGGGCGCGAGCTCGATTCGCTCGCCGACGTGATCTCCTTCGGGGTCGCTCCGGCCACCCTCGCCTTCGCCGCCGGTCTGACCGGGGGCTGGGACGTCGCCATCCTGATCTATTTCGTCTGTTGCGGCGTGAGCCGACTGGCGCGTTTCAACGTGACGGCCGATGCGCTAGCGCACGGCGGCGACAAGGTCGCCTATTTCGAGGGCACGCCTATTCCCACCACCGTGCTCCTGACCGCCCTGCTCGCCTGGTCGGCGTGGCAAGGCCGCCTCGACGAGGCGCTCTACTGGGGCGCCTGGGAGGCCGGCGGCTGGGTGCTGCATCCGCTGGCGCTGCTGTTCGCCTTGTCGGGCACGCTCATGATCAGCAAGACCCTGCGCATCCCCAAGCTCTGAGCAGTACAGCTCCTGCACGAGCCGTCTTGCCCCGCGGAGTGCAGAGAGGAAGTCCAGGATCCCGTGCGGCGAAGACGACGGCGAGCAGCCCCGCTCTTGCATGGCACTTGCCGGGGTGCAGTCCGCGCCGGCGCTTCAGCCCAGGGGAAGCGGCCGTGAGGGCGGCCGGCTTGCGCCGGCCGCTCCCTGCGCCATACCAAGCCGGGTGCATCAGATTCCTACGGCCTTCATGCGGCCGTAGATGTCCGACAGATACCAGCCCAGCGTTTCACTCGACAGTGTTTGCGTCCGATCGTCGTCGCGGCAACGTCGATCGGTGCAGTCGGGCGTCGCACGATCGACCTCCTTGTCCAAGCGCTCTCTATCGCGGATTCGGTCGCGAGCGTCGGATTTCGTTCGCAGTACCTCGCCGCTGCGCGCATCCACGTATAGCTTTACGCGCTCGCCTGCGCTCGTCCGTGCATCGACCTCGAACAGGTTACGCTCGCGCTCGATCTGGTCGATGTCGCGGTAACCGAGGGCTGTCATTCTGGCGTGCACCTGGGGGATGGAAAGGCGCGCATTCGCGTCGACGCGAGTATCGGCTTGGGAGTCCCGCGCAAAGACCGCGGCCCCGGTAAGCGCACCGGCCGCAAGGCTGACGGCAAGGGCGATAGCGCTGACAACATGAGTAGTACGCATGATGTGAGTCTCCAGTCGTTGCGGCACGAATCGTGACCGTGATGCGATTGTGTGCGCCTGCCCCTGAATTCACCCTGAACGGCGCGTTCATGCTGCATTCATCGCGGCCATGGCGCATGCGGGCCTTGTGGACGCAAGCTTCGACACCGCCATGGCCGAAGATCGCCGTCGAACCCTTGCGATCGAGCGCGCCAGGCAACCGACTCAACGCTGCAGCGCGTGATCGATGCTGTCGCGCTCGATGCCGGGCACGATCATGCCGATGAAGTCGGTGAGATAGCGGCGCAGGTAGGTATCGCGGCGCAAGCTGATGGTCATCTGGCTGCGTGGGAACAACCGCGTGACATCGAGCGCGCAGAGGGTCGTGTCGCTGCCCGGGACCAAGGCGATCGACGGCACGACGGCGATGCCGAGCCCTTCTGCGACGTAGGCCTTGATCACATCGGTGTCGGCGGCGTTGACGACGAAATCCACCTCGATGCCGTGGTCGCGAAAAGTGCGCGCGACGATCTGGCCGCCGCGCGAGCGCTGGTGATAGCCGACCAGCGGATAGGCCGCGATGTCGCGCAACGAAACGCGCCTGCGCCGCGATAGCGGATGGCCGCAGGGCACGATCAGGCTGCGGCATATGGTCTCGCTCGGAAGCTGGGCGATGCCGGGATGACCGAGGCTGAACTCCGTGCTCACGCCGATATCGGCCGCGCCGCTTTCGATCAATTGCGGAATGTCGTCGGGATCGGCTTGCAGCACGTGCAGGCGCACCTGCGGGTAGCGATGGGTGAAAGCCTTCAACGCCGGGGGCAAGGTATAGCGGGCGTGCAAGTGGCTGGTCGCGAGGGCGAGGCGGCCGCGGCTTTCCTCGCGCATGTCCTCGGCGATGAGGCGGATGTTGTCGGCCTCCTTGAGCAGGCGCTCGGCGACTTCCAGCACTGCTCGGCCCGCGGGAGTGAAGCCGTGCACGCGATTGCGTCGGCGCAGCAGCAACTGGATGCCCAGCTCGCGTTCGAGCAATTGCAGCTGCCGGCTCACCCCCGGCTGGGACGTGTGCAGCGCCAGCGCCGCCGCCGAGATATTGAGCGACTGGCGGGCGATCTCTCGCAGGTACCTCAACTGGCGTAGCGTCATGGCAAGAATGTGATTCCGGCATCGCAGGATGCGTTTTTATTCTTTTATCACATGATGGGTCCTTGCTAGCATTGCGCTCCGCAGGCTTCTCGAGCCCAAGGAGGCAAACAAGGATGGATTACGATGTGATCGTGGTCGGCGCGGGCAACGCGGCATTCGCCGCGGCTGTCTCGGCCAAGGAGAACGGCGCCAAGCGCGTGCTGGTGCTGGAGAAGGCCCCCAGGCAGCAGCGCGGCGGCAACACCCACTTCAGCGGCGCGATCTTCCGCTTCGTCTTCAACAAGGTCGAAGAGCTCGACCGGTTCGTGCCGACGGCGGAGGAGGATTATCCAGGCTTTCACGCCGGCGTACCCGTCTACCCGAAAGAGGCATTCCTCGAAGACCTGATGAAGGTCACCGACGGGCGCTCCGATGCGGCGCTGTCCTCGCTGCTGATCGACAGCTCCTACGCCACGACCTGCTGGCTGCAGGAAGTCGGCAAGATGAAATTCGAGCTGGCCAAGTCGGTCATGGGTATCAAGGTCGGCGACAAGATCAAGTGGCCGCGCGGGGCGATCGTGCGCACGGTACACGAAGGCGTGGGCTTGTCCGAGACCTGGTTCGACACGGCCGAGAAGATGGGCGTGGAAATCCGCTACGAAAGTCACGTGCTCGAGTTGGTGCAGGCGAGCGACGGCGCCGTCCGCGGCGTGGTCGCGCGCGGGTCGAACGGGGTCGAAACCTTGCGCTCCAAGGCCGTGGTCCTCGCGTGCGGCGGCTTCGAGACCAACCCGGCGTGGCGCACGCATTATCTCGGCCAGGAATGGGGCCATGCGAAGGTGCGCGGCTCGAACTTCAACTACGGCGACGGGCTCAGGATGGCGCTCGACCTCGGCGCGATGCCCTGGGGCCACTGGGGCGGCTGCCACGCGACGCCGATCAATGCCGAAGCCCCAGACTACGGCGAGCGCAAGCTCACGGACAAGACCAACCGCCTGTCCTACACCTATGGCGTCATGCTCAACGTCGAGGGCAAGCGCTGGGTCGACGAAGGGGTCGACTTCAACGCGTTCACCTATGCGAAGTACGGCGGCTTGATCCTCAAGCAGCCGCGCAGCCTGGTCTACCAGATCTTCGACAGCAAGGTGCTGCACCTGCTGGAGCCGCGCTACTCGACCAGCGAGCCGTACAAGGCCGACTCGCTCGAAGGCCTGGTCAAGCAACTGAAGCTCGACCAGCGCGCGGCCATGGCGACGCTGGAAGCATTCAATCGGGCCGCGGGGCGCGGTGGGGCCTTCAATCCCGCCGTCCTCGACGGTTTGCACACCGAAGGCATCGACCCGCCCAAGACCAACTGGGCGCAGAAGCTCGACACGCCGCCCTACGTCGCCTATCCCGTCACGGGCGGCATCACCTTCACCTTCGGCGGCCTGAAGATCAACCAGGATGCCCAGGTCATCTCCACCGGATGGCGGCCGATCGATGGCCTGTACACCTGCGGCGAAATGGTCGGCGGGTTATTCCACTACAACTACCCGCTCGGCACCGGTCTCATGTCCGGTGCGGTTTTCGGGCGCATCGCCGGACGATCCGCCGCGCGCGCTTGATGACCCAGGCCCCCGGACCGGGGTCAATCCGCGGTCGGACCGGGGTTGTGGTCGGACCGCGGGTCGGGCCGGGGCCGGACGCGATACGCGTTCAGTCACCGGCGGCGGCCGGCGGCCGCGAATACGCGCTCGACGCGTGCCCGGTCCGCGGCATCCGCGACGCCGGGCTGCGCGCACCAGTCGCACAGCCGCTCCCCGGCCTGCTCGGGACCGACGCTGGCGGCATTCTTGAAGCGGTCGCGTAGCTGTCTCACCTGTAACGCCAGGCGCTCGGCCTGAAGCTCGGGCGGGCTGTCCAGGCCGAGCAGCACCTCGAGCTCCAGCACCGCTTCGCGCCGGCGCTCGAACGCATCCTGCATGCGCGTGCGATAGGCCGCCTGCGCGGTTACATCGGCCAGGGCTTGCAGGGCCGCCTCGCGCCTTGCGCCGATCTTCTTCTCCCAGGCGCTCGCCAAGGCGGGAAGCGTGCTCCACTGCTCGTTGATCGCTTCGATCTGCACGCCCGCATCGGCAGGCGCGCTGGCGTCGCGCACCAGGACATCGAGCCGTTCGCACAGTTTCTCCTTGCTTGCGAGCACCTGCCACAGCGCGTTGTCGCGCAGGCGCGCACGCGCCCCGAGCGCAGCCTCGACCGAGGCCCTGGCCGCGCGGAAACGCGCTTCGAGAGCGCGCACCGCCGGGTCCGAGCCCGTCGCCTTTTCCCGCCACTGGTCCTGCAACGCCCGCAGCGAACGGCGCAGGTCCTGGTCCGGCTTGTCCTTGGCTGCCGCGAGCTGATCGAGCTCGGTCACGATCCGTTCGAGCGCGTGTCGCGCCTCGGACTTGCGGCCATCGTCCGCTTTGCGCTTCTCCTGCCGGGTCTTGAAGACCGCATCGCAGGCCGCACGGAATTCATCCCATAACGCACGCTCGTCGCGCTGTGCGAGCGACATCGCCTTCGCCTGCTCCTGCCATTGCGCCTGGATGGCCTTGACTTGTGCCGGCGTGTCGCGTTCCAGCGCCTTGCCCGCCAAGCTCACGGCTTGCGCGATCAGTTGCTTGCGAGCCTGTTTGGCTTGCTCGCGCGCTTCACCGAGCGCGCTGCGCAGCGGCGCGAGCCCGGCCTTGAGCTTCGTGTCGAGATCCTTCCAGGCCTTGGGCTCCAGGCTACCCAAGTCGCCTTCGCGCCATTGCTGGTCGGTCTCGCGCAGCCAGCGTTCGATCGCGCGCCAGTCGCGCGGCTCCTGCAACAGCCCGGCGGCATGCTCGGCTGCCAGGGTGATGAAGGCTTCACGCTTCTTGCGTGCCTCCTTGCGGCGCGCGGCCTGCTCGGCGAAGTGGCGGGCGGCCGGCGCATAGGCTTTTTCGCACGCCCGGTCGAAGCGTTCCCACAACGCCTTCGGCACGCCGGCGTATTGCTGGTCGAGGACTTTCCATTCGTTGCGCAGGTCCTGGACCGCGCGTGCGAGCTGGCGTGGGTCGCTTCCGTCAGGGGCCGCGAGCGCTTCGGCGCGCTCGCACAACTGAACGCGCGCATTATGCTGGCCGAATGCCTGCCAGCGCTCGAGCTCAACCAGTTGCTGCTGCAAGCGGCCGATGCGCTGCATGCTGGGCTTGGGCAACGTGCCCGCGCCGGTGCGCAGCTTCTTGATCTCGTCCGCGGCGCTGCGCGCCTCGCGCAACTGGCCGGCCGCCAACGCCTGCTCGGCCGTGTGCAGCAGCGCGTGGACGCGGCCCCGCAGGTTGGACAGCTCCTGTTGCGCGAGCTGGATGTGGGCGAGGCGGCGCTGCTCCACGGCGATCATCGCAGCTTCGAACCGGCGCGTGAACGCAGGCGTTCGTATCGATCGACTGAGCGCTTCCCAGCGTTGCGGCAGGTCGCCATGGTCGATATACGTGCCGCTCGCGAGCCGCTCGGCTTCGAGCACCAGCACTTCCGCGGCGGCGACGGCCGCGCTCTCCCTTTCCCATGCGCCGAGGCGTTCGTCGGCCTCGTGCAGGCGATCGGGCACCGCGCGCTCGAGCTGCCGCGACTGCTCGCGCAGCTCGGCGAGCTCGCTGCGCATCTGCGCCAGCGCGGCAGAATCCGGCAGCTCGGCGATCGCTTGCAGCCGCTCGACCCACTCGCGCACCTGGGTATCGAAGCGGACACGCGCGCGCTGCTCATCCTGCTCGCGCTCCAAGCGCTCCTGCACCCGCCGCCGAGCCGCATCGCAGCGCGCGAGGCGGGCCGCGTCCGCGCTCATGTCGAGCGCCTGCCAACGCCGATTGAGCTCGACCACCTCGGTCAAAATGGCGCCGGGCCTCTGCGCCAGCGCTTCGAGCTCGCTCATGATGCGATCGGCCTCGGCGGCCTGTTCGGTCTGCGTCTTCATCGCCTCCAGGCGCTGGCGTGCAATGCGGTAGACACCGTGGTCCTTGTGCTTGGCCGCCTCGGCGAGCCGTTGCAGCCCGGCCTGCGAGACCACCCGCTCCGCCGCGGCCAGGCGCGTCTCGGCCTGGACCGCACCGAGCGCCAGCTCCACTAAGGCGGCTTCGGCGCCGATCGCATCGAGCGCAAGCCGGCGCCGCAGCGCATCCGCGGCGCGACGCACGACCTCGGCGCGAATGGCGTCGCCGACGTGCGCCTCGGCGAGCAGCACCGCGGCACGCTCAGCGTCCGCGGTGTCGACTATGGCGAGCGCGAGCGCGGAGGAAATCGCCTCGCGTACCGCGGCATCGGACTCCGCGGCGAGCGCGGCCACGAGCACGCCGGCATCGGTGCAGCCTCGAACCGCCGCCAAGCGCACCTCCGGGGCCGGATCGTCGAGCAGGAAGCTGTTGATCTCGTCGCATCCCGGTTCGAGCTGCGACACGCCCAGCGCACGCTGCGCCGGCTCGGCATGTTCGTGGAGAGCGGAGCGCGAAAAGAATCTGCTGATCATGTTGAGCGCTTCTGGGTGCTTGCGTAACGCGAGCGGTGAAGTGCCCGGCGCTCCGCGCTCGACATTCTACGATGCCGTGCGTCCGGCCACTACTGCCGCGACGTCGCGCCAGGCGATGGGGGCCAGGCGCGCAGATCACCCGGTACAATCGCGTGCGCTCCACGGGGCGGTCACTACATCGTCCCGGTCAGCCGGAATGCGAGGTCTCATGCACGCTCAGCACGCGGATCAGGAAAGCGGGTCGACCACGCGCGGGGCCGGGCCATCGTGAACGCCGCCGGCAAGCGCGCCTCGATCCTCGCGCCGTTCCAGGTTCGCAGCTATCGCTTCCAGTGGCCTGCCGATCTCGCCACCTCCTGGGCCTTCGAGATGGAGACCCTGATCCTGGGCTGGTACGTGCTGGTCGAGACCGGCTCGGTGCTGCTGCTGACGCTGTTCGCGTCGTTGCAGCACCTGGGCACGCTCATTTCGCCGATGGTCGGGGTGATCGGCGACCGCGTCGGCCAGCGCCGGCTGCTGAGCGGCATGCGAACGGTCTATGCGTTGCTCGCCTCGGTCATCATGATCCTCGCCTTCAGCGGCATCCTCGCGCCGCTCTACGTGTTGATCATCTCGGGGGTCATGGGCCTGGTGCGCCCCTCCGACATCGGCATGCGCGCGGCGCTGGTAGGCGAAACCATGCCGAGCGCGCAACTGATGGGTGCAATGAGCATTCAGCGCACCACCCAGGATTCCGCCCGCATCGCGGGCGCGTTGAGCGGCGCCGGCCTGGTCGCCGCGCTCGGCATGGGTCCCGCCTATGCCGTCGTCGCAAGTCTGTACGCGGTAAGCGTGGTCCTGACGCTGAAAGCCGGGACCAAGCGCCCCTCGCGTGCGGCGTCCGCGAGCGCTCTCGTCCAGGCGTCGCCGTGGCGCGACCTCAAGTCGGGGCTGCGCTATGTCTGGAGCACGCCCCATCTGCTCGGCGTGATGTGCCTCGCTTTCCTGCTCAATCTCACCGCCTTTCCCTTGATGACGGGGCTGCTGCCCTATGTCGCCAAGGAGGTGTACCAGGCCGATCGCATCTTGCTCGGCTACATGGTCGCGGCGGCGGCGGCGGGTGCGCTTTCGGGCTCGCTGCTGTTGAGCCGCTACGGCGGCGCCGTGCGTGCCGGTCGCATGGCGATCGTCTTTTCCGCAGCCTGGTACGCGATGCTGCTGCTGTTCTCGCAACTGCCCCAGCCCGCCGCGGGCCTGTGCGCGCTCGCGCTCGCGGGCTGCGCGCAGAGCTTGGGACAGGTGCCGATGGCTGCGCTGCTGCTGCGGACCTCGGACGAACGCTACCGCGGCCGGGTGATGGGCATCCGGATGCTCGCGATCTACGGCAACCTGCCCGGCCTGCTGGCCTCGGGCCCTTTGATCGCGCGCTTCGGCTTCCCAGTGACCGCCGCGCTGTATTGCGCATTCGGCCTGACGCTGACCGCCGTCATCACGTTCTTTTGGCAACGCCACCTATGGGCGGCCAGCGCCGCGGCCAACGCGCGCGGCTGAAGGCTCACGCGCGGGCGCGGCCTCACGCATCGTGTGTGCGGTCGTAGCGCGTGTCCCGCTTCCACTCGCTCATCACCTGCTTGAATCCCTCGGCCTCGAGCCTCGCCCCCCAGCGGCTGCGCGTGTTGCTAAAATGCCCGGCGAGGCTCATTTCGAAATTGATCTCCATCATGTCGCGCACGCCCATGCGATTGGCGCTGCGGTTGATGGCGAGCTTCTTCATCATGAGGATCTCGAGCGGCACGCGCGCGATCTCGTCGGCCATCCGATTCACCGTCTCCTCGAGCCGGGCGAGCGGCACCGAGCGGGTCGCGAAACCGCACTGCTGCGCCTCGCGCCCGTCCATCGTGCCGTGCAGAAACGCGAAGTCCTTGGTCTTGCGCAGGCCCACCACCGGCAGCCAAGCGCCCCAGATCAAACCCATCACCATGCCGGGTGCGGCTTCCACCGGTCCGATCTTCGCGTCGTGCGCCGTCACGACGATGTCGGCCAGACCGGCGATGATCGTGCCGGCAGCGATGCACGGCCCGTGCACTTGCGCGATCACCGGCTTCGGAATCTCCCACACGCGCATGTAGGCGCGCATGCGTTTCTCGAAATCGATACGGTGTTGCTCGGTATCGTGACCGGTTTCGCGCTCGCCCGGCTTGAAGTGCTCGCGGGCGTAATCGTGACCGGCGCAGAATCCACGGCCCGCCCCCTTGATCACGATCACGCGGATGTCGTCGTCGTTCTCGGCGGCGAGCATCGCGGTCTCGAACTCGCGGGTCAGGCGCTCGTTCAGGGCGTTGATGCGTTCCGGACGGTTCAAGGTCAAGGTGACCCGGTGCTCGCTCCGGTCGTAAATCAGGTGTTCGAATCGCTCTGCCGCCATGTTTGCTCGTCCTCGTCGTCGTCGCACGCGCTTGCAGCCGGGGATCGCAAGCGCGCGTGCGCTCGATTATATTCAAGCGTTCGCTGCCTGATTGCCGAGCAGGTCTCGCGCCGCCGACACCGGGCGCGGTAATGACAAGGATGAATCAATGGCCGCGGGTAGCCTGCTCGCATTGCTCGACGACATCGCCAGCGTGCTCGATGATGTTGCGCTGCTCACCAAGCTCGCCAGTAAGAAGACGGCCGGGGTGCTCGGCGACGACCTCGCCCTGAACGCCCAGCAAGTCGCGGGAGTGAGGGCCGAGCGGGAATTGCCCGTGGTATGGGCGGTAACGAAGGGCTCGTTCGCCAACAAGGCGATCCTCGTTCCGGCAGCGCTCGCCATCAGCGCGTTCATACCCTGGGCGGTCACGCCGCTGTTGATGATCGGCGGCGCGTTCCTGTGCTACGAAGGTTTCGAGAAGCTCGCGCACCGTTGGCTGCACGATGAGGCGGCGGAACACGAGCGCCATGCCGAGCTGGTGCACGCGCTAGCCGATCCGAGCGTGGATCTGGTCGCGGCGGAGCGTGCCAAGATTAAGGGTGCCATCCGCACCGATTTCATTCTGTCGGCGGAGATCATCGCGATCACGCTGGGCGCCGCGGCCGAGGCGCCGTTTCTGACCCAGGTGCTGGTACTGACCGGCATCGCGGTGTTGATGACGATCGGCGTCTATGGGCTGGTGGCCGCGATCGTCAAGCTCGATGACCTGGGGCAGTATCTCAGCGCCGAGGGCAATGGTGTCGGCCGCCGCGTGGGGGCGGCGCTCTTGATCGCAGCCCCGTGGTTGATGAAGAGCTTGTCGGTCGCGGGTACGGCGGCGATGTTCCTGGTCGGCGGCGGCATCCTAGTACACGGCTTTGCGCCCGTGCATCACTTCATCGAGCACTGGGCCGGCGCGCTCGCCGACGTGCCGCTGCTCGGCAGCATCGCCGCGGCGCTGGCCTCCGCGCTACTCAATGCCGGCTTCGGCATCGTGGCCGGCGCCGCGGTCCTCGCCTGCGTCGCCCTCGCGCAGCGGATGCTGCGGCCTCGTCCCGCATGAGGCGGCGGCGCTCGGCGCAGCCGGCCGGCGTAGACTTGTATGAGCGACGGTCATGACTGGTTCATGGTGCGCCCGACACCGATAGGTCGGCCCGCGCAGCGGCAGTTCCGGGTGGACGCCGCCACCGCGCAACCGATCAGTATGCAGCGCGCGCGCCATGACGGCCCTCGATAGCGCGCTCGGCCGACCTGCCCGGGAGGCGAATTGAAGCGCAACAATCGGGCTGACGCGAGCAGCAGCGGGGCGCATGCTCGGCCTGCGAGTCGCCTCACCCGTAACGGAGATCGCATGAAACCACGCAGCGCAGTCTCGCCCGAGCTCCTCGGCGAGCATCACCCGACCATTCGGCCCCGAGCGGCCAAGCACGTCGCGCATACGCGCAGCAGATCAAGAATCCTGTCGAGCACGCCCAAGCCCGCCTACGACAGCGACGAGCGGCGTTGGCAGGCGGTTAGCACGCGCGATCGACATGCCGATGGGCAGTTCGTCTATTCGGTGCGCACCACCGGCGTCTATTGCCGTCCTTCCTGCGGATCGCGCCTGCCGCGGCGCGAGAACGTCGCTTTTCACCGCGATGCCGCCGCGGCCGAACGCGCCGGATTGCGCGCGTGCAAACGCTGCCTGCCAGATCGCCCCGAGGATCGTTACACGGCTGCGCTCGCCCGCGCCTGCCGGGCGATCGAGGCCGCGGACTCCCCGCTGAGCCTCGCGCATCTCGCCGCGCTCGCCGGTCTGAGCCGCTACCACTTTCAGCGTATCTTCACCGCGGTGATCGGGGTCACGCCCAAAGCGTATGCCAGCGCCTGCCGGCGCGAGCGGCTGCGCGGCACCCTCGCATCACGACAAGGCAGCATCACCGCGGCCCTGTACGCCGCCGGCTTCAATTCCAGCTCGCGCTTCTACGCGCACGCGCCGGGCGCGCTCGGAATGACACCGAGCCGCTATCGCAACGGCGCAGCCGGCGAGTGTATCGGCTATGCCTTCGGCGTCTGCTCCCTCGGCACGATCCTGGTTGCCGCCACCGCCAAGGGCGTGTGCGCAATCGCGTTGGGGGACCGGCCCCAAGCGCTGCTCGATGAGTTGCGCGAGCGCTTTCCGCGCGCCGAGCTGGTTCCCGCCGGCGACGCATTCGAAAGCACCGTCGCTCGAGTGGTCGCGCTGGTGGAGCAACCCTCGCTCGCACTGGCTCTGCCGCTCGATATCCGCGGTACGGCATTCCAGCAGCGCGTCTGGCAAGCGCTCGCCAAGATACCGGCCGGCGAAACCACGAGCTACGCCGCCCTTGCAGGACGCATCGGCATGCCCACCGCCGCACGCGCGGTCGGCCATGCGTGCGCGGCCAACCCTCTCGCCGTCGCGATTCCGTGCCATCGCGTCCTGTGCGCGGACGGCATGGTGTCGGGTTATCGCTGGGGCGAAGAAAGAAAGCGCGCGCTGCTCGAGCGCGAGAAGAAGCGTTGAACGCGCGTCATCGCCGCCGCGGCGCCTTTGCCTTCGACACCATCGCAGCGATGCCCGCGCCGTGAGCGTGTCGACGACGGGTTGACGGTGATTTCCTTCACCGCACCGAGGCGACGCGCAAAGTCCACGGTCGAGGACGCCCCGTTTCCCTGGCAGCGCGTTGGCGCTGCCGCGCGCCGATCGGGTAGACTACGGGCCGGTCGCAACGAGCGCACTTGGCGGCGCGCGCGCGCAACTTGTCCCGGCGAGAGTATTAGGCATGGTCGAACGTCTCCACCCCGGTCGCGCCCGCGAAGCCGAAGCCGCGCCCGAGCTTGCCGCCTACGACAGCGGCTACGTCAGCGTCGACGGCTTGCGGCTGCACTACCTGGATTACGGCAGCGCCGGACGTCCCCCGATGCTGTGCGTGCACGGCGGCGCCGCCCACGCGCACTGGTTCGATTTCGTCGCCGCCGGTTTCACCGCCGACTACCATGTGCGTGCGCTCGACCTTCGCGGCCACGGCGACAGCGACTGGGCAAAGCCGCCGCTCTATAGCTATCCGCGTTACGCCGACGACATCGCCGAGGCGGTGGATCGCCTGGGACTGGAGGACTTCGTCCTCGTCGGCCATTCCATGGGCGGAACGATTTCGCTGCTCTATGCCGCCACCCATCCCGGCCGCGTCGCCAGGCTGATCGTGATCGACTCGACGTTGCGTATGACCGAGGAGCGGATCGCCAACTTGCGCAATCTCGGCGCGCGCGAGGGCAGCCGCTATGCGAGCCGCGAAGAGTTCCTGCACCGTTTCCGGCTGCGTCCCCACGGCAAGAGCGCGGCCCCGCATATCCTGCGGCACCTCGCGAATTGCAGCGCGCGCGAGTTTCCGGACGGCTCTTGGCGGCACAAGTTCGATCGCGACGTGTACGCGCGGCGCGAGCCGATCGACGGCCTGCCGTTGTGGTCGCGAATCAAGATCCCGGCGCTGCTCGTCAAGGGCGAGGCGAGCGCGCGCATCACGCCCGAAATCGCGGCGCAGGTGAAAGCGAATTGTGCCCACGTCGTGATCGCCGAAGTGCCCGGCGCGGAGCATCATGTCACGATCGACAATCCGGCGGGATTCGTGCGGGTAGCGAGCGAGTTCTTGCGCGAGGCTAAGCCGTAAGTCCGAGCGCTCGCGCGACGCAAGCGGCCAACGCGAGCGGTTCGACCGGCTTCGAGACGTGCAGCGCGAACCCCGCGCGCGCCGTGCGGTCCCGATCGCTGGGATGCGCGTAGGCCGTCATCGCGATGGCGGGCAGGTTTGCCGATCCCGCTGTCGATGACCCTGATGGCGATTCGCTCCCCGTCTTGCGCCAGCGCCACCTGGATCGTGCCGCCTTGGGGAGTGAACTTGATGCCGCGAGGCGAGCGCGCTAGCGGTGTCGTTCAACAATTCGAGCAGCCGGCTCGGGTCGCGTAGCGCGTCCAACGTACAGCACCGTTCGCTGCAGTCGTCTTGATCCTCGCGATCCATCACCCGCTTCCAGCCATGGGCAGACCGAGCCGTGGCTCGGCAACCGGGCAGCGCCGCGTGCTGCGCTCCGGGGCACGTCGTGTCCCGAGAAAGAAATCCATGTGCAGCAAGCGTGCCCGCGGGGGGGCGCACCAGCGTATACGCAGGGTCGGAAGGGATTCGGTGGACCAGCCAAGGTCGCGACCGAGCGCTCGTCGGCGAGCGAGATCAGCCCAGGCTCGTGGTCCTGATCAAGGCCGCGCGGGCCTTCATGGCGTGTTGGGCTTGGGTGGGCGCTTGTGGAACTTCTTGCCCGACTTCTTGCCGTGAGAGCCGCCACCGCCGGGCTTGGGATGGCCGCCGGGCGAGACGTTGGGATTGCGGCGCCCGGGCTGCGGCGCGCCCTCGCGATTGCCGGGCGCGAGCATGATCTCCAACTCGATCAACTCGTCCCATTGCGCGTCGGTGCGCTGGCGTTCCGGAATGGCCAGCAGGGCCTGAAGCCGCTGGCGCGGGGACATGGGCTGTTGTTCACTCATCGTTGCATTGTCTCACAAACGGCAATTCCGGCACGAAGTATGTTAACCGCTCGCGCGCTGCTTCGCCTCGTCACGGCGCTGCGCTCGCTGCCGACTCGGCAACCCGGTAGCGAATCGGCAGCGCCGGCAACCGGATTTCTTCCGCGCGCGCAAGCCAGGCTATGCCGAGCTCATCCGGCGCGGAGCCCGAACGCTATGACATTTGGGTGGCCCTTCGCCTCGCGCTTCACGTCCGGCGAGTGTCCTGCGTCCGAGCTTCGTCGCTGAATGGCCCAACGCCGACTCAGGACACCAGGTTCCGATACGCCACAAACACGAAGGGCCGGATCCGGGCGAAGCCTCGGCCTCCGGCCCTGCGGCGAAACGATTCGCTCTACTTGAGGTGCTTTCCGACCAGCTTGGTCATGTCGAACATCGACACTTGCTTCTTGCCGCCGAAGACTTGGCCCAGCTTGTCGTCAGCATTGATCATGCGCCGGTTCTTCGCATCCTGCAGCTTGTTCTTCTTGATGTAGTCCCACAGCCGTTTGGTCACTTCGGTACGCGGCATGGGTTTGTCGCCGATCACCGCGGCGAGCGCGGGAGACGAGGTGAGAGGTTTCATGAAGGCTGCATTGGGTTTGCGTTTCGCCGCCTTCTTTGCGCTGGACTTCTTCGCGGCGGTCTTCTTGCTAGCTGACTTCTTGGCGCTTTTCTTGGCCATACGTTCTATCTCCCATCGGTTGAAATGGTGCTCTGACTCGCTCCTCTCGCCTCTCGGCAGAGACCGCGCCAGCATGCCTAATCTCGCGTTCGATTGTCAACGAATTTCGCTCGAACTTCCCTCTGAAAAGCGCTCGGACGCGAGTTGTGTTGCGTATGGGGACGAGGCTCGGCGCAAGCACACGCCGGCGCCTGCCTCAAAGCACGGATTCGGCGCGCATGCGCTCGATGTCCGAGGGCGAGTAGCCGAGCTCGGCAAGCACCGCGCCGGTGTGCTCGCCGGCGTCCGGCACGGCTCCGATCGCGGGCTCGAAGTCCGAATGCGTCGCCGGCGGCCGCAGCACCGGGATCGCGCCGACCGGAGAGCCCATCTGCGTCCAGCGGCCGCGCGCTTGGAGCTGCGGGTGCGCCCAGACTTCGGCCATCTCGTTCATGCGGGCGTTCGCGATGTCGGCGGCGTCGAGGCGCTCGACCAGGTCCTGCGCGCTCATCGAGCCGAACACCTCCCGCACGATCGGCAGCAACGCATCCCGGTTCTGAAAGCGGCGGGTGTTGGAATTGAAGCGAGCATCGGTAGCAAGCTCCGGGCGGCCCAATACCCGATCGCAGAACACGGCCCATTCGCGCTCGTTCTGGATGCCCATCATGATGTCCTTGCCGTCGGCCGCCGTGAAGCGCCCATACGGAACGATGCTCGCATGGTCGGCACCGCAACGCGGAATGGACCTGGCGGCGAAGTGCGCGTACAGCAACGGCTGCAGCATCCATTCGCATAGGGCCTCGAACATCGCGACCTCGATGCGGCTGCCCTTGCCGGTACGGCCCCGCTGCAACAGGGCCGTTAGGACGCCGGAATACGCGTACATGCCGGTGCAGATGTCGGCGACCGATGCGCCGACCTTGGACGGCTGCTCGGGCGTCCCGGTAATGGAGAGCAGTCCGGCTTCGCTCTGTATCAGCAGATCGTAAGCTTTCTTGTCGCGGTACGGCCCGCGGTCGCCGTAGCCCGAGATGTCGCACACGATCAAGCCGGGGAAGCGCTCGTGCAATGCGCCGGCGCCCAGGCCGAGCCGATCGGATGCGCCCGGTGCGAGATTCTGTATGAACACGTCGGCACGGCCGAGCAGCCGGGCCATGACCTCGCGCCCGCTCGGCTGCTTCATATCGAGCGTCACGCTCTGCTTGCCGCGATTGAGCCAGACGAAATACGCCGACATGCCGCGCACGTTCTCGTCGTAGCCGCGGGCGAAGTCGCCGCCGCCCGGGCGCTCGATCTTGATCACCCGCGCGCCGAGGTCGGCCAATTGGCGGGTGGCGAAGGGCGCAGCGACCGCCTGCTCCAACGCGACTACCGTAATGCCGTCGAGAGGCCTCATGAGGCGGCCCTGCTAGAAGGAACGCGGCATGCCGAGCACGTGCTCGCCGACATACGACAGGATGAGATTGGTCGAAATGGGCGCAATCTGATACAGGCGCGTTTCGCGGAACTTGCGCTCCACGTCGTATTCGGCGGCGAAGCCGAACCCGCCATGGGTCTGGAGGCACGCATTGGCGGCCTCCCAGGACGCCTCGGCGCCGAGATACTTGGCCATGTTGGCTTCCGCACCGCACGGCTTGCCGGCATCGAACAGCGCGGCCGCGTGGAAGCGCATCAGATCGGCCGCGCGCACGTTGATATGGGCCTTGGCGATCGGGAACTGTATTCCCTGGTTCTGGCCGATCGGCCGGTCGAACACGCGCCGCTCCTTGGCGTAGGCGCTCGCCTTCTCGACGAACCAGTGGCCGTCGCCGATGCACTCGGCCGCGATCAGGATGCGCTCGGCATTCATGCCGTCCAGGATATAGCGAAAGCCCTTGCCTTCCTCGCCGATGAGGTTCTCCGCGGGCACTTCGAGGTTGTCGAAGAACAGCTCGTTGGTCTGATGATTGACCATGTTGCGGATCGGCTTCACGGTGAGACCATTGCCCACCGCCGTACGCAGGTCGACCAGGAAGACCGACAAGCCGTCGGCTTTGCGCTTGACCTGATCGACCGGCGTGGTGCGCGCGAGCAGCAGCATGAGATCCGAGAACAGCACGCGCGATATCCACACTTTCTGGCCGTTGACGATGTAACGCTCGCCCTTGCGCACCGCGGTCGTCTTCAGCTTGGTGGTGTCGGTCCCCGTGGTGGGCTCGGTCACCCCGAAGGACTGCAAACGCAGCTCGCCGGTGGCGATCTTCGGCAGATAGGCGCGCTTTTGTTCCGGCGAGCCGTGCCGCAGCAGCGTGCCCATGGTGTACATCTGCGCGTGGCACACCCCGGAGTTGCCCCCGCTATGGTTGATCTCCTCCAGGATCACCGAGGCTTCCGCGATCCCGAGCCCCGAGCCGCCGTACTCTTCCGGGATCAAGGCCGCCAGCCAGCCGGCCTCGGTGAGGGCATTGACAAACGCCTCGGGATAGGCGCGCACCTCGTCGATGCCGCGCCAGTATTCGCCGCTGAATTGGTTGCATAACGCGCTTACGGCCGCGCGCAACTCGGTGTATGGCTTGGGGCTGGCAATCTCCGACATGACGTCATCGAGGGCTGGGCAATGCAATGATCGGCCGCCATCCGCGTCTTGACGTGACCGGAAGCTCGCCACTACGCTTGCGGCGCCTCAATTCTACGGCCTTTTGACTGGATCGACGATGAAGATCGGGGAGTTCCTGCTACAGACCCTCGAAGCTTGCGGCGTGCGCGCGATCTTCGGCAATCCCGGCACCACCGAGATTCCGCTGGTGCGCATGTGCGAAGGCCGCGAGCGGCTCAAGTACATCGTGACGCTGAGCGAGGTCGCCGCGGTGCCGATGGCCGATGGCCATGCGCGCGCCACGCGCGCACTCGGGGCGGTCAACCTGCATGTCGCACCCGGCCTGGGCAACGGCATGGGCGGCTTGTATACCGCAGCGATCGCCCGCACGCCGTTGCTCGTGCTGATCGGCGCCCAGGACACGCGCCTCGCGCATACCGCGCCGATCCTGCACGGTCCGCTCGAGACCATGGCGGCGAGCGTATGCAAATCCGTGTGGCGGCTCGACGCGAAGCACGATGCCCCCGCGACCATCAGGAATGCGCTGCGTGCCGCGCTCGCCCCGCCGTTCGGCCCCGTGGCGTTGATCTGTCCGCCCGACGTGCTCGAACAGACGTGCGAGCAGACTCCGGGCCCCGTGGTCGCGCCGCGACTGTGCGGGCTCGAACATACCGATGCCGCCCGCATCGCCGACACTTTGTGCCGCGCGCACAGCCCCGCGTTGATCGCAGCCGAGGAAATCCATTGGCATAGCGCCGCGCCGGCGCTGCGGGCATTGGCCGAGTCGCTCGACGCACCGGTGTACGTCGCGCCGTATACGGCGGTGCTGCCGATCGATGCAGCCTCTCCCGCCTACGGCGGCTACCTGTCGCCCGCGTTCGGCGGCATCGGCGAGCGGCTGGCCGCGCACGATGCTCTGCTGTTCGTCGGGGGCCGCAGCTTGCGCACCACGCTGTACAGCCCTGCCCGTTTTCCGCAGGTCAAGACCTGGCTGGGCGACGATCCGGCGCTGCTCGCCCCGGCCGGCGAATTCGAGGCCGCGTATCTCGTCGACCTGCGCCAGGCGTTGTCCGCGATTCGGGCCGCCGCCGCCGGACGCCGCGCGCGCACGGGCGCCGCGCCGCGCCGCTGGCGTCCCGAGGTCGCGCTGCCTGCCGCGGCGGAATCGTTTCATCCGACTCTCGCCATTCACGCGCTGCTGCAGGCGTTTCCCGAGGCGCTGGTCGTCGACGAGGCGGGTCTATCGACATCCGACGTGCGCCAGTGGATGACGAATAACGCCGGCGACTACATGATCAACGGATCCGGAGGCATCGGCTGGGCCATGGCCGCCGCGGTGGGCGCCGCGATCGGCCGGCGGGAGCGCCAGGTGCTCGCCATCGTCGGCGACGGCTCCTCGCTGTACGCCGCCGAAGCGCTGTGGACGGCGCAGAATCGCGCCACGCGGTTGCTCACCGTGGTCTTGTCCAATCGCCGTTACGCCACGCTCAACCAGGCGGCAACCAAGCTGATCGGCGCCGAGCTGGGCGCCTTCACCATCGAGCCGCCGGTGATCGACTTCTCCGGGCTCGCCCGCATGTACGCCTGGGAGTTCGCGCGCGCGCGCAGCCACGAGGAGCTCGACGGCGTTCTGCAAACGCTGCTCCGGCGCATCGAGCGCAACACCCTGCTCGAGCTCGTGTTCGCAGCCGATGCACGACCGCTGACCGCCGATCGGCATTTCTGAGCGCGCGGCACTGTAGGCGTTGCTCGGCGCGTCGCGGCCGGGCTCAAGACGGCGGGACGAATCCGGGCGGCAGGGTTTCCGCGAACGAGCTTCGCGCCACGATCCCGGCGTGCCAGCGTGCTAGACGCGCGCGCCGGTCGCGCCAGGGGTCGGGATCGCGGAAATCGAGGTACTGCAACGCTACCCCGAGGGCGATATCGGCCAAGGTGAAGCCGGGTCCGACCAGGTAGGCGCCACCGGTCATGCGGCTTTCGATCTGATCGAGCGCGCGCTCGATGCGCGCCTGCTCGCGCGCCATGCGCTCCGGCATCTGCTTTTCCGCCGGGCGCCGCGATTCCAGCACGCGGGCGACGGCCGCATCCAGAATGCCGTTGGCGAGCGTGTGCCACTTCATGCAGTCCCAGTAGCCCTTCTGCTCCGCCGGCACGATGCCGCATTGAAAACGGAAATCGAGCCAGGCGATGACGAGCGTCGAGTCGTAGATCGCCTCGCCGTCGTCGAGCAGCAGCGCCGGCACCTTGCCGAGCGGGTTCATCGCAGGGATGCGCGTCGTTTCGAGCCAGGGATCGTCCACCACCAGCTCCACCGGCAGGGTCTTCTCCTTGATGAGCACCCGCACCTTGCGCACATACGGCGACGTGAGCGAGCCGTAGAGCTTCATCTTATCCTCCTCGCCCGAATGAATCGCCGCTCCAGCGTGCGCGCGGGCCACGCGCGGAGAGCTCGATTGATTATACGGCCCGGCCGCGCGGGCGAGCGCCCCGAGCAGGAGCGGATCGCCTTGCGCTCGGCGTAGAATGTACTGCGATCGTTCTGGAGCACAAGCTATGACCCTGCCGCTGGAAGGCGCGAAGGTGCTCGACCTGACCAACGTGATGTCGGGTCCCTACTGCACGCTCATGCTGGCCGACATGGGCGCGGACGTAATCAAGCTAGAAAACTTCCCCGAGGGCGACATGTCGCGCCGCTTCGAGCCGAAGGTGAATGGCGAATCGTATTGCTTCGCCGTGTTGAATCGCAACAAGCGCTCCATCGGCGTGGACCTGAAGCGCAGCGAAGGCCAGGAAATCTTTCGCCGCCTCGCCAAGCAAGCCGATTTCGTGGTGGAAAATTTTCGCCCCGACGTGAAGCACAAGATGGGCATAGACTATGAAGCGGTCAAGCGCATCAACCCGGCCGTCATCTACGGCTCGGTTTCAGGCTTCGGCCAGACCGGTCCCTATGCTGCCAAGGGCGGCTACGACATCGTCGCGCAAGGCGTGACGGGCATCATGCGCATGACCGGCGAGGCCGGCGGGCGGCCGGCGAAGGTCGGGATCGCGATGAACGACATCGCCGCGGGTGCGACGCTGCTCTACGCCCTGCTCGGTGCCTACATCCATCGTTTGAAGAGCGGCGAGGGTCAGTACGTCGAGACCTCGCTGGTCGAGGCGGGGCTCGCCTGGACGTTCTGGGAATTCGGCGCCTATTTCGGCTGCGGCGAAGCGCCCGCCGCGACCGGCACCAGGCATCGCCGTTCCGCACCCTACCAGGCGTACAAGACCAAGGACGGCTACGTCACGGTCGGCGCCAACAACGCCAAGCTGTGGCGCAACTTCTGTACGCAAGTGCTCGGCCGACCCGAGTTGCTGGAAGACCCGCGGTTCATCGATCTTCCCGCGCGCTTGCGCAACGTCGAAGTCCTGCAAGACGAAATAGAGGCGGTACTGGCGCAACAGCCGACCGCCTACTGGTGGGAGCGGCTCGACCGGGCGGGCGTGCCCGGCGGCCCGGTATACACCTACGAGCAGTGCCTGGCCGATCCCCACATCGGCGCGCGCGCCATGGTGCTCGAGATGGACCATCCGCGCATCGGGCGCATGAAGGCCATGGGCCATCCGGTCAAGTCCAGCGGCGAGATCGCGCGCATCCGCACGCCGGCGCCGCTGCTCGGCGAGCACACGGCGGGGATACTCGCCGAGCTGGGCTTCGGCACGAGCGACGTGCGGGCGCTGTTCGCGTCCGGCAGCGTGTACGACAGCACCCGCGCCTGACGCATCGGGGTCGACGCATCGGGGTCGACGCATCGGGGTCAGGTCTTGCACGTTACCCTCATCCAGTGTGCGTTTGAAACGTGCAAGACCCGAACCCACTGCGCGTGACCTCAGTGCGCGGGGCATGAAGCGCCTGTTGCTCCTGGGCGGCGGCCATGCCCACGTGCACGTGATCGAGGCGTTCGGGCGCGCTCCGAGCAGCGCGGCTGAAGTCGTGTTGCTGAGCGAGAATCGTCTCACCCCGTACTCGGGCATGCTGCCGGGATTGATCGCCGGTCACTACCGCTACGCCGAGGCGCATATCGATCTCGCGGCGCTTTGCGCTCGCTGCGGCGTGCGATTCATCGAGCAACGGGCTCTCGCGCTGGACGCCGCGAGCCGGCGCGTAGCCACCGCCTGCGGCGAATCTCACACCTACGATCTGCTCTCCGTCAACACCGGCTCGACGCCCCCGCTGGCGGTGCCGGGCGCGCAGCAGCATGCCATCGCCGTCAAGCCGATCGCAGCATTCCTGCACGCACTCGAAGCGCTGGTGAGGCGCCCGCACGATTGCGCCGAGCACGGCATCGTGGTGGTCGGCACCGGCGCGGCGGGCGTCGAAGTGGTTCTGGCGCTGGACTACCGCCTGCGCCGGCATCTGGGCGCGGCAAGACGCCCGCCGCTCAGGCTCGCCGGCGAGTCGGACGCGATCCTGGAGCAATTCCCGCGCCGCGTGCGCTACCACGCCGAGCGCATCCTGCGCCGGCAGATGGTCGAGATTCACACCGCGGCTAAGGTGGCCGAGGTCGATGCGAACGGCATACGCCTGCACGACGGCCAGCGCATTGCCGCGAGCCACGTCGTATTCGCAACCGGCGCGGCCGCACCGCCATTGTTCGCTCGCGCCGGACTCGCCACCGACCAGCGCGGTTTCATCACCGTCGGCGCGAGCCTGCAATCGACTTCTCACCCCGAAATCTTCGCGGCCGGCGACGTGGCCTCGGTTGTGCCGCATCCCCGGCCCAAGGCTGGCGTGTTCGCGGTGCGGCAGGGCCCCTGGCTCGCGCGCAATCTGCGCCGCGCGCTCGCGGGCAAGGCGCCGCGATCCTTCGTTCCCCAACGCCACTACCTCGTCTTGCTGAGCGCCGGAGCCAAGCATGCGATCGCGACCCGCAACGGCTTCACGCTGGCGGGCGATTGGGTCTGGCGCTGGAAGGACCGGATCGACCGGCGGTTCGTCGCACGGTTCGGAGCCGCACTCGATGCGTAGCGCCAATGCCGCGGCGCGACACCGGCGCTAGCTCCTTGCACGACCCGTCCACTTTACGCCCGCATTCGAGCGTGCCTCATTGACCTCAATCGGGGACGATATGGGTACCGGTGTCGCCGCGCAACGCCGCGACGGCCTCGTCGAGATGCGCGATGACGACGCGCTTGCCGCCAGCTTGAAGAAAGCGGATCGCGGCTTCCACCTTGGGTTCCATGCTGCCCTTGCCGAAATGACCCTCGGCTTGGTAATGGCGCATCTCGGCCGCCGTCACCTGGTCCAACCACCGCTCCGCGGGCTTGCGGAAGCGGATCGCCACTCGCGATACCGAGGTGAGAATGAGCAGATGCTCGATGCCGAGCGCGCGCGCAAGCAGCCCCGAGGTAAGGTCCTTGTCCACCACTGCCTGGATGCCGCTGCGGCTGCCATCGGCTGCGCGCACGACCGGAATGCCGCCGCCGCCGGCCGCGACCACGATCCAGCCCTCGCCGGCGAGCGTCTGGATGATCGGGAAATTGACGATCGATTTGGGCTCGGGCGAAGGCACGGCGAGTCGCCATCCGCGGCCGCAATCCTGCATCATCTGCCAACCCGTTCCCGCCAATGCGCGTGCATCGTCCGCGGAGAAGAAAGGACCGATCGGCTTGCTCGGTGCGCTGAAAGCCGGATCGTCGCGATCGACCTCGACCTCGGTCAGGACACAGGCAACCAGGCGCGGATTGCCTGCACGCGCGAGCACGTTCTCCATCGCCTGGGTGAGCAGGTAGCCGATGCCGCCCTGGCTGTCGGCGACGCAGACATCGAGCCGCATGGGCGCGACCAGCTGGCGGGCGTGGAACTGCCGCAGCAGGATCTTGCCGACGACCGGTCCGTTGCCGTGGGTGACGACGAGCTGCTTACAGGCCGTCATGAGCGGCATGAGCGCGAGCGCCGCATCCGCGGCGACCTTCAACTGCTCTTCAGTCGTGCCCCGAATGTCCTGCGGGTGGGTCGCATTGCCGCCGATCGCGACCAACAAGCGCTCCGGAAAGCGCGCCGGCTGGGCATCCATCGCTCCAGGAGCTGTCGGACTCGAGTTCACGTACGCGGCGGCGGCGATTTTCGCGCTAGTGTAGGACGGCGCAAACAGGGGCGCAAAGAATATCGATCAGCGGCGCGTTACGCCTGCGTGCGGCGTGCATGCCCGCAATCGCACGCCGGCCGCGATGCCGGCGCGCATTAAAGATTCGCGTTCGCCATCCGCTATCAGCGTCGATGCGAATTGCGGCAGGCGCGACCCGCGGGCGAGGTCGGACTGCGCGCCGCAGCCGACGCATGCGACCGGACAACGAAAGGCGCAGACGGCATCTCGCCGCACTCGGCGAAGGTGTACGATAGCGCGCGAGCGGATGAGCACACGCAAACTACGACTTGGATCCCGCAACCCCGAGGAGCAGCCGCAGGTGACTTCCCCGCTGGATGAGGTGCTCAGGCGTCTGGAGCTGCTCGAACGCCGGATGACGCGGCTGGAGGCATCCGCCGGTATCGGCCGCTCGGCCGTGCCGGCCTCGAATGCCGATGCCTTCCGCGGCGCTCCCGTCGCCGGCTCTACCGAGGCGGCCGCGGACCCCCGCGAGCACGCCCCGACCGCTCCCGCCGCGGCAGCCGCCGGCGAGCAGCCAAACCCTGCGCCTGCCCCGGCGGTAGCCGCCGGCGACGAACCGAAGAGTTATTCCCCGACCGCGATCGCACCGGCAACCGAGCGCCTGTCGGCGGTGCCTCATACGCGCTCCGCGTGGACCGACGATCCTTTCCCAGATCTTTCCCAGCTCGACGAAAAACTGCAGGTTAAGAAGGGGCCGGCACAACGCATCGAAGTCCGCGCGGCGCTCGAGGATTACCCGCGCATCGCGACTCGCATCCAGCAGCTCTGGGGCACACCCGAATGCGAGGCTTACATCAACAACCTGGTCATCGATACCCGCGGCAACCGCAAAGGCTTCCCGCCGCCGATGATGGAGGAGCTGCTCTACCTCGGCCGGCTGGCGCGTGCGCTGGTCATCCTGGGGATTGGCGGCGATCTCTGGGACAGCTACGATCAGATCGGCGACCGGCGCTGATCGCAGCATCCACGCGAATCCTCACCCCGTCCCTGGCGAGACGCACGGTACCGCGGCACGGGCGAGCGTCCCTGCATCGACCAGCGTCTCCACGCGCCACACCATGTCGAGCAGCGCGTGCGTTCGCGCCGCGCCGAGATGCTCGAGCACGAGGCCGCGAAACTTCGCTTCCAGATCGGCGTCGCTCATCGGCCGGGCGAGGCTGCCCACGGCGTGCTCGATCGAGCGATCCAACACCCGGCCGTCCGTCAGACGGATGCGGATTCGCGCCTGGTCCTCGTGCATGGCGGGGTCGACCGTGGCATGCACCCGCTCGCGCAAGGCGACGACGCGCGGGTCGCGCACGCAGGCATCGCTGTACTGCGCTTCCCCCGCCGCGCCGTGCACGATGGCCACCGCGCACGAATGGTAGACGCTGAACTTGCCTTCCAGACCCGATTGCGGCGTCTTCTTGCCCGTCAGCTCCAGCACCAAGGGGTGCACGTCGAGCTCGATCGATGCGATCGATTCGGCCGTCAGCGCGTGTGCCGCGCGCAACTGGATGCAGCCGTCGATCGCCGGATGAATCACGATGCCGCAGGCGTAAGGCTTGTAGGTGTTCAACACGACTTCCCAGGTGTCGCCGAGCGAACGCGTGATCGCATCCAGATTGCGTTCGGCGGCCGCGACGAAAGCGAAGCCGCGCTTCGCCTCGATCGCCTGGTTGGAGCTGGTGAATCCATGGGCGGCCAGCAACGCCGACACGAGCCCGTTCTGCGCGGCACGCCCAGGATGCAACGGCTTGCACATGGTGCCGAACATTTCGCGCAGGCCCGCGGCCTGGGTCGCGGCGAGCCCGAGGGCCCAGGTCATGCGCTGCTCGTCGAGGCCGAGCAAGCGCCCGCAGGCGGCAGCCGCGCCGAACACACCAGCGGTCCCGGTGATGTGCCAGCCGACATCGTAGTGCGACGGGTAGACGGCGATGCCGACCCTGCACTCCGCTTCGATGCCGAGGATGAAGGCTTGCAGCAACTGCGCGCCGGTAACCGGCCGGTGCTCCGCCAAGGCGAGGATCGCTGCCGCCACCGGCCCCGAGGGATGAATGACCGTCTTGAGATGGGTGTCGTCGAAATCGAATACATGCGAGCTCATGCCGTTCACGAGCGCGGCATGCAGGATGTCGAGGCGCTCCTCGCGCCCCAGCACGCTCGCTTGTGCAGGTCCCGAAAACTCGCCCAGCGCGAGCAAGGCGCGACTCACCGTCTCGTGGCGGCAGGCGCCGATCGCGCACCCTAGCCAATTCAAGAGCGAACGCCTCGCTTCCTTGCGCACCGTCAGCGGAATCGCCTCCGACTTGCACTCGACGATGAAGCGGGCGAGCGTACGTGTCACATCCATGGAGACCTCCTCCTCGCTACGCCGGCAGTGCCCGGCAAGGTTGCGGCCAGCCGTGGCAGCGGCGAAACGCGCCAATCCGGCCAAGCCCGCCAGTCCTCGCTTTGGCCGATCATAGAGACATCCGCAGCGCGGAAACTGTGACATCCCTCACTTCGACTTCTTAGCAAGATCCGAGCGAACACTCGCGCTTCCCCACGAACGCCTGCGCTGCCGGCGAGCGCCATCGCGCTCGCGGCTTGCGGGAAGCACGGGTTGCGGTGAGCCGAAATTGCCGCTGGCGGCGAGGCCATCCCGCTCGCGGCGCGCCGTCTTCGCGGCTACGGCTGCCGGTGGATCGTGTGCGCAGCTACAGGCGCCAATCGGGGTGCGCATGCAGGAAAGCGTGCAGTCCGCCCGCCGCGAGGATGGCGCGCACTTCCGCGGGCAGCGGCGGGACCGCGTGCTCGACGCCGCCCGCACGCACGCAGCCGCGGGCGAGATCGATTTCGATCGCATCGCCTTCGTCCAACCCGGTCAGCGTACACTCCACGACCGGCAGGCCGTTATTGATGCAGTTGCGGAAGAACTGCCGCCCGAACGAGCGCGCTACCAGCGCCGCGCAGCCGAGCAGCTTCAGCACGTGCGTCGCCTGCTCGCGCGACGAATTGATGCCGAAGTTCGCCCCGGCCACGATGATGCCGCCGGGTTCGAAGCGCTGCGCGAATCCCGGCGCGAGGTCCTCGAAGGCACGCGCAGCGACGAACGCGTTGTCCTTGCCGGGCAGATACTTGGTGGAGCAGTGCAGATCGGTATTCACGTCGTCGCCAAGCAGGTGCGCGGGCCCGCGAATGAGGTCCGAACTCGAAGGCGCGCTCATTGCACTCTCCAGTCGCCGCCGGCGACGCCGCGGGGATCGGTGAGCACGCCGGTGAGCGCCGATGCCGCGACCGTGGCCGACGATGCAATCCAGATCTGGGCACGAGGATTGCCCAGGCGGCCTTTGAAGTTTCTGTTCGCGCTGGAGACGATCACTTCGCCGTCGCCGGCGATCAGCTTGCCGGTGATGCCCACGCACGTTCCGCAACCGGCCGGCTCGACCGACGCGCCTGCCTGTGCGAGCGTTTCGATCAAACCTTCGCGCAGCGCCTGAAGGTAGATCGCGCGCGATGCCGGGGTCACGATCATGCGCACTCCCGGTGCGATGCGCTTGCCTCTCAAAACCGCGGCTGCCTGCCGCAGATCGTCCAGCCGCCCGTTGGTGCACGTGCCAATGAGCGCGAGGTCGATTCTCTGCGTACCGGCCTCGGCCACGCTCACGGCCTGGTCGATGTGATGCGGCCGGGCCACCTGCGGCGCAAGCGAGCCCGCGTCGATGCCAATGACTTCCGCATAATGGGCGTCGGCGTCGGCGCGGACCGGTCGCGGCGCGGCAGCCCCGTGGGCCTGCAACCAGGCCTCGGTCTTGGCATCGGCTTCGAGAATCGCCGCCTTGGCACCCAGCTCCGCGGCGTGATTGGCAAGCGTCATGCGATCGTCGATCGCCATCGCCTCGACCGCGCTGCCGACGTACTCCAGCGCACGGTAATTCGCGCCCTCGGCGCCAAGCCGCCGCAGCATGTGCAAGGTGATGTCCTTCGCCCATACACCGGGTGCGAGGCGCCCGGACAGCTCGACCCGGATCGTTTCGGGGACCCGGAACCATGCTTTGCCGGTCGCCAGCACCGCCGACAAGTCGGTCCCCTCCACGCCCGTGCCGAGCGCATTGAACGCCCCGTACGTAGTCGAGTGGGTGTCGGTGCCGACGACGATGTCGCCGCAAGTGAAATGTCCCCCCTCGGGCAGGACTTGATGGCAGATGCCGCTGCCGACGTCGTACAAGCGCGCCCCGTGTGCGGCCGCGAAGCTTCGCATCGCCGCGTGCGTATTGGCGGCCTCCGCGTTCGGCGGCGGGGAAAAATGATCGACCACGAACGCCGCCCGGTGCGCGAAGGGCAGCGCCTTCGCGTTCATCTTCTCGATCATCTTGAGCGCATTGCCCGCACGGCCGTCGTGCACCATCGCGAAGTCGACCGATGCGACCACGACGTCGCCCGCGCGTAGCTGCCTGTCGAGCGCGTGCGACGACAGGATTTTTTCGACCATGGTCGCGCCCATGCGCCCTCTCCACTGCCGCGCTCCGGTACGATCGATCTCGATCGCGGAGCAAACAAAACCGCGATTGTAGAGCAGCACGTCGCGGCGTCAGCGAGAACTCGCGCCAATCGGGCTTGGTCCGCGCCGCCGTCTGGACGTAAGCTACCGGGCTCTATCTCGCCCATGAAGCGCTCGCGCGCTTCGCCGTCGACGATGAGCGCGTAGCCGGAACGGATAGAGCCGGCGAGCGCCGCGGCCAGCGGGCACGGCGTCGCCGAGGCCGCTGCGTCCGTTGCGATCACCCGTATAATCGAATTCGACAAACGAGGAGGGCAAGACATGCACCGTGCCGCCAGCAGCGGAACAAGCCGTTGTGTTCGCCCGCTCGCCGCCTTGGCGAGCGCGTTATGCGTGATGGCGCCGGCGCACGCAGCGACCTCGTCCGCCGACCTCCGTTACCCCGAGCGGCCGATTCGCCTGCTGGTGGGTTTCGCCCCGGGCGGTGGCACCGACACCACCGCTCGGGCCATCGCGCAAAGGCTCGGCGCCGCGCTCGGCCAGCAGGTCGTCATCGACAACCGGCCCGGCGCGGCCGGCAACATCGCCGCCGCCATCGTCGCCAAGGCGAACCCGGATGGCTATACCCTCTTGATGGGCACCATTGCCGCGCTCGCCATCAATCCCACGCTGTACGGCAACCTGCCGTTCGACCCGATCCGCGATTTCGCCCCCATCACTCAAGCCGTCAATTCCACCAACGTGCTGGTGGTCCATCCGTCGGTCAAGGCGAACAACGTGCAGGAGCTGATCGCGCTGGCGAAGGCTAGCCCCGGCAAGATCCTGTACGGCTCCTCCGGCGTGGGCGGCGCGGGTCACTTGGCCGGCGAGCTCTTTTGCTCCCTCGCGCACGTGAAGATGGTGCACGTCCCCTACAAGGGCGGCGGCCCGGTCATGGTGGACTTGCTGGCGGGGCAAGTGCATTCCGTCTTTGCGACCGCCGCCACCGCCATTCCTCATATCCGCAGCGGCAAGATCCGCCCGCTCGGCGTGACCACGATCAAGCGCGCCGGAATGCTGCCCGACATCCCCACCATCGCCGAGCAGGGTCTCAAGGACTTCGATGCCAACAACTGGTACGGCCTGCTCGCGCCGGCGAAAACACCGCGCCCGATCATCGATAAGCTCAACGCCGAGGTCGTCAAGATCCTTAACCAGGCCGATATCAAGCAGTATCTCTTCAACCAGGGGCTCGACCCGGCGCCGACCACGCCGGAAGCATTCGCCGCCTATGTGAAATCGGAGATGGTGAAATGGGCCAAGGTGGTACGCGACGCGGGCGCATCGGCCAATTGAGCGCGGGGCTGGCACTGCCATGACGATGGATTGCCGCGGTTGGGTCGCACGCGCCGGCCGCGGCTGGCTCGCCTTTGGGCTGTTCGTCGCCTCGATCCCGTGCTCGGGCGCCTGGCAGGAAGGCGGGTCACCGCCTTTTGTCACCACCCCGACGCAGGTGATCGAGCGCATGCTGGCAATGGCCAAGGTGCGCAGCGACGACCTGGTGATCGACCTGGGCTCGGGCGACGGGCGCATCGTCATCGCCGCGGCGAAGCGCTTCGGTGCGCGCGCGCTCGGGGTGGAGATGAGCGCGGAGCTGGTCCAGGCGAGCCGGCGTGCGGCGCTCGGCCAGGGCGTGGCCGAGCGCGCCCGCTTCGAGCAGGGCGACATTTTCGCCACGGACTTGAGCGCGGCCACGGTGCTGACCTTGTATCTGGGGCCCGAGTTCAACGAGCGGCTGTTGCCGCGCATTCTCCAAACCATGCGCCCCGGGTCGCGGATCGTATCGCATGATTTCGCGCTCGGCCTGTGGACCCCCGATGCCGTCGAACGCATGCAGGTGGCGGAGAAACACTACGGCAGGGGCGGAGAAAGCACCGTCCTGCTGTGGATCGTTCCCGCGCAGGCGAGCGGACGCTGGCGCGCTTCGATCGGCGACGCCGCGGGCGCGGGCGCGATCGAGTTCAGTATCACGCAGCAGTTCCAGTTCATCGAAGCGGCGCTGCGCACCCCGCAGGGCCACAAGCGATTCGCCGCCGCGACGCTGAAAGCCGATCGGATCGAGCTCGAATTGGCTGCTGCCGCCGAGCCAGGCGCAAGGGACGCGATCAGCGCCCGGATCGAGGGCGATCGCATGGTGGGAACGTACCGCTACGCCGGGGGGCGCTCGGCGCCGTTGCCCTTCACCGCGCAGCGTATCGCCAGCCGGCCGGACATCTTCTGAATCAAGCCCCTCAACGCCGCAGCAGGCGCTTCAGGTCAGCGGAGAGCGCCACCTTGCCGTGCAAGCGATACGCCTCGTGATTGGATTCGATCTCGGCCGGATCGTACAAGTAGTTGACCATGATCCCCGCCGACTGCTTGAGTCCCTTGGCCGAGATGTCGGCCAGCCAGTTCAAACGCTCGATGCGCGCGCCGTTGTCCAGGTGGAATCGGGCGACGGCATCGACCGGGCGCAATCCTTGCCGCGCTTCGGCGAGATAGTAGGCGCAGCCGGCGAGCATCGCATCGGCGAGGCCGGCCGCCAGCTTGGGCTCCGCGCTCCAATCGCGGCCGCGCAGCCGTTGCCACAAGGCGTGAAAGTCTTGCGCCTCCAGGCCGACGCGCTTGAGCTTCGCTTGCAGCGAGCTGCCGAGGGATGCAGACGCCGACGCAGCCGATTCGAGCCAGCGCACGTAGCCTGGGATCGGTGACAAGGTCGCGAAGCTTCGCAGCGTCGGGACATCGCGCTTCAGCTCATCCACCACGCGCTTGATCAGGAAGTTGCCGAAGCTGATGCCGCGCAAGCCGTGCTGCGTGCTGGAGATGGAGTAGAAGATCGCCGTGTCGGTCTTGCGCGGATCGGCCGCCGGCTGGCTTTCGTCGAGCAGTTTCTGGATGCTGTCGGTCAAGCCCTTCGACAGCGCGACTTCGACGAAGATCAGCGGCTCGCGCGGCATCCGCGGGTGGAAGAAGGCATAACAGCGCCGGTCCGAATCGAGCCGGTTGCGCAAGTCTTCCCAGGAGCGGATCTCGTGCACCGCCTCATAGGCGATGAGTCGCTCCAGCAGCGACGCGGGCGAATCCCAGGTGATGCGTTGCAGCTCCAGGAAACCGACGTCGAACCACAGTGCGAGCAGGCTCGACAGCTCGCGCTCCAGCACGTCGAGGTGCGGCCGCCCGCGCGTGGCCTCGAGCAAGTCCGCGCGCATGTCGACCAGGAACTTCACGCCGTCGGGCAGCCCGGTGAACTGGGTGAGTATCTTCACTCGCGGCGCGCGCACCGCCTCGCGGATGGCCCGTTCGTGCTCGAGCCGGGCCTCGTCATCGGCGGCGTCGAGAAAGCCGCGCGCGGCCGCTTCCAGGACGCGCTGATCGGGGCCGAACGTCGCCATCAATTCCAGGAACTCCCGCCGCCCGGTCGCATCCAGGCCCAGGTAGGTTTGCCCCAATGCCGCCGCCTGCAGCCGCGCCGAAACCTCGCCCCCGGCCTGGGCCACGCAGGCATGCATCTGGCCTTCGAGCTCGCGTAGCTGCCTGCGGCTGAGCGCGCCGCGCGCGGTCTCGCCGCTCGCGCTGACGCCCGCGATGCGCTGCCACGTGCGCCGCAGCCGCTTGAGGTTGCGGGTGACGAAGTTCTCTTCGCGTATGACAGCCGAATCGGCGACCGTCACGGCCGGGCGTTCCGCGGCCGTCGCGCGCGCCAGCGCCGAATCATTCATTGCCCTACGCCTCGATCGGGCCGCGGGCGCCGCCTCGGCCGGCAGCCGCGGATATGCGGGTGAGACCCGCGGTTGTTCGAATCATCACAACTCCATGCTGCTCTGCTAGTGTGCCGAGACTGAGGTTCGCCGCTCTATGACAAACCAACGCTACGCGGCGAATTCCGGGCTCAGGACACTTAACGTAACGCCACTGCCTTTGCTGTAGAGCATACGTCAGCATCGGGCCGGCAGCATAGCGAATCATGGCATCGATGCGACGGATGGAGGCACGGTTGTGTAACCGGTGCAAGGAGTCAGATCGATGCGCACGCAGTCAGGCAATTCCTACAAAGTCCGCGACGAGCGCTATTTCGAGCGTAAAGCCGGCTCGCTGGTGGTGGCCGACGAAGAGATCGAAGCCTGGGAGCTCGATGCCCACGATCTCGACACCTTGGGCGATTGCACCGACTTCGCCGGCGCGCCGGGCTCGGAATAGCTGCCGGCGCTGCCGGCGCCGGGCTCTCAGCGAGCGGATCAGGCGCGCCCGGCCAGGCGTTTCAGCCCCAGCCACTGCTGGGCGAGGAACGATTCCCCGTAATCGCGTCCTCCTAGCTGATCGGTGATGCCGGTGGCCATGCCGCGATAGCTGAAATTCGCCGAGCCGAAAACGATGTCCCACAGCGGCAACAGCGTGGCGAAATTACAGCCGTAGCGGCGGCCTTCGTGGCCGACTCCGATGGCATGGTGGGTGCGATGGAACCGCGGGCTGACCAGCAGCCGCTCGCCCCAGCGGCCGAAGCCGAAGCGAACGTTGCCATGCGAGAGGCTTTCGACGAAGCGGATGAGCATGACCGCCGCGACGAACTGCTCGGGACCCACGCCGATCATGAACGCGATGGCCGAAAACCAGAGGCCTTCGATCACGTCGTCGAGCAAGTGGTTGCGATCGTCCGCCCAGAAGGAGAGCTGGCGTTGGCTGTGATGCAGACTATGCAGTGCCCACCACAGGCCCCAGCGGTGCTGCAGGCGGTGGCGCCAGTAATCGGCGAAATCCAGCACCAGCAAGTACACCACGAAGGTCAGGAACGGCGAATCATGCAGAGCAGGGATCGCGTCCTCGACCCCCGGCGGTATGTAGCCCAGCGCCCTGAGCATCTCATCCGTGCCGTCGACCAGCGGCCTCAGCAAGGCATACACCGCGATCGGCACCAGTCCGATCCGGTGCAGGAAGGTGTAGAGCACGTCGACCCGCACCGCCTTGCGATCCGCCCATGGCTCGGCCGGAAACCATGCCTCCAGCGGCCGCAACAGCACGTACACGGCGCCGATCTGGATCAAGCCGATGAGCACGAACTCGGTCGCATCGAATGCGGGTTCGGAGAAATCCATCAGGCCGAGCGCGAACAGCGCGGGCAGCACGGCATTCTCGAACAGCGCCCCGTGCAGCGCCGCGAATGCGGCCACGATATCGTTCAAGCTCCGCCCTCCGCGAGCGTGGCGAAGCACATCCCGCGTGCCTTGAGACCGGCGATCAGGGAATCGAGCTGCGGCCAGAACGGATCTTTGCGCGACCAGATGCCCAGGTGCATCATGAGTATGTCACCGGGCTTGATGGTGGCAAGTGCGCGCTGCAACAGCTTGTCGTTGGGATAGCGCTCCGAGGGCAGCTCGTCGCCGAGAAAACCCGCTTCACTCCAGTGCACGTGGCGCGGGTAGCCGCAGCCGCGCGCGAACTCGAGTGAGCGCGGCGTCGTGCGTCCGCCGGGTGCGCGCCAGATCGGGTCGAGGCCGCGCCCGGTCATTTGCCGGAAGGCATCGTCGACGCGCGCAAGCTCCGCGCAAAAGGCGGCGCGGTCGAGCAGCTCGGTTTGGCCATCGCGGCTGATGTACGCGACCTTGTCGGGCTCGACATCGCGGCGTAAATACCAATGGCGCCAGGTGTGGTTGCCGAAGGCGTGCCCCTCGGCGACGCGCGCTCGCCAGAACGCGCTCCATGCGGGTGCGAGCGAGCGATCGCCGCGCTTGGTCGGCTCGTCGGCGAGGAAGAACGTCGCGCGCACGTCATGCTTGCGCAGGATGTCGGCGATGGCCTGCGCCGGCTCCATGTGGCCGGTATCGAGGGTGAGATAGACCCGCGCCTTGCATGCGGCGTACGCGCTGCCGGCGACGAACAGTCCGGCGCACAGCAGCAGGCTACTGGCGCGGCGCATGGCCTCGAAAATAGACGCCATGCGGGGAGCGCCCCACCGGGATCTGGGCGACGATCTTCTTGCTCGCCATGTCGACGACGGTGAGCTGCCGCTTCCAGCGCGAGGTGACCCACAGCTCGCGCCCGTCGCGCGTGAGCTCCATGCAGTCGGGGCCGCCGGGCACGGGGAATTTCTCCACCACCTTGAGGCTCTGCTGGTCGACGATCGCGACGCTGTTCTCGACCCGGTTGGTGACGAGCACGTGGCGCTTGTCGCCCATCGCAAGGAAATTGTGCGCGCCCTTGCCCGTGATGATGCGGGCGACGACCGCGGGCTTGCGCCAATCGATCACCTCGACGCCATCGGCACCAGTGAGACCGACCAGGAGATGGCGATCGTCGGGCGTCATCCAGATCCCGGCCGGCACGGGGCCTACCTTGATGGTCCAGCGGATCTGCTGAGTCGCGAGGTCGATGGCCGCGACTTGGTCGGTGTGTTGCAGGGTGATGAACGTAAGCGACGAAGCCGCATTGAACGCGATGTGGCTGGGTGCTTTCGGCGTCGGAATGCGCTTCAGCAGATTGAAGGTTTCGGCCTCGTAGATGTCGGTCTGATTGAGGCGCAGCGAGGCTGAAACGAAATACTTCCGGTCCGGCGAATAGCCGATCTGGTAGGGGTCCGAGATCTTCTCGATGCGCTTGACGACTTGCCCCGTGGCCGGATCCAGGAACACGAGGTTGTTGCTGACCGCGTTGGCGACGATGAGATGCTTGTCATCGGGGGTCGCCATCAGGTGATGCGGCTCCTTGCCGATCGGGATGCGGCTGCGCTCCTTGCGCGCGCCCATGTCGACCACGCTCACCGTGCCTTCGCCCGAATTGAGCACGATCGCGATCTCGGCCGCTGCGCTGTCCGCCACCAGCCAGATCGCCATGACCAGCGCAGGCAGGGATCGAGATCGGGATGGGACCATGTGAGGCCTTTCAAGCACTGCACGCAGCCGCGGGCTGGCCGCGTCTCAACGAAGCTAGGAGCCTGTCGGACTTGATTTCGCGCGATGCGTTGTGCCCACAACGCCCGCAGGCAAGGCGCTCGGTGCAGACCAATATCGGGAATATTGGCGAGCCGCCCACGGGCACGGCGCGACAGCGGTTGACCGGGCAAGCCACGGCCGAGCGGTGCGGCCTCCGCCCTGGCGGATATCTCGGCCGGCGGGTGCGAGGGCGCGATGCGCACGCCCTCCCGGCTCGATGCGCGATCAGCGATCGATGCCGCCCATGCACAGGTACTTCACCTCGAGGAATTCGTCCATGCCGTACTTCGAGCCTTCACGTCCGATGCCGGACTCCTTCATGCCGCCGAAGGGCGCCACCTCGGTTGAAATGATGCCGACATTGATGCCGACGATGCCAAACTCGAGCGCCTCCGCAACTCGCCAGATGCGGCCGATGTCCCGGCTGTAGAAGTACGCTGCCAGCCCGTACTCGGTGGCATTGGCCAACCCGATCAGACCCGCCTCGGTGTCGAAGCGGAACAGCGGCGCGAGCGGTCCGAAGGTCTCCTCGTGCGCCACCGCCATCTTGCTGGTGACATCGGCGAGCACCGTCGGCTGAAAGAACGTGCCGCCCAGCGCGTGGCGTTTGCCTCCGACCACGACCCGCGCGCCTTTGCCGAGCGCATCCGCGATGTGCTCTTCGACCTTCGCCACCGCCTTGGAATCGATCAAGGGCCCCTGCACCACGCCGGCTTCCAGGCCGTTGCCGACCTTCATCTGCGCCACCTTCTCGGCCAGCTTGCGCGAGAACGCATCGTAGACGCCGCTCTGGACGTAGAAGCGGTTGGCGCAGACGCACGTCTGGCCGCTGTTGCGGTATTTCGATGCGATCGCGCCTTCCACGGCGGCGTCGAGATCGGCATCGTCGAACACGACGAAGGGCGCATTGCCGCCCAGCTCGAGCGACACCTTCTTCACGGTGCCGGCGCACTGGGCCATGAGCTGCTTGCCGATTTCGGTCGAGCCGGTGAAGGTGAACTTGCGCACCAAGGGACTACCCGTGAGCACCTTGCCGATCGGCCCCGAGGCGCCCGTCACGACGCTCAGCACGCCCTTCGGAATCCCCGCGCGGCTGGCCAGCTCGCACAACGCCAAGGCCGAAAACGGCGTCTGCGATGCCGGCTTGATCACCATGGTGCAGCCGGCCGCGAGGGCCGGGCCCGCCTTGCGCGTGATCATCGCGTTGGGGAAGTTCCAGGGCGTGATGGCGGCACAGACGCCGACCGGCTGCTTGATCACCACGATGCGCCGATCGTTGAGCTGCGCCGGGATGGTGTCGCCATAGACGCGCTTGCCTTCCTCGGCGAACCATTCGATGAAGGCGGCGCCGTAGACCACCTCGCCGCGCGACTCGGCGAGCGGCTTGCCTTGTTCCATGGTCATGAGCAGCGCGAGGTCGTCCTGGTGCGCGAGCATCAGCTCGAACCACTTGCGCAGCAGCGCCGAGCGTTCCTTGGCGGTCTTGGCGCGCCACGCCGGCCAGGCGGCGTGGGCGGCTTCCACCGCACGGAGAGTCTCGGCCTCGCCCAAGCGCGGTACGGTACCGACCACGCTGGCGTCGGCCGGGTTGACGACCGCAAGCGTGGCCTTGTCGTCGGCGTCGATCCATCCGCCGTCGACATAGCATTGCTGGCGGAACAATCCGGCATCCTTCAATTGCGGGGGTTTTGCCTCGACTTGCTGCAACATGGCTGCATCCTTGGCGAGCAGTGCACGAGAACCCGGCCGAGGTCGGCGCGGAAGCGTGACGGCCAGTATATAGCAAGCCGCTCGGGCGCAATCGCGTGCGCAGGCGCTCAAGACGCTCGGCTTCGGGCCGTAACTTCCTCTTATCGAGCTTTACCAAGTCATTCAGCGTGTTGCTATAATCGACCGCCTTGCACAACAAACAATAGAACGAAGAGCAACGCACCGATGAGCGCTCAGCAGACTCGCGCGCGGCAATTGATCGCGGTCACCCTAATCATTGTCGCGGGCGCCTTGTCGGGATGCGCGCACAACAACGTGCGCGATCCGCTGGAGCCGCTCAATCGCGGTGTCTACGCCTTCAACGACGTCGTCGACAACCTGGTCCTGAAGCCCGCCGCTACCGGCTATCGCGCCCTGTTGCCGCAGATCGTACGCACCGGGGTCAGCAACTTCTTCTCCAACCTCGACGACATCACCGTCGTCATCAACAACGTCCTGCAACTGAAGATTCCGCAAGCGCTGTCGGATACCGGCCGCTTCCTGATCAACTCGACGGTCGGCGTGCTCGGCTTGATCGACGTGGCGACCCACCTCGGGCTGGAAAAGCACAACGAGGACTTCGGCCAGACGCTGGGCTACTGGGGCGTGGGCAACGGGCCCTACCTGGTGCTGCCGTTTCTGGGGCCAAGCACGCTGCGAGACGGCGTCGGCCGCTGGGCCGACTGGCGTACCGACGTCGTTCTGCAGCTCGATCACGTGCGCACGCGCAATCAGTTGTGGGGTACCCGCATCCTGAGCAACCGCGCCCATCTGCTCGACACCGAGAAGGTGCTCGACGCCGCGGCGATCGATCGCTACGCATTCATCCGCGACGCCTACCTGCAGCGGCGCCGTAACCTCGTCTACGACGGCAATCCGCCGCCCGAACCCGAGGACGACGATGTCGATGGCAAGTCGAAGCCGAAGCCGCGCAGCGAGCGCAACGAAATTCCGCCGGCCGTTCTGGTCGATTCGTACGGCAACCGTGTGGCCGGTCCGGCCGCGGAAACGCCAAGGGCGCAGGCTCGCAATCCCGCCGGCAGCGCAGGCGCGCCCGCCCCTGAACCGGCACGACCCATGACCTCGCCCACGTCGCAAGGCCCGGCTCTCGATGTCCCGGTTGGCGCCGCGTCTGCGCCACCGCCGCCACAGGCGGCTGTCGAGCCGGCGCGCGCCGATCAAGCGCCGCGGGTGGTCAGGATATGGCTGCGGTAAGCGGGTAGCCGGGGGAAGTAACCGGGGATAGGCCACTGGTACCCGGCGGCAAACATCGACGCGTTCGCCGGAAAGCGTGGTCTGTTCCCGCGGCATCCCGGTAAGCAGGCATCGCCACGTTCAGGATCGCGGGAACACGTGGTCTGTCCCCGCGGCATCGCTGAACAGGAATAGTCCGCCGATCGCGTCCGGTGCCTGCACCAGCAAACTGCCCGCCCCGAGCTCGCGCACGCCGAGGCGGCTGGCTTGCAATAGCGCGCGCGTGCGTTCGATGTCCGCGACCAGCAGCTCGCAACCGGCGAGCCACGGCATGGCCGGCGCTTCGATGCCGAAACGCCGTGCGAAGGCTGCGCGCTCGTAGAGCACGACCCGCCCCCGCGCCAGCTCGAAGCAGCGAACGCCCGGTCCGGCATCCGCATGCAGCCCGGTGAAGCGAGCGTAGCGTTCGGCCGTCGCGTCGAGCTCCGCCACGCACGCGAAGGCGCTGCGCAGGGCGATCGCGCCGTTCGGATGCTCCAGCCAACGCGACTGCCATACAAACCCTTCGGTGTGATGCCGGCAGAACTGGATACGCCCCTCGGCCATCATGCCGGGCGGCACGCGCAACACGCTGAAGCGCGCGATGCGGCCGCCCTGCGGCGTATCGATCGGGCGTTCGAGCGCGATCGGCGCCAGCGGCGCGAAGCCCGCCTGCGTGAGCCGGGCGTGATCGAGATCGATCGCCGCGCTGCCGAACACGATCGAATGCACGCCGATATAGCGTGCCATCGCTGCTCGTAGCTGGTTGGCGACCGGCGTATCGGCGATCGGGACCAGGCATTCGATATAGCCCTGCCGCAACATGACGCAGTGATTGCCCGTGCCCGCGGGGGCAAGATCCGCGTGCGGCTGCAAGCGGTGATACTGGAGTGAAAACGGTGTCGGGCTGAAGCCCAGCTCGAGCAAGGCGCAGCGGCATGTCTCGCGATCAGGGACGAAATGCGCGATGTGGTCCAGGTTCGATTGCCCCGCCGGCGGCGATTGCGAGCCCGCGCCGCCGCCGCGCAACGTGCTCAGTTGAGCCTCGCGCAGGTGAGCTGCAACTCGACGACGCGAGCACGAATCTGCTCGGCATCCTCGGCGTCAGGCGCGAGGGCGAGACAGCGGTGAAAATCCGCCAGCGCGGCACGGAAGCATTCCAGCGTCAGATGCAGGCCGGCGCGCTCGCGCCATTCGCCTGCGTTGCCGGGATCGAGGTCGAGTATGCGCGTGGTGGCCACCAGTGCCTGCGAGTGCTGCCGGTAGTGCAGGTAGATAGCCCGCAAGTTGCGCAGCAGCCGCGCGAGAATCTCTCGCGGGCTCGCCGGCGCGAGCAGCGCCAGCAGCTGGGCGCGCGCCGGTGCGCGGGCCGAGCCGAGGCGTTTTTCCAGCTCCGCCATACCGAGCGAGACGCCCTTGTGAAAGGGATCGAGCACCACGGTGCCGTCGCGTACCGGACAGCGCACCAGGAAGTGCCCGGGAAACGACACGCCATCGACGGGCAATCCGAGCCGGCGCCCGAGCGTCATGTAGACAATGGCGAGCGTGATCGGGATGCCGGCCCGCCGATCCAGCACTTCGTTGAGAAAGCTGTTGCGCGGATCGTAGTAATCGTCCGCCGCGCCGCGGAAGCCGAGCTCGTCGTACATGTATCGATTGAGCGAGCGGATCGAGTCCGTGCGTCCGATATCCGGGCGCAGCCGCCGGCGCAGCGTCTCACCGAGCAGATCGAGCTTGCGGACATACGCGTCGACGTCGAGCTGCGGATACTGCTCGGCCGCGATCCACAAGGCCCCGCGGACCAGGTCGATTGCGTCGTCCGGGCCGTGCGCCATGCGCTGAAATCGCTCCGCCGCCTGCATGCAAATATTGTGGCATGGCGGGCGCGGCTCGCACAATGTCATGCCGCCCGGTCGCGCGCAATGTCATGCGGCGCGGCTCGACGCTGTCATGCCGCCCGCTCCGGTTACGGCGCGAAGCAACAGTACTGGAATGATTTGGAATCGCTAACGATCCCGCCTCTCAGCGCGTGCACTCCAGCGCGTTCTTCGCGCTGCCGTCGGGATCGACCGATTCGAGCTTGACCGTGAAGCCCCACAATCGCGACAGGTGCTTCAACACTTCCTGCGCCTCGTCGACCTTGAGCGGCCGATTGCGCGCCTGGAAGTGGCGCAGGACGAGCGAGCGGTCGCCATCGCGCTCGTAGCGTACGACCTGGATGTCGGGCACCGACATCTCGCGCTTGTACTGCTCCGAGAGCAGCTTGCGCAAGCGTCGATAGCCGCTGTCGTCGTGAATGGCATCGATCACCAGCTCGCCTTCGTTCTCGTGATCGGCCACGGCGAAGAAGCGGAGCTCGCGCATCAGCTTGGGCGACAGAAACTGGCCGATGAACGACTCGTCCTTGAAATTGCGCATGGCGAAGTCGAGGCTCTTGAGCCAGTCGGAGCCGGCAATCTCTGGGAACCAGCGGCGGTCTTCCGGCGTCGGCTTCTCGCAGATCCGGCGCAGGTCGGTGAACATGGCGAAACCGAGCGCGTAGGGGTTGATGCCGCCGAAACCACGTTCGTCGAAGCCGCGCTGGCACACCACGTTGGTATGCGACTGCAAGAACTCGAGCATGAAGCCGTCATTGACCAATCGCTTGTCGTAGAGCCGGTTGATCAGGTTGTAATGCCAGAACGTCGCCCAGCCCTCGTTCATCACCTTGGTCTGGACCTGGGGATAGAAATATTGCGCGAGCTTGCGCACGATGCGCACCAGCTCGCGCTGCCAGGGCTCCAGCCGCGGCGAATGCTTCTCGACGAAATACAGGATGTTCTCTTCCGGCTCGGCCGGGAAATCCCGCTTCTTGCCGGTCGAATGCGTCGGCTCGCGGCCCGGCACCGTGCGCCACAGATCGTTGAACTGGCGCTGCTCGTAGGCGCGGCGCGCCTCGACCCGCGCCTTTTCCTCGCGCGCCGACAGCGGCTGCGGTCGCTTGAAGCGATCGACGCCGTGCAGGCTCAGGGCGTGACACGAGTCAATGATCGCTTCGACTTCGGCCTCACCGTAGCGCTCCTCGCACTCCATCACGTAGCGGCGCGCGAACACCAGGTAATCGATGATGGCGTCGGCCTCGGTCCACTGCCGGAACAGGTAATTGCCCTTGAAAAAGGAGTTGTGTCCGAAGCACGCGTGCGCGATCACCAGCGCCTGCATCATCATGGTGTTCTCTTCCATGAGATACGCGATGCAGGGATCGGAATTGATCACGATCTCGTAGGCGAGCGCCTGGTAACCTTTGCGGTACGACTGTTCGTTGCGGATGAACTCCTTGCCGTAGGTCCAATGCGGATAACCGACCGGCAACCCCGCGCTCGCGTATGCGTCCAGCATCTGCTCGGAGCTGATCACTTCGATCTGGTTGGCGTAGGTGTCGAGCCCGAATTCGCCCGCGCATTGTCTGATCGCGCGCTCGTAGCTCTCGATCAGCTCGAAGTCCCAGTCGGCGCCAGTGGAAATGAAGCTCATGCCGCTTGCGCTCCCACGTCCTTGCGGAACAGCTCGCGGAATACGGGGTAGATCTCGTCGCGGCGCGTGACCCGGCGCATGGCGAACGCGCCCGGCGTGGCGCTGATCTCCTGGTATTCGACCCATAGGCTGCTCATGCGGGCACCCGACTCGTCGGGCGTTTCGAGATACGCGAAGTAACGGGTCAGGGGCAGGATGCGATCTGCCAGAAAGCGCGCGCTCTTGCCGGCATCGGCGCCAAACGCGTCGCCGTCGGAGGCCTGCGCCGCATAGATGTTCCAACCCCCGCTCATGTAGCGGGCCTCCACGATCTCGGCCATGAGCTGCAACGCCGACAGCACGACGGTGCCGCCGCTCTTGCGGTCGTAGAAAAAAGTCTTTTCGTCCACTTCCTCGGCGTTATCGGTATGGCGCACGAACACGAGGTCCACATGCTCGTACTTGCGGGTGAGGAACAGGTACAACAACGTGAAGAAGCGCTTGGCGAGATCCTTCTTGGCCTCGTCCATGGATGCCGAAACGTCCATGAGGCAGAACATGACGGCGCGCGCGGTCGGCTCCGGCACGTTCACCCGGTTGCGGTAGCGCAGGTCGAATTCGTCCAGGAAGGGCACGCGTTGCAGCCGCTGCGTCAGCTCTTCGATGCGCTCGCGCAAGGCCGCGATCTCGCGCTCGGGTTGATCCTCGGCCAAGGCGCGAATGAGTTCCGCATTGGCGGCATCGAGCTCGCGAATCAGCGGCGCGCCGAGGGCAATGCGGCGCGCCAGCGAGATGCGCATCGTGCGCACGATCGCCAGGTTGGTGGGCGAACCGGTCGTGGTGTAGCCGGCCCGAACGGGCTTGTTCTCCTCGATGCCGGCGAGCATGTTGCGCTCGAGCCGGGGCAGCTCCAGGTCCTCGAAAAAGATATGAAGGAACTCCTCGCGCGAGAGCGCGAACACGAATTCGTCGTCCGATTCGCCGCTGCCCGGCTCGCTGCCGGCGCCCTCGCCGCTGCCGCCTTGGGGGCGAGGAATGCGATCGCCTTTGATGAATTCGCGGTTGCCGGGATGGACGATCTCACGATCCCCGCCCTGGCCGTGGCGGAACACGGGCTCCGAGATATCCTTGCGCGGCACGCTCACGTTGCCGCCGCGATCCATGTCGGTGATCGAGCGCTCGGACACCATGTCGTGCACCGCGCGCCGGATCTGGTCCTTGTAACGGCGCAGAAACCGGGCGCGATTGACCGCGCTCTTGTTCGGTGCGTTTTCGCGGCGGTCGATCAGATGAGCCATGGCTTGTCCCTACGTCTGCATCCGGGCGCCTGGCATTGCGGCCGAGGCCCGAGCGCAGCCCGGTTACGACGACTTGCGCACGCGCAAGTACCAGTCGCACAGCAGCCGGACCTGCTTCTCCGTGTAGCCCTTGGCCACCATGCGCGCAACGAAGTTCTCGTGCTTGCTGCGATCTTCCTCGGACGCCTTGGCGTTGAAGGAAATCACCGGCAACAGATCCTCGGTATTCGAGAACATCTTCTTCTCGATCACTTCGCGCAGCTTCTCGTAGCTGGTCCAGGCCGGGTTCTTGCCGCCGCTGGCAGCCCGCGCCCGCAGCACGAAATTCACGATCTCGTTGCGGAAGTCCTTGGGATTGGCGATCCCGGCGGGCTTCTCGATCTTCTCCAACTCCGCGTTGAGCGCCGCGCGGTCGAACACCTCGCCCGTGTCGGGATCGCGGAATTCCTCGTCCTGAATCCAGCAGTCGGCGTAGGTCACGTAGCGATCGAAGATGTTCTGGCCGTACTCGGCGTAGGATTCGAGATACGCGGTCTGGATTTCCTTGCCGATGAATTCGGCATAGCGCGGCGCGAGCCAGCCCTTGATGAATTCGAGATAGCGCCGCTGGGTCTCTTCGGGCAGATCTTCGCGCCCGATGCGCTGTTCGAGCACGTACATGAGGTGCACCGGATTCGCCGCGATCTCCGAGTGATCGTAGTTGAATACCGACGACAATACCTTGTACGCGAAGCGCGTCGACATGCCCGTCATGCCCTCGTCCGGACCGGCGTAATCGCGGTATTCCTGGTACGACTTGGCCTTCGGGTCGGTATCTTTCAGGCTCTCGCCGTCGTACACGCGCATCTTGGAGAAAATGCTCGAGTTCTCGGGGTCCTTGAGGCGCGTGAGGGTCGAGAACTGCGCCATCGCCTCGAGCGTTCCGGGCGCGCACGGGGCCGCCGCGAGCGAGCTGCCGCGCAGCAGCTTGTCGTAGATGCGCACCTCTTCGGAAACTTGCAGGCAGTACGGCACCTTGACGATGTAGATCCGGTCGAGAAAGGCCTCGTTGCGCTTGTTGTTGCGGAAGCTCTGCCACTCGGCTTCGTTGGAATGTGCCAGGATCACGCCGTGGAACGGAATCGCGCCGAAGCCCTCGGTACCCTTGAAGTTACCTTCCTGGGTCGCCGTCAGGAGGGGATGCAGCATCTTGATCGGCGCCTTGAACATCTCGACGAATTCGAGCAAGCCCTGGTTGGCGAAGCACAGTCCGCCCGAATAGCTGTACGCATCGGGATCGTGCTGCGCATACTGGTCGAGCTTGCGGATGTCCACCTTGCCCACCAGGGAGGAGATGTCCTGGTTGTTCTCGTCGCCCGGCTCGGTCTTGGCGATGGCGATCTGGCGAAGAATCGACGGATGCAGGCGCACGACGCGGAATTTGGAAATATCGCCGCCGAACTCGCTCAGGCGCTTGACCGCCCAGGGCGACGGAATTCCGGACAGGTAGCGCAGTGGAATGCCGTACTCCTTTTCCAGCATCTCGCCATACTGATCGACCGGGAACAGCCCCAGCGGCGATTCGTTCACCGGCGAGCCCTTCAATGCGTAGATCGGCTGGTGCTCCATCAACTGCTTCAGCCGTTCGGCGAGCGACGACTTGCCGCCGCCGACAGGACCGAGCAGATAGAGGATCTGCTTGCGCTCTTCGAGCCCTTGCGCGGCGTGGCGGAAGAAGGACACGATCTGGTTGATCGCGTCGTCCATGCCGTAGAACTCTCTGAATGCGGGATAGCGGCGGATGATCCGGTTGGAGAACAAGCGCGACAAGCGCGGATCGTTGCGAGTATCGACAACCTCGGGCTCGCCGATCGCGGCCAGCATGCGCTCGGCGGCGTTGGCGTAAGCGCAGGGATCGCGACGGCACAAATCGAGGTATTCCTCGAGCGACAATTCTGTTTCCTGAGTCGCCGAGTAGCGATTCCTGTAGCCTTCGAGCAGCGTCGTCATTGAGTTCTCCCGGCCCGCGATGGACCTCGACCGACCTTACAGGCGCTCGCGTCCGCACCATGTGCAGGACCAGCGCGCGCGTTCTACAGCAATAACAGTTCCTGTGACAGGCACTCCCCCTTTGCAGTTCACCCCGCCATAAGCAATTGTCGGACCGGGGGTAGGCGCCGGTGTATGCCGGAGCGCCGCTGGGTCCCGCGCGATCGCGCCGCTCGCGTCGACCGTGTATCGGCGCGACCGTGCCGAACCGTCGCCTCGGCCTTCAGCCTAGAACGGCCGCGGCGAACACCCAGTTGACCGCCAATGCGCGCCGTGTCAAGAATAGATGGGTGCGGGCGCGCCGCAACGCTGGAACAGAGGCCCCAAAGTGTCCCGAGTCCGAGATTCGTCGCGGGTGCCCATGGCCGGGAGCCTGTCGGACTCGATTTCTCCGAGAGCCCGTTGACACGATGACTGCGGTGGCGCGCGCGGCAGGTGGCGACTACGCCGGGCGCACGGTCGTGCGAGCGCCGAATGGCCCTTGACGTGACGCGGCTAGCGCGCCGGTTCGGAAATCTCGACCAGGTTGTCGTCCGGGTCGCGCACATAGACCGAACGGATATTACCGGCGGCGCCGGTGCGGATAACCGGTCCGGCGACGATGGGAATGCCGCGTTCATTCAGGCGCGCGATCACCGCCTCGAGCGGTATCGCGGCGAGAAAGCACAAGTCGAGCGAGCCGGGCGTGGGGAAGCGTGCCTTCAAACCGGCCATGACACCGGGTTGATGCACGTTGATCTTCTGCCTGCCGAAGCGCAATGCGAGCCGCTCATCGCCGTAACGCTCGAGGGTCATGCCGAGCACGCCGGTATAGAACGCGATGCACTTGACCTCGTCGCGCGTGGTCAAGACGACATGGTCGATGGCTTCGATCATGCTGGCGGTCTGCCTCCGGCAACGTTGCGCCCAGACATATCATAGCGCCGAACCGCGTGGTAAATGCAAGCGAGCCTGTCCCCGAACAGGTGCGACCGCGCCTGGCGTGACGCCCGAGCGACAACAGCAGTGTCGATTCGCCATGTCTTCCTGGTGACGAGCTTCGGGCCGGCGACAGGGTAGAATCGCGCGCAAGCCCCCGTAGCTCAGTGGATAGAGCTACCCCCTCCTAAGGGGTAGGTCGCACGTTCGATTCGTGTCGGGGGCGCCATCTACGTCGGATTTCACGCGTGCGCAGTGTGCATCTTCGTTGGCTCGGCATGAGCCTATGGCTCGCGTTCGGCGGCATCGGCCACGCTCAATACGCCCCGGGCCAGACGCTCGCCGCGAAGGTCGTCGTCTACGCGAGCGGCAGCGCCTTCGCCGTGCTCGACCCCAACCAGAAGGTCAAGCGCGTCAAGCTGACCGGCATTGATGCCCCCGAACGCAAACAGCGCTTCACTGCGCAAGCCCGTCAGCTCGCCGCGGAATGGCTGAGCGCGAAGCCGATCGCGATCGCGATCGACGCCATCGGCGCCGATGAGCGTATCCATGGCCGCGTCGACATCGACGGCCGGGATGTCGGCCTGATCCTGATCGAAGCCGGTCTCGCCTGGTGCGACCCGAGCGATGAGGGGCATCTGCCGGCAACATTGCGACAGGCGTATCGGCAAGCATGCGACCAGGCGAAGACGCAACGCCGCGGCCTGTGGCAGGACGCGCACCCGACCCCTCCTTGGGAGTATCGCAAGATGCCGGAGTTCGACGCCTTGCCGAGCGCAGCACCGGCGCCCGCCAAGCACTGCCGGGACATCGGTTACGACAAGCTCCAGTGCGAAGACGGAACCAGCTACCGCGCGCTCGGCAATCGCGTCGTCGGCTCCGACGACAGCGTGTACTGGCGACGCGGCAATACCGTAAGCGGCAGCGACGGCAACCGCTATCACCAACAGGGCACGTCGCTGTACGGAACCGACGGCTCGGTATGCCGTGCGCGTGGCCGGCGCATCGACTGCCACTGAGCGGTTAGCGCGGCCGCGTCCCGCTCATCGACTTTGCCGCTGCTCAAGCGCGCTACTTCGCGCAAGGGTGCGAGATCGGAGCGCGCCGCTTCCGCGCTCGCCTGCGTGTGCAGCACCCGCCCCTACCATGAACCAAGGCGAGCTCATTCGATCCGTAGCTTCGCCGCGCGCACGACCTGTGCCCAACGCTCGGCATCGCGCTTGATGATGGCCGCGAACTCCGCCGGTCCGGCGCCGACTACCGCCGTGCCTTGCGCCATCAGCTTGTCGCGCGTGTCCTTGTTTTCGAGCATGCGCACGGTGCTCTTGTGGATGACGTCGACCACCGCCTTCGGCACGCCGCTCGGCACGAAAGTGCCGATCCAGAAATCCACTTCGAAACCCGGCAGGCCCGACTCACCCGCAGTGGGAACCTCGGGCAGCGCGGGCGAGCGCTTTGGGCCATTGACCGACAGCGCCTTCAGCTTGCCGGCCTTGACGAAGCCGAGGGCCGAGGCAATGCCCGTAAACATGATCTGGGTGCGACCGGCCATGGTATCCAGCACCCCCGGCGTGCTGCCCTTGTACGGCACGTGCAGCAAGTCGATCCCCGCCATGTGCTTGAACATTTCTGCCGACAGGTGCGGCGTGCTGCCCGCGCCCGCGGAGGCGTAAGTGAGCTGACCGGGCTTCGCTTTCGCCAGCGCGATCAGCTCGCCGATCGTCTTCGCCGTCACGCTCGGATGCGCGACCAGCACGCTGGTGGAATACACGATCAGGGTGACCGGATCGAAATCCTTCAGTGGGTCGACCGGCATCTTGCGGTACAAGGCCGGATTGATCGTGATCGGCGCCGACCCGCCCATCAGCAGCGTATAGCCGTCCTTGGGCGCGCGCGCCGCGAGGTCCATGCCGATGTTGGCGTTGGCGCCGGGCCGGTTGTCGACCACGACCGATTGGCTCCACAAGTCCGAGAGCTGCTGCGCCACCTGGCGTGAAATGAAATCGGTGGATCCGCCGGCCGCTTGTGGCACGATCATTCTCACCGGCCGGTCCGGATAGGCTTCGGCGCCATGCGCCGGAGCACCCGCCACTGCAAGCAACGCGCATACCGTCATGAATTCCCATCCGCTGTGCGCAGCGCGCGCATCATCCCAGGGCATCGTCTTCGTCCTCGATCGTTTGGCTTGCGCTAACGCGCGCTGCCATCGGCGTCAGGCCCGATAGCGTTCTTCCTCGCTGTAATAGGTGTCGAAACCGACCAGCTCCTTCAGCTCGCCGAAAGACACGCGCGCGGGCAGGTCGGGGCTGCCGGACTTGAGCGCCGCCAGCACGCCCTGCATCGCGTGTATGCCCGCGGTGAGCAGCTCGAGCGGATAGGCCGCGATACGAAAACCGAGCCGCTCGAGCTCGGCCAGCGGCAGCATCGGGGTCACGCCGCCGCCCACCATGTTCGCCATGCACGGACGCGCGATCTCGGCGCAGAACCGGCGCATTTCCGACACCTTCTCCGGCGCTTCCATGAACACGATGTCGGCGCCTTCATCGACGAACATCCGGCAGCGCGCCAGCGCCTCGTCGAATCCGAGCACCGCGCGCGCGTCGGTGCGCGCCATGATGACGATATCGTGGCTGCGGCGGGCATCGACCGCGGCCCGCAGCTTCATGCGCGCCTCTTCGAACGCCACCACCTGCTTGCCGCGGGTGTGGCCGCAGCGTTTCGGGCTGACCTGATCCTCGAGCATGATGCCCGCCGCACCGGCGCGCGCATACTCGGTCACCGTGCGTTTCACATTGAGGGCGTTGCCGTAGCCCGTGTCGCCATCGCCGATGACCAGCAGCGATGGCGCGGCAATGCAGATGTTGCGCAAGCTGTCGACCATCTCGGTGAACGAGATGAGACCGGTGTCAGGCAGCGCGAGCCGGGTCGCGGAGACCGCGAAACCGCTCATCATGCTGAGACGGAATCCCGCGCGCTCGATCAAGCGCGCCGACAGGGCATCGAAGCAACACGGCATGGGCACGATACCCGGCTCGCTCAACAGGCTGCGCAATGCTTCGGCGCGGGAGAAAGCGTTCATGGCAGGGTCCTTTGCGTGCGGATGGCGCCGAGCGCTGGCGCCACGGTCTCGCTCCGAGCGTTCGGAGCGTTCGAGCACGCCGCCGAGCGCGCTATCGCCCATGCGTGGGAGAGCGAGCAGTCGCAGCGTGGCGTTGGATTCGGCATACGACCGGGATACGATTCTCGCGCCGACTATACCAGAAGCTTGCAGCGCGATTGCGCCGTGCTTAAGATCGATCCCTTCTTCACGCGCGCGCCATGGCAACCGCAGCAAGCTTGTTCGACAAGATCTGGGACGAGCACGTCGTCGCGCGGCTCGACGGCGGCGAGGTCTTGCTGCACATCGACCGCCACGTACTGAACGATCTCACCAGCCCGCAAGCCTTCTCCGGGCTCGAGCACGCGCGGCGCAAGCTGCGCAATCCCGCCCTCACCTTCGCGGTTACCGACCACATGCTATCGACCGAGCCCGGCCGCGGCGACGACACGGTGCCCGGCGGAGCCGAGCTGATCCGCGCGCTGCGCGCGAGCGCGCGGCGATGGTCGATCGATCACTTCGACGTGGGCGATGCGCGTCAAGGCATCGTCCACGTGGTCTCGCCCGAGCTCGGCATCGCCCTGCCCGGCACCACACTGGTCTGCGGCGACAGCCACACCTGCACCATCGGCGCCCTGGGTGCGATCGCCTTCGGCATCGGCACGAGCGAAGTCGAGCACGTGCTCGCAACCCAGACGGTCATCATGCGCAAGCCGCGCACGATGCGCATCGTGGTCGATGGCGCGCTCGGCCCGGGCGTGAGCGCGAAGGACGTCGTGTTGTTCGTCATCGCGCGTCTCGGCACCGCGGCGGCGAGCGGCCACGCGGTGGAATTCGCCGGCAGCACGATCCGCGGCCTCGACATGGAGGCGCGCATGACGGTCTGCAACATGTCGATCGAAATGGGCGGGCGCATCGGCATGATCGCCCCGGACGCCACCACCTTCGACTACTTGGCGGGACGCCCGTACGCGCCCGCCGGAGCCGCGTGGCAAGTGGCGCTCACGCATTGGAACACCCTGCCGAGCGCGCCCGATGCACGCTTCGACGTCGAGCACCGCTTCGAAGCCGGCGCGATCGCCCCACAGATCACCTGGGGCACCAACCCCTCGCAGGCGACCGCGGTCGATCAGTGTGTACCTGATCCGGGAGCAGCTCCGAGCGGCGCCCTGCGCGAGCAGATGCAGCGCGCGCTCGCCTACATGGGGCTCACGCCTGGCCGCCCCCTGGCCGGCGTGCCGATCGACCGCGTGTTCATCGGTTCGTGCACCAACAGCCGCTTGTCCGATTTGCGCGCCGCGGCCGCGGTGGCGCGAGGCCGCAAGGTCGCCCCCGGAGTAAAGGCGATGGTGGTGCCGGGCTCGGCGCAAGTGAAGCGCGCGGCAGAAGCCGAAGGTCTCGACGAGGTGTTTCGGGCCGCCGGCTTCGACTGGCGCGAGCCCGGATGCTCGATGTGCTGCGGGCTGAACGCGGACAAGGTTGCGCCGCGCGAGCGCTGCGTCGCCACCTCCAATCGCAACTTCGAAGGCCGCCAGGGACCGCTTGCCCGCACCCATCTCGCTTCGCCGGCGATGGCCGCCGCCGCGGCCATCGCCGGCAGCATCGCCGACGTTCGCCAGCTCGCCGGCTGAAGCACCCCCCAGATCCGCGATCATGGAAGCCTTCCGCCGCCTCGATGCCGTCGCCGCACCCCTGCGGCGCGCGAGCGTCGATACCGACCAGATCATCCCGATGCGCTATCTCATCACCGCCTCGCGCGCCGCGCTCGGCGTGGGCCTGTTCGCCGATTGGCGTTACCGCCAGGACGGTCGCGAAGACCCGAGCTTCGTCTTGAACCAGCCGCGCTATCGCGCAGCGCAAATCCTGGTCGCGGATGCGAACTTCGGCTGCGGCAGCTCGCGCGAGCATGCGCCCTGGGCTCTGCTCGACTACGGCATTCGCGCTCTGATCGCGCCGAGCTTCGCCGGCATTTTCTTCGACAACGCATTCAAGAACGGCATTCTCCTGATCGAGCTCGCGGTCGAGGACGTCGCAGCGCTGATGGATCTCCTGGAGCGCGGCGAGCCCCGCCTCGACGTCGACCTGGAAGCCCAGAGCGTCACCGCGCGCGACGGTTCGGTACGCCCGTTTCGCGTCGATGCGCGTCGCCGCGATGCCCTGCTGCAAGGACTCGACGAAATCGGCATGAGCCTTCGCATGCAACCCGCCATCGCCGCCTACCAGGCCGCCGACCGCGAACGCCGGCCCTGGATCTATCGCTGAACACACGAGGACCATGCAATGGGCGTAACAGCGCAGTTGGCCGAAACCATCGCCGCGATCGGCTCGCACGATTTGCCCGCGGAGGTCAGCCGCCGCACCGTGCAAGCGATCGCCGACGGCATCGCGGTCGGTCTGGCCGGCTGCGCGCAGGCGCCGATCCGGTTGATGGCAAAGCACCTGCGCGCGCTCGGCTCCAAGCCGAAGAGCAGCGTGTGGGGGTTGGGCTTTCGCGCCTCCCCGGTGCACGCCGCCTACATCAACGCCATGGCGACGCACGTGCTCGATTTCGAGCCGATGTGGAGCCCACCCACACACTCGGTGTCGCCAACGGTGCCGGTGGCGCTCGCGCTCGCGGAAGCGCGTGGGCTCAACGGCGCCGAGGTCGTCGCAGCCGTCGCCAAGGGCATGGAGATCCAGGGACGCATGCAATACGCCGGCGACCAGTACGAACCGGAGCACTTGCGCTTCCATCCACCCGGCGTGGCGGGCGTCATGGGCGCCGTGGTCAGCGCCGCGCACCTGCTGAAGCTCGACAGCATGCGCTTGCGGCACGCGTTCGGCATCGCCGCTTCGCGCTGCGGCAGCGTGCTCGCGAATGTCGGCACGATGACCAAGTCGGCGCATTGCGGCGGCGCGGCCGCGGCCGGGCTCGATGCCGCCCTGCTCGCCGAGATCGGCTTCAGCGGCAACGTGGATGTATTCGAAGCGCACAAGGGCCTGGTGCAGACCTTCTACCCGGACGGCTTCGACGCGCAGCGCTTGCTCGCGTACGGCCGGCCGTGGCGCGTGGTCGATCCCGGGCTGGCGATCAAGCTCTTTCCTTCCCAGTACGCGACGCACTTCGCCATCACCGCGGCGCTCGCGCTGCGCGAGCAGGTGGGCGATCCGGCGCGCCTGGGCGAGGTGCGCATCATCTCCCCGGTGATGCAGTATGTCGATCGGCCGCAGCCCGCGACCGGTCTGGACGGCAAGTTCAGCCTCCAGTACACCGCCGCCGCGGCGCTGCTCGACGGCGCGGTCGGCATCGATACGTTCAGCGACGAGCGCCGCTTGCGCGCGGACATGCAGGCGCTGCTGCCGCGCATGCGGCTCACCCAGGATCCGGCGATAGCCGGCGAATGGCGCCAGATGCGAGTCGAGATCGAGGCCGATTGCACCGACGGCGGCCGCTACAGCGCCGTCTCGCACGGCCCCAAGGGCTGCTGGGGCCAGCCGCCGGTGAGCCTCGAAGATCACGCCATCAAGCTCAACGACTGCCTGGGCCGGCGCCTCGATGCGCGCCGCAGCGCTCGCTTGCAGGCTGCCATCGCCGCCTTGCCGCGGGCCCGCAAGGACGCCGTTGCCCGCATGCTGACGATCATTCGGGAAGCGCAAGGCGCGGCTGCCTCTCGTCCCGCGCGCCGCTCGAATAACGTCCAGCCGCTGCGCCGCCGCGCGGCGTCGCGGCGGGCGTGATCCGAAGCGGCCTCGGCCTGCACCAGGTCGCGCACCCACGCATCGCAGGCGGCTTCGCGGCGGGCCTGATCGCGGGCGGCCTCGCCCCGCACCGCTCGCGGCGAGCGTGACCGTAAAGTTTGTCGCAATCGCGGCCGATACCACAGGCACGTCGATACGGAACGCAGCCGCAATCCGCCAGCGCGGTTGTAAGAAGCCTGCATGCACTGGTACCCTCCGTTGAGTAATTCACAGGCGGCGCCGCAACCCGAGCGCGAGCAGGCTTCACGTCGCATGTTCAAGTGGCTGGCGAAGCAGTTCACCCAGGCCGATGACGATCCCGACTCGCTCGGCTCCGAGCGCGGTCTGGACAACTTCATCGCCGCGCTGCCGGTCACGCTGCCCGCGCGCACCATCGAGGCGATCGGCGAGCAGTTCGAGCACGCGGCTGCGCTCCAGATCGAGGCGAGCCGCCTGCGGCGGGCGTTGAAACGCCTGGACGAGCGGGCGCAGGAGCCGTTGGCCCAGGTCTGGCTCGATCTGTTCGAAGACGAACGTGGCCGGCGTATCTCGGACGGCGCCTGGCTCGCCTTGGCGCGCTACTACCGCAATCTCCATACGGGCTATCGCGTCTGCCTGGATGCCCTCGCCGCGCGCGCGCCACAGGGGGAGGCAGAGCGTAGCGATACGGTCGTGATCGGCTGCCGCGCGATGACCGCGCTCGGGCGCTACAAGTCGCTGCTGCGCCTGCGCTATCGCGACGTCGAGCCGAGCTACTGGGAGCACGCGATCGGCTTGGCCTCGTCGAGCGAAGGCGCCGGTACGGGCACGCTCATCGAGCTCTATCCCCACGGCGGCTACCAGACCAGCGTTGAACGCGAGTTCCTGATCGCGCTGCTGTTCGAGGCGGCGCCGATCGCGAACCTGCTGCCCGCGCAGATGGCTGCGCTCGACCTGGTCTTGCGGCGCTTCGCCACCCATTACCAGTTCTCGGAGAGCTATCGCGAATCGACCCCCTTCGTGCTCGATCCAGGCCGCGATCCGATCGTGCGGCGCTGGCTGAAAGGACTGCGGCCGCGGCCGGGACAGCGTTTTTTCGGTGCAGCGGGGGCATATGCACAGCTCGGCGCACTGCGCAAACAGGCCCTAGCCTCGGCCGCGGTGCCCGACTGGCTTGCACCCGCGCGCCTGGACAGCGACGCATATCGCAGCCTGCTCCATCTCGTCATCGCGCATTGGTCGGTCGAGCCGCCGCAACGCCAGCATCGGCGCGACCGCACCGAAGGCGAGGTACTGGCGACCCACGGCGTCGGCCAGGTCCGCCGCATGATCGCCGCGAGCGAATTCGCCAAGGCCGGCGGTCAGTTGAGTTACGAAGAGAACACGCCCTACGACCACAAGCTCTTCGGCAAGCTGCGCTTCGGTTCCGTCGGCGATACGGGCGAGGATGCCGGCCGCGCGCAGCCGGCTGCCACGGCCATGGAGACGCTGCAGAAGTTCGAGCTCGAAGGCGACCGGCAGATGACCGAGCGCTGGGCGATCACCGACATCAGTGAAACCGGCCTGGGCGCGTTCGCCCAGGCCCACGGCGGCTGGGCGCGCATCGGTATGCTGGTCGGGTATCGCCGCCTCGACAGCCTGGAATGGCAGACCGCCGTCCTGCGACGCTTGAGCCGTACGGCGCAGGGCCGCCTGTCGATCGGACTCCAAACCATCCCGGCCGATGCGGCCTGCGCCCGGCTTCGCATCGGCAGCGGCGACGCCGGCAACACTTGGGTCGCGGTCGCAGGCACCGCCGACATCTATCACGATGCCATCCTGCTTCGCGGCGAAGGCGCGCCTTCGCTGCTGCTCGATCAAGGCGCCTTCGCCGGCCCGATCGAATGCATGATTTCGTTCGAGAAGCGTTGGCGCCGGGCCAGGCTCGAAGGTGTGCTGGAACGCGGTTACGACTATGAGCGGGTCGAAATCACGCTGCTGCCCGATCTGCCGCCAAGCGGCTAGCCAGTCCCGGGCGGCCGATCCGAGGCCGAGCGTCCGTTTACCCTGCTTTCGATCGGCTTGTCCGGATCGTAGCCGGCGAACTTGAGCAGCCAGGCCACGACGAAGCCCGCGATCAGCGGCCACCATTGCAGCGAATAGCCCGCGGCCAAGCCCGACCCCGAATACACGAACGACAACACGATCAGCTCCCAGCGGCGCGTGCGGCGGAAAGCGAACAGCAGCATGAAGCCGATCACGATGAACACGCTGGCGACGAAGTAAAGCAGGATCACCCACACGGCTAACTATCCGAAAACGTCATCCCGCACGACCGAGCCGCCCGCAAGCCCGCTCAATGCGCCGACTCGGTTCGAGGACGCAGCGCATCGGCTTGAGCGCCGACCTGCGAAGCGCGCACGTACACGGCACCCTCGAACAAGCGCCGCGCGGTGCGGTAGAACGCCCCCTGCTCGGCCACCCACTGCCCGTCCTGGCGCTTGACGCTGGCCGCGACCACCAGCACGCCCGACGGCATGCCGATTCGAATCGGCGCATCCGTGTCTTCGGTCCTGCGTGCGGCGGCGTGCACGAGACTGCCTTCCAGGCGCGCCGCAACCGCCATGCACAGCGATGCCGTGAGCGGCAGCGCGCGGTGCGCCTGCCCGTTCGAAAGCATGCGCCCCGTGAGATCGATGTCCTCGGCGGCAATGGCCTCCCCGGCGAGCGTCTTGGCCGACTGCGGCGCCGAAACGAAGCCGACGAACGGCACGGTGGTCTTCCTGGCCGCTTCCTCGAGATTCTTGCCGATCCCCATCGCGACCGATGCGGCGAGACGAATCGCGCCGAGCTTGGCCATGACTTCGCGGTTGCCATCCAGCGCATCTGGCATCTCCACGCCGGTCAAGCCCACGTCCTGGGCGCGCACGAACACGCACGCGTTGGCCGCATCCACCATCGATACGGTGATCCGACCCAGCCCCGGCACGTCGAGCACGTCGGTGACGTTGCCCGTCGGCAGCAGCTTGCCGGTGGTCGCGCCGCCCGGGTTGAGAAACTCGAGCCGCACCGGCGCACCGGTCCCCGACACGCCCGGAATGGCGAGCTCGCCGTCGACCGCGGCGAGCCCTTGGTCGAGCGCGAAGCGCGAACGGATGATCTTCTTCGTATTGGTATTGTGAATGCGCACGACCGCATCCGCACCGCCCGCCGCGACCATGCCCTCGTCGACGGCGAACGGCCCCATCGCCGACGACATGTTGCCGCAGTTGCCCGAATAGTCGACCTTGCGGTCCTTCACCAGCACCTGCGCGAAGGTGTAGTCGATGTCGGCATCGGGCCGCGACGACGGACCTACCACGCAGACCTTGGAGAGCGACGAAACCCCGCCGCCCATGCCGTCGAGCTGGCGCCCGCTCGGGTCGGGGCTGCCGATCGCGGCCAGGAAGATGTCGTCCCACAGCGCACGCTCGGCCGGCAAATCCTTCTGCTGGAACACGATCGCCTTGCTGGTGCCGCCGCGCATGAACACGGCCGGAAGCTTGAGCTGTTTCATCGTCGAATCTCCTCGCCGCACGCGTTTCGCGAACAAGGCTCGATTATGCCATGCGGGCCTGTGCCGCCCTCGCGCGCAGGCCTAGCGCAGGCGGGCGGCTGGGTCGATGCTACTATCCCTGCTTTCGACTCACCGCCATCCTGGAGGCTTCATGACGGATCCGTTCACGCCGCCCGAGCGCGTCGGCTTCATCGGTTTGGGCAAGATGGGCGCGCCCATGACGCGCAACCTCAAGCGCGCGGGCTTTCAGCTCGCATTGAACGACCTCGACCCCGCCCTCGCGCGCGACCTGGGCAAGGAGCTGGACGCGCCGGTGTACGAGCGCGTGAGCGATCTCGCGCGCGCCTGCCGGGTGGTGATCACCATGCTGCCCGACGGGCGCATCGTGCGCGAAGTCGCGCTGGGCCGCGACGGGGCGCCCGATACGGGGCTCGCGGACGCCCTCCCCGCGGGTTCCGTGCTGATCGACATGAGCTCCTCCGCCCCCGTCGGCACCCGCACGCTCGGCGAGGAGCTCGCGCGCCGCGGCATTCACATGATCGATGCACCGGTGTCCGGCGGCGTGCGGCGCGCGGTCTCGGGTCAGCTCGCCGTGATGATCGGCGGCGACAGCGCGGTCATCGATCGCTGCCGGCCGCTGCTCGGCGCCATGGGCTCACAGCTTTTCGTGGTCGGCGGCCTCGGCGCGGGCGATGCCATCAAGTGCTTGAACAACTACGTCTCGGCCACCGGCCTGCTGGCCGCAGCCGAGGGACTGGTCGCGGCGCAACGCTTCGGTCTCGATCCGCACAAGGCGCTCGAAGTGCTGAACGCCTCGACCGGCAAGAACAACGCCACCGAGGTGAAGTTCGCCCAGTTCATCCTGTCGCGCAGCTTCGGCTCCGGTTTCTCCATCGGGCTCATGGCCAAGGACTTGCGCACCGCGCTCGACCTCGCCGCGGCAGTGGCAGCGCCGATGCCGCTCGGGCAGCATTGCGTGCCGCTGTGGAACGAGGCCGAGCAGGCGCTGGGCGGCAACGCCGACCACACCGAAATCGTGCGCATCCTGGAGCGCGTCACCGGCAGCGACCTGCGTTAGGAGCCTATCGGGCTTGGTTTCACGTGTGCGACGGCGGCGATTTCGCGCAGCGCTAGGATGGCGACGCAGACGCCGCGACAGCCTCCTCGCCCCGGCTGTTTCACGCGGTCGCTCCGGCGCATGCGCAAGCCGCCGATGAAGTATCCGGGCTAGCCTGGCGGCGAAGGCATGGTCTATGCCGTCACGCTGCTCAGTCTGCTGACCCACGGCTGCTACATCGGCAGCCGCCTGGTCGCATCGCTGTTCGCGCTCGAGCTGGGCGCGAATCCTCTCCAGGTCGGCGTGCTGGCCGGTCTGTATGCCGCGCTGTCCTTGCTGCTCGCGATCCAGGCGGGCAAGCTGAGCGATCGTCTCGGACCGCTGCGTCCGATGCTGCTCGGCAGCGCACTGGTCTTGTTCGCGCTGGTGCTGCCGTATGCGTTCGCATCCATCAACGCGCTCTACGTTTCGGCGGTGGTGATCGGCGCAGGCTTCATCTTCTTCAACGTCTCGGTCCAGAGCCTGATCGCGCTTCTCAGCACGCCGAGCACGCGCGCGCGCAACTTCAGCATCTTGAGCCAGGGCTATTCGCTGTCGACGCTGTTCGGACCGCTCGGCGCGGGCTTCGCCGTGCAGCATCTCGGAGCGACGCCGAGCTACCTGGTGCTGGCACTCATCGCCGCGGTGCCCGTCATGGGGCTGCCGCTGCTGCCGGGGCTGTTGCGCTTGCGTAGCGATGCGCCGCCCGCCGCCGTGCGGTCGAGCGCGTTCGAGCTGTTGCGCGACAAGCCGCTGCGCTCGAGCTTTCTATCGAGCGGGTTGGTCGTCACGGGCTGGGATCTCTACACCTTCTACCTGCCCGTGCACGCCCATGCCATGGGATTCGGCGCCGCGACCATCGGCGTCTTGCTGGCGCTGTTCGGCGCCGCCGCGTTCGTCGCCCGCTTCTTCCTGCCGCCGCTGGTGCAGCGGCTGTCGGAAGCGGGCCTGCTCGCCTGGGCCATGATCGTTGCCGCGCTGCTGTTCGTCGTCTTTCCGCTGTTTCGCGACGTCTACGCGCTGGCGACGCTCTCGATCGCGCTCGGCCTCACCCTGGGCCTCGGACAACCGCTGTCGATGATGATCACGTACAGCCGCGCGCCGGCGGCGCGGGCCGGGGAAGCCAACGGCGTGCGCCTCATGGTGAACCACTTCATGCACTTCGCCGTGCCGATCGCCTCCGGCGGGCTCGGCACCGCTTTCGGCGTCGGCCCGGTGTTCTGGCTCAACGCGGCCTGTCTCGCGTTCGCGGCGAAGGTGCTGCGCAAAGGCTGAAGCTCGGTTGGACGCCAATCGGCACGCGGCGCGACCTGGGAGCCGGTCGGACTCGATTTCGCGCGATGTCTTGCGACCCTAGCCGGCGGCCCAGCCGCCGTCGATCGGCAAGGCGGCCCCGGTGATGTTCGCCGCCGTATCGGTACACAGGAAAAGTCCCAGCGCCGCGACCTCGGCCGGCATGATGGGCCGGCGGCTCGGCTGGCGGACGGTCAGCAGCTCGGCGACGGCTTGCTCGCGCGCAAGCGATTTCTCCTGCATGCGCGCAGCGATCTGGCGTTCGGCGTGCGGGGTCAGTACCCAGCCCGGGCACAGCGCGTTGCAGGTGATGCCGGTCTCGGCGCACTCGAGCGCGATCGCCTTGGTCATGCCGACGATCGCCGCCTTGGTGGTCATGTAATCGATGCGGTTTGGCACCATGCGGGTGGCATGGATAGATCCCATGTTGATGATGCGCCCCCAGTTGCGACGCTTCATCGCCGGCAGAGCGAGGCGCACGCTATGAAACGCGGCCGACAGGTTCACCGCCAGCGCCTGCTCCCACTTGTCCACGGGGAATGCTTCGACCGGCGCATAGTGACGGGTCACGGCGTTGTTCACCAGGACGTCGATCGTACCGAAGCGATCGAGGGCGCTCGCCATCATCGCCGCTACCTGGTCGGCGCGCGCGAGATCGGCGCCTTCATATACCACCTCGACACCATGCTCGGCGGCTAGCGCGCAGCGCAGGCGCTCGATCGCGGCGGCCTCGCCCAGGCCGTTCAGCACGACGTTGCAGCCCTCGCGGGCAAACGCGTGCGCGAACGCTTCGCCGATGCCGCCGGTCGATCCGGTCACCAATGCAGTCTTGCCTCTCAAGCTTGCCATGTCGAGCCTTTCAGGAATCCGCGGGACGCCGCCAGGCGAGCGGCGGCTCCCAGCTCACATCCGAAAGATCGCGCGAGCGCAAGCTGAGCACCATGCGCAACGCCGATTCGACCCCGCGGTAATAGCCCGCGACCACGCCGGCATCCTCGAACCCGAGCGTGCGATAGAACGCGCGCGCCGGCAGGTTGGTCGTGCGCATCTCGACGTGAATGGTGGCGAGGCCCGCGACCCGCGCGCTCGCAAGCATCCAGATCACCAACTGGCGGCCCAGGCCGCGGCGGCGGCTCTTCGCATCGACCGCGAGCAGGCTCAAATGACCGATTTCGTCGGCGAACTGCGTGATGCAGAATCCCTGCACGCGCTCGCGCCCGATGACGATGGCCAAGGTGTTGGGATCGCGGATGCAACCGAGCACCCGTTGCGGCCGCCACGACCAGCCCAGGCCGGTCTCGATAGTGTCGCGCGACATGCGCGCGATGGCCACGGCATCCTCGGCCCGTGCGAGTCGTATCGCAGATTCTGTGGATGTGCTCATTCGCGTCCGCCCGCAGGTGCTTACCTGCCGTCAAATCATGATAGCGCAGCCGACGGTTCGATGCGCCGCGCATTGCTCGCGCGCGCGCCCAGGCGTCGCGATACTTCTTCGCCAGCGCGCGTGGCGATGCGGATATGCTCGCCGATGCGAGGCCTCATGCGCGCGGTCGGCCCGGCAATCGAAAGGCAGTACTTGACGTCGTCGATGGTATCGCGAACCGGCGCGGCGACCGCGCTCAAGCCGACGACGCGTTCGCCGTGGGTCACCGCGTAGCCCGCCTGCCGCACCCGCTCGAGCTCCGTCAGCAGCGCTGAACGGCGCTGGCCGGAGACGCGCAGCGCGTAGTTGACGGCTTCCTTGAAGTCGCTCCGCGGCAGGAATGCGAGCAGCAGCTTGGCGCTCGCACCATCGACCAGCGGCAGATGTTCCCCGGGCTTGGGCATGTTGCTGAGCGGCGCAGACTCGACCACCGCCACGCACACCCGTTCGTGTCCGCTAGCCGCGTTCAGCGTCACCGTTTCGCCCGAAGCGTGCGCCGCATCCTCCATCACGGCTCGGGCGATGCGGCGTATATCGAGGTTGGTCCGGGCCAGCGTCGCAAGCACGAGAAAACGCCCTGACAGGCAATATTCCTGATTCTCCAGCCGCACCAGGTAGCCCGTCTCGTGCAGGCTCTGGACCAAGCGGAAAGTGGTCGACTTGGGCAGGCCGATCCGGTTGGCGATCGATTGCAACGTCAAGCTCGGTCGGTCCGCGCTGAAGGACTCGAAAACCGCCATCGTACGGCCGACGGCGCGCATCATGCTCGTGCTCCTTTGTCCCCTGATGTGCGTAGCCCGAAGATCGACGGCTTGGTCGGCTGCAAGCAGCGCGCGCCGGCTACGCACGCTGGGGATTATAGTCGACGCGCGTTACCCGCGAGCGCAATCAGTCGCCCTGACAATGCGCAAGTGCGCCGCTATACTGGGGATCTTTGGAGAACCCTAGGGGCGAGCATGAGCACGAGCCGCTTGGTCGATTTGCGCCAGCAGGGTGCGGTCGCCATAGTCCGCATGGTGAACGAGAAGACGCGCAATTCGCTGTCCAACGAAATGCGGGTCGAGCTCTCCGCCGCGCTCGCCGAGGTCGCCGCCGATGAGGGCGTGCGCGCCGTCTACCTCACCGGCAGCGGCGGCGCCTTTTGCTCCGGCGGGGACCTGAAGAATCTGTCCACCATCACCGGCGCATGGGGTGCACACCGGCGCTTTCGCCGCCTGGGCGAATGGCTGCTGCCCTTTCTGCGCATGGAAAAGCCGGTGGTGGTAGGCGTCAACGGCGTCGCCGTCGGCGGCGGCATGGGGCTCGCCTTCGCCGGCGACCTGATCGTCGCCTCGCACAGCGCCAAGTTCATGGCCGGCTTCTTCCGCGTCGGGGTCTGCCCCGATGTCGCGACCATGTATACCTTGCCACGCCTGGTCGGTATGGCGCGCGCCAAGCAGTTCCTGTTCGGCAATGCGACCTGGAGCGCGCAGGACGCATTCGCCGCGGGCCTCGTGGCGCAAGTGGTCGGTGACGACGAGCTCGATGCCGTTTGCATGGAGAAAGCCACGGCGCTCGCCCAAGGACCGGCCGGCGTCATCGGCATCGCCAAGCTCATCATGGCGCGGAGCTTCGAAACCGGGCTCGACGAAATGTTCCTGTACGAGGGCTTCGGGCAGGCGCTGGCGATGTCGAGCGGTGAGTTCAAGGAAGGCTTGAACGCGCTGCTGGAAAAGCGCCCGGCGCGCTTTTCCGATCAACGCAACCCGTAACCGCGGCGAGCGCCTGGACATGCCGCTTCGTCGAAAGCGCGCCCGATGACGGCCGCTCGCGATCGCACCGCGCCGGCGGGGCCGCTCGCCGGCATGCGCATCCTGGATTTGACCACGGTGCTGCTCGGCCCCTACGCCACCAAGCTGCTCGCCGACCTGGGTGCCGACGTGATCAAGGTCGAGCCGGTGGGCGGCGACGGGCGCCGTGTCCTGGGCCCGGCGCGCAATCCCGGCATGAGCTGCCAGTTCCTGGTGCTGAACCGCTCCAAGCGCGCCCTGGCGCTCGATCTCAAGCAGCCCGCGGGCCGCGCTGCCTTCCTGCGGCTGGCAGCGACCGCGGACGCGGTCGTGCACAACAGCCGGATCGAGGCGATGGCGCGGCTTCGCCTGGACTATGCCGCGGTGCGCGCGGTCAAGCCCGATATCGTCTACTGCGTGGCGGTCGGCTTCGGCAGCGGCGGGCGTTATGCCGGCCGTCCCGCTTATGACGACGTGATCCAGGGTTTGAGCGCGCTGCCTTCCCTGCTCGCGCAGATCTGCGGCAAGCCGCAGTTCGTGCCGATCAATGTGTGCGATCGCGTCTGCGGGGTATACCTCGCCAACGCCGTATTGGCCGCCTTGCTCCACCGCGAACGCAGCGGACAAGGCCAGGAAGTGGAAGTGCCGATGTTCGAGACCATGGCCGAGTTCGTGCTCTCCGAGCATCTCTGGAGCCATAACTTCGAGCCGCCGGTGGATAGCGGCAGCACCATCCGGCTGTTCGATCGGCGGCCTTACGCTACGGCCGACGGCTACATCTGCGTCATGGCCTCGAGCGATGGCCAGTGGCGCGCGTTCTGCGACGTGATCGGCCGGCCCGAGCTGAAGACCGAAGAGCGCTTTGCCGTGCGCGCGCGGCGCAGCCGCAACGCCAAGGAGGTGTACGCGATCACGGAGGCGTGCATGCGCACCCGCACCAGCGCCGAATGGCTCGATGTGCTGGAGCGCGCGGACATCCCGGCGGCACCGCTGCACACGCTGGAAAGCCTAATGGCCGATCCGCATCTGGACGATGTCGGCTTCTTCCGCATCGAGCAGCACCCGAGCGAAGGTGCCCTGCGCAGCATGAAGTTGCCGCTGCGCTTCTCGCTATCGCGGCCGGGCAACTCGCGCCCGGCACCACGCCTGGGCGAGCACAGCGTGGAAGTGCTGCGCGAGGCAGGCTTGAGCGATATCGAGATCGAGCAGTTGATCGCCTGCGGGGCGGTGAAAGCTCTCGGGCGAAACGACCCGGCGGCGCTGCGTCAGGCCGATCAGGGATGAGACTTCGCAACCCGGTCTCTCGCTTGTCCACGGCTTGTGCCTGCGGCGCGATGATCGCCTTTGCGTGCTGGGCAAGCGCGCAGGAGCTCGTGCGCGGCAACTATTATTGGTACGCCCCCGAGCACGAAAAGTATTCGCGCACGGCGTTCTACACCCAGCCGCGCTTCGACACCGCGCAGGTGCGCATCCCGCGAACCCAGCGCTTTCGCATCGGCGCCGGCTGGCGAGGTTGGGTCGAGCTCGAATTCGACGTCGCAGGCAAGGCATACATCCATCTGCGCCTGCTGCACAACCTGCTCCACGATCCGGCGGCCGCCGATCCCTGGTACGAGTTCGAGCGCGCATCGGTGTTCGCGGAGGAACCGGCAAAGATCGAGGCGCGGCTGAAGGCTGCGGCGATCCCGCAAGTGACCGATTCCAAGGTGCCCGCTTGGAAACGCTACAAGGAGGGCTGGAACGTGCAGAAAGGCCGGATGCCATCGTCTGCCTCGGTCCTGGAATCAACCGAGGGGGCGCCTGCCGAGAGCCCGCCGCGCCCGGCAGAGAAAAAACCGCGCGGCAAGTATCCGCTGTTGCCGCCGCTGGGTTCCGAGCCTGCGCGCGAGGGGCTCGATCCGGCGGACAGCTCGTCCGCCCAGCCTACGCCGCTGCAATAAGGAAGCGGCGCAACGCGCTATCCGATCAGCCCCCGAGGTATCGGCCGCTCGCGCGGGCTTGGCGTGGGCTGCCGCGCAACGCGGTACCCTGTCAGCCCCGAGGCGATCTTTACGGCGGGGCGATGCCCAGCCTCAGGGGACGCGGCATTCGCCGGCGTGTCGCCCGTGGACAACGATTGGAAAACGCGCCCCGACAACAAGGCCCTTAGCTGATGCCGATCCAGTCGTCGCCTTCGCGCCTGGCCCGGCCGTCGCTTTCGAGCTTCAGCAGGTGCGCCAGCAGCGAGCGGCGCGCCACCGGATGCAGCTTCTCGGAGACATCGTCGTAAGCCGCGACGACGAGCGCATCGAGACTGCCGCGATGAAGCTTGTCGAGCACGCGCAAGACCTTCTGCTCGCGTCCCAAGCGGTGGCGGACAAGCTTGTGCACCTCTTCGTGCGGCGTGTCGATCGGGTGGCCGTGGCCGGGCGCGAACCGCGCCACGTCGAGGTGGAGCAGCTTGTCGAGCGAGGCGAGATAGGCGCTCATGTCGCCGTCGGGCGGCCCGATCACCACGGTGGAGCCCTGCATGACGTGGTCGCCCGTGAAGAGCAGCCGTTCTTCCTCGAGCAAGTAGCACAAGTGGTTGGACGCATGCCCCGGCGTGTGCACCGCGCGCAGCGTGAAGCCAGGCCCCTGCAGGCGCTCGCCATCGCGCATGATCCAGTCGGGTGCGAACGTCATGTCCTGCCGCCCGCCGCCCGGCGGCGGCATGCCGATCACCTGTGCCTGGGTCGCCGCGCGGATCGCTGCCGCCGCGGGCGAATGATCCTGGTGGGTGTGCGTGCACAAAATCCAGCGCAGCCGCGTGCCGGCCAGGCGCAACAACGCCTCGATGTGCGGCTCCAGCGCCGGCCCCGGATCGATCAGTGCGAGCGACTGCTCGCCGACGACATAGCTATTGGTACCCGGACCGGTCATGACGCCGGGATTGGCGGCCGTGAGCCGGCGCACCCGCTCGCTCAAGGTAACGACTTCGCCCGGCCGGATGGCATTCATTTCCATTTCGGCGATGGATTGCTCGCCGCCTCCGCGTAGCCGGGCTGGCCCGGCAGGAGCCGGCCGCCGTCGGCGCTGATCGCCGGCAGTATGGCCGGGATTTCCTTCTGCGCGCTCAACGCCCGCAGCAGCGCCGTGCAATCGGGCGAAGCATCGAGCTGGCGCAAGGTGACGATGGTCGGCGTGCGCAAGGCGAGCGTCCCCGCCCGATCGCGCTCGAGCGCCTCGGCCGGACGCACCCACACGGCGTCGATGACTTCCTTCGCGTCGTGCAATGGCTGCTGGCGCTCGGGCGTCACCGCGGCGAAAAAGCGCGTGTCGAAGCGCTTCGGCGCCCCTACCGGCGTGATCCAGTGACTGAAGTAGGTCAAGCGATCGGCGGCCAGACGCAGGCCCTCGCTGCGGCAGAATTCGAGGAAGCCGAGCTCGCCGCTATTGAGCGCGGCGCGGTGCGCGAGATAACGCTCCTCCAGCTCGGGCCGATCCAGGCTCAGCAGCGTGCCGCCGCGGTCGTAGCACAGCAGCAGACCCGCTTCCTCGAAGCATTCGCGGATGGCACCGACCCAGTATGCGAGGCCGCCCTGGTCGACCCCGAGCGCACGACTCGCCTGCGCGTCGTCGAGCCCGCAGCAGAGCGCGAACAGCTCCGGGTCGGAATCTTCCGCATCGATGGCGCCACCGGGAAAGACGTACACCCCGGGCATGAAGTCCGACCCCTGGCTGCGCTGCATCATCAGCACTTCGAAGCCTTGGGCCACATCGCGCACCATAGCGATGGTCGCCGCGGGACGGGGAACGACGGGTGGTTTCATGGGCAAGCGCGATTGGTCTTCAGGCGTGAGCGACAGAGGGGAGTTTAGCATGCACCCCCGTGCCTTCAGGCGGTTCCGTCCGCCCGCATGGGCTCGGGATCGATCGGCCATGCGGCGCGCCGAGCAAGATCCAGTGCGCCCCGCGCCCAACGTCGGATCTATCACTGGCAGTTGGCACCCGCGAAGCTGCACCCACGCCGCGTCCACCGCTTCATGGTCCGCCCTCACACGAGCACGCCCTGCCCCGCGCCGAGCGCAGGCGGTGTGTTGCTCGCCGGCCCCCCCGCTGCCGCGAGTCAAGGCCTGCGTAGCAGCTCGATGCGCTTCGCCGCCGGATCGACTCGCACCCAATCGCCGCTGCGCAGGCACTGCAGCGGGTCCTGCGACCAGCCCTCGGTGATGGGCATGCCGGCAAAGATCGCGCCTTGCACCATCACCGGATTGGTGATGCCGAAGCACAAAGCCTTCGGTCCGATGCCCTTGTGCTTGATGTCGTGGAACGCCCAGCCCGCTGCGATGCCGCCCTTGGCCGTGGGAAAGAACAGGATCTTGTCGCAGATCGAAACGCCCTCGAGCTTGTGCCCGCGCTTGGTGATGACCCCGCTCCAGCGATCCAGGTCGTAGCGCGGGCTGAATCCTTCCGCCGAGACGACCGCTTCGCCTTCCACCGCCGGTCCCCAGGCGCGGGTGACTTCGATGACCAGGCGCGGCGCATTCATCGAAATACCCCGCTGCACGCGATCTCGACGCACTGCTCGGTGCGCCTGAGGATGGTGTTGAACTTGTGCGCGGTGATCGTGTTCACGATCTTGGCGGAGTTGGAGATCATGTGGCTCCAGCGGTTGGCCGCGCGCATCGCCGAAAGATTCTGCAGGATATAGACGCACACGCCTTCGAGCACGATCACCCCGGCCGCTTCGAGGATGCCGATGTAGCCGAGCTTGCGCGCCTGCGCCGCCAACGCGCTGCTGGTGGTCACGAACACGGTCGTGCCGGCATGCACCTCGCGGCCGTCGAACAACCCGGCCAGGCGTTTCAACTCCCACAGCGAGAGCTGCGGGCCCGAGAAGACGACGAAATTGCAGCTCGCGTCCTGGTTACGGTAAGAGGCGTATACCGATTCGATATCGGCCGCAGTCACCGTCACGGCTTCGCGCGCGGGATTGCCGCCGAGCGCGGCCTCGAGGCTGGGCGCTTCCGGCGTCACTCCGACCATGTGATACATCGCCATCGAGCCATAGCTCGCAAGCGAGCAGCCGAGGTGCTTCAGCTCGTCGGCGCCGGGCGAGCGCGCGATGCCGGTGAACACCGGTACATGGTAATAGCTCTGGTGCGGTTCCCCGACCAGCTTGCCCAGGGCACCCCAATCGGCCAGGTCGTCGAGCGGCGCCTCGACCTTGACCACGAAGGTGCCGCGGCGGGCCGCATCGAGATGCATGCCGTATTCGGGTGTGCGGCCCGTGAGCGCGGCGGCCATGGCCGAAGGCCCGCCCTCGAAGTTGGTGCGGGCCCCGCATACCGAGTTGGCCCAGATCACGGTGCCGGTGTCGCCCCAGGCGAGGCGCTCGCCGAAGTGCGGTTGGTAGATGGTTTGATAGTTGATGCAGGTGTCGGTGGTGGCAACGTCGAGCGCGCGCAGATGCTCGATCACCCGCCGTTCCTTGCCCGCTTCACCGGCATCCTGGCCCAGGCGCTCCACCCAATCGAAATCGAAACAGCGCGCGTTGGTCGACATGTCGACCCGGCAGTGGGCGCCCTGCTCCGCCAGGCGCCGCAAGTGTTCCAAGCCGGCATCGCCCATCACCTCGATATCGCCCATCATGTGCGCATTGGTCACCGCCACCATGCGCTCGGCGCCGTAGAACTCCCCGACCGCGATCTGCAATTCGATCGCTTCGCGCAGCGCGACGCCGCGTTCGCCCGCGGCCATGGCCTGCTCTTCCGCGCTCAGTCGCATGCTGGTCTCTCCCTAGTATCCTGAGTCCGAAATTCGCCGCACAAAAGATGCCGAGAATCGACGCCATACTTTGGCGCGAATCCTCGCCAGGTGTCCAAGCCTCGCCTGCGGTTCGCTTCGCGTCTGGCGCCGATTTCGCCACTTTTGCCATTCAAGGGTGCCATTGTCGGGATTGGCCGTATAGCGACGAACCTCGGACTCAGGACACTGATATGTATTGACCTGTCAAGCTTTCCTGTTTCTGATGCAGCGTGTTGGGAGCAGAACGGACGGCTTGCCGACGGTTGATCAGTCTGATATTCGCGG